>JBOHFX010000151.1:0-2307 GCA_050699875.1 Pseudonocardiaceae bacterium
GCAGAGACATCCCAGGGCTTTATTTGTCAAGCCGCAACTTGTTGATCTTCGTTGGTGGTTGTGGGCCAGGCGGTGTCCTCGTCGTAGAGGGTGCGGGTCTTCAGGCAGCCGTGCAGGATGCCGACGAGGCGGTTGGCCAGTTGGCGTAAGGCTGCGGAGTGGCCGCTGCCGCGGTCGCGTTGCTGGTCGTAGTAGGCGCGGGCGCCGGGTGAGGCGTTGAGCGCCGATTGGGCCTGGCTGCTCAGCGCATCGAGGAGCCGGTCGTTGTGTACGTGTCGAGCGTGCACGGTCTTTTTCTTGCCCGATTGGCGGGTTATCGGGCTGGTGCCGGCGTAGTTCTTGCGGGCGCGGGCACCGGTGTAGCGGGAGGGGTCGTCGCCGAACTCGCCGAGCACCCGGGCGCCCAGAATGGGCCCCAGGCCGGGCTGGGAAGAGATGATCTCAGCGTCCGGGTGCCGACCAAAATGCGCCTCGACCTGCCCCTGCATGGTCTTGATCTGGACCTGAAGGGTGGTCAGGATGGCTGCCTGGACGCGCACGGTGGCGGCGTACGCGGCGGTGATCACCTCTGGCTGGCCCAGCTGCTCGGTGCGCAGCGCGGCTTGGATCGCTGCGGCCTTGTCCGCGATCTGGCGACGCCGGGCCCGCTTGAGCGCCGCGCTGATCTGCCTGATCGATAACCTCGCCGCAGCGGCCGGGTCCGGGGCCGCGGCCAGCAGCTCCAGCGTATCGGCGCCGGCCAGGTCATCGCCAAAGGCGACCAGCGCGGCGGAGAAGAACTCCCGCAACGTGCTGCGCAGCCGCAGCACGTGCCGGGTCCGCTCCCAGATCAGTCGCTGGTGCGCCCGGGCCAGCACCTTGACCGCCTCGGCGGCGTCGCTGTCACCAGCGACCGGGCGCAGCTGGTGCCGATCAGTGCGCACCATGTCAGCCAGCGTGTGCGCATCCGCGGTGTCACTCTTGGCGCCAGAGACGCTGTGCCGTTCCCGGTAGCGAGCCACCTGCAACGGGTTGATCGCATACACCTGGTAGCCGGCGGCGGCCAACGCCACCACCCACGGGCCCCGGTCGGTCTCGATCCCCACCACCACCTGCTGCGGCTCGTCGTCCTCCCCGAGCTGCTGCGCGATCAACTCGTGCAGCCGGCTGATCCCGGCAATCCCCTCATCCAGCCGGGCCCGGCCCAGCCGCCGACCGGCCTCATCCTGGATCTCCACATCATGATGCGCCTCAGACCAGTCATCACCCACGAACAGCAACCCTGTCCTCCTCCCTCGTGACACCGCACCTGACCGCTTCAGCAGCCTAGTGAGAAAACCAGCGACCTAATGATCAAGTGCTCGCGCCGCAACGGCGGGCACGACATCCCATCAGCTGTTCGCTCTCTCACACCACCGGCCAGGGGCACGATCTCTGCCTAGGACTCCAAACAGGCGTCCGGGCTCAATGAGTGCTCACCCACCGGCGGCTACCGGGACGGAGTCTGCCTGGGCCGACCCGGTAGCTCTCATTAGGTCTCGGCGGGCGCTGGCGCTGTGGAGCTGTTGCCGATTTGCGCCTTGAACTCCACGCCGCCGACGTCACCAGGCCGTATACACGTCGGTACCGTTGAGTTCACGGCGCGCGCCCACCCAGGAAACGGCCACCTGGTTCGCGTGCCAGGTCGGTATCTCCCTTGTGCACAGCGGCCCTCGGTTGCCGGCTCGTTACCGCTGGTCAGCACCTCGATCTAGCGCTCAAGATTCACGAAACCTCGGCTAGGGGTTGCGTATCAGGGACCTGAAGTTCAGCCCCAGCCACGGCTTGCGGCCCCAGGCTATGAGCTGACCCTTGGCGATCGCGTTCCACTGACTCTGGCGCTCCCAGAACACCATGAAGAACGCTGCGGGATCGGCCAAGATAGGGCAGTCGACCGGTCGGGCAGGCGGCTCCTCGACCGTGAGCGACCCATCGTCGAAAACCCAATTGAGCCGGCCGCCTCCCCGCAGGCGCAGCTGGTAGGTCGCCTGGAGGCCGGCCGCTTTCTCAGCGTTGACAAATGTCCGAGGGTCACAGGTCTGCATCACCGGGACGAAGAACTGCCGCACCACCAGGGACGCATGGGCTGGATTGATCCGCCACTTTCGCCCGGCGGCGTGGGCGATGTCGTAACCGTGCATGACCGTCTCGTTGAGAAGGTTACAGGTCATCCCTGAAGGAGCGGGGCCGGTCAAGCCCTTCCTGGGGGGTGCTGATCTTCTTTTTCACCTGCTCCGCCAGGTTTTGGGCGCGCCGAGACAAGGCGTCGGGGTCAAGGATTGGCCCGTG
>JBOHFX010000152.1:0-8559 GCA_050699875.1 Pseudonocardiaceae bacterium
ACCTTCGACACCGAAACGGTGATCATGAGCGGTCCGCTGGTCACTAACTTCGTGGCATTGGGCTTTACGTAGCTCCCGCAGCTTCCGCGACAGTGTGTCACCGCCGCTCCGGTCACGCATTCATCCCCCGCGTCAGGCAACGTATGACCCGCGATGATACTGGGGGTGCGCAGCCCACCAGTCAGTGAACTGGACGCCCAAAGACCAGCCCAGTTCGGCCGCGGCGACATACCCGCCGGCGGAGGTCTCATCCGCGGCCACTTCGCCCTGGTGACGGCCCTCGGCGTCATACCGAACCAGCGCGACGTACTGCTGCTCAACCACCCAGAAGTCACCGATCCGCCGCAGCGCAGCAGCGGCGGGATGCTCGTCAAGATCGAGAACGCGAATGTCTTGACCTGCTTCGGAACTGTAGGTGTCGACCCACTCGAACGCGTACCGCAGATAGCCGCCCAGCGGCTGACGAATCAATGCAGGTTCCGCCACCGCATCTGCGCGGCTACGCCGTCACGGAGTTCCTGAAAGAACGGCTCGCGGTACGGAGACGTTGGCGCCGGCGCGCCCCCGAGATAGCGGCGAAATCAGCGTCGTCACTGGGGACGCCGTAGCGCTCGACTGTCTGGACCCGCAGCATATCGCCGGGCGAGGTGCGGCGCTGCGTCAACCACGCCTCGAAGTCGAGGATCTCCAGCGCACCAAGCTCGGGAAGCATGGTGGCAGGTATCCGGACCTTCCGCTCATGAGCGGGTAGCTCGTCGTCAGGGATGTGCGTTCCCACGATGTCGTAGCCTCCTTCCGCTCGCTCGATGCGCGGGCAGTCCTTACCCACCGGGCACCCGTCACGCAGAGTCCGGTCACTGATCGAGTTTCTGATAGCGGTCTACTACTCGGTTCAGGATCTCTCGGGCTTCTGCTCCGTACACAGCGAGCCGCTGTAGCGCGTCCGTCAGCTCGACATAGGCTGCAACGTCGCGCGGCTCGGTGAGAATCGCCGTCGCTGTGGTGGTCCCGACTATTGCAGCGCGCTGATCGAACAAGTCCCATGAGTGCAACGGGAACACCTCCGCGGGACGGCCGAATGGAACGATGCCAACCCGGGCGTTCGGCCGGTACGTCGCGGCGGCGATTCGCTCTAGCTGTTCGATCATCATGCCGGGTGGCCCAGCAGCCCACCCGAGCCCACCTTCGGTGGTGATGATGACGAACCGGCGAGGGGACTGTTCGTCGTCCAGCCGGCGCTGCCGGTTCAGCCGGCTAGCGACAGCCTGCTCGGTGATGTCTGGGCTCCAGCCCGCCCAGCGCATCAAGGCGCGTGCGTAAGCGGCCGACTGGAGGAGACCGGGAATGATGTTGGGGGAGAAGCTGCGCGCCAACGTGGATGCCTCTTCGATACGGCCGATGCGATCTTGGAAGCCGCCGGGGTCGCGGTTGAACACCACACGCCGGTTCTCGGCCCTCACATCCCGGACCATCTCCAGCAAACGCTGGTGCTGATCGGGAGTAACCCGGTAGATACGCGCGAGTAGCTGCACGTCGCTCTCGGACGGGACCGTGCGGCCCCTTTCGATACGGGACAGCTTCGATGCCTGGATGCCCGCCGCAGCCGAGGTTTGCTTGCCGGAGAGTCCGGCGGCCTGGCGAAGCTCCCGCAGACTGCGGGTGAGCTCGTCTCGACCACCGGATGTGCGGCCAGGCATCGTGTCCGTCAGGCATCGTAGGATACGCGGTGGTACTGCGGGTGCGAGGCCCAACAGTCCGTGAACGGTATGCTCATCTCCCAGGCCAGCTCGGCCAGTGCGGTGTAGCCCTGGGTGCTCGACGCGCCGGCCCCCCCTGCGCTGAGGTATCTGCCGTCCTCGGCGTAGCGCATGAGCACGATCTCATGGCGATCGATGACGTAGAAATCCCCGGCGGTGGCCATGACTCGGGCCTCCGGGCGTGTGGTGGTGTCGAGGACGCGGACTTCCATGCCCGCCTCCACGTTGGAGGTGTAGCACCACTCGAACTGGTATCGCAGGTAGTCGTTGAGCGGCAGGTCCACCACGTGCACGTTGCGCCAGATCTGGCCCGCGGCGCGTTCACTGCGGAGTTGGGCGTACCACGGTTCGCGATGCGGCGACAGCGGGACCGACTGACCGTTGACGTACCGGAGATAGTCCTCGTCATCGCTGGGCACGCCAAAGTAGGCGAGGGTCTGGACTCGAAGGAGATCACCGGGAGCGCGGCGGCGTTGCCTGAGATAGTCCCCGAGATCCGCTATGTGCAGGTCGGCCAGTTCGGGCACCATCTGCGCACTGTCCGGCCAGAAGATCCTGGATTCGTCCTCTGGGAGGTCGGGGGCGTCGCGGCGGTAGCCGATCAGCTCATACCCCCCCCGTCCACCCGCTCGATGGTAGGACAACTGGGGCCAGTCCCACACTCCGCCCTGCGTAAGATCATCTTGCTCACTAGATCTCCTCCTGTGGTGGACTGGGGCCACCGACCAGTGTCCCCAGCGCGGCTCGCCGTGGTCAACCCTAGATTAGAACAACTTGACAATTCTATATTGAGACTGAAACATCTGGAGAGCCTTCGCCTCTGGAGAAGGCTTCCGGCGGTGTTTGCCAGCACCGGACGAGGCGGCGCATCGAATCCTTGGGAGGTGTCATCGATGCAGGTTGAGCACGCCTGCGTAACCGTGCGGGGGCGATCAGCAGTTCGTCGGAGCCGGCCACCTTTCGGTGGGCGGTGACCATGAGGCGTACCAGCTCAAGTGTCCTCAGAGCAGCTCCCCGATGCTGTCGGGACATCCCGGCACGCAGAGATGACCGTCTCCCAGAGTGCCCGCCGGGCGCGGCGCAGCATCGAAGTAGCGGTGGCCGGTACCTGGGACAGCGTGGAGCACCTGGTGCGCGAGGAGGCGATCACGCCGGGGAGCGCGGGCTGCTACATCGGCGTGTGCGGACGCTCAGTGCGAGCGGCGGCGCTGGCCTGTCCCCCAGGTCCGCGGTGCCCGGACTGCACCCAGGCCCGCGATGCCCAGGCAGGAAGTGAGCAGCGCCGTCATAGCAAGGACCGGTCCGGGTGGTGGGCCTGGCTGAACCGGGTTCGGCGCGCACGACACCGGGCGGCGCGGACCACCGGCGGTGCGTGCGATGCGCACTGACAGCCCGGATCTGGTGATCGCACCTTGCTGCCCTGCGCCGGGCCGGCGTGCATCTGGTCTATGGCGATGACGTGTGGCCGCTATACGAGCCACGGAGCGCCCCGGGGCGCGACCTGCCCTGGTCCGCCGCGCTCGACGCCGTGAACGCGGCCGTCCCCGTCGCGCGCTGACCGCCACTTCATGTACCCGGACAGTTTGTCCGGGTTGTTGCCCCCACTCCGGTGTCTCATGGTCGCACCGCGCCCGACCGGACGCGCTGAGACCAAGACATCTCCGACGCGATGGGCAGGGCTGCGGCGTGAGCATGACAACACACGGAGGACCGAGGAAAGCGAGGGTGCCGGCAGGCATCGCCGCGGTATCGGGATCGGGACTGCCAGCGGGCACGCGGGTGCAGCTCCGGGACGGGAATCAATGGACTGGGACCGTGATTTCTTATCACCCCGAGGATTCGATCGGCCGGTTGGGTTTGTTCTCGGTACGGCTCGATAACGGTATATGGCAGATCTGTGATGCACGCGACGTCATCGTGTTGGCACCGCCAAAGGAAATCGAGCAGGTGGGCGCCGACTACAAGGATGCAGGACATAACCGCACTATCCCGGCTGCGGTGCGGGCAACACTGTCCGCGGAGCTGCGGCGCTGAGTCCCATCGAACGTATCCGTTGCGCCGGCGATGAAGTCGACCGTGCCGGTCGCGGGCATCGTGGCAGTTTGACTCGTCCCGAGTAGATCACTACATGCCCCTGCTCGATGCGGCGAGGAGAGAGCTGCGCCTCGATGGTCGTGGCAGTCGGGGATGGCGGCGACTTCCGGTAGGTGATCACTCGCGTTGTCGGTGGTTCTGGAGGGGTGGTGATGGTTGTAGAACAGTGGTCGAACTGTCAGCGGCCGGGATGGTGACGTTGAGGGGCCGAAGGCCACCGGGTCGGTGGGGGTGAACACCGCGGTGAGTGTGTGCGGGCCACGGGCTGGTGCCGAGGTGGTGAGGAAGGCGAAACCGGCGGCCACCGGCACGGGGGCGCCCAGTGTGGTGGTGCCGTCGGCGAATTGGATTGTCCCGGCTGCGGTGAAGGGGGTCACGTGGGCGATGAGGACCACGGCGACGCCCTCCAGCGCGGGGTTGGGGGCCGCGGTCAGCGTGGTGGTGGCGGTGGCGGTGGCGTATACCGTGTAGGGCACCGTGGCGGAGGTAGACCCGGTGAAAAAGGCCACAGAGTTGGGGTCGGGGGTGAACACCGCGGTCAGCGAGTGAGTGCCCACCGGCAGTATCGGGCGGATCGTCGCTGTGCCGGTGGTGACGGGCACCGGGCTACCCCAGGGGCGTGGTGCCGTCTTTGAACTGCACACGGCCCGCCGCCGTCGACGGGGTGACCATGGCCGTCAACGTCTCGGTAGTACCAGCCCTGGCCGGGGAAGCCGGAGCCGCCGTCAGATGTGTCGAGGTCGCACGCGGCGCCGGCGTGATCGCGATCCTGAGCGGGCCGTTGTCGACGTAGGCGGTGGTGCCATCAGGGGTGACTGCTACCCCGAACGGCCGGCTGCCGACGGGGATCGGGGTGCCGGGGGTGTTGGTGGCCAGGTCAATCGGTGTCACCGTGTTGTCGTCGACGTTGGTGACGTAGGCGGTCCCCAGGTTGGGCTTGCGACAGCGGTGGCCGGCGCGAGTGCGAGCGCCGCCCACTGGACGACCAGCGCCGCGAGGAACACCAGCACCGCGACGAGCAGCGAGGCCACCCGGTGGCCCAGGCGCACCCGCACACCCCGAGCGCCGCCCGGCGGCCGGACCGAGGCAAGGCGTCTGGTTCGCTCCGTCGGTGAGGGGGTCACGCGCGGCCGGTCGTTGCGGGTGGCGGCGGGGACGCTGAGCGGCAACGCGGCCAGCGATACCATGGCCGCTGGCATGGGCGTCTGGAACCACGCATCCCTGCAGCGGCGTCGCCCGGTGCCGGTCTCGTCGTCGATCTTGTTGCCGGCCATGGTCAATCTCCCTGCTATTCACCACCGGTAATCAAAGTGAGGCAAACTCACTCGATCAGGTGATACTCGATGGGGATTATTGAACAGGGTGATGTGGGGTGTTCGCCCCAGGCATTTTCCTAGTCTTCGATCGAATTTGGAGGCGAGGAGTCGGCGCCGATGCGCAACGCAAGCTGGGTACGGGAGGTGATCCCGAGTTTGGTGTAGGTGTGGCCGAGGTGGTAGTCGACGGTCTTGGCGCTGACGTAGAGCTCGGCTGCCACCTGCTTGTTGGTCATCCCGCGGGCGACGAGGTAGGCGACCTGGCGTTGCTGCCCGGTCAACCCCAGCGGGTCCGGCGTATCGGGGCGGCGCCCGCGGGCCCCGGCGGCGGTCAGCTCGGCGTCGACGCGCCGCAGGTACGGGCCGGCGCCGAGAGCGGCCAGGTGTTGCCGGGCCTCCTGGAGCTGGGTGCGGGCGCCGCGACGGTCACCCGCGGCCCGCAGCAGCCGGCCATAGCTCAGCTGCAGGCGAGCCAGCGGCAGGGGCGGGGCGCCGTTGCCGGGGACTGCCAGGGCTCGCTGGTAATACTGGCGAGCCTGCTCAGGTGCGCCTTGGCGCTCGCAGAGCCAGCCATGTAACCACCCGTACAGCATTCGCAGATGCGGGGGACCACCCTCGAGACGAGTCGCCCAGTCCTCGATCAGGATCGCGGCGTCGCGCAGGTGACCGGTCCCGATCAGGGCCTCGACGTACAGCGGCCACCACGGGGCGCCGCCATCGGCCATCAACCCGACCCGGGGGACGCCGGCCGACGGTTCCAGTGCCCTGAGCATGGCGGGATGGTCGTCGCTGGACTGGGCGAGGACGGCTGCGGCGCGGGTGATCAGGAGGCCGCGGCTCTGCGGAGCGCTCAGCCGCTGTGCCCACTGCCGGGCGAGGTCGAGGTGGGACGCCGCGGCCGCGGTATCGCCGCGGCCAGCGGGAACGAGCGCGGCTATGGCGTGCACCAACGGGTAGGCCCACACCCGCTCCTCGTCGTGGGCCAACGAGACCGCCAGCTCAGCGTTGATCACGGCGTCGTCCCAGGCGCCGAGGTAATACTGGGCCTCGGCCAGGTGCCGGTGGGCGCCGTGCAGCAGGGTCAGCGCAGCGCCCTCCCGGGCCCGGCGGATCCCGGTGCGCAGATCCTGCGCAGCGGCGGCGAACCGCGCGGCGTAGAGCTGCAGCACGCCCCGGGAGATCAGGAGGTCCGCGTCAGCAGCCGCGACCCCGGTCGGCGCTACCGGCAGGTCGGCCAGCTCCGCCAGGCCCGCCGCGCTGCCCTCGCTGAGGGCCACCCCGAGCGCCAGGAACATCCGGGCGTGCCGGAACAACCGCGGGTCGGCGGGCTCGGCGGCCAGCGCGGTGCGTGCCGCGGCAGCGGCGTCCTGGCCCTGAATGAGGAAGGTGTGGTGGGTGGCCAGGCGCACCGCCGCCGCCGCGACCACATAGTGATCGCCCGTATCCAGCGCCGCGGTGAGCGCACCGGTGAGCAGCTGCAGCGCGGTGGTGAACTCCCCTGCCAGGTAGGCCAGTGACCCCAGCACGTAGCTGCGCAGCGGGCCCTGCGCGCAGGCGCGCACCGCCGGGCGCATCGCCAGCGCCCGCGGCAGATCATGGTCGACTATCCGGGCTACCGCAGTGAGCAGCCGCTGCTCCCGATCATGACCGGTCGCGCTGAGGTCAGCGGCCCACAGCAAGTAGGTGGCCGCGGCCGCGTGATGTGCACCCTCAGCCGCCGCCGCGGCATCGAGCTCCGCGGCCAGAGCCGGGTCGGTATGTTCGGCGGCGGCCACCCGGTGCGCCCAGGCCTCCCGCTGCCCGACCAGCCCCGCCGCCCCGGCGTGCAGGGAGCGGCGCCGGGTCGGGGACAGGTCGTCATAGACCACCGCACTGAGCAGGGGGTGGCGGAAGGTGATCGGGTTCGACATCCCGGCCGGCATCCGGTCCAGGAACCCGGCGCCGATCGCCTGCTCCAGCGCGAGCGACGGCGAGACGATCGCGGCCAGCCGGGCGGCCACCGCCAGCGGGGCGCGACCACCCAGCACCGCCAGTGCCGCGAGCAGGTCCCGCGACGGCGGGGGCAACCCGGCCAGGCGGCTGAGCACCACTGCGGCCAGGGACCTCGGTGCGGGCAGCCGGCCATCGGGGTGCGCCAGCGCCTCTGGCGCAAGCTCCTCCAGCAGCGCCCGAGTGTGCAGGGGATGACCGCAGGTGTGGCCGTGCAGCCGCTCCGCTGACGCCCGCGACAGCCGAGGCAGGCTCAGCGCAGCGGCCAGGGCCACGATCTCGGTCACCGAGAGCCCGCTCAGGGGCAGCCGGGCGGTCCATTCGTCGTCACGCAGCAGCCGTTCCCAGCACTCGTCCAGTACGGGTACGGCTGGGCCCGCGCGGGCGGTGGCGAGGATCAGCACGCTGTCGTTGCGTAGCCGGCGCATGGTGGACGCCAGCGCCTCCGCCGAGGCCCGGTCGACCCACTGCAGGTCCTCGACCACCACCGCCACCGGGCCGCTCGCCTGCAGCTCACCGAGCAGCCCGACGAGCTCGGCGCCGACCGCCAACGGGGCGGTGTGATCGACGGAACCGGATGCGAGCAGGGGGAACTCGCTGCGCAGCGATGCCGGCGTGGCGGCGAGGAGCTGGGTCACGACGCCATAGGTCAGGCGCAGCTCGGACTCGTCGCCGGACGCCGCGAGCACGGTGAACCCGTCCAGTGTGGGCACGAAACGCCGGATCAGCGCCGCCTTCCCGATACCCGCCTCACCCTCGACGAGCACCAGCCGCGGCGCACCTGAGCGCGCCTCGGCGGCCCGCTCGTCCAAGCACACCAGCTCACGGGTGCGACCGACGAAGCGCTCACCCGCCGGAGCACTCTCCCCGCTACTCAAGCCCAACCGCCATGTAGGTCAACCTCCGCCTAGGTCAACCCCTCCTCGCTACCGTAGCCCGAAATAACTGGATTGTTACCTATATGACGCCGCGGAGTCAGGCGATCCGTCACTTCCCCTGGCCGGTGTGTCGTGCTCTCGTGCCCGTTATGTCGCGCACTGACCAGCGAGTTTCCTGCTTAGCAAAACCTGAGCCGTGCCGCTCAGCGGCTACCAGGCCGCCTGCTCAGCCCTTCGCCCTACCTTGCCGGCGGACGCCGCCCGATGGTGGCCCATCGCGATCAAGAAGGGACAGTCATGGACCAGTTCGATCCGAATATCCCGGGGCTCTTCGAGGGTGACATCACCAATGTCGCCGTCATCGACCCGGTCTTCTTGGGCAACCGGGTGCTCAATCCCTCCCAGCCGTTCAACGTGCAGATCGACTGGGAGATCCTCGGTACCCAGGTGCCTATTTACCTCGCGGGTGCGGTCCAGAACTGGACCGTCTCGGTGTACGGCGACACGATCGGCCCCGGCGTGGAC
>JBOHFX010000153.1:0-88562 GCA_050699875.1 Pseudonocardiaceae bacterium
CCCGGCAACTGGACCGCAACAGGTCCGGCGCGCCACCTCATCCCCGCTGGGGCCAGCCCCGCGCCGTAGCGTCGGCACCCGACCGACAAGATCAACAAGCCGCGTGACCATTTACCAACAGGCTCTCACTGTGCTGGCGACGAGCCGGGCTCCGCTGGGGGTGCCTGGCGAGACGGCCTGGCGGGTACCGTCGATGTCGCTGCCAGCCGATCCCCAGCGTGAGTCGATCGAGGCGCTGCGACAGTCCGACGCGGTGTGCCTGTTCATCGACCGCGCCGCGCAGGTCCGCCCCAACTTCACGATCACCGAGGCCGCTGCTGCTGCCATCGCGCAGATCTGTTCCGAGCTGGACGGCGTCCCACTCGCTATCGAACTGGCCGCTGCGCGGGTGCGGATGTTGACCCCTCAACAGATCGCCCACCGCTTGGGCGACCGCTTCCATCTGCTCACCGGCGGCAGTCACCCGACGGTACCGCGCCAGCAAACCCTGCAAGCGTCCATCGACTGGAGCCACGAGCTGCTCAGCGACGGCGAGCGAACGCTGCTGCGGCGATTGTCGGTGTTCACCGGCGGGTGGACCTTGGACGCCGCCGAGCACGTGTGTGGTGGCAACGGCATCGAGCGCGACGCCGTGCTGGATCTACTGACCGGCTTGGTCGACCAGTCGCTGGTCAGCACCCGGGAACAGGACGCCGAGGTGCGTTACGGGTTGCTGGAAACCGTCCGCCAGTATGCCGCTTCGCGGCTGGCCGAGGCTGGTGAGGTCGACGTGATCGGCGAGCGTCACCTTGCCTACTACATCGCGCTGGCCGAAAGCGCCGAACCGGAGGTACTCAGCGCCGCGCGGGACGACCCCGTGCTGCACCGCCTGGCCACCGAGCTGCCCAACCTGCGCACCGCCCTGGAACGGGCGGCCGCGATCGACCCGGATACCGCTGTACGGCGCTTCGGCTTGCTGCTCGCTCTGGGCGATGCCCAATGGTGGGCCGGGCACGTCTCCGAGGCCAGCGCGACGTTTCAGTCCGCCACCTTCCTCGCTCGGCAGTTCAAGGATCCTCACCGGCTGGCCGAGGCAGCGCTGCGGGTTGGGGAGGTTGGTTACGGGGGCGCCTACATGGAGGCCTGGTCCTACGACCCGATCAAGGTCGAGCTCCTCGACGAGGCACTGGCGGCACTTGATGAGCAGGAGACCCTGCTCAAGGTGCGCGTCCTGGCCAGGCTGGCCGCCGCCTTGTATCTCTCGCCGTTCGACTCGCTGGCTCGGAGGGACTCGTTGAGCCGAGCGTCGGTGGAACTAGCCCGCCGCCTGGGGGACGGTCCAACCCTCGCCTACGCCCTGCACGCCCGTCACCTCGCAGTGTGGACTCCGGACAACGCCGAGGAGCGCGTGCGCCTGTCCGCCGAGATCATCGAACTTGCACAGCTTGCCGGCGACTCCCACCTGGAGATAACCGGGCACGTCTGGCAGCTGTCAGATCTGTTCGAGATCGGCGACATACCGGGAGCCGATCGCGAGATCGACGCGCACGAGGCGCTGGCCGGGCGAGTCGGGTACCCGCATTTCATCGCCCACGCGCATATGTTCCGCGCGACGCAGGCGATGTGGCGTGGTGAGTTCACCGAAGCCGAGGCCTTCGCTCAGCGCTCGCTTGCGCTCGGGGAGCAGGTTGGGGACGTCAATGTGCGGATCTCGCACCACGTCCAGATGGCGTGGTTGCGGGCCTTGCAGGGACGGCCCCAGGAGTGCGCCGAATACTTCGAGCCCGCGGGCCGCGAGCATCCCCCCGAACTCGCCAGGCTGGTGAACCGGAGCTTCCGCTGCGTCGCCGGGGATCGGACTGGCGTCAGGGAAGCCTTCCCCCTGATCTGGCGGGCCCGAGACCGTATCCCGCCCCCATTCTGGCTGTCCATGTATGGCGCCAGTATCACGTTGCTGGCGGCCCACGCCGGAGCCACCCAGGAGGCAGCAGCCATCTACGACCTTCTTCGCCCCTACGAACGCCGCTGGGCCTTGGCCGGGCGAGACGCCGTTGCCGCGGCGGGACCGCTGGCGTACTACCTCGGCGTGCTGGCCGCCTCCTTGTCCCGCTTCGACGCGGCCGCCCGCCACTTCGAGGTGGCCCTCGAGGCCACCGAACGGGTCGGCGCACGTCCCCATCTTGCGCTGGCCAAGGGTGCCTACGGCGCCATGCTCGCCCGCCGGGGCGCGACCTTGGACCATCAGCGGGCCAGGCAGCTGCTCGCGGATGCCCTGCAGGCGGCCCAAGAGCTGGGGATGAACCAGCTCTACGACGAGGTCATCGCCGCTCGGGCCGGTTTGCCACCGGACCCGGTATGGCCGCAGTCCCAGCTCGACCCGTCCGCCGCCGTCTTCCGGTGTGAAGGGGAGTACTGGACTATCGGCTTCGAGCAGGTTCTCTTTCGCCTGAGGGACACCAAGGGCCTGCAATACCTGCGGAGGTTACTGGCCGCTCCTGGCCAGCAATTCCACGTTCTCGACCTCGCGGCGGGGACCAACTCACCGGCACAGCGGGCGCGCTCGAACGTCAGCAAGGCGCTGCGGGCTTGCCTGAAGCGGATCGAGCAGCTGCACCCAGCACTGGGGACGCACCTGGTGAGGTCCGTGCGAACGGGTTATTTCTGCTCCTATCAGCCGGATCCGCGCGTCCCGGTCGAGTGGCGAACCTGACAGCTGTCGGCGAGCTGACACCGCCGATGTCACGTAGCCGACAGCCGGCCGGCCTGGCGAACGCAGACAATTCCGATTGTCCGGCACGCGAAAGGAGCCACAGATGGGACAGGCAGCGGATTTGATGCACAGAAAGATCGCGGCGTTCAGCGCTCAGGATTCCAAGGAATTCGAGGCATTTTTGAGCGCTGACATTGAGTGGGCGATCCCAGGCGGCCTGCTGCGAGGACCTGATCAGGTGGCCGCGTTCAACTCTGCGTTTTGGGAGGCATTTCCTGACGTTAAGCTGACCGCCACCCATGTTATCGAGAAGGGCTCGACCGTCCTCACGGAGGCAAGAGCTGAAGGGACGCATCAGGGAACGTTCCATACCCCTGGTGGAGACATCCCTCCCACCGGCAAACGTGTGAGCCTGCCGTACTCAGAAAGCTACGAGGTCGAGGAAGGCTTGATCGTCTCAGCGCGAACGATTTTCGATCGGTTGGAACTCCTCGAACAGCTGGGCGTGGCACCTGCGTAGCGGATCAGCCTGACCCGGGTGGTATGACAAAGCTGGGATTCCGATGACTACCCCCAATATTAGTTGCGCGCCCCGGGAGACTGCCGCTGACCTGCTGTTGCGGGCTGGCGACGGTGACCCGGCCGCCTGGGAAGAGATCGTGCGTGGCTACGGTCAACTCGTCTCCGCGACGGTGCGCTCGTTTCGACTGCAGGACGCCGATGCGCTTGACGCGGTGCAGACCACCTGGCTGCGGCTGGCCGAGCACGTCCATCAGATTCAGCATCCGGAACGGCTGGGCGGGTGGCTCGTTACCACTGCCCGCCGCGCATGCCTGCAGATTCTGCGCCACGCCAAGCACTATTTGAACCTCTGTGATCCGGTCGCTGAAACGGTCACCGATCCCGTCGCCGGCCCCGAGCAGTGCATCATCAGAAGCGACAGCACGCGTACACTATGGGACCTCGTCAGCGAGTTATCACCTCGCCGGCAGACCGTGCTGCGGGCGCTGTTCACCGAGCGACCCCAGCCCTATGCCGAAGTCGCTCGCCTCGCCGAGATCCCCATTGGCGGGATCGGACCTACCCGGGCACGAGCCCTGGCGCAGCTTCGGGCCAGGATCGAGCAGTATGAACTCGAAGCGGGAGCTTGCGTTGGATCCCTGCTATCAGTCGGCGGTGAATGACCTATGGACGTGCAGCGCAGGACGCAGGCCGGTCATCGTCCGGGTCCGGAATCCACCGGCGGGGTAGGCGAAGCGGAGATCCGGCTCGCGGGAGCCCAGGAGCGGCAAAAGATGCTCGAGCTGGGCGCGTCCGTGTGGGCATTCTGCGCGCTCGCGGGCGCTCTGGAGGGTGGCCTCCTCGACGAGCTCGCCACTCCCCAAACCCCGGCCCAGATCAGCGAACGGACCGGAGCGTCCGCTGCCCTGATCGAGGCCGTCCTCGGGGTCCTCGCGGCGCTCGGCCTTGTCCACGTCGCCGGCGAGGCCTTCGTCTGCACGCCCGGCATGTCGGCCTACACCAGTGGTTGGCGAAAGGAGGTCGTCTGCGCGGACATGCGGGCCACCCAGTTGCTGGCGGCAGAGGTCGTGGACCGTTTCCGGTCCGATGACGCCTCGGCGCACGGATGGCGCTATGCGGATCCAGCGCTGCTCCAGGCATGGGGGGTGCGCTCAACCGAGCCGGTCGGAGTGTGGGCCGAGCGGCTCTTTCCGGCGCTGGAGGGCCTGCCCGAAGCACTTGCGGCTCCCACCGCGAGGTTCCTCGACGTGGGGACGGGTGTCGGACGCCTTGCCATCGCAATGTGCCATCAGTTCCCGACCCTGCGGGTAGTCGGCCTCGACCCCTACGAAACGGCACTCGAGCTGGCCCGGCTCAACGTCGCCGAGGCGGGCCTGGCGAGCCGGATCGAGCTGCGCCCGCAGCCGGTCCAGGGCCTGGCCGACGAGGGCTGCTACGACTTGGCGTGGGTTCCGGTCATGTTCCTCCCCGCCGACGTGGCCGCACGGGGACTGCGCCGGGTACGCGCCGCGCTGCGTCCCGGGGGCTGGGCGGTGCTGGGGTCACTCGCCGCCGAGGGAGGAGGCCTGCAGCCAGCGGTCCAGCGGCTGATGAGCCTTCTTTTCGGCAGCGGCCGCCTGTTGCCGGATCACGCCGCGCAGATGTTGCGCGCGGCGCGGTACGAAAGCATCCGCATCCTCCCTGTTACGCCGGGTGTGCCGATCAGAATGATCATTGCGCGTCGCCCGACCAACTAAGCTCTCGGACAGCCCGCTGGCCATCCTGGACGGCGCAGGTTTAGGCTTCGGCGCAGGTCGGCGCGAAAGCGGGGTCCGCGATGAAGGCCGAGAAAGCGGCGTCCCTGCTGGCCAGAACCCCGATCTTTGCAGGCCTCGACCAATCGGAACTTTTTGAACTCGGCGCTTGTGCACGCCGACGCAGCTACCAGAAAGGGGAGCACATATTCCACCAGGGTGACCCGGGAGAGGCGCTGTTCGTACTGGCGGAGGGAAGAGTCAAGGTCGTCTTTGCCTCGGAGGAAGGAGACGAGATGATTCTCGCCACGCTGCAACCACCGGACATCTTTGGAGAACTCGCTCTCATCGATGGCGGGCCCCGTTCGGCGTCGATCCAGACTCTTGAGCCTACGACTGTGCTGACGCTCACCCGAGCAACACTTTTGAACCTGCTGGCCAGGCAGCCTCAGGTTACCGATGTCATTCTGCGCTCCCTCGGAAGGCTCGTGCGCCGCATGATCGCACAGGCGGCGGACCTCGTCTTCCTGGACCTTCACGGCAGAGTCGCCAAGCTATTGCTTAATCTGATCGAGGACCCAACCAAACACACAAACGAACCTTTGTCGCTCGACCTCAAAATGACCCAGTCAGACCTGGCCGCCATGGTCGGGGGATCGCGCCAGAGTGTTAACCAGATCCTGCACTCATTCGAGCGCAGAGAGTATCTGCGCCTCGATGGACGCCGGCTGATCGTGAAAGATCTCGAAGCCCTTCGTCGACGCGCCGGTAGATCTGCCTCCTGACCACACCTTCAGCCGCGCGTCTGAGCGTCACCGTCGACCTTCGTTACCCGCAGGTCGCAGAACCCCCGGGCGCCGTGGATCCGGCATGTCGTGGGGATCGTCCGGCGGTCGTTACCCCCACCCAGAGCGCCCATCGCTGCTCGACCTCCTGGATCCGCGGATTCCACCGGTCGCCGGCCGTTCCGGGACTCACTCACGCTACCCTCTGTCCATGCGAAGGTGACGAATAGAGCACGCATAGATATACATTGATGACGGCGGGCGGCATAGTGAACGCATAGATCTACGTCTCACAGGAAGACCACTATGCGGCTGCGTATGCTTGCCGAGGATGCGGGGAGCGGGGAGAAGAACTGCCCCTCGGTCCACGATGACCTCGACGGCACCGAGTTCGTCTTGGTCGGCCCAACCGTCGACAGCTCCCCAGTGGAGAACGTTCTCCCAGGGGAGGGCGCCGTCCGCATCAAGCGTGAGGTCGTCATCGATGCCGTTCATCGGTACCTGGCCCGCTGATGTCCGCGCCGTCGACCACCGCCCCTGGGTTCGACGATTACTTCGAACACGCCGAGGTCAACATCTTCCGGTTGGAGACGTTGCAGTCCTACGGCAACTCCGGGGAGGACCGGGCCCTGGCCGCGTTCGAGGCCGGCGAGCCGCACCTGATCACCCCGGCCAAGCGCGAGTGGATCACGCTGGTCCGCGACCGCACCGCAGCCGGGTGCACCATGCAGCGGGTCCACGTCGTCAAAGAGCCGGTCACGGACTACCTAAGGTTCGAACTCACCTGGAGCTATGCGCCAAACGTGGACGCAGGGGAGGACATCGGGATCGTCCCGGTCCCCCCAGGGGACTCATGGCCGACCGAATTACCGCAGCAAACAGACTTCTGGCTATTCGACCTGAGCGTGCTCTATGCCCTGCGCTACGAACCGAATGGCGCGTGGATCGCAGCGGAGCAACTGATCGAACCAGTGGCTATCGACCAGGCCCGTCGCTGGCGGGAGACCGCGCTGCAACTTGCCAAGCCGTGGCGGCTCTACATCGACTCACATCCCGACCTCGCTGGGATCGTGGCGCAGAGGGTCAGAGTGCCCTGAGCGGGAGGGGCGTCCAGTGGCGCGGGTAAGCCCCCGCCGCGCGCGCCTAGCCGCGCGACTGAAAGCCCTCCGGGCAGGTGCAGCGCCGTCGGGTAGCGAATTCGGCCGGATCATCGGCTGGCAGCAATCAAAGGTTTCGAAGCTGGAGACCGGTAAGCAGCTACCCACTGAGGCGGACATCCGCACGTGGGTAGCTGCCAGCGGTACCAGCGAATCCGTCACGGCCGAGCTACTCGGGCTGCTTGCCGCCGCGCGGATCGAATACGTCACGCACCGGGATGAGTCCCGCATCGAGGGTGGCCTGACCAAGGTGCAGGAGGCTCAGGCGGCGGCCGAAGCCCGAATCACACACATCGCCGAATGGCAACCCGCCATGATCCCTGGCTTGGTGCAGACCGCGGCGTACGCCCGTGAACTATTCCAGCGGCCAGACCGATCGACTCTCACCGACCCCGGGGACATCGACCCGGACGCGATGGCGGCCGGACGGATCAGGCGCCAGGACGTGCTGTACCAGCCGGGCCGGCGGATCGAACTGATCCTCGGTGAGGCAGCCCTGCGCAGCACCCCGGGGACGATCGCGACTCTCCTAGGACAACTGGACCGTCTCGTGTCTGTCATCGACCTGCCGACGGTGGAGTTGGCGATCGTGCCGTTCCCGCTGATGCCGGTGATGCCGTTGTCGAGCTTCTACATGCACGACGAGATCGTGTACATCGAGACGTTGACGGCTGAGCAACGACTTTCGGAGCCGGATGAGGTCGCCGTCTATGTGCGGGCCTTCGGGCTGCTTCGCGAAGCTGCGGCCACCGGACCCGATGCCGTGGCTTTGATCCAGCGCGTCGCCGCTGAGCTACGAATCGGGGCGAGTTCGACTGATCTACCAGCACCACGCTGATAGCCCACGTTTCGCGTCAGCTTCGGATGATCAGCCCAAACGCGGGAGGGTCCACGTTGCGTCACGGCTGCGCTGGGTTGGCCGGCAGGTCGGGTGAACTGGACGGAAACCCGCCAGGGGAGGTTGAGATCCTCGCCAAGGACTCAGAGGTGCCCCCCAACGTTCCGGCGGTGTCCGCCAACGATCCTGACGTGCCGATCAACGACTGAGAGGTGTCCTTCAACGAGCCGTCAATGCCCTGCGCGGAATCTCGGATCGACTGCAACGAATCACTGACCTCCGCTACCTGACCTGGGATCGGCTTCAAGGCGGTGTCGATGTCGCCCAGTGCGGAGTTGATCTCCTGGATGTAGTTCGGCAGAGGTTCGACATTACCCGTGACGCCGGACACCGAATCAGACGCCGTAAACAGACCGTCATCTATCGATTCGAGTGCTCGTACGATGCCGATCAGGAATCCAATGACGACGACCACGACGATGATTCCGAGCGTAGCGAAGATCCACAGAAATCGCGCAAAGGGAGTCGCGGTAGCAGCGGTCCCCGACGAAGTGGGGCCGCGGCGAGAACGCCATTGTCCGCCGGGTGTCGTCATTACTGAAGATGCACTACGCGATCGACGGCGTGCCACTTGCGGGCTTATCATTGTCTATCCTCCTAACGCAGCGGCCTGGGCGGATTAATTGGGTTTTAGGCCGACCGTAGCATCGATGCAGTGAGACGTCTGTTCAGCATTGAGGTATCACTGTAAGTCAGACCTCCTCCTCCCCGCCGGCTGCCCCCACGGCCGGGGAGCATCCGGGGTTTACTCCTGGGCGGGCGGGGTAACTGTTAGCAACCTTGCCGTTACTGGTCGTCGGCTGGCGGCGGCCGGCACCGGGCCGTCCGATGCATCTAGACAGAGGAGGGAATCACCATGACGCTCGTTTCGAGCGGTGTGAGTACAAGGCCAGTCGATCGGCACACTGAACGGTGGGGCCGTCGTTGTTCCTGGTGGACACCGCGCTGGGTGCAGCGCCGTCGAGAGGCTGACGAGCTGGCGCGGTGGGCCAGCGAAGTGATCTGGCAGTGGAACGACACGATGGACGGTACCGACCTCGCGCACCATACCGTTACCGCCGCCAGGTTGCCCCTGCTGATGGCGCCGCAGGTGCAGTCGGTCAATCCGGGCCCACCGGTGACGCTGCTGGTGCGCTTGCTGCCCGGGCAGGTCGTAGACGATTTCCAAGCCCAAGCTCACCGTATTGCCGCGGGTATGGATGTGCCCATGGTTAGCATCACGCCCTGCGGCCACGCTCTGATCAAGGTGGTTTTGCTGGAACATGAGGAGATGACCGCAGCCATGCCCGTGCCGGCATGACACCTGACCTGCGGCACGACCGCGAGGGCGTCCACTCTGACGTTCTCGATCAGCTCGCTGATGCGGTACTTGTCGGTGACCACCTCGGCGAGGTCGCCGACCATCTGATCGGTCACTTCGTCGACCAAGCGCGACGCTCAGGAGCGTCGTGGACCGACATCGGCAAGAGCATGGGTGTCACCAAACAAGCGGCCCAGAAGCGGTCCGTCCCCAAGGGCACGACCCCAGACCTCGACCCCCACCACGGCTTCAGCCGCTTCACCCCGCGGGCCCGAAACGTGGTGATGGCAGCTCAGAACGAGGCCCGAGCAGCACGCAACCCGGAGATCGCCCCCGAACACCTGGCGCTCGGGCTTCTCACCCAACCCGACGCCCTTGCCGCCAAGGCAATCACCGTCCAGGGCGTGGCGCTGGAAACGCTACGCCGCACGGTCACGACGAAGCTGCACCGGCCGCCGAGGAGGTGCCGGACCTGATCCCGTTCGGCCCTCGTGCTCGCAAGGCCCTGGAACTCACCTGCCGTGAGGCACTGCGCCTTGGCCACAACTATGTCGGAACCGAACACATCCTCCTCGCCCTCCTCGAACTCGAAGAAGGCGCAGGCGTGCTCACCGGCCTCGGGATCGACAAGAAAGCCGTCGAGCAGACCGTCGCTGCTGCCTTGGCGGCCGTGGTCGCGCCCCATCAGCCGACGGAGTCGTGAACCGACCCCCTGATATTGGATTGGGCCACCGTCGTCAGCAGGTGCTCGAGCGCGCTCACCCAGGTTTCCACGATGGCGTTGTCATCAACGTTGCGATGCGCGGCGCCCAGCAGGTCAGGAAGGAGTCGTGCAGAGATCAGGGCGCCGAGCCCGATAGTCGCGATGGCATCAGCCTGTTGGGCGGATACCACTGATCCAGATCGATCGATGATCCACTCAGCGAACTCGCGGTAGGTCAGGTCGACGACCTGGACGACGGCGTCGGTGAGGATCCTTGGTCCGTGCCGCGCCTCGCTGGCGAGCAGCCGCAGTAGTTGGGCTTCCTGGTCGAGCTCGGCGAGGACATATCGAGCGGCGATGGTGAGTTCGGTGTGCAGATCTCCGAGGTCGGCGAACAGTCGGCGAATGTCGCGTAGGGCGGCAAGCCGACTCAGCTGCCGTTGCACTCCGGCGGTCAGGAGTGCTTCCTTGGACCGAAAATGATGGTAGATGCCGCCGGCGCCGGGGCTTAGCCCGGCAGCTTGCTCGATCCGGGTGATGCTGGTACCGCGGTAGCCATGCTCGCTGAACAGCTCCATCGCCGCGTCGATGATGCGATCCCGGGTCGCCGCGGTTGACAGATCGCCCATGGCACCAAAGTATTTACTTAGGCATGTCAAGCGTCAACTGAGAGAGGCGCGATGGCGGTGTTCAACGAGCATGGTGGAAGTCGGCTGGGCCGCATGGCTCCCCTCGCCGGCCTGGCCGGCCGGACCGCCGGTGAGGCGGTGGTCGCCGCCCTGCGCAAGCGGTTGACCGGCGAGGACAGCGCCGAGTTCCACGAGCGGACCAGTGAGCGTTACGCGGCCATGCTCGGCCACTCGAAGGGTGTGCTGATGAAGGCCGGGCAGGTGCTGTCCTTCGTCGCTCTCGGGAAGCTGGTCCCACCGGAGCGGCAGCGCGTCTACCAGGCGGCGATGGCCCGGCTACAGGCCGACGCGCCGCCGATGGCCCCCGAACTGGCCGCGGCGGTGGTGGAGGCCGAGCTGGGCGCGCCCCCGGAGGAGATCTTCGCTGAGTTCAACCCGCATGCGTTCGCGGCGGCGTCGATCGGGCAGGTCCACGCGGCACGGCTGGCCGACGGGCGGCGGGTGGCGGTCAAGGTGCAGTATCCCGGGGTCGATCAGGCCATCCGAGCGGATCTGGACAACACCGAGCTGCTGGCCACCTTCCTGCAGCTGGTCGGGGCGATAGTGCCCGGCTCCAATCGGCTCGATGTGCGCGCGGTGGCCCGGGAAGTGGCGGCCCGGATCGGTGAAGAGATCGACTACCGCATCGAGGCCGCTCATCAGAGCGACTTCGCTGATGCATACCGGGATCATCCGTTTATCCGCATCCCCGAGGTGGTGCCGCAGCTGTCGACCCGTCGGGTGCTCACGATGGATTTCGTGGACGGCATGCGCTGGTCGCAGGCGGTGGCGGCGGATCAACAGTTGCGGGACCGGTGGGGCGAGGTGATTTACCGGTTCGCTCTGGGCAGCCTGCGATTGGTGGGCATGTTTCACGCCGATCCCCATCCGGGCAACTACCTGTTCCACGATGACGGTGCGGTGACGTTCCTGGATTTCGGTTGCGTCAACCGGTTCTCCGCAGAACAGGTCGCGCTGATGCAACGGGTCGTCGCCGCCGCAATCGCCAACGACGCGGCAGCCTTGTGGGACGCTTTCGTCGAGATCGGCTTCCTGACCGCGTCCGACGCACCCACGCCGGCGGAACTGCTCGAGTGGTACCGCGACAAGCTGCAACCACTGGTGGCCGAGCAGCCCTTCACCTACACACCGGAGTTCGCGGCGTCTGTGGTGCAGGGTTATTTCGCCCGCCGGGGCGTGACTGGGTCGGTAATTCGCCGCGTAGAGCTGCCCCGCGAGTACGTGTTCCTCACCCGCATCGACCTCGGACTCACCGCTCTGCTGTCCGAACTGCAAGCCACCGGTCCGTGGGCGGCGATCCGCAGCGAATGGGACGAGAACGGGCCCCCCGCCACCGAGATCGGCAAGCTCGACATCGAACATTGGACGCGGCGGGGACTGGAGACAGTGAAGCCGTGATCACCCCCACCGTTGATCCGTACCCGGCCTATCGCGCGCTGCGTGAACAGCACCCGGTGTACTGGGACGGCGACCTGGACGCGTTTCTGGTCACCTCTTACGCCGAGGCGAGCGCCGTGCTGCGCGGTCCGGGGTGGAGCAGCGACCCGAACCGCAACCCCGCACTGGCCGCACGGTTCGATCGCGCCGAACTCGAAAACCAAGCGCTGCGCACGACCCTGCTGACGATGGACCCGCCCGATCACACCCGGCTCCGGCGGCTCCTCACACCGGCATTCACTCCCCGGGCCATCGACGCGCTGCACCCCCGGATCACCGCGGTGGTCAAGTCCGCCCTTGCCGACCTCGACAAGGCAGATGAGGTGGACGTCGTCGCCGATATCGGCTACCCGATCCCGGTCGCCGTGATGTGCGAACTGCTCGATGTCGACATCGACGGCGCGCAGCTGTTGCGTACCGAGACCCCTAAGCTGGTGGGAATCCTTGAGTTCGACCCTGGCGAGGAGGCGATCCTCGCGGCCGAGGAGGGCACTGCCAGCCTCGCGCTTCATCTGCTGCCCATTCTCGGCGACCGCCGTCACCGTCCCGGCGGAGATCTGGCCAGTCAGCTCCTGCACGTCGGAGACGACGGCAGTGGCGATGGGGAACTCGGACTCGACGAAGTGCTCGCCACCTGCATCCTGCTGCTCACCGCCGGACACGAAACCACCGCCAATGTGATCGGCAACGGCGTCCGCACCCTGATGGAACACCCCGACCAACTCCGCCTGATCCAGCGTGATCCCGCGCTGATCAAGCCAGCGATCGAGGAGATACTTCGGTTCGAGTGCCCTGCCAAGATAGTCGGCCGTACCAGCCTCATCGACCGGCAACTTGGCGGGCAGACCATCCGCGCCGGCCAGCGCGTGCTCGTTCTGCTTGGCGCAGCGAACCGGGATCCAGGGCAGTTCCGCGCCCCCGAGTGCTTCGACATCACCCGCGCTCCCGCTCCGCACCTCGCTTTCGGTGCGGGACCGCACTTCTGCCTCGGAGCTGCGCTGTCTCGCGCGGAGGCCCAGGAGACCCTGCGGCAGCTGCTGCCGCTACTGACCGAGTGGCGACTCGCACCTGGAGCGCCCGCCTGGCGGGTTTCCGACACTTTCCGCGCACTCGAGAATCTCCACCTCGTCAGCCGCGCGACCCAAACCTGACCCTTTCCTCCGCCACGACGCCGGAACTCCACCAGGGTGGCCATTGTTGCAGGGCATGCTCTCTCCATGTTCCTTCTGCCAATGTGATCAACTTGATCTGGCCTCTCTTCTACCAGTCCAAATAGCGTGTAAGCCGGACCAAGTTCATGTCGTCCTCTCATCAGGAAGCTAGGCTTGGAGAGCACGCCTAACGAGTGGCAAAGCTTGCCGATGTTTGCGCGCGACTTTGCTGCCGCATTCCAAGCTGGTGTGCCCCAGTCGTCCCGCCGAAGATCCATTTGCTGCCAAGGTTGTGGATCCACCAAAACGCCCTCCCATCGCTGCGCTTCCGACACAGCTGATCCTTATATGCTCAGGTAGATCCTCAGCGGTATATCCGGTAGGGATGGAGTATGAGTGAGCATCAAGAGCTGATCACCCGCGCCAACATCGCGGTCCGAACCGGGGACGGGGGGATCCTCACGGGACGCTGCGGTTGTTCGAGCAGTTGTTGCCCGACGAGCGGCGGGGGCTGGGAAGAGGCCACCCCGCTGTGCTGACCACCCGAGCCCACATCGCACACTGGACTAGCCAGCTCGGACGCTGGCCAGGTGCGTTAAGTGATCAAGTGCGTCAATTGGTTGCGATCGGCTGGTCCGCCAACGCCCTTACTTCGGGTAACGGCGTGAGGTGCCTTGTGCCGTCTAATTTGTACCGACCCAAGCCGTTCAGCCCGAACGTACGTTACGCTCTGATCATGTCGATACCGGCCGAGCAGAACAACACGCCAGCCGCCGATGACTACGTCGCCGAGCGCTGCCATGACAGCGGCGAGATTTGTCCATTAGACCTGGTTGTGCCAGCGCTGCCACAGTCGCTGAGGGACATCCGCGTTGCGATACGCCGCTGGCTCTCGGCGGTCGGCGCCGCACCGCGAACCGTTGCCGACCTGCTCGTCGCTACCGGTGAAGCCTGCACCAATGCCATGGAGCACGCATACGGACCTGGTGGCGGCACCGTGACGGTGCAGCTGGAGCTCCAACCGCCGGATGTACTCGCCACCGTCCGCGATACGGGCCGTTGGCGCCCGCCCCGCGGTGAGAACCGGAGGAACCGAGGACGTGGGACGCAGTTCATGCGGGACTGCAGCGACGACTTTCACATCGATCATGGCCCTACCGGAACCATCGTCGTCATCCGTCATCGCCTCGCCGAGTAGGCACTTCGATGAGGTGCCTACCGGCGTCTTCGCGGTACGCGGACGCGGGTCGTCGTTGGGCCGACAGTTGCACGATCTCGTCGAACTGCGCAGCGGTCGGCGCCCATGACCGTACGGCCGTACCTGACCCCTACCCTGACGAAGGAGACAGGCGCCGCCTACAGTCAGGTTGCGGGCCCGCTAGGTCGCCCGAATGCGCCGTACAAGACCAACCCGCAGCACTACACGACGAGTGCCGCGGCCAAATCTCGCTGATCCAGCCTGCGGTCCAGCCCAGTGGATGGCTACCGCCCGCGACTTCCACCACTCAGCGCCGCGTCCGTCAGGGTGAGATCTTCAGGGCGTCCGGCACGCTGTCGGCGATTGTGAAGTACTCCTGCAGTCCAGCAACCTCCAGCGCCAGGTTGGTGGTCTGGGAGTTGTACACCAACCGCAGGGCGCGGTCTTCTCGAGTAGCGAGTTCGCGGGCCTCCAAAAGCACGAACAACCCAGCAGATGCCAGGAACTGCACACCATCAAGGTTGACCACCACGATCTGGGCAGCGGTGAGCTGGGCGGTCAGAACGCTGCCCAGCTCCGGCGCGGTCAACGCGTCGATCTCGCCCACTACGGTGACCACGCGAGCGTCGGTACCATGCTCGACCACCTGCAGATCCAAGATGTCAGCGGGAAAGTCACTGCTCACACTTCGACGATAGGCTAAGGCCACCGAGAGAAGCCACGCGTCCGGTCCGGCGACGCAACAGCGCCCCATGGGGATCCCACGCGCGGGATGGGCGGGGCGAACGGTCAAGGAGCGCGTAGCAGCGGTCGAGGGGTGGCTGATCGGACGGATCATCGCCATGCTCCCGGCCCCAGCTCGTGTTCGTTGAGTTTGTCCCGCAGCCGCCGCAGGGCTCGTCCACGGGTGGGGCCGATTGCACTGGGCGAGATCCCGGTGGCGCGGGCAACGTCGGTGTAGGGCCGGGACTGGTGGCTAAACAGCGCCCGCAGAACGACTCTCTGGCGAGGTGGTAGGTCGGCGACAAGCTCCCACAGTGTCCTCGCGATGTCGGCGTCGATAGCATGCTGCTCGGGACCGGCTGAGGGGTCGGCAACAGTTTCTGGCACTACCTCTATGAGGTGTGGGGTGGGTCTGGCCTGGCGGAGGATGTGTAAGCATTCGCGGCGGGCGGTGGTAGCCAGCCATCCTCCCAGCCGCTCGGGGAGCTGCACCCGGTGGGCGTTTTCAGCGAGCCGCAGCCAGGTCATCTGCACCGCATCCAGCGCGTCGGCCTCTTGTAGCCGAAACGACCGCACTGTCACGGACACGAGATTGCCGTACCGGCGCACGATCTCCACCCAGGCCGCCGGGTCGCCGTCGCCGATCCGCAGCAGTAGGTGAGCGACGCTCGGCATGGCGTAGGTCACGGCCGCGGTATCCACGCCGGTGTTAGTGGTTGCCATTTGCATTGCAGTCCCCGGGGTCATCTGTCTGCTACCGCTCGACCTCGTAACCGATGTTCTCGGGTAGATCGAAGTACCAGTCCTCTTCGGACAGCAGAGCTGCGCAACGCGGGCACTGGCCCCGCTGCCAGCGGGCGGTGCGAATTGCCGACCACTCCTCGTTCAGCCTTCGGCGCTCCTCAGCCTGCTGGCGAAGCTTGGGCTGCAATGCCTGGGCGGTCCAAGCCGCTCCGAGCAGCATCCCGAGACAGACCAGCAAGACTGCGCCCAGCACGAGAAGAGTCATCGCGGCTCCACCATCCATAACTAAGTACGATATAGCCTCTAACGAACTCTAGCAAGGGCTGCGCTGGATCGGCCTCTGTTGACTTCGGGCAAGGCCTCACTAGACTTCGTATATGGCTCCCAGGATGACGACGACCGTCCGGTTGGTTCTGGAGGCCCTCCTGCAAGTCTGGGATGACGATCCCACCGCGGCCCTCTACGGTTTGGAGATCACCGTACGCACCGGCCTGCTCCCCGGGACTACCTATCCGATCCTGCAACGGCTGCTGGAACACGGCTGGCTGACCGACGAGTGGGAGGATCTCGATCCGCGTGAGGCGGCCCGGCCGCGGCGCCGTTACTACCGGCTCACCGACCAAGGTGCATCGTCGGCTCGCAAGGCACTCCAGGATGCGTCGGCGCGCACGGGCGTGAGAGGTCTGGCGCGTGGGCTGGGCGCGGCTACCAGGCCTGGGACCGCCTAGCGAGCGGACGCCAACCCGCGGAAGGGAAGCAACCAATGAACAGGGTCCGCCGCTGCGACCGATCGATCACCCCGGATCCCGGGGGGTGAGCCGGTATGCGGCGCGGCTGGCGAGCCGTCGCCAAGGCCTGTGGCTATGCCTTGGGCGTGGGCAACGTTGCGTTGTTGGTGCTTGCTGAGCCCACGACATTGATCCTCGGGCTGGCGGTTGTGCTGGCTCCGTTCACGCTCGCGTTGGCGTTGAAGCTGACCGCCTTCCTCGCGTGCAGTTTTATCAGCCTCGCTGTGGGCGATACCCGGGAGCGAGCCGAACTGCTGGTATGTGGGGTGGGCGCAGTTCAGCCGCCCGGCCTGGGTGAGAAGTACCGGGAGGCCATGCTTGCCGAGATCAGCGCCGCCTCGCCTGACCAGGTACACGCGATCAGGACTGACCTGATGAAAACGGCGGCCAGCACCATCCTGGCCGCGTGGGCACAGTTTTCCAGGCGCCTATGGAAGCGGGCCCGACCGCGAAGATTGTTTCGGCCTCAGCACCCCACCCCCTAGGAGCCACCAATTCACTTCCGCACCCCGGGCGGAAGGGTCAGGTTTCGCCCATCCGAGGGGTGAAAGACCTGGACATGGTCCGGGTCGAACCAGACCTCCAGTTTCTCCTCCTCGGTGGCAGCCGACGCGGCGGACAGCCGGGTGACCAGCTGGCCGGCGCCGGGCACGTCGGCGGTGCCTGCGTCGGCGGCCAGTTCATCAAGCTCGGCCGCTCGGGCCTGCTCACCCTCCAGCGAAAAGTGTGCATACTTGTCCGATCCCATGGCTTCCAGCACGTCGACCTGCGCAGCGAACGTCACGCCGTGCTCCCTGGCACCGGACTCCACCAATGCGGCATCCTCGAACTGCTCCGGCCGCACACCCATGATGACCTCGCGGGGCGCGTCCTCGGCTTCCAACATGCGACGCATCCGGTCGGACAGCGGCAACTCGCCCAAGGTGCAACACAGCGCGCCGCCCTCCAG
This sequence comes from Pseudonocardiaceae bacterium, assembly GCA_050699875.1. Classification (GTDB taxonomy): domain Bacteria; phylum Actinomycetota; class Actinomycetes; order Mycobacteriales; family Pseudonocardiaceae. Next base: position 17,467 of record JBOHFX010000153.1, read on the forward strand.
GCGCGCGGGAAGGAAGTTCATCGCCGGCGAGCCGATGAATCCTGCCACGAACAGGTTCACCGGGTGCTCATAGAGCAGCTGCGGGGCACCAACCTGCTGTATCACCCCGCCGCGCATCACGACTACCCGATCCCCCAACCGCATCGCCTCGTTCTGATCGTGGGTCACATAGACAGTGGTAGTGCCCAGCCGCTTCTGCAGCCGGGAAACCGCAACCTGCATCTGCATCCGCAACTTGGCGTCCAGGTTGGACAGCGGCTCGTCCATCAGAAACGCTTTCGGCTTGCGCACGATCGCGCGTCCCATTGCCACCCGCTGCCGCTGCCCACCGGAGAGCGTGGCCGGCTTGCGATCCAGGAGGTCAGTAAGGTCAAGTAGGCGCGCGGTGTCAGCCACGCGGGCGTCGATAGTAGCTTTTCCGGCCCGGGCGAGCTTGAGCGGGAACGCGATGTTCTCTCGGACCGTCATGTGCGGGTAGAGCGCGTAGGACTGAAACACCATTGCCAGGTCACGGTCCTTCGGCTCCCGCTCGTTGACCCGCTCTCCCTCGATGCGCAGCTCGCCGGAAGTAATATCCTCCAAACCGGCGATCATATTCAGGGTTGTCGACTTCCCGCACCCAGACGGCCCGACGAGGATGATGAACTCGCCGTCGGCGATCTCGACATTCACCTCATGCACGGCGAGCGCGCCGTCGGAGAACCGCTTGGTCACCTTGTCCAGGTCGATCGTAGCCATCGCTACCCCTTGACTGCGCCGGCGGTCAGGCCGGCGACGATCCGGCGCTGGAAGAACAACACGAAGACGATGATCGGGACAGTCAGCAGTACTGCGGCCGCCGAGATGGACCCGGTGGGCTCAACGAACTCCGAAGCACCAGGGAAGTTGGCGATCGCTACCGTCGTGGTTCTGGACGCCTCGGTGGAGGTCAGCGACGCCGCGAACAGAAAATCGTTCCAGCAGAAGATGAACACCAGGATCGCGGTAGTGAATACCCCCGGTGCGGCCAGCGGGACGATGACGCTGCGGAATGCTTGGAACGGCGTCGCACCGTCCATCTGGGCTGCCTTCTCCAACTCCCAGGGGATCTCCCGGAAGAACGCCGACAGGGTGTAGATCGCCAGTGGCAACGAGAAGGTGATGTAGGGCAGGATCAGTCCTGGCCAGGTGTTGAAAAGGCCAAGTGTGCGCTCGATGTCGAACAGCGGCGAGATGAGCGAAATCTGCGGGAACATCGCGATCAGCAGGGCGAGGCCGATCAGGATCTTCTTGCCAGGGAAAGACAGCCGCGCGATCGCGTACGCCGCTAACGCGCCGATCACCACCGACAGTCCGGTCGCGATGAGCGCTATGCCGATCGAGTTGTGTAACGCGCTGACGAACGGAGCCAGCTGGAAGATCTGCTGATAGTTCGACCAGGTGAACTCGGCTGGGATGAATCGGCCATCACCGATCGAGGTGACGGGTTTGAACGACAGGCTGACAATCCAAAGCACCGGGACAAGCGCGTAGATCAGGACCACGATGTCGGCAACGGCCCACCAACCCCGACGGCTCCGGTCGGCGGTCATCGCTGGTTCTCCCGAGCCAGGGTGCCCGGTGCGGCCGCGCCGAAGAGCTTGACGAACACGAACGCCAAGATCGCCACCACGATAAAGATCAAAACGCTGATCGCCGAGCCTATACCCAGGTTGAAACCGACGAACAGGTTGTTGTAGCCGAGCATCGACACCGACCCAGTCCCGTTGGAGCCTTGTGTCAGAATGTAGATGGAGTCGAAGATGCGAACCGCGTCCAGAGTGCGAAACAACAGCGCTACCAGGATGGCCGGCTTCATTATTGGCAAGATCACTTTGGTCAGCCGCTTCCACGGCCCAGCACCGTCCATTTCGGCGGCTTTGAGCAGGTCTGGAGGCACCAGCGCCAGACCGGCGAGCAGTAGCAGAGCCATGAACGGCGTCGTTTTCCACACCTCAGCCAAGATGATCACCGCGATGGCCGGGACTTGCTCCGCCAGCGGTGCCGAACCCTCGGGCAGCAGCGCAGCCAGGTAGCCCGTGCCCGGTGTCCAGGCAAACTGCCAGCTGTAGGAAGCGACCACCGTCACGATGCTGTAGGGAATCAGCACCACGGTCCGCACCAGGCCCCGCGCGACCGACGTGCGATACATCATCAGCGCCAGTGCCAGACCGAGCACGAACTCGATCGCCACCGAGATCACCGTTATGATCAAGGTGACGGTGAGCGCCTGCCACCAGTAACCAGAGCTCAGCACCGCGCCGTAATTGGCCAGCCCGACGAAGCCACGCTGCTCCGGAAATCGCAGGTCGAATCGCTCCAACGACAGATAGAGGGCATATGCGATCGGGTAACCGGTCACCGCCAAGATCACCAGCACTGCTGGCGCGCAGAGCAGGGCAGCCAGCCGGCGCTCTGACCGTGCTTCCGCTCGCTCGCGCCCTCTCGCCCGCGCGACGCCGCTGGCATCCGGCGGTGCGCGCAGCGTCATGGCACCAATCCCTGTGACTCCACGGCCTTGGCGATCTGGTCAGCCAACCGCGGCACCATGGCGGTTGGATTGATCTTCGCCGGCGGGTTGAGCAGGTCGGAGATCACGATCGAGATGGTCTTATACGCCGGTGTCTTCGGCCGCACGCTGGCGCTGTTCAACGAATCCCGGATCGCCTGCCACGCCGGGTAACTTTTCTGGAATACCGGATCGTCGTACAGCGCGGCGAGCGTGGGCGGCCGCTGCACCCCCGTCGCGTTGCGCAGCTGGTTGTCCAGGTTGCGCAGGCACTGCACTGCCTCGAACGCCTCTGCCGGATGCGGAGTCGTGGCGCTCACCCCCAGGTTGATGCCACCGATTGTCACGGTCGCGGGCGTGCCTGCCAGTACCGAGGGGTAGGGGGCCCAGCCGAAAACGTCCCGGATGCGGCGGCCGGTCTCCTGCCTGGTCGACCGCCCCATCTCGTCGATAAAGGTGCCACCCCCGCCGGGGGCATACATCGTGGCGTAGACGAACGGATAGTTGACCTGGAACGCCGCTTTACCCGCTTCCATCGCCAACCGGCCGTCCCCCTCGTTACTCACCGACAGCGACGGGTCTGCGGCCGACGAGGTGGCCACCCCGGCCATAACATCCAGCGCCTTCCGGGCGGCAGCGCCCCGGGCCACCTGCACCTCGCCGTCCTCCGAGACGATCGAACCGCCGCTGCTGGTGAGCAATGTGTTGAACCACACGGTCAAACCCTCATATTGAGCGCCCTGCACCTCGATGTGGTGCGGTAGATCCTTCGCCGCCAAGTTTTCGGCGAGCCGGATCATTTCGTCCCAGGTCTTCGGTGGTGCGGGCACCAGGTCCTTGCGGTACCAGAGCAGCTGCGTATTGGTGGACAGTGGTGCGGCGTACAACTTTCCCTGATAGAAGCCGGTCTCCAGGGGAACCCGAAGGGTCCCTTGCGCCACCTGGCGCACCCGTTCGGCAGGGTATGGCAAGATCCATCCCGCCTGAGCGAATTCCCCGGTCCAGATCACGTCGAGCTCCATGATGTCCAGGCTGGGGTCATGTGCGGCCAGCCGACGGGCCAGGTGCAGCCGCTGATCATCGGTATTCCTGCTCGGCATGGTTCGCTGCTCGATCGTGTACCGACCGCCGGAAGCCCTGCCGCACTCCAGGGCAGCGGCCTGGTACTGCTCCACACCCTCGCTGCCGGTGTCGAGGGCCAGCACGACTCGCCCATCAGCACCCGAGCCACAACCCACCAGCATCGCTGCGCCCAACACAATCCCCGCCACCACCGCCACCGTTTGTCGCCAGCGAAAGGCGCCGCTCATACCCGCCTCCCCCACGTCCACCCGGGTCGCAGCATAGCTGAAGTCTATACAGGGCTCATATGAAGTCAATAGAGGGTAGACTGAAGTCGGCAACCTGCCGGGGACGCGGGTCTGATCTGGAGCGGTCGGGGGACATATGCGCTGGCTGCGTGCGATGTCATTGGTGCTTGCCGGCGCTGTGGTCGCTGGCGGGTGCGCAGCACCGAGCGAGTCATCGGTCGCTGCTGCCGACAAGGCTGTTCGAGTGGTGTCCGTGGACAAGATCGATGATCGGATCCGGGATGTGGTGATCGAGTCCCCGTCGGTTGGCGCAACCAAGGTGCGGTTGCTGTTGCCCGTCGACTTCGAGGCAGACCCGAGCCGCCGCTGGCCGGTTCTCTACTTGCTCCATGGTGCTGATGATCCGGATACCTACAAGTCCTGGACCAGGTCCACCGATGTCGCGGCTCTGACGGCCGGACTTCCCCTCTTGATTGTGATGCCCGAGGGCGGGACGAAGGGTTACTACTCAAACTGGTTCAACGAAGGCCGCGGCGGGTTACCGGCCTGGGAGAACTTCCATTTAGTAGAGCTGCTCGAGGTACTCGACCAGGACTGGCGGACCAATGATCATCGTGCGGTAGCCGGGCTCTCCATGGGAGGGTTGGGCGCCATGCTCTACGCTGCCCGCTCGCCGCGTCTATTCCGCGCGGCTGCTTCGTTCAGCGGAGTCCTGAATACCTCGGATTGGCAGGTCCCGCCGGATGTGTGGGGCAATCGAACCCAGCAAGCCGACATTTGGCGCCGACACAACCCTACCGAAAGAGCGGCGGACCTACGGGGAATCTGGTTGTTCGTGTCTTACGGCAACGGTAATCCAGGTCCGCTGGACGTCGCAGATACCTCTTCCAGTGCCGGCGACCAGATCGAGCGCCGGCTGGCCCCGGGAAACGCCGCTTTTGTTCGCCGGCTGGGTGAGCTTGGCATCCCTGCGGAGATCAGCGCGTACGGACCCGGCACCCACAGCTGGCCGTACTGGCAGCGTGAACTGCACCGCGCGTTGCCCGGCATCATGCGGGCTTTACAGGGAACGGGATGAGGCAGAGAGCGACCCGCCAGAGGTAATCAACTTGTTGCTGGATGCCTATCACTCATCACGGGCGTCACAGGAGCCGGTAACTGGTCCGGGGTCAGCCCGACAACCGCTGACTTCGGTGGATAACGAGGTCGTGAACACGGTCATCCCAGCCAACACCAGCACGACGCTTGCCGCCAGAGTCATCACGGTCCCCGACATCCCAAACATCAGTCCTTCGCCTCGACCAACCCACCACCGTGCGCCACAGGCATACCGCGGCTGGGGCGGACCCGGGGGACACAGGGTGCGGCGTTCTTGCGGCCGGCATGGTCGAGTCGGCCATCTTCAGCGCGCGATTTGGGGACTCATGGACTATAATTCTGGTCCATGAGCACCATACCGTTGTCCGAAGCGAAGGCCCGGCTTTCTGAAATTGCTGACCAGGTCGGGCGCACTCACGAGCGCGTCTACATCACCCGCAACGGCCGGGAGTACGTCGTGCTGCTCGCCGCGGAGGATCTCGAGTCCATTGAAGCGACCCTGGAGCTGCTTGCCGACACGCAAGCTCAGCAGCGCCTCGCCAATGGCGAAGCCGATTTCGCTCGCCGTGATGTGCTCGATGAGCAGCAGGTACGAGCCCTGATCAATCAGCGAGTCCGGACTCAAACCGAGTGACCTACCGGGTACAAGTGGCCCGTACTGCGGCACGCCAACTCACCGAGCAACTGCCGGAGGCCCTCGCCGCGGCATGCGTGGAGTTCCTCTATGGGCCACTGGCCGAGAATCCCCATCGCGTGGGAGCGCCGCTGCGTAAGCCCTTTGAAGGCTGCTGGCGGGCTCGGCGCGGGGAATACCGAGTCAGGTACATCATCGATGAGAGCACCCAGACCGTGCAGGTTGTGGGCATCAGCCACCGGCGGGATGCCTACCGTTGATCGCGAAGCCGACGGCCGGTTTCGCCAACTGAGCTGAGGATGCCGATGTCCGTGTTCCGTCGCTTGGTGTTCATTCGCTCGGGGAGATGATGTTGGCGTCGCGCCAGTCCACCAGCATGGAATTCGAAAGGTCGGTGGTTCGCCCCGCCCCTGGCTACAGCCTCGATCTGCACAGATGCGGCCTGCGATGATCTATCGTCGGTCTCTGTCCAACTGCTGCCATGATTAACGACCTGATGCCCGGTCGAGGTCGGTCACGTATAACGGACAGTGGTTTGGCGAGTCGCGGCGGACCAAGTTATGTATCCGTGTTCGAAGTTGCTCCGCCGTCCGCCGGTAATCGCGAACTCGTCACTGGCCGGGTAGCCGAGACGAGAACGTTCCCATCCCAGGCTTGCCCAACGCGTCCTAATGTCACCCATGACGATGCGCGCCCCTGTGCTCGCCTTCCAGTAGATAGAGCCACTGTACTGGAAGTGGTTGAACCTGCCGACCCCACCGGCGGTAACCGTTTGGTCCGTAGTCGGAAGACCGATCGAGGTCAGTCCGTTTCTGGTCAGGAACGCGGCACGGATGGGTCCCTGAAGTTCGTGCACGCCGGTGGCCGACGACCAGTACAAGTTCGCGCCCACGAAGCTGTTCACGCGCCCGTCACGAGCAGGTACCTCACCGGACGTCGGAAGACCGATCCAGCCGGTGTGACCACCCAAAGCCAGATACCGGTCGCGAATAAGGCCGTAGACCTCATAAGCACCAGTGGACGGCGTGTAATAGACATTGATTCCCGGGAAGTTGTTCCACCAACCACCGCCCGACAAGGACCGGTCGTCTTGCGTCGGGAAGCCAGGCATACCCCCCGCGCCTCCCATGGCACGCCACACGTTCGCGACTTGAGCATGCAAGGCGACAACGCCTGTTGATGCACGCCATGTCAGTGCGCCACCCGTGTAGTCGCGGACCTTACCGTCACCGACCAAGCGCTCCGCATCGGTGGGTGTTCCGAGGAACGAGGCCGTGCCACCGAGTTGCTGATAGCGCTGGTCGATAAGTGAATTATAATTCGGAGTGAAGGTGACATCACGGTCGGGAACGATTATCTGACGATTTCGATCCGCAGCAGCATCTGCCCATCCGGTGAACGTGAGGTCATCGACTGATGCCGGCACGCTCAACGTTGCTGCTGAGTTGGTAACAACGGAGGCCTGTGACGCGAGTGCGCCATTGATCGTTGGCTGCACACCTGCCGGCACGGCGACGGTCAATGTGCGCAGGCGCGGCGATGCCGTGTAGGTCTGCGTGGAGCGGATGCCGGTGGAATCAGGTGGGGAGGTGACCGAGATGACCATCTTGGTATCGCCGCCATGATCCGGGAAGATGGTCGAGAACGAGGCTCCGGTGCTCGTCGTCGAAGGATGCACGTGACACGGGCCGCTATAGGGGCAATGCAGCAGCTGAATCGACCAGCTGATCTGTGCCGCTGGCAGTGAGCCGTCCTCTTGGTCGGTCGCGGACGCTGACAGCGCTACGGTGTCGCCCACGGCAAATGTCGAACCACTCGGTGGAGTTTGCAATGTCAGAGTCGGTGCGTAGTTGTCAGGCACCACCGATAATGTTGCTGCTCCGGTGGCTCCCGTTGTGTCGCGCACGGTCAATGTCACTGTGTACGGGCCGTGTCCAGCGTAGGTGTGGCTCGAACGGTCGCCATTTCCTTGCTGGCCGTCGCCGAAGGCCCACGAGTAACTGAGAGTGTCTTTGTCGACGTCGTATGAGCCGGTTGCGTCGAAGGTAACTGTGCGCGTCGCGGCGTCGACCGTGCTCGTCCCCTTCGCGACGGGAGCGTTGTTTGTTGTCGAGTAGTTGAGGCGGACTATCTGACTATTGGCGATATCCGTCCAGCAGATGTCGCCGCCCTGGCATGCGCGGATAGCTGTCATTGCGCCGAGTGAAGTGCCAACAGATACGGGCGCGGACGTCAACGTCTGGCCATTAGTCCCGAGCGCCCACAGCTCTTGGCGGGAGTAATCACCTATAAAGGTCTTACCCACGTATTGCGCCGGGTATTTGGTTCCGGAATAGACAGCCCCGCCCGTGATAGTCGCCGCTGCTCCATTATGCAGGTATGTCCACATCGGCGGTACACGATTGGTGGCGTATATCGACTGGCACTGCGGGAGGTCCTTGTATCCGGTTGTTTGAGCGGTGCCTTCCCAGCACGGCCACCCGTAGTTTCCTCCGGCGTTGACGACGTCGAACTCTTCAGTGGTGTTCCAGCCGACAGCTACGGCGCCAATTTTGCTGGTATTCTGATCGCGCCAGAGCCGGTACGCGTTGCGGAAGCCATACGCGTACACCCGACTCTTCCAACTGTTTGGGTTCGCGGTATCGTAATAAGGGTTGTCGGTAGCACCGCGGCCGTCAGGCAAGACGTGGAAGATCTTTCCGTGCGGATCGTTCAGATCCTGGGCTCGAAGAGCCGCTGTATCTACTTTCGTATGGCTCGCGTCGTCTCCCTGACTGAAGAAAATTGAGCCGTCCGGAACCACAAGAAGGTCGCCGACCATGTGCGAGAGGCTGTTGTTAGTGAGCCCCTGACTTCCGTCCACCACGGCGCGGACAAACGCGATGCCCGTGGGTTGCGACGTGCTGTTCACCTTCCACGCTTCGACTGCACCAAAGCTGCTTGTGGACGATGCTTGACGCACATAGAGCACGTACACGACGCCCGATGTCGCGTAGTCCACTGCGGGAGTGATTGCGAGGAGGCCGGCGTCGGAGTCTGAACGTACGTTGGGGATCGTGCCGAGCAGACGACTACTGCCAATGTCAGGAACCCAAGCGATCTTGCCATTTTTGCCTGCGGCAAACAGGCCAGCTTCGACACCGGTTGACTGCGGCACGTATTTGATGTCGGTGAGGTTGTAAGAGCCCGCTCCACCGAGCGGCGTCGATGTGTAGACGAGCGAGAACCCGGCGGCCAGGCTCGGTGCGGCTCCTGCGGACTCGGAAGTTGTGTAGCCGAACCCTGACAGCAGGGTAATAGCCATCACGATGACTGCTGCCCGACTAGCACAGGGACGCAAAACTCTCATTTTCGACTTGAGCCAGAGGATCATCGAGCTCAGCCACCCCTGCTGATCTCATGTTCGGGAAGCGCACTTCTTGGATAGTGCTGGCTGGCGATATTCGGTCAACGCCAATATGACCTGAGCGATGTGCTGCGACGAGAAAAGGTGACCGTTAGCCGAATTCGACGCTGCTCTTCCCAGCGCCTGCTTGAAACCAATCACCGAGTGAATGAAGTCGTGGTCGTTTGGCATGTGTTTGACCGTAAGAATCGGTGTGACAGTTAGCCCCGACCGGACTGTGTGCCCGCGAGGGGCGTACCTCACTCAGCTGAACATTCAGAGATGAACAGGACATGCTATCGAGGTTCACGCCGAACGTCGAAGTGTTGAGCTACGGGTATCCCGACAGCGCCTGACCGTTTGTGCGTTTACCCCTTCTGCCAGGCCCCGTGCTTAGGCATTCTGCTCATGCCTACTCCCCGTCATCTAGCCCTGCCTGGTTTCAGAGGATGGGCGCCGTATTGGTCTCAGTTGATGGGTTACGGTGCCTAGTTGGTTTGCGGTTGGTGGGACCGTACGCCTCCTGGCGGTGCAGTTCCTTATCCCTAGCGCCGCTTGGGCGCTAGAAGGTTGACACTTGAGTCAACCTTCTCAGGCGGTCATTCGGGCCTCGGGTAGGGGAGCGCCTTCGTTAGCCTGGCCGGGAGAGCGTGCTCGCACACGCGGGGTTGTCCGCCGCTAGGTGATTCACCTTCCTGCGCGTGCCGGGTCTGCTTCGGTCGCCGGCAAGCCGCAGCCCGTGTGGTCGACCGGGTCATCGGTCGGTGAGACCCTGGTGGCTGTGTTGCATTGACCGGTGTATGGGCAGGTCGCTGCGGGTCGCCGTGGTCACCTCGCTCGGTCGTGGGCCGTGTTCGAGGGCTCGGGTGAAGAACCGGCGGCCGGCCGCCAGGTCCCGCCTCTCAGCGACCAGCACATCGATGACCTGCCCGAACTGGTCGATCGCCCGATACAGAAAGACTCACCGCCCGGCGACCTTGACATACGTCTCGTCCGAGCCAGCAATCACCCGCGGTTGTGCCGACCGGGTCGGGCTGCGTCGATCGGCCAGCAACTGCTCCACGTCCCGGGAGGAGAGCCCTAGCGCAGCTACCAGCGCACCGCCACCAGGATCACCTCCGGTGGAAGCGGAAACCGGCGAAACCAGACCTCAGCGTGGGCACTCGGGAAGGACGACGACGCAACAGCGCCGGCCGTGTCCTTGGCGATCCGAGCCATCGTCGCCAGCCCACCCAGGTCAGACGCCCTCACGGTAAGCCCAGATGTGCTGTCGATCGTCCTTCATGTTCAGATGGTCTTCAACACGCTACCACTGAGCGCCGCCGGTCACATCTTGCGGATGTGCAGATAGCGACGGATATCTCGGGTCGAACCCAATCCGAGACCAATTAGGCCAAGGACGATGATCGCTGCCAGGACTGCCGCGAAGTAGCCAAGTACGCACATGTGTCCCCCTCTGTTTCAGCGGTTCGCCACCCTACCGCATCGAGGCGACTACCCTCTGCAGGCTGATGGGTTTTGGAGGAGCTTACCTACCGACCGCCTCGATGGCCTCATCAATGTGCGCCCACGTCGGCTGCAACCCTCCTTCGGTGCTGACCACTGGCTGGGCAACATCGCCGCGCACTCGGTGCGCTACAAGACCCTGGTTACCGCAAGCCGCTGACCGTCGAGGACGCCATGGCCAGCGCCACTACAAGACGACCCTGTGCAAGAACCGGTTGTCGCAGACACCAGCGCGCCCCGCCCACCGCCGTTTCCACCGGATAGCAACGGGCATGCCGATGCCCACAACGACAGCAGCACGGGCGGTGTGCACCCCGACCAACGCGGCGGCATTCACCCGGTCAACATCGCCCGCGTTCGCCTACTGGAATGTCACGGTCCTGTCCGATCGGTAGTTGGACGGGTTGGTGTCGCCCGGCATGGTAGTCCTCACACCTGCAAGTACCTCGGTGCCTGGTTCGACAGGTTCTTCACCTGGATGTCGCGGGTATATGTGGCCCCTGGTGCGATCGGCGGCACCGGGCAGACAAACTGGCTGTTGTACGTACCTGGCACAAAGCTGCGATCGGTGCTCACTTCGGTGGGACGTGGGCGCCAACTCGACGTGGTGGGTGTCGCGATGGTTATCGACGCCAATGACGGCGTCGATGAGTTCTGCCAACATGGGCACTGGTCGGTGATCCTTTCTCGAGGCACGGTCAACGTCGACACCGGCCTGGGTACGGGTCACCGGAGTGGCATATCTGTGATGAGTCACGCCCTCGGGCGGACATGCTTCTGATCGCCGGGTGGGTCAGGCCGGTGCCGGTAACCACGATGGACAGGTCACACCAAAGCACGCCGAAGCGGCCAGATCATGGTCGAGTCACAATCCAGTCACCGACACCAGCCTCGTGGGCCTCCATCAGGAGCACCGCAACGACACTCACAGATCATGGGTAGTCCGCTGGCACCTGTTCTACGGGCTCGTACCGTGACGTGGAGGAGCTGCGGGCCGAACGGGGCATCATCGTCGCCATGTGACGTCTATCGGTGGGTGCATTGTCGGGATACTCCTGGTATCCCGACGTGCCTCAGGGACAATCGTTACCAGCGACCAAACCAGTCGGTGGCTGATCTCGTCGACTGTGCGACCAGGCTAAGTATGCACTCGATACAGATGCGATCATGCTGCCCGAAGGGGTAGCATAATTCCGCTGAACGTGCTGGCTTTGGTGCGCATGCGCGGTGAGGTTTCTCACGCATCGGATGTATCATCCGGGATTACTGGCAAGGAGTCAGGTTGGACAAGGAAACGGCAGACATCACAGAGAGGCGCGTGGCTCGGCTTTACCGATCCGCCGCCATCAGTAACTTCCTTGTGACGGTTCCGGCATTTTTCGCTTATCGCAAGTACATTGACCGCTTCTTTTCCGAGAAGCCTAACTATCCCTTCTTGGTCCATATCTGGAGTGGTATGGCATTTCTCTGGGGAGTGATGTTCTGGGAGATCGCGAAGGATCCGGTCAAGAAGCAGGCTCTGGTCAAGTACAGCTACCTGGAGAAGGCCGTGACATCGGCGAGCGTCGTCGCGGCTGTGGCGTTGCACGATAAGCAGAAAAGCGCCAAGCTGCCACTGCGGGTGCTCGCTGGTGTCAGCCTCACCGATATCGTGTGGATCCCGCTTTTCGTGCGAGCCCACGGCAAGCTCCGGGCGCTGCGTCGCGGCCAGGATGCGTGACGCATTGGGCCCCTGACGGTCGCCGCGTAAGCGATGTCGGCGTTGATGTGGAAGGCGGCCTGAGTATGGGGTGCGGCCCGCGCCTGAGCTGCTCCGCCGGCTGGTTGCCCAGGTCAGGGGGTCTGTTGTCGGAGCAAATAGCCCAAATCGGCGACCGCAGCGCGCACAGCATCCCGATCATGGCGTACTCGCCCGTAGGCCAGGGACGTATCCTCGCCATCCCGCGCTGGTCGAGGTCGCACGCAACTACCTGCGCGGCACCGCAGTGGCGCCGCGCACCGCGGTGCCGATCCACCAGGCGCTGCTGCCAGCGCCGGATCCAGGGTCGGTTGCTGGTGTAGAGCGGCAACGCAAGGGGTAGAGCCACAGCACGTGCATCCGGGTGAGAGGAGCCGCAGATGGGCACGGCAAGTCAAGAGACTGGTCCTATCACGGGGACTAAGGACAAGGACTACAACCTGATCTGGTTCGTCGAGCAATGTCTAAGCAACGTGCTTCGCCTGGAGACCTACATCCAGGACGCCGAACGCGACGGGGACGGGGAGTTGGCCGAGTTTTTCCGCCGCGCCCAGGGAGAGAGTCGCAGGGGGGCCGAGCAAGGCAAGGAGCGCCTGCGCACGCGCCTGGCTGCCTGACGTCATGACACGGGAGCCGATCCCATGGACTATGGGCTGCCATCAACAGCCATTGAAGGCGATTCGCGGGCGATCTTGCTGAACGCGCGTTCGGAAGTATTGCGCTGCTTGTTACTTTCGGTGTCGAACGCCGGCGGTCGCTCGCCGGTGGAACCCTTGGCAGCGCGAGTGTTGTGCTGATCGTCCTCCTACGGAATCGTCGCCTCGATGCGACGTCGCCGTAGGAGGGCGCGGATCGAGTACGTCTCGTCTACTGCGATGTCGATCCTCTATTCGGTGACCTGCCGGCGTTCGAGGAGACGCTGCGCACGGTCATCAACTGCGGGTGATCGTCGACCTGGTCCCGAACCATTGCTCAAGTGCTCACCCGCTGTTCCAAGCAGCACTGGCAGCCGGGCCGGGCAGCCGGGCACGCGCGCGCTTCCACTTCGCGCCTGGTCGAGGGCCGGACGGCGCGGTGCCGCCGAACAACTGGACCAGCGTGTTCGGCGGCCCGGCTTGGACGCGGATCAGCGAGCCGGACGGGCTGTGGGGTGTCCCGCGACGGCTGCCGGGTTCCCCTGCCGTGGCGACGGGACGTGAGCGGGACGCACGGCTTCTCGACGGCGCCGGCGCGATCGCCCTGGCTTTCAGTCCCGGCGGGCTGGGGCGCGTACTCGGTGGAAGCGCAGAAGGCGGACCCGGCCTCCCCGCTGCAACTGTGCCGAGCCGCGCTAACCCTGCGCCGCCGGCTACACGCCAGGGGCCTTCTGTCCGTGGACGATGCCGTGGGCGTTGACATCAACGCCCACGGGCGACTGGTGGTGCGCAGGGGTGAGGCGATCGCCCTCGTCCTGGCGATGGGAACCACGCCGGTCCGCTTACCGCCGGGCCGGCTCCTGGTAGCCAGCGGCGCGCTCACCCCCGACGGCCTGCTACCCCCGGACACCACCGCATGGCTGCGCTGCTGAGACCGAAACTGCTGCTCACGACAACCTCCTGAGGGGCGGACGGCACGGCTCAGCGGAGCCGGAACAGGTCCTCCCCGGCCCGGGGCACCACCAGGGTCTCGGGGGCAGTCGCCCACGCTTCGAGGTCGATCGCTGCCGGATCCAGGTAGTCCAGGTTCACCGCCCGCACCCGCTGTTCGGGGATGCCGGTAGCCAGGGTGACCGTGACCCGGCCATGCTCCTCGCCGGTGGTCTCGTCGTAGGTTCCCGCGCCGCGCAAGTGGGTGGAGTGCGCCAGGACGCCCCAGGGTACGACCCGGAAGCGGTCCCACTGCTTCACAAAGTAGTCCCGGCAGTGGTAGCCCACCTCGGAGATCTCTGGGTGAGTGGCGGCGATCTCGTGCACATGGGGCGCGTAGACCACGACCTGGCCACCATCGATGACGACCGGCTCGACTTTGTACGCCCTGGGCAATCCGCAGCGAGAAGGACGTTCGGAAGACCTCAGCGTTCTCGCCCCCGTCATACAGCCACGCGGAGAGCCAGGCCTTCGCTTCGGACAGCGGAAGCGCGCTCATGGACGAGAATTGCCGTCCGCTAGCCTGTCACCGCCCACTGGGCAGCCGTGCCGGTCGCTGGGCTCACTTCGCCGGTCTGGTGGCGTAGAGGTGACTCATCGTCTCGGGGTGAGCGGCGCGATCGTCTGGCTCAGCAGGTCGGGCTTGGCACTGTCACGTATGAGGTGTGGGTACCACTCGCCGCCGTGGTGGTTGATCGAGTAGTTGATGAGGGCGCCCTCGTTGTTGACAAGCATTTGAATCGGTTCCTTGGAGGCGTTTGCTGCTCTCACCGCGTCACGTAGGGAGTCGGGTGAAAACGCCCTGCCGTCAACGGCGGCAACTGTCATTCCGGGACCGAGCTTGGCTTCTGCTGCAGGCATCCCCGGAATCACGTCGGTGATGAGGCCGTCTGTGTCCAGCCGTAGACCGAGCGAGTAGCCCATCTCGACGCGTTTGCGTGCCGCTTGCAAATCCTTTGTTCGCTGGCCCTGCTCGGCATCGTAGGCAAGCCGCCAACCGCCGCGCTCGATGCCCCCGAGTGGGGCGTTGAAGTCGGTCGTGTAGAGACGATGGTTGAAAAATGTCCGCCAGTCCTAGGGCGCGACCTCGTTGAGTTTCGCCACCACGTCGTCGAAGGTGTACGGCTTGACTTCCGGTGGTCCCGGCTGCCCGCCATGGAAGCGGCGGCAGAAGTCGTCCAGCGAGCGCTGTCCCGAAGTGAGCTGGCGGATGAGCGTGCGGCATCGAGCCAGATGAGCCAGCCCTCATTGTAGAAATCAACGCCGTAGTGCTCGGCGCCAAAGAGCGCCTTCGCCTCCTCGACGAGCTTCCGCATTGCAGAAGACGAAAAGGTGTGGGGTCGTCGAGGAATCTGAACTGAGGCGGCCCGCGGAGGTCGGCGCCAGGAACTCGAAGCTTGCCTCGACGGCGGCCGTGCCCTGCGGTACATCAATGTGGAAGGCGTACATGTCAACGGGGTCGCGCCGCCACGGGAGAGTCTTTCCACTCGCCGTGAATTTCAGCCCAGACAGGTTGATGATCACCCCGGTCGGCCCATGCGTGCCCGGAATCCACTTCGGGTAGAAGAGCGATTGTTCCTCGTGCAATAGCTGACTCGTCGCAGTAGGCGCAAACTACGATTTGACTGTCCAGGTGCGGAAAATCGTCTCGTCTTCGAGTCCGCTCGATATGTTCCGGCTCGATCATCACTCCTCCTCGCCGAGGCCCCTCCACGTCGGCCGGGAACGGCACTCAACTCACAGAAGCTACTTTTGTCGCGACTTACACGAATTAGCACTTGCTTGAACTTTCCTTAATCGGCGCCCCACGGGCCAAGACCGCCGTCGAGCATCAATCCTCGCTCTCGGCGAGGTTGCCGAGCAATTCCTGGCCGGCGCGGCCGCGGCGGGGGTGAGCAAGCTGCCCA
Organism: Pseudonocardiaceae bacterium; assembly: GCA_050699875.1. Taxonomy (GTDB): domain Bacteria; phylum Actinomycetota; class Actinomycetes; order Mycobacteriales; family Pseudonocardiaceae. The sequence continues at coordinate 33,197 of JBOHFX010000153.1, forward strand.
CAGAACTCGCGCAGCTGCTCACCCTGCGTGCTGCGCACGGGCACAACGCGCTGATCACCGCACTGCAACGGGCCGTGCACTTCCGGCGCTGGCGGGCCGATGACGTCCGCTCGATCCTGGCCGCGGCCGGCGCCGCACTCCAGCCCAGACCCTCAGGCCAGGCCTTGGTGCTGACTCTGCCCTCGGTGCCGACCCGATCATTGAACGACTACGCCATCGACACCCACGGTGGTGATCCATCGTGAGCACGGCGCCACCGCCGCTCGCGGCCGATCTCCACGACGGGCAAAAACGGCTCAAGATGGTCGCGATGCGCCGGCTGGCCCCGGAGCTGGGCCGCTTGCTGCCCGAACACACCACCGCCGTCAACCTCGTTGGCCACCAGCGGGGACCATCTCTTGGCCGTTGACAGAGCTGTAGGTAGCTGTCCCTAGTGGGGCTTGGCGTCATCCTTTCGTCAACTGTTGGGCCCTGTTTTGTCATCTTTGGGAGGCAGGGTCGTCGTCTTGGCATCGGGGGCTGAAGGAGGGTAAATGCTTGCTCGTCGATCTCAGTCGGTTCCGGAGGGGCGCGGGGTGGTTTGTCACACCTATCACTGCCCTCCGGCGGGCACGTGGACGTTCTTCTACGCGGAGCTAGACAGCGTGGTTGAGGGCGTGGCCGTGATCGCTCGGCGGGCGGCAGAGATGATGGCTGATGCATCGACCGCGCTTGTTTATGCCGATGTGCGGATCGCCGAATGGGTCATCTCCGGTGACGGGGAGCTTCAAGCGATGTGCGATGAGCTGGACCAACGCTGCTCGAAGCTTCTTTTGTTGCAGGCGCCGGTTGCTGCCGATCTACGGGTGATCATTACCGCGATGCGGGCGGTGGGTGATCTGGGGCGGATGGTCCATCTGGCTCAGCACATCGCCAAGATCGCACGATTGAAGCACCCGAGGGTGCTTATCCCGGACGACATCCGTTCGATCTTGACCCAGATGAGTATGCGCGCGGTCAGCCTGGCACAGGATGCCGCAGCCGCGATCGAGAGCCGAGATCAGTTGTCTGGTGAGCGGCTAGCGCAGACTGATGACGAGATCGACGCACTACGCCGGCAGCTTTTCCCGATCCTGTTCTCCCAGGAGTGGTCACATGGGGTGGAGCTAGCGGTGGATGCCGCGCTCATCGGCCGCTACTACGAGCGTTTCGCCGACCACGCGGTGACCATCGCAGGTCAGGTCAGTCAGCTTCCTAGTCACGGACTCTCGCCCCAGCGGTGATGTCCGTACACAAGGGCTAGTGACGCCACCCTGGTGCCCTGGTGGTGGTGCTGTGGGCGCATCCCGTGCACCGTGCCACGACCGGGGAGAAGCGAGCAGAGCTTAGGTGGTTAGACCGGGGTGCGGAGCAGCGCGACGGCGGCGGAAAGAATTCCCAAAGTCGGTGTAGTCAGTCTCGACGTCGACGCATACGGCAAAACTATGCCGCCCCGCACGGATAATTCCCTCGGGCACGAGCCATAAATTAATGACATCGCGGCATTACTGCGCATAGGTCGCTGCGCTGCAATTGAGGCCACCTGCGACTCAGCGGGACGATGACCAGCGTGTTGGTCAGCTCCGGTCGCGGGCAGGGCGTCTAGCTGGCCAATCCCCTATCCTTGGGTCATGCGGGGAGCCCTCCATGTCGAGCTAGATACCCTGATTGGCGACCTGGCCCAGATCACTCGGCTGGCCGGGCAGACAATGACTAATGCCTCCACCGCGCTTCACCAGGCTGACGTAGGGTTGACCGAGTTGGTCATCTCCAGCCATGGCCACATCATCCTGCTGTGCGAGCATGTGAACCAGCGCTGCCTGAAACATTTGGTATTGCAAGCACCGGTCGCGACCGACCTACGTACGGTAGTTGCGGCGATGCGGGCAGTAAGCGATCTGGAGCGGATGGGCGCCCTCGGTCGGCACGTCGCCGAGATCACGCGGCTCAATCAGCCGAGGCTGCCGGTTCCCTATGAGGTCCGTCCCATTCTCGCGCGGATGAGCCTGGTTGCCGTCACCCTGGCCCAAGACGCCGCAGCGACAATTGAGAACCGGGACCCGCTATCCGGCGAGCGGCTGGCGCAGACTGATGACGAGGTCGACGCATTACGCCGACAGATCTTCCAGATCCTGTTCTCCCAGGACTGGTCGCACGGGGTCAAGCCAGCGGTGGATGCAGCACTCATCGGCCGCTACTACGAGCGTTTCGCCGACCACGCGGTGGCCATCGCACGTCAGATCAACTTCCTCGTCACCGGTCTGCCAGTACATCGGTGAGGTAGTACGGCTAACACAGCAGATGACCAGCAAGATCCCGCCCACACCACCATCCCCGCGAGCGACGCCGTCAGGTGCATTGACTCCGTCGACGCAGCGTCAGACGATCGCCCGACCGCCTTGGCTTGCGGCGCTACCTGTAGCCGGCACCCAACCCTGTCTGTTTCGAGCCGCCTCGGCGAGTGGCTCGTTGAGACCGCGGTAGAGCCGGAGCAGTGCCTAATCCGTGATCGCAGAAGTCAGGCGGCAGGAGCGAGGGAGATCGCCGGGGTGTCGCGGTCGTATCGCTTGGGTCACCCTCCAGGACAAGCTACCTTCCCCGTTCGCCCGGACACGAGGCATCGTGAACCTCATGCCTTCGGCAACCAGCCCGGCCACGTTGCGTGCTTGCCCCAGCCGAACATGAGGTCGAGGGCCGACGCCTGATCTTGATTGATTCCAGAAACTGCGGCACGCTTCGGAGCGTGCCAACGACTTCGGACTTCGAGCGCATGTTGCGCGGGGTTGCTCTGCGTGTGACGCGCCCTCGAGTAGCGGTGCTGTCCGCGGTGCACGACCATCCGCACACCGACACGGATGCGATCATCGGTGTCGTGCGTGAGGATCTCGGTGAGGTGTCCCACCAGGCCGTCTACGACGTGCTGCGGGCGCTGACTGCCGCGGGTCTGGTGCGGCGTTTCCAGCCGACGGGCTCCGTGGCGCGCTATGAGGCGCGGGTCGGGGACAACCACCACCACGTCGTCTGTCGGTCGTGCGGTGCCATCGCCGATGCCGACTGCGCGGTCGGCTACACCCCCTGCCTGACGGCCGCCGACGACTCGGGCTACGAGATCGATGAAGCCGAGGTCATCTACTGGGGCCGATGTCCCGAGTGTGCCGCGGCAACTTCTGCCGCGTCCGGCGGCTGATCGCAGACACGTAGCGCTCGACGCCAGCAGGGCGACACAGCCTCGGATCCAGAGCAACCGACGTCACGAGCAACCAGCCACCAGAAGGAACAGCGAGACAGGAGAAGGACCGACGTGTCTGACAGCGTCAGCGAAAGCGAAAACCCAGCAATCCCCTCCCCGACTCCCAAGCCGACCCGGCCCAGGTCGAACCGGGACTGGTGGCCGAACCAGCTGGACCTGCAGGTCCTCCACCAGCACTCGCCCCGGTCCAACCCGATGGGCGAGGACTTCGACTACGCAGAGGAGTTCAAGACCCTCGACGTCGAGGCGCTGAAGCGGGACATCATCGAGGTGATGACGACGCCGCAGGACTGGTGGCCTGCCGACTACGGCCACTACGGGGGACTCTTCATCCGGATGAGTTGGCATGCCGCGGGCACGTACCGCATCGCCGACGGCCGGGGCGGCGGCGGCAGCGGCGCTCAGCGCTTCGCTCCCCTCAACAGTTGGCCCGACAACGTGAGCCTCGACAAGGCGCGCCGGTTGCTCTGGCCGATCAAGCAGAAGTACGGCCGCAAGCTCTCCTGGGCCGACCTGATCGTCTTCGCCGGCAACTGCGCCTACGAGTCGATGGGGTTCAAGACGTTCGGCTTCGCCTTCGGGCGTGAGGACATCTGGGAGCCCGAGGAGATGTTCTGGGGGCCTGAGGACACGTGGCTGGGAGATGAGCGCTACAGCGGCGACCGGGAACTCACCGGTCCTTTCGCCGCCGTGCAGATGGGCCTGATCTACGTGAATCCGGAGGGGCCCAACGGCAACCCGGATCCGCTGGCTTCCGCCAGGGACATCCGAGAGACCTTCGGTCGGATGGCGATGAACGACGAGGAGACGGTTGCGCTCATCGTCGGCGGCCACACGGTCGGCAAGTGCCATGGTGCCGTCGATCCCAGTTGCCTCGGTCCGGAACCCGAGGGTGCCCCCCTCGAGCAACAAGGCCTCGGCTGGCGGAACACCTGCGGCAGCGGCAAGGGCGCTGACACCCTCACCAGCGGGCTGGAGGGCGCGTGGACCAACGAGCCGACGAAGTGGGACAACGGGTACCTGGACAACCTGTTCTCCTACGACTGGGAGCTGACGACGAGCCCCGCCGGCGCGAAGCAGTGGACCCCCAAGAATCCCGAGGCCCAAGGCACCGTGCCCGATGCTCATGATCCGTCGAAGCGGCACGCCCCGATGATGCTGACGTCGGACCTCGCGCTGAGGGTGGATCCGATCTACGGCCCGATCGCCAAGCGCTTCCACGAGAATCCGGACCAACTCGCGGACGCGTTCGCCAAGGCGTGGTACAAGCTGTTGCACCGCGACATGGGACCCGTCTCGCGCTACCTCGGCCCGTGGGTTCCTGAGCCCCAGCTGTGGCAGGACCCCATCCCCGAGGTCGATCATGAACTGATCACCGACGAGGACATCGTCGCCCTCAAGGCCAAGCTCCTCGATTCGGGGCTGTCCATCTCCCAGTTGGTGTCCACCGCCTGGGCCTCGGCGGCGAGCTTCCGCGGCACCGACAAGCGTGGCGGGGCCAACGGGGCGAGGATCCGCCTTGCGCCGCAGAAGGACTGGGAGGCCAACGACCCGGCCGAACTGGCCAAGGTGCTGCAGACCCTCGAGCAGATCCAGCAGGACTTCAACCGCTCACAGTCCGGCGCAACGTTGGTCTCGCTCGCTGATTTGATCGTTCTGGGCGGGTGCGCGGCCGTCGAACATGCGGCGCGCAACGCCGGGCACGACATCACGGTCCCGTTCGCGCCGGGGCGCACGGACGCTTCCCAGGAGCAGACCGACGTGGAGTCGTTCGCCGTGCTCGAACCGACCGCAGACGGATTCCGCAATTACCTTCGAGCCGGAGAGAAGTTGTCGCCGGAGACCCTGCTGCTGGACCGGGCGTTCATGTTGACGCTGACCGCTCCCGAGATGACGGTTCTGATCGGCGGCATGCGGGCCCTGAACGCCAACTTCGGGCGAGCCCCACATGGCGTCTTCACCGACCGACCCGAGACGTTGACCAACGACTTCTTCGTGAACCTGCTCGACATGGGCACGGAGTGGAAGGCATCCGCCTCGGCCGAGAATGTGTTCGAGAGTTGGGATCGCGCCACGGGCGAGGTCAAGTGGACCGCCACCGCCGCCGACCTCGTCTTCGGTTCGAACTCCCAGCTCCGAGCCATCTCAGAGGTCCACGCATGTGACGACGCGAAGGAGAAGTTCGTGCGTGACTTCGTGGCTGCGTGGGACAAGGTCATGAACCTCGATCGGTTCGCCCTCGCCTGATCCCGATGTCCAGGTCGGCCGCTCATCGGCCGACCTGGACATCCTCGGTCGGGTGCTCCTTCCCCTTCCATCCAGTCACCGGACGAACCCCTGCGGGCAGACACGACGGCGATGGGCGCAGGCCCCGTCGCGAGATCAGGCCCACCGAACCGCGCTACGTCGACGGCGGTAGCGGGCGCCCGGTTCGGGCCCCGTTCTCAGAGGACTGTTGTGGTTGACGAGGCTCAGTACGGTCGCTAGCCGCGAGGTCCTTCGCGAGGCGCTCGACGCGCGTACCTAGAACGCTGCCCCGCCGGCAGCTGCCGATGCCGCCTCGGTCGCGCGGAGTGGGGAAGGCCCCCTTTTCGGCGGTCCGCCGAGGCTTTTGCTGGCGACCAGCAGACGGGCGGCCATCGGTGACGGCTCGATACCGAGGCCGTGCACCAGCAGAGTTCGGCACGTTCCGTAGGCGCGGCGGGCCTCGACGAGATTTCCCTCGGCTATGTGGATTTTGATGACGGCACGATGGGCGCTCTCGCGGAGGTCGTCTGCGCGAAGCGCAGCCAGGGCCGCCTCCATGGCGAGACCGAAGTGCTCTTGCGCCGCCAGGCGCTCGGCGATGATCTCGAGCAAGTGCAGTCGAAGCTGCCGTAATCGCTGTCTGTCGGTGAGCAGCCACTCCTCCTCCCAGTCGGGGAGAAGTTCGCTCTCGGCCTCGATCAGGTTGACCCCGAGGTGGGCGACCGGTATGTCGCCTCGGTCGGCGCCGTCGGGTGACAGCGCGGCCAGCCCGTACTGGACGAGTTGGCGTATGTCGATGCTCACGGTGTCATCGAGGTCAACGTCACCGCCCGGGCACCAGACCAGGGCTGGGGCGGCCTGGTTCACCCGCCAGATCGCGGTGCGCAGGCTGGCCAGCGCTCGGTGTTCAGTGGTTTCCGGCCACAGGGTGCCCGCCGCACGGCTGCGGCTGGTGCGGCCACGCAGCGCGAGCAGTGCGACCAGCCGTTGGGCTGCTGCGGGAAGCGCGGTGTCACGGCCGCGGACCCGAAGTCGGAAGTATCCGAGCATGGTCAACTCCGCGGCCGGCCCTCGGACCGTGTTCGGGTTATGGGTGACATTGAGCGTTAATCGACTGCACGGGGCGGCAGGATCGCTGGCCGGCATCTCGGCACGCCCTTCATGCTACGGAGGATTTCGTATCCACCAAATATGAGGGACCGCACCGCCCGGATAGATACAACCGGCTCTGTTGCATAGGCGGGAAGCAGACAAAATCATCCGGTGTGCTGCCCTGACCAGACGGCGCAGGCGAGTTCGGCGAAGGCCGCTGGAAGCCGATGCCGTTGGCCGATATCCAAACCGAGGTCGTAGTGACCGCGACGGAGGTTCTGGGCAAACGCATGCCCGGCACTGATCACTTGTACCGAACGTAACCGTTTCAGGTTGCGCATCGGCCGCAGCCGTGCCTGCAGACACGGTCCAAACCGTGACCAGTACGCCGCCCGTGACGCCTCTGTGACGGTGCAGTGACGCGGCGCGGGTAGCGTCCTGTGCGTCGATCGATTTCGAGCGGCGGACGATCGCAGGAAGCCGAGGCAGGTCGGTGGCTGAGCCGTGCGAACTCGTGGTGTTGCTCTCCGGCTCGACCGATGAGGCGTCGGGGCTGGCCAGTGCTCTCTCCGACGTCTCGTTCGAGCAGACCCCGGCGCCTTCCGACGAAGGAGTCGAGAGCTGGTACCTCACTGCCCGGATGGACGACCGGCACGAGGCCGAGGAGCTCGCACGCCGGATCGGCGAGATGGCGGGTGTCAGGGCTGCCTACGTGAAGCCGGGTGGAGAGCCGCCCCGATAGGTCGGCGCCCCGATCCGCGGGACTGCACGAGAGGACTGCACCAATGGCGAAGGACACGAATCGCGGCGAGGAGAGGACCGTTCCCAGCCCGGGTCATCCGGAGTTGATCGTGATCATGTCGCCCGGCGCCGACGTCAGGGCGACGCCGTCCGGCGTGCGCGCTGCATCGGATGCTGTGGCCGGCGGCCTGACTGCCGCGCTCGACGAGGCCGGGGCGAGGCTGCGGCCCTTGTTCGGGCCTACCGAGGATCGGGTGCGGGCTGCTAGCGAGGCGGTGGCCGGTTCGCCGGACGCCCCTGATCTCGCCACCTTCTACCACGTCGAAGCGCCCGACGACCGGTTGGAGTCCCTCGCCGAGTCCCTCGGGCAGCTCGATGGCGTGGAGGCGGCGTACGTCAAACCGCCGGCCGAACCTGCGGCGATGACACTCAACGACATGGCTCCGGATGCGGGTGAGCCCCCTGCCGCCACTCCGAGCTTCGAGGCGCGACAGGGCTACCTGAATGCAGCCCCCGGGGGCATCGATGCCCGCTACGCCTGGACCGTCGCAGGTGGTCGCGGAGCCGGCGTACGGGTCATCGACTGTGAGTGGGGGTGGCGCTTCACCCATGAGGACCTCACCCAGAATTCCTCCGGCGTACTGGTTGGATCCTCGTTGAGCTACGACGCGGACCCGACAGCGGACACGAGCAACAACCGATCGGTGAACCATGGCACTGCTGTGGTCGGTGAGATCGGTGGCGACACGAATGTCCTGGGCATCACGGGCATCGCGCCGGACGCCACCGTCGGAGCCGCCTCGTTCGCGTCGTTCTCGTCCGCCAGCACCGTCAGGCGAGCCGCCGACAAGCTCGGGGCCGGCGACATCATCCTGTTGGAGATCCATCGACCCGGCCCGCGCCACAACTTCCAGTCCCGCGAGGACCAGCTGGGATACATCGCCATCGAGTGGTGGCCGGACGACTTTGCCGCAATCCAGTACGCGGTGGGCAAAGGCATCATCGTGGTCGAGGCCGCCGGCAACGGGGCCGAGGACCTGGACGACGGCCTCTACAACACCCGCCCCGCGGGCTTCCCCGCGAGCTGGCGCAACCCGTTCAACCCGGCAAATACCAGCTCGCAGGCGGTGCTCGTGGGCGCCGGGGCACCGCCACCGGGAACCCACGGCACCAATCACGGCGCGGACCGATCCCGCCTCGGCTTCTCCAACCACGGCCGCCGGGTGGACTGCCAGGGGTGGGGCCGGGAGGTGACGACCACCGGGTACGGCGACTTGCAGGGAGGGTCGGACACCGACCTGTGGTACACGGACCGCTTTTCCGGCACTTCGAGCGCCTCCCCCATCGTGGTCGGTGCGCTGGCCTGCGCGCAGGGAGTCATCCGAGCTCGGGGTGGCACCCTCCTCACGTCAAGCGGGGCCATCGCGGCCCTGCGGGCCAGCGGTTCGCCGCAGCAGGACCAGCCCGGCCGGCCCGCCACCCAGCGCATCGGGAACCGGCCAAACCTTCGCCAACTCATTCCCCAGGTAGCCGACGGTTGGAGCAACAACCGAACGGTGGTCAGGGCTCATGCGAAGAACAGCGCCCAGATGGCATGGGCAGTGCTCAACGGCAGCGGCTGGATCCGCGTGGCACCACGCTCCCCGGACGGCGTCACCAACAACCTCGCCATCCTGAGCGAGGCACTGGCCAACGGCCGGAAGGTCGACGTCCTGCTCCAGCAGGGTTCGATCACCGAAGCAACCATCCGCTGACGCCCCGATCTCGACGAACGAAAAGGGCACATCATGTGGCATAACAACCTCTCCGTGATCAGTACCCACTGCAAGAACTCCGCCCAGCAGGCGTGGGCCTTCATTCAGGGCTTCTCCGGCTGGATTAGCATCAAGCCGCAGAGCCCCGACGGTGTGACCAACGTCTTCCTCGTTCTCACGACCGCCCTGGCGAACAGCCGCAAGGTCGACGTGCTGATCGTCAACGGCCAGATCACCGAGGCCACCCTGCGGTGACGGGCGCGCCCACGCAGGCGCTTCGGTCAATACAGGCAGCAGAACCTTGAGAAGGCAACCATGGACCCCGCCATTGTGATCAACATCTACCTGAACCAGGACGCCGCCTCATCCAGCGTGCCCCACGCAGTGGTGGCGCAGGGCTCCTCCGGGCCCCAGCCCGGCATCGACATCCCACCGCCACCTTCAGCCGACCCGACGGAAGGGTCAGCAGCGGTCGAAGAGATCCCCCCGCCCCCGACCGTGCCCTCGGATCAGTCGGTCACTCGAACGCCCACTCCCTCGGTGCCGAGCGAATGGTCCGGCCAGGACGTACCCCCGCCGCCGGTCCTGGACGCGGAGCCAAGCGGCGGTGACGAGGACATCCCTCCACCGCCCAACGAGTGACGGAGTCCGGAAGTCAAGTCCCTTGCACCGTCGCCGGCACACCCGTAGTTCGGCGTACAACTGCTCGAACGGACGCGCCCCGAGCTGAGCCAGCCGACTCAGCTTGACGGTGTGTGCAAATCAGGGTTGAGCTACCTGGCATCCAATGCGATCGAGGTTCCACAAGAAGCGGGCGTCGTCGACTCGGGAGTGAGTGTCGGCGATGGTCGGGGTAGCCACGATGGAACGTAACCGGCCCGAAAGCTCGCTGACGATGATCTGTGAGCCCCAACTTGGAAGGCTGCGCTCGACTGTGGTCAGGGACTGCACGTGCGGCGGTCGAAGTCACGGGGTCGCGCTAGTGACCGTGGTTGACTGCAGCTAACGGCACGCCGTGTATCCAGCCTGGTCAAGTGCCGAGTTGCGCCAAGTAGCGGTTGATCGACGACGCCCTGTCGGTGCAGGCGTTGTCGATCACCAAGGTGATCTTGGCAGGCCCTTGGGCGGGGAGCAGGGCGGCTGCCTCAGAGGCGTAGGCCGCTGCGAGGCTCTCCGACTGGGCCCAGAAATCCGAGACGCTTTTGGCGGTAGCAGCAACGATTGCTCCCTTGGCCAATGAGTTGGTGTGCGTGCCGATTTCGGAACACTCGCGGAGGAAGGTGTCGATCGCTGTTGCGGCGGCAGCAGCGGAGGCCTGCCGACACCTGGCCATAACCGCCTGGACTTCCGGGAGATCCTTGCCTTGCGATGCGCTGGTCACGATATCGGTCAGACAGGTCTGCTCGGAGCCGTTGATCTCCAGGAGTTTTGCGCGGAGGCGCTCGACGGGACCAGCCAGTTCGAGCGGGAGGGACGACATCGAAGGGCTCCTTCGGGGCTCACAGGACCCTCGCGAGTACATCGTGACATCGGTGCGGTGCGGGGGGAAAGCTTTGGGCCGAGAGTCCATGACTATGACCCTTCCCGCAGTCCGCTTCGGCGGAGATGCTCGGATCAGACGGCCGAGTAGTCAGTCAGAGGCCGGCACTATCGGACAGGGAGCACCGGATGGGCATCGAGGACCCGAGCGGGACGCGGCCGAGCAGCAGGCGGCGGATCCGATACGCCACAGGGATCGTCGACCTCACCTCAGGGCGTCCGCCGCGGCTGCTGACTTGGTCAAGGTCGCTTCGGCACTGTGCTGGCCGGTTGACTGGCTCGTGGGTGAGGGCTGGAAGGGCCAGTATCGTCACCAGCTACGCTGGGCCCGTTAGGGGGCTACTTGACCGCGCTGGCAAGCCAGTGGGCACAGAACTGGCTTGTGTCCTCGGCTCAGACTGCTGGCCACGCCGTGCGCGCAATGGATGGGGATCCTCGCTTGTGCGGTGTCGTCGTCGGGTAAGGAAATGAGGACGCAAGCCGTGGAGCACCAACACGCCGCGCACGACCTCGCCGAGGCGTTTGGCGCCTTCGATCGGGCCCGCCTTGACCGAATGAGCGAAGCCGATCGAGCGAGTCAGCTAGACGCCCGCCAGCTGCTCCATGACTACGTAGACGGGTTGTGGGCAGACATCCAGCAGGCCGGGGAGCGCCCTGCCATGGGAGAGAAGTACCAGGCGGTCGCAGCGATGCGGGAGTTGACCGGGGCGCTACGAACAATCGCTTTCGAGGCAGTGTACAACGCGCCGGAGTGAGTAGGCCGGGCACGCGGTATAGCACCGAACCGCGGCATCGAGTGTCAAATCGTCGCGGCCCACGCAGATCCATGACCAAGGAAAGGCGCAACTTTGACTGATCACGTAACACCGCACAACCAGGACGACGGGTTGTTCCGCACGGCTGGGCAAGCAGACGACCGGCAGCTGGTGCCAGACGTCACTGACGTTGGACCAATGACGCGACCGTCCCGGAATCTGTTCCACCACGCTGTCAACTGCGAAGCAGGGGAGCACCAGCGTCCCACTACTCAGCGCAACGAGGCGGCGATGCGGTCGCTGCGGTTTCCCTTCGATCAAGACAACTGTCAATAGCCGACACGTCAGCTCCATCTGCACGCTTGGTCGTCGGTGGCGAGGGGGACCCGCTCAGAGACACTCGTCTGCGACCGGGCGTAAGTTCGGCCACCAGTGCTGATCCGACCAATACACCAGCCGGCGAATCAGCGCAAGATCAGGGTTACCGCTCCCTGCGTCGGTCGTTGCCCCCCGATATGGATCCGCATCAGGGCTGCTGCCGACACATGCGCTGAAGGACCGCGCCGAAACCCGCGATCACGTCGTGCGCTTCGTGGTCAGGGCAGTGCGAACGCCACCACCGCATCGTCCGACTGGGCATCCGGCCATGGCGAGTCCGTCCCGGGTCGCGACCCTGCCGCCGGCGTGGGACCAAGCCAAGCAACACCGAGCGCGCGGACGGTCCTGGTGCGTAGATCGGCCGTGTTCCTTTTGTCGACCTCGCGTCCTTTCGTTGCCCGCCACTTAGGGTGTCGAGGTTGCGCCGGGCGTGGCAACGATCAGGCCGGCGGCTTGGGCCGCGCTGGTGAGCCGTTGATCGTAGGCAATGAAAACCGTCAGCTCGTCGCTGAGCAGCACGGCTGAAGCCAAATGGAGGGCGTCGAGGGTGCGCAGCAACGGATCACCGATGTCGGAGGCGAGATCTTGAACCGCACGGTCGAGCGGGACCAGGTCGATGTCGCCGACAACCGCACGGGCTTCGGTCAGGGCCCGACCACCGACCCGACGCGCCGCCCTGAGTACCTCGACTCGCCCGAGCTCACTGCTCACCACCGGTTGCGCAGGCCGTTCGCCAAGCCAGTCACGCAGCGCTGCGGTTTCGTCCTCCATCCGGATCAGTTTCATCAGCGCGGAGGAGTCCAGGTAGATCACAGCCGCTCCTCGCGCTCGGCGTCGAGCAGCTCCTGATTGGTCGGCTTGCCAGGCGCGATCGGCACCGGCCGAGGTGAGCGGACACGGCCGGTTGGGCAGGCCGCGGGAATCAGCTTTCCTGCGCCGATCAATTGATCTCGCACAGTGTGAGAGCGCTGCGCAGGCACCAGGAGGGCGATCAGTTCGCCGCGTTCAGTCACTTCCACGGTATGTCCTGCTTTCACCAGGGCGAGGTAGCGGGACGCGTTCTGACGGAGTTCACGAATGCCGATGCGCTCCATCCCGGCATGATAGCACTTGGTGTGCTACACATTCCGGGACAGGTTCCGGTCGCGTACCGTCCAACGCCGCGTCGTCGGATCCTTCCTCACGCCGACCGTCAGCGGCGCGCCGGTTGCGAGCCCATAGGCTGGCTCACAGCGCAGTGACCAGGCGTTATAAGCACCTCACCCGGGCCTCGGCGGAACATGGCCCGCCAGGTTGGCGAGTACTTTTGACAAACATTGGACAGCCGAGACCACGGGGAGCATTTGCACTGTGCCGTGGTGGCCAGGGGCGGGGTCGAACCGCCGACCTTCCGATTCTCAGTTCAAAGTGAACCTGATAGGAGTAGGACTACTTGGCATTTTGCTTGCCGTAGTTGCGTTCTAGAGATACCAGAAGCACCCGGATCACTGGAGTTATTGGACAGTCCGTTGGACAGCGCCCGGCGGTACGTTGGGCAAGCACCCAGGCTGCATCAGCTAGCGGGGCGTGCAGCACTGCGCCCAGTGGTACACAGTGACGTGATCTGCTTCGATGCCCGGCTCGGCGAGCAGCTGCTCGACACAGCGGTAGAGCCTGAGCAGTGCCCAGTCCATAGCCGGGGAAGTTAGGCAGGAGCGACGGACACCTCGAGGGCGATCGCTTGGGTGTCGCTGTCGTACTCGCCCGGGTCGCCCTCTAGCGCAAACTCGATCGCGTCCATGCACTCGCGCTGGGCGTCTTCGCGGGTAGCCGTGCCGCCGCCGTTGATATGCAGAGCAGGCACGCGGTAGTGCCAGGTGTCCGCCTCGTCATCGAAGAAGAACTCGGCTCGCAGCGTGGCGCTCATGGTGATCATCGTCCTATAGCTTGCGTAGCTCAGCAAGGGTGTAGCCGTAGTCTTTGGCGATCCGGGCCATCGCCGGCCCACCCAGGTCAACACCCTCATGGTAAGCCCAGATGCGCTGCCGATCGTCCTTCACCAGGACACGATGCGATCCGCGGCGGCGGATCTCGGTCCAGCCATCCCGCTTGAGTGCGGCAAGGACGCGGGCAGCTTTCGGCATGTGGCGGGCAACCGTACTGAACGTGATCATCACGGCACGTAGCGGGCCCAACGACCCGCGCTCGCCCGCTGTTCTCTCAGTGGGGCCGTTCCATGATCGAACAGCCGGTCGGGGGGTGGGATCATCAGCTCGCCGGACATGTGCTGCTCAGGGCGCAGATACCGCGAAGTGGCCAGGGGCGGGGTCGAACCGCCGACCTTCCGATTTTCAGTCGGACGCTCGTACCAACTGAGCTACCTGGCCGTCCGGGCCGGACGCGACCCGATAGTACCGAGCGACCCAGACGGGACTCGAACCCGCGACCTTCGCCGTGACAGGGCGACGCGCTAACCAACTGCGCCACTGGGCCTTGCTGTCTTCCGTGCCCCCAACGGGATTCGAACCCGCGCTGCCGCCTTGAAAGGGCGGAGTCCTAGGCCGCTAGACGATGGGGACCTGGTCGTCCAGACCTGCCCGCGCCGGTTTGCCCGCCGTGAGCACACCAAGCATATGACACCGCCGCCACCCATCGCACAACGGGTGGTGGCGGTGTCCCTCACCCCGTCTGGCCCCCGCCCGACAAAGTCACCGACGCACTGGAGGGATGCCGTCCTCCCCGTCGATCAGTCCCAACATGTCCAGCAGCATCCGGCAGTCCTCGGCGTCGGTTGCCGATCGCGCAACCGACAGCCGAGCCCGATCCACCTGCTCGGCCGTGACGCGATGTGGGTCCTGCCCGCGCTGCATAGGCACCGACGCCCTGCTCAGTTCCGCGCCGGTCTCCAGACCGAAGTCGTAGGTGCTCGACAGACGGCTCATTAGCCCCTCCTGACCTTCCTGCTGACGTACCCAGGCTCACCGTTCGCCGCACGCTATCGACCACTCAGCGAGTTCGCAGCCTCCCACCGGGTGATTACCCCGGGTTAACCGTCACCGGACGGACTAGACGTCGTGCCGCTCGGCGCGCAGCCGCCGCCCCCTGGCGAGGAAGCCACGGTCAAGTAAGTCCCGATTGCGTAAGTTCTGGGCGCAGTATGTCCTCATTGGGCAGTTCGATGTCGAGCAGCTCAGCGAGATGCAATGCTCGCCGGCCCGTCGTCTGAGCGATCTGCAGCCGGCAGCTGAAGCCGTCAGCCAGCACCAGCGCGTCGGGGGACGCTCGGACGGCGGGAGCAAGCGAGCGTTCGGCCAGCGCGTCGGACAGCTCCTCGTGGCCACGCTGGTAACCGAAACTGCCGGCCAGCCCGCAGCACCCGGACGCCCGTCTTACCCGGATCCCCGCCGCCCGCAGCAGCACGTCGTCAGCATCGTGCCCAAGCACCGCATGCTGGTGACAGTGCACCTGCTGCACCGCATCGTGATCACGTTGCGGTGGTCGCCAGTCCGGCGCACGACGGCGCAACAGCTCGGCAAGTGTCGAGACCTGCCCAGCCAGCACCGTCGCCAACGGGTCGTCCGGTAGCAGCTCCACCAGATCGGAGCGCAGCATCGCCACACAGCTGGGCTCCAGCCCGACAACTGGCGCGCCCGCAGCAAGGGCGCCCCGCAAGAGGTGCAGAGTCCGGCGCAACACCAGCCGGGCCAGGCCGAACTGCCCGGTGGCGAACCAGGTCAAACCGCAGCACGCGGTGCCCCGAGGTAGCCGGACGGCGAAGCCCGCCGCGGCCAGTACCCGCGCAGCAGCGTGCACCACGGAAGGGTCAAACGAGCGGGTGAAGCAGTCCGGCCAGAGCAGCACCACACCCCGCGGCGCTGATCCGGCGCGAACCCGGGGCGGCCGGTATCGGGCAAACCGGGGCAGCGGGCGGGCTGTGGATACCTCACCCAACCGGGCGAACAGTGGCGCAACCGCGTTGGCCACCGCCGGCGCCAACCCCGCGACCTGAACCGCCAGTGGCAACCCACCCAGCGCGTAGTGCCACCGCGGCCGCAGCCGCCACCGGTAGCGCTGGTGCAGGAACTCCGACTTGTAGCTGGCCATGTCCACGTTGACCGGGCAGTCCGAGGCGCACGCCTTGCAACCCAGGCACAAATCCAACGCCTCATGCACCGCAGCAGAGCGCCAGCCGCCGGTCACCAGGTCCCCGGCCAGCATCTCGCCCAGCAGGTGCGCTCGACCGCGGGTGGAGTGCTGCTCCTCCCGGGTGACCTGGAAACTGGGGCACATCACCCCGGGCCCGTCCAGCTGCCGGCAGGTACCGACGCCGACGCAGCGCCGGGTGGCCGCGGCCAGGCTGCCCCCGTCCCGCCCCAAGGCCAGACTCACCGGCAACGGACGCTCCCGGCCGGGCCGCAGGTCGGCGTCCAACGGCCGCGGATTCACCAGCACCCCGGGGTTGAGCAGGCCATCCGGATCGAAGACCGCCTTGAACCGTGCGAACAGGTCGAGAACCGGCACCGGGTACATCCGGCCCAGCAGCTCGCCACGGGCCCGCCCATCGCCGTGCTCCCCACACAGCGACCCGCCATGAGCGGCCGCCAGGTCCGCGGCTTGCTCCATGAAGCACCGGAAGCGGCTGCGACCGGCCGGACTGACCAGATCGAAGTCCAGACGGACGTGCACGCAGCCCTCCCCGAAATGCCCGTACACCGAGCCCCGCCTGCCGTGCTCGGTGAGCAACACCTCGAAACCGCGCAGGTAGTCACCCAGCCGGTCGGGAGGCACCGCGGCGTCTTCCCAGCCCGGCCAGGCCTGCGAACCATCGGTCAACCGGGTCGCCAGGCCCGCACCGGCCTCTCGGATGCGCCACAGCGCCGCTCGGTGCGCCGGATCGGTCACCACCAGGTGCGGACGTCCAACCGCGGCCGCCACTGTCCGGGCGGCGGCCACCGCCTCATCCGGATGATCTGCGCCGAACTCGACGAGCAACCACGCCACACCCTCGGGTAACTCGGCCACCGAGCGTTTACGTGCCCGCAACACCTCGATCAGCGCGGCATCCATACCCTCGACGGTGAGCGGCTGATAGGGCAGCAACATGACAGCGGCGTCGGCCGCGGCGGGAGCATCGGGAAAACCCAGCACCAGCAGAGCCACCGCCGGCGGCGGCACGATCAAACGAACGGTCGCCTCGAGCAGCACCGCGCAGGTGCCCTCGGTGCCGACCAGCGCGCGGGCCAGGCTCGACCCGTGCTCGGGCAGCAGGTGATGCAACGCATAGCCGGAGCCGCGGCGTGGCCAATCCGGCAGCGCGGTACGGATCAACTGGCGGTGCTCGCGCTCGAACCTGGCCACCTCAGCAGGCAGCGTTCCTGAACCGGCCACCAACCGGGAACCGTCGGGCAGTAACACGACGAGCTCCTCGACGCTGCCCGCCGTGGTGCCCCAGGCAAGCGAATGCGCGCCGCAGGCGTTGTTGCCGATCATCCCGCCCAGCGTGCAGCGGTTGCGTGAGGACGGGTCCGGGCCGAAGCGCAGACCGTGCGGCGCCGCGGCGGCCTGCAGCCGGTCCAGCACCACCCCCGGCTGTACCCGGGCCAGCCGGGCGGACGGGTCGAGATCGAGCACCGCGTCGAGGTGGCGGGAGAAGTCGAGGATCACCCCGGGACCGATGGCGTTACCCGCTATCGATGTGCCCGCACCCCGCGGGGTGAGCGGCACCTGCTGCTCCCGGCAGATAGCGACCGCAGCCGACACGTCATCGGCACACCGGGGCAACACGACCGCGCGGGGCACAACCCGATAGTTCGAGGCGTCGGTGGCATACAGCGCGCGGGTGCTGGCGTCGGTTCGTACCTCGCCGCGAACCGCGGCCCGCAAGGCACCGGCGAGCACACCATCGTCCACAGACATAGCATGACGCGACCGCAGCGCCCACGCAGACATGCGGTACCGCAGGGCGGAGGTTTGTGATCAGCCCGGTGGCATGTTGAGTTCGGAGCGGGCCGCGAGTAGTGCACTGACCGTGGCGCACGCCTGCCCACCACGCATCAGGTCGACCGCCGAACGAAGTTCGGCAACCGCGGCATGGGGAATTTCGTCCCAATAGTCCACGGCATCGGCAAGCCGGTCGACGATAGGAATGAGATTCTCCACCGGCGCGTTCTCCATGATGGCGGCTACCAACGCCTCTACGTCGAGTACAAGGCTTTGCCGGACGGTGTGGGATGCGCTCACGCGCGCTGACAGTACCCGGCTCTCATCCCTGATTGGCACGCTTATGAACAACTGTCACTCACCCGTGGCCGAGCATGCCCTGACTGCCCTGGTATCCCTTCGGCCATGCCTCATCCTGGGCTCAAGGGCTGACGCGTAGGCTGCGCCGGGTGGTGACCGGCAACGCAATCATCCGGATCCTCGGCCTGTGCCTGATCGCGGGCCTGCTGGTGGCCGGCGTCATGTTTCCTGCGGTGGGCGGTATCGGTCTGGCATCCAACCAGGCCAGCGACACCGTCAACAGTGTTTCGTCCAACCTGGTGCAGAGCCAGGTGCCGGTGGTCACCACGATTACCGACAAGGACGGAGCGCCCATCGCCTACGTATTCGACCAAAACCGGTTCAACACCCCGTCCAAGGACATCGCCGACACGATGAAGGCGGCGATCATCGCCATCGAGGATCGGCGGTTCTTCGAGCACAACGGGGTGGACTGGCGTGGCACCGCCCGGGCCCTGATGACCAACCTGTCAGCCAGCGGCAGCGCGCTGGAAGGGCAGGGCGCCTCGACGTTGACGATGCAGTACATCAAGAACTACCTGCTGTACGCGGTCGCGCAGAACGCCGCTGAACGGGCCGCGGCCGTGGCCAGCACTCCGGCCCGCAAACTGCGCGAGATCCGGGTGGCGTTGCAGCTGGAGAAGAACCTGGCCAAGGACGAGATTCTGGCGCGGTATCTCAACATCGTTTTCTTCGGTCACAACGCTTACGGGGTGGCGTCGGCCGCGAGGACCTACTTCAATACCACGCCGGATCGGCTCACCATCTCGCAGGCGGCGCTGCTGGCCGGTCTGGTGCGCTCTACCAGCACCTATGACCCGGTAGAGCACCCCGAGCAGGCTCTGGCGCGGCGCAACATCGTGATCGACGAGATGGCCAACGTCGGATCGATCACCGTCGACCAAGCCGAGAAGGCCAAAACCGAGCCGTTGGGCATCCAACGGCCACTGACCGGGCTGACCAACGGCTGTGTCGGTGCCGGTCCCGCCGACGGCTTCTATTGCCAGTACGCCCTGGACTACCTCGCAACCACCGGTTTCACCGAAGAGAAGCTGCGACGCGGCGGGTATCTGATCCGGACCAACCTGGACCGGCGGGCCAGCGACATCGCCAAGCGTGCGGCCAACGCCGAGGTTCCCACCCAGACACCGGGGATTGCCAACGCGATGGCTGTCGTGGAGCCGGGCCGTGAACGGCATGCGGTTCGAGCGCTGGTGGCCAACCGCGACTACGGGCTCGACGCCGACGCCGGCCAGACGTCCTACGCGTTGCCGTCGCTGGTGCAGGGATTCGGCGCCGGATCGATCTACAAGATCTTCACCGCCGCCGCATTTCTGGAGCGGGGTGGCGGGATCATGAACTCGGTGCCGGTGATGGACGGCTACACCTCACGGGTGTTCCGGGACAACGGCAGGGCCTACTCGGTGAGCAACGCGGGCGATTACCGCAACGGTTCGGTCACGCTGCAGACCGCGCTGGCGATCTCGCCGAACACCACCTTCGTGGCCCTGGAGGACCGGATCGGGAAGATCGACCCGGTGGTGGACATCGCCTACCGGCTGGGCATGCGGCAAAGCCTCAACGCCAAGGACGAACAGGATCGCACCATCTCTAACGCGGTGAAGGAGGAAAAGCGCGGGTCTTACACCCTGGGCCCCGAGCCGACCAGCCCGCTGGATCTCGCCAACGTCGGGGCCACCCTGATGAGCGGCGGGAAATGGTGCCCACCGACTCCGATCGATACCGTGTTCGACCGCAACGGTAGCCGGGTGTTGGTACCCGAGCCCCCATGTGAGCAGGTCGTGCCCGAAGGCCTGGCGAATTCCCTGGCGGTCGGGTTGAGCAAGGACGACGCGCCTGGAGGTACCGCCTTCGCCGCCGCACGGGCCGCGAAGTGGGCCCGCCCGATGCTAGGCAAGACCGGCACCACCACGGCCAACCGCTCCGCCGGGTTCCTCGGAGCGACACCGCAGTACTCCGCGGCGGTTCTGGTGTGGCCCGACGGCTCCCGGCCAGCCCCGATCTGCGACACCGACCCACCGCGGCTGTGCGGCAACGGGAACATCTTCGGTGGGAAGGTGCCGGCCCGGACCTGGTTCAACGCCATGGTCCCGCTGCACGAGGGACTTCCGGTGCTGCCGATGCCACCCACCGAACCGCGCTACGTCGACGGCGCCGGACCCAACGTCCCCAATGTTGTGGGGCAGGGCGAGAACGTCGCCCAGATCACCCTGGAGCGAGCCGGGTTCCGGGTGGAACGTGTGGTGGCCTCGTCGGATCGGCCGGCGGGCACGGTCGTGTCCCAGTCGACCAACACAGCCCAGCCCGGTGAGGTGATAACGATTTCCGTCAGTGATGGCACGGTGCGGCAGAGGGCCACCCCGAGAACACCACCTCGATCGGGTCCTTTCCAGCCGCCTGGACGCCCGCGAGACAGGGACAGCGAACAGTTCGAGCGCGACCGGGACAATCAACGGTTTGAGCGCGAGCGCGGTCGCGACCGCGACGATGAACCGCCGGACCGCGAGCGCGGCGGGGGACGGTCAGAGCGGGGCCCGGACGGTGAACCGGCAGACAACTAGCCGGCCACCGCCCCGCCGAGAGCGCGTCTTCCCATGAGCAGCGCTACGTTTCGTCGAACTCGGCAGCAGCGCTGTCAAGGCTTGATCGAACAGCTTCGCGGTCGAGTTCGGGGGACTGAGAGCAGTCACGATCCGCCACCGAGTACTCGATGCGTGGCTAGTTTTTCAGAGCTGCAAGGACCGCGGCGGCTACTCGGGAGCCCTCAGCCCGGCCGGCCGCCTGGGCTTTGGCGGCCTTCATGACGAGACCCAGCTGGCCGAGGTTCGGGCGCTTACCGAGTTGCTTGGCGACCTCGTCGATGGCCGCGTCGGCGAGTGCTGCAACCTCGTCGTCGCTGAGTTGCTTGGGTAGGTAGTGGGCGAGCACCTCGCCCTCGGCACGTTCCCGGGTGGCCAGCTCATCACGCCCGGCCGCGGCGAATACGTCGGCGGCTTCGCGACGCTTCTTGGCCTCCCGCCCGAGCACAGCCAGCACCTCGTCGTCGGACAGTTCCCGGGCCTTCGCGCCCGCGACCTCCTCGGTGGTGATCGCGGTCAGCGCCATCCGCAGGGTCGCCACCGCGATGGTGCTCCGAGACTTGATCGCAGTGTTCAAGTCGGCCCGCAGCCGATCCTTCAAATCCGCCATGACGTTGAAGCCTAGAGCGGGAGCACTAGGCTCAACGGCATGAATCGCTTGGGACGCGCCGCGGTCGGCGCTGCCGCGCTGACGGTCGCAGGGACGGCGTACTGCGCTGGTGTCGAGGTTCGCCGCTGGACGCTGCGGCAGGCCACCCTGCCGGTGCTGCCGGTCGGCGCGTCGCCGATCCGCATCTTGCATATCTCCGACCTGCACATGACCCCTGGTCAGAGGTCCAAGCAGCGCTGGGTGGCCGGCCTCGCGGAGCTACAGCCTGATCTCGTGGTGAACACCGGTGACAACCTGGCGCACCCGCAGGCGGTGCCAGCGGTACTGCGGGCGGTTTCACCGCTACTGGCGCTACCCGGCGTGTTCGTGTTCGGCAGCAACGACTACTACGGGCCCAAGCCGAAGAACCCGGTTCGTTACCTGATCCGCACCCGCAAGCGGATCCGGGGCGCGCCGCTGCCGTGGACGGACCTGCGTGCGGCGTTCGCCGAGCACGGCTGGCTCGATATGACGAACACCCGCCGGACGCTCACCGTGGCCGGGCGTCGGGTGGTGGCTGCCGGCGTGGACGACCCGCACCTGCGGCGGGACCGCTACCAGCGGATCGCCGGACGGGCCGATCCCGCCGCCGACCTTCGGTTGGGTGTGACCCACTCCCCGGAGCCGCGGGTGCTGGACGCCTTCGCTGGCGACGGTTACGACCTCGTGCTAGCCGGTCACACCCACGGCGGCCAGCTGCGGCTGCCCGGCTACGGCGCGATCGTGACCAACTGCGGGTTGGACCGTTCCCGAGCCCGCGGCACGTCCCGGTGGGGCGCCCATACCTGGCTGCACGTCTCCGCAGGCCTGGGGACCTCCCCGTTCGCCCCGGTGCGCTTCGCCTGCCCCCCGGAGGCGAGCCTGCTCACGTTGGTTCCGCGTGGCGGTGGCTCCGCCGTACCGGCCAGCGCATGGGTGGGCGCCGGCGTGGGCTAGAGTGGGCGTCGTCCATCCGGGGTGTGGCGCAGCTTGGTAGCGCGCTTCGTTCGGGACGAAGAGGCCGTGGGTTCAAATCCCGCCACCCCGACAGTCTGAAATGCCAGGTCAGAGGCTTGTGTTGTTGGGTTGGTGGTCGGTGTCTGCGCCGGGATCGGCCGTACAGCTGCGAAGCACAGCAGCATCGTGCGCCCTGAAGTCGATCTAGTCCCACCCGGAACGCCACAGCATGACCGCAACTCCGTCGAGCGCCCACCCGGCACCTGTCGCGCCGAACTCCGTGCTAGCGTTCTCCAACCATGTGTTGACAACTGTAACACCCCTGTTTAACGTGGGAGTTGCGTGCACCCCAAACACCCGAAGAAGGAAATCAACGACGCTCTTGACTACGCCGCCCAACTGGGCTTTGTGGTCGAGCAAACAGCAGCCGGTCACAAGTGGGGTCGGATCAAATGCAGCTGCGACGCCATGCTGTCGGTCTGGTCGACGCCAAAGAGCCCATTCAACCATGGCCGGCAAATCAAAAGATGGGTTAACCAACACAACCACGGTGACAATGAGGAGGGGTAATGACTGAGTGGACATTTCGACTGACCCTCCGCGGCATCGAACTGACGGACGAACAACTCGACACCCTCTATGAGTCCGGCTGCGACGACGGCTCGTTTTCTGTGGAACCAGGCGGTACCGTTCTAGGCTTCTTCGACCGCGAAGCACCGACAGAGCAAGATGCCGTGATCTCCGCCATCATCGACGTCGAGCAGGCTGGCATCGGCGCTCGGGTACTCCGAGTCGATGCCGACGATGACTGGCTGACTGCAAGTGAGATCGCAGCACGGGTCGGCCGCAGCCGCCAGAGTATCGCTCTGCTGGCCCGTGGCGAGCGTGGTCCCGGAGACTTTCCAGCTCCTGTCGCCCGCCAGCGGTCATCAAACCCACTCTGGAGCTGGTTTGAGGTCGAAGCCTGGTTCGAGCGCTATGACCCTGAAGCCCTGCCAGCACCCAAGCCAAGACTGTCACCTGATTTCCTCGCCGAGGTCAATGACCGGCTTGACCTTCGGGAGCGTCTTCGACACTCGCCTAATGCGCCATGGCGAGCAAAGCTGAACGAAGCACTGCCACTCGGAGCCTGACGCTGGGGTGGCTGTGTGGATCCCGCCGCTGCTCTACCGCAGCGTGGGTAGCGACGACGCCCGTCTCAAAGCGATCACCGACACCCGCACGGCGTTGCTGGCCGGTCTCGTCGGCGTCGGTGCCTTGGGGACGTTCTGGCTCAACAGCCGGGTGTACCGGATCACCGCCCGCACGTTCCAGGTGACCGAACGGGGCCAGGTCACTGACCGCTACTCCAGGGCTATCGAGCAGCTGGGCTCCGCCACGCTTGACGTTCGTCTAGGCGGTATCTACGCCCTCGAACAGATCGCCAAGGACTCCGCCCGAGGAGAGGAAGACCAGGCCACCATTGTGGAAGTCCTTAGCGCCTTCGTCCGGGTGCATAGCGACCCGCTCTTTCAGTACAAGGCGTCGATGGGAAATGCGGCGCCGTCTGAGCCCGTTGAGGAGCAGCACCAGAACGCCATCCGGTACGTCAAGCAACTCGAAGGCCCCCCGGTCGATGTGCAAGCCGCCGTCACGGTGCTCGGCCGCTTGCCAGCCCGCCCGGTGAGGACGCTCAGGCGGGGGGACCTGACCAAGGCCTGCCTAAGGAGGGTCGAGCTTAGGTGTGAACTCAGCGGCTCAGGACCTACAGCGCGCATGCCAACTGCGGGAACGAGGACCTGGAGATCAGCTGGCAATTACATCCCGACGTGTGGGGCCAGGGCTATGCCAGCGAGACGACCTACGCGCTCGCGCGGTGGACATTTAGCCGGGGACAGACGAGATCTTCGCGGTCATCAGACCAGACAACACTCGTGCCGCAGCCACGGTGCGCCGCAACGGCATGGAGTGGGTTGGTGAGACTAGCAAGTATTTTGGGTTGACCATGCAGGTATTCCGCCTTCGACCGGCGGACCTCGACCGGTGGGCACCACGAACTGCCCCCGCACCTCGAGGCCCGCTGAACGCTACACCGGTGAAGGATGGTGAGTGCCACACCACCAACCGCGAAACCGGCTAGCCACTGTCACCCATCAAGTGAGGCCGACCTGTCGCCCATCATCTGGAACCAGACAGCAGGGGTAGCGCGGTGTGGGGTGAACAGTCCGGCTGACACCGGTGGTGTGTTGAGCCGGTTGACGGTACCGTTCACGGTGGCCGACTACTTTTCGTGCGCGCGCATTATGGCCCGCGTCGTTGCCGGTTTTGCCATGACACGGCTTTCGTTGATGCCCGGGATGGGAATACCGACATGACGTCGGTTCGCACTGCCAACCCAGATCAGCTCGATGCGCTCGGCTCGGCTATCCGCGATGGCCCGGTACGCCGGAGTCTGCGATCGACTAATTCCGCCAGGGCTGCTGTCCACGGCGCCGGGTGGTCGCGGTCAGTCGAGGTCGAGGAGATCACAGTGGACGGCGAGGACGCGCAGCCACCCCGTGATCAAGGCTCGGAAGATCTTGTCTGGGACGAGGAGGAATCCCAGGCGCTGCGCCAAGCCCGCAAGGACGCCGAAGCCACCACCTCGGCTGATTCGGTACGCGCGTATCTCAAGCAGATCGGCAAGATCGCGCTGCTTAACGCCGAGGAAGAGGTGCAGCTCGCCAAGCGCATCGAGGTCGGGCTCTATGCCACCGAGCGGGTACGCCGCGCCGCGGACCCGACCGAGCAGCTCTGCCCGCAGCTGCGCCGGGATCTGGCCTGGATCGTCTGCGACGGCCAGCGCGCTAAAAACCATCTACTGGAGGCCAACCTTCGCCTCGTCGTCTCGCTGGCCAAGCGCTACACCGGGCGTGGCATGGCCTTCCTGGACCTGATCCAGGAAGGAAACGTGGGTCTGATCCGTGCGGTGGAGAAGTTCGACTACACCAGAGGCTACAAATTCTCCACCTACGCCACCTGGTGGATCCGCCAAGCGATCACCCGGGCGATGGCTGATCAGGCCCGCACCATCCGGATCCCGGTACACACGACCGAGATGATCAACAACCTCGCTAGCGTCCAACGAGACCTGCGACAGAACTTGGACCGCGAGCCCACGCCCGAGGAACTGGCCAGGGAAATGGACATCACCCCGGAGAAGGTGCTAGCGCTTCAGCAGTACACCCGCGAACCCATCTCACTCGATCAGGCCATCGGTGAGGAGGGCGGCTCCCGGCTCGGCGATTTCATCGAAGACACCGAGGCCGTGGTCGCGATGGATGCCGTCTCGTTCCTCCTGCTGCGGGAGGACCTGCAGTCCGTGCTGGCCACGCTGTCCGAGCGGGAAGCCAGCATCACCCGGCTGCGATTCGGGCTCACCGACGGTCGACCACGCACACTCGATGAGATCGGCCAAGTCCATGGGGTCACCCGGGAACGCATCCGGCAGATCGAAACCAAGACGATGTCCAAGCTGCGTCACCCCTCCCGCTCCCGGGTCCTGCGCGATTACCTGGACTGACCAGTTAGGGCGCTGGCCAAGGAACCACCACCGCAACGTCAGTAAAGCCGTTGAAGGCACGGCGTTCGTCAGCCGATCAGCGACGGACTTCAAAGGAATGAGATAACCCTAAACCAATCACTCACGGGCTTGCGGCGGTGGGGGGGGCAGCGGTGGTTTCCAGGGGCGGTCGGACAGCGCGCCACGCAGGGCCGTCATGGTGTTGACGCCGCATTTGCGGGCGGTATCGATATAGCTGCGGATGTCCAACCGGTCCTGGGTGATGTCCTCGCTGGTCAGTCTGCCGGAGATCTTCTGCTGGGTCTTGGTGGGCAGTCCCTGATCAAGTGGGCCAGGCAGACCTGGTGCCCGGCTAGCCGCGCCCAACCCGGGTGGAAATAGCACGCGTACCGGGTCGTGCACCGCGACACCAGCGAACGACGGGAGAATTCCGAACGCGGTAAAACGAGCCCAGATCCCGTCCGCCGAGGTGGTAGGCGACCGCGGTCTCGGTCGAGCCGGACAGCACATACTTCTTGCGCCCAGCCGGGCCGCAGCGGATCACGGTCTCATCGAACCCAGCGACGGTGGCCAGCGTGACCGCGGTCTTGATCAACCTGATGACGTCGCCGAGCACGGCCGCGCAGCGGGCCAGCATGCCATGCACGAACCCGGTTGACGGCGCGGTACCACCGGTCAGGTCCGCGATCAGCCGCACGCACCGCTCCACCGGCACGTGCTGATAGACGACCAGGGCTTGCAGGCTCGGCCCGTAGCTGGTCGGGGCTGCGCTCACGCCAGCTGGCAATGCCCCCACATGTTGTTGGCCGCACCCGCACCGGACCCGCCACACCTCATGCTGGGTCACCTTGATCGTGATCTCGGGCAGGTCGTGCACCTGATGTGAGCCCTCCACCCGCACGTCCACGGCGGCGATCAGATCTGCGCCGCACCCGCAACGGCCTGCCGGACGGTGCTCCTTCGTCTCATCCGGCTGCGACACCCACCGCAGCCGGCGGCCCTCGGCACCACACGATCAAGCCGACACGCTGAACCGGACCCACAAGGATCAACCACATACCAACCAACCACCCCCAGATCGGGAGAGCTGAATGTCCCCGCCGCCGCTGCGAAACCACAATATCCTTCGGTACCGATGGCGCCCTGTGTGACGAACCACGGGTTCATCCACTCTCCGTGAGCGGTCAATCCTTCCAGTTGATGTATTCTCCGCCGCTGCCCTTCACTTTGTGAAGGTGGTAACCGGTGAAAAGACTGCCCTCCCACGCGAACGATTCTTCAGATTTCAGCGGAGGATTGTGGGCCAAATAGCGGTCCCTCTCGAATTGTTCGGCCACGGACGGGCTTCGCCCACCCTCCGGCTTGTCACTGTCGGATAACCACTCGAACCATCCCATATCCGTTCTTCCCTTTCCCTGGCACAGCGCCGCGCTGCCCCTATCGCCACACATCAGCGCGCTCACCAGGTGCTCCGCCCCTGCCGTTGCCCGTTGGACACCTTCGGTGCGCAATGCGGGCGTAGCCGTCAGCATTGCCCGTAGGTGGATCCGATAGTTACACGGTTGCGATTTTGCAAATTTGGTTACCGATACAGTTTGAGGCCGAGCGAGACGCTGCGACTGCATCCCACCTCTGAAGACAAGAATGCTTGATCTCGGCGTGCCGGACATCATTCCCATGAGTCAATTTCCAGCTACGCCAGATAATGTAGGATATTTACATCATCTGATGTAGACGAACAGATTTCTACATCTGTGGGATGACCATGATCGATCTACTCGTTCCTGTAATGATGCCCTTCGACTGGAAGGCAGTGTCTCAAGATGCCGACTGCGGTCTCAGTCACTCCCGAATCGACAATTAGTGAGATGAGTCAGTCTCCGATTTGAGGCGTTTGGCTGGGATTACCGGACCCGGGACATACCGGATCGGTGAACCAGTGCGTGCCGCGGCACGACGGACGCTTGCGCCCGGGCAGCCGGCGGGTCGGCCATCACCACCGTGACGAACGCCGCCAGCGACCCCAGCGCCGCCACTACCGTGGCCCACCCGTCAAAGCCAGGACCTACCAACGAGTTCGGGATGTAGAGCAGGGTGTTCGGTACCCCGTAGATGGTGGGCGTGAGCACGAAGAACCCGATCCGCAAAGCCGTCCCGACGGTGATGGCCGCCACGGCGGCCGCAGTACTCGCGCGGCTCCAGTAATGGCCGAAGATGAACGGGAAGGCCAGCGCGGCGAGCATCACGTCGAAGGCCAACGTGAGCAGGATCCCGGTCTGGGGCACCCGAAGCGCGAAGAACACGGCAACAGCCACCACCGGGATCAGCGTGATCCGGGTGGCTCGCAGGAGAGTGTCCCTACCGTGCGCGTCTGTCTGCGATTGCACGCCGATGACGTTGCGCGCTGCGACCGCCGAGGTGCCCAGGATGGCGCCGTTGGCAGTGGAGCAGGAGGCCGCCACGATCCCGGATAGCACCAGGATTGTCAGCCCGACCGGCGCGTACCCGGCGAGCAAGGTGAACAGCACCGGCCCGGACCCTGGATCGTGACCGAGGATGGCCCCGCTGGACAGCGCCACCAAGGAGAACGGGATACCCACCGCCAGGACACCGAACGCACCGACGAAACAGGCCCGCTGCGCAATCTCCGGTGAACGAGCCGCGAAGATCCGCTGCATGAAGTCGATCGCGACGATATCGCCGATGCCCAACGCGAGCAGGGTGGCCCAGTTCAACATCGCACCCTGGTCGCCACTGGTGAGTTGCCCGAGATCGAAGGGCCCCATGCCGTCTGGGATGGTGATGCCGAAGGTCAGCGCCACCCACGCCAACAGTGCCACGGTGGCCACCACGGTGATGACCATCTGGGCCAACGCGGTGTAGGCGTCGCTGTACATGCCGCCGGTGGCGGTATACAGGAGCACCACCCCGACGATCAGTAGGACGCCCACCACGTAGCTGGTGCCCAGGAAGCGTTCGAACAGGAATCCCCCCGCGACAAGGTTGCCGGCCAGCAGGATGCAGAAGCTGAAGATCATCATGATGGAGGCGGCCAATTCCACCTCGCGGCCGTAGCGACGACGGTAGAAGTCTCCGATGGTAAGCAGCTTCATGCTGTTCATCCGCTTGGCGAAGAACAGCCCGATGAGCACTAGGCAGATCGCCAACCCGATCGGCAGGCTCGCGCCGGCCCAGAACCCACCGGCAGCGGTGAGATCGGTGTTGCCGAGGGTGGCGTTGGTGTCCACCGCCTGGCCCATCAGACCCGCCGCAGTGAGCGGCAGCGCGAGCGTGCGACCCGCCACCAGGAAATTGGTACTGTCGCCGGCCACCTTGCGGGCGACCGAGAGGCCGATGAGGACCACGGCGAGCACGCTGAGACCTACGCCGAGAATTTGCAAGGCTCCTCCGAGATCGGTGTATGGGCCGTCAGCCGGCCGGCGGGCAAGGCTTGCGCATTCCTCAAGCCATTTCGCCGTCGTTAGCGTCGCTTCGGATTCGACGGCGTAGCGCGCGCTTCCGGTGGTAGCAATCCTCCAAATCGAGGCCTCCGCGTCCACGGCACCCGGTGGCCAATCAGCTGCCGCGGCTGGCCTCCGGGATGTCATCCCATGGTGCAGCGTACTACCCATGAGTGCATTTTTGCTGCTTACAGCAACCGATTTTCTGGCCTTTATCACTCATTAGAGTGGTTGGCGGCGCTATCGAACGCCACGTAGTTAACATTCTGTAATTGCGCAGTTCCAACTACGTCACTGGCGCGATACGGTTGAGGATCCCTTATAGGAGTGACGTCGGTGCATGTGAATCGGGTTCACCAACCGGCCATTCGCCAGTAACCCCGCAGTTGTCTACCTGCTGAATATCAATCGCCGGCCCGGACCCAGGCGTCGATACAGCACGCCGCTGCCCGACACCCTGCAACGGCTTTAGTCGGGCACTCGCACTGCCCCATCACCCCGCCGGCAACACATCCGCAGCACGTTGTGCGGTGTCCATCAGCCACACACGTGTTTGATCGCGACGTCCACAACGATGGCGGCCTGCTCCGGTCGCCACCGGCCGGGGAAAGCTGTCATCAACCGGTCTGCTTGCGCGGGCACGGTGGTGTCGCCTCGCCGGACGCACACGCTGTCTGCGACGAGCAGCAGCGTTGGGACGTCCACCGCAGGGACGCCCTGTCTTTCCAGCGCCTCGAGGTACGCCGCGGCGCGCGGATCGATCTCAGCAGCGGTGTTGCTGGAGGGATCGGCCACCGTCGTGTTGGCGGAGACAACCTGCGCCGGGGGAGCGGGCGCGATGGAAGGACGTTGGGTGGGACCACCAAAGGACGCGACCCCGGCCACGGTAGCCAGCCCGACGACGATAAACGCCGCTACCACCCGCACGAGTACTACCGTTGGGGTTTCGCCTGGCTTGCGGTGCCGGCCAGAGCTAACTGTCCCTGGTGCTTCCACGGGGTACACCGTAAGGCGGGAGTGGAACCAACCCTATGGCCCGGTATCCTTGTTCAGCGGCTATTTCCCTAGCCGTCAAGCTCGGTCCTGGGGTTGTTGCCCCCGGCGACACCCTCTTCTCCACCAAGCCGACGAGGTAAAACAGATCACCTATAGCTGCCCACCATCTCGACGAGGGCGAGCAGTACACGGCGGCCAGGACTCGACGACAACAAGGCGGTCCGCGACCGGACAGTCCCTGGGCTGACTCGACTCTTCCCCCATCCACGGCGTCGACGCCGGGCCGCTGGTGCTCGGTCCCCGGTCCGCACACCGGAGCCTGAACCCGTCATCGGTGAACGCAACCAGACCTTGCGGTCAGTATCCAGGTGACCTGCCGACTGGAGAAGACACGCTGGTGTTAAGGCCGTGTTTTGGTAACGTCAACGGTAGCCGCCACGATGTCAAAGCATGCTCAGCAGCCTCACAGAGAGTAGCGCGGCAGTCACCGTTTCGCCTGCCGGCGATGGGTGTTCCGCTCTATTGCCCGATCTGCGGGGCTGTCGGCTAAACGTGGCGTCTAGACGGGGCCCGACTTTACTGTGGCGGCTCTACGAGGAACCCTGCCCTTTCCGGACGATTGGACCCTCGAAACCGATGCATCGAGAGAGACTGGCCACATCGTGATCCTGCAAGACTACCGCGTGTCCATCGAGGCAGAGGGTATAGATGCCCGTCTGGCCTGGGAGGATTTGGTCGGGCAAGACGAGAGCATCGCGCTGTCGAAGACACCACAATGGGTTGACTGCATATGCAGTGCCGATCACTTCTCGGACGCCACGTTGCTGTTTCGAGGAGAAGATGGACGTCGACTGATCTTGCCTCGGCTGCGGAGCCCAATCTTGCCGGGACTATTCGCATCACCTCCGCGTCACTGGAACCTGGGCGCTGATGCGAGCGGCTTCCTCAGCGAAGGAGGGCCGCCTTCGCCTAGGGAGACCACTGCGCTGATCCAGGAAATCCGACGTCATCCCGGCTTGCGCACCCGCATCGTGGTAGGCAAGGACGATGCCCGAGCATGGGCATCAGCGGCTCCGAGCACGGTCTATTCCACCGCGCGGACCGCGCAGGTACTCGATCTCCGCGGCGGTTTTTCCGAAGTGTGGTCGAAGCGGTTCACGAGCAAGGTGCGATCCAATTCCAGAAAAGCAGACCGGCGGGGCGTCATCGTGGAATCGGACAGCACCGGTCGACTGATTCCTGTCTTCGACAAACTGTACCGGAACTCCGTCGACAGATGGGCTCAGGAGCGAGGTTACCCGTTAACGTTGATGCGCTGGCTCGCGCAGCGTCAACACCCGCAGAAAAAGTTCGCAACAGTAGCGCGCACGTTGGGCGAGCGTTGCGCCGTCTGGATAGCCTGGCGGCAGGGCGAGCCTATCGCTGGCATCATCAATCTGACGAGGGGTCCGCGAGTCACGTACTGGCGGGGCGCGATGGACAAAGAACGTTCCCGTGGCACCGGAGCGAACGAACTTCTCCATCGTTGCGCGATCGAGGCCGCATGCGCCGGTGCGCGGCAGCGCTATGATTTCGGCCTATCCCAAACTGCCGATCTCAAGAGATTCAAGGGTACTTTTGGCGCAGGGGAAGTCCCCGTGCACACTTACTATTTCGAGAGGTTTCCAATGGCCGCTGCCGAAGCCAAGTGTTACGACGCAGCCAAGCAGACCATCCGATCTGTGATGCGGCTTGCGCGCCCTCGCAGGTAAGCCGGCTCAACAATTCCCTATTCGGGAGGTCACATGACGACCAGAACCCAAAGAAGCGTTCTGTTGCCACGACGGTTGACCGCCCACCACGAGGGAAGCGCCCATAGACCGGCAGCCCGATCCGCCGGCAGCGCACCGGGGGCCACCGCACCCACGGGGCATGACCACCACTCGACACCGCCCACCGTGAAATGGTCCTCAAGTCAAGCACTACCGCGTGTCCGTCGCTACCTCCTTGAACACAGTCATCAGCGGGCGCACAGTGGGCTAGTCGCCGAGGTGCGGGAGGCGCCAGCATGACCCGACATCAGTGGTTAACCGCTAATGCAGGGCGACATAAGCGCGGAATCGGGGTCCGCTGGCTGTGCGCCATGATGATCGGAATGACGCTGATCATCAGCGGCTGTACGGCCGCGCCTGGCCCCTCGCTGCCCGGCGGTCCGCCTTCCTCCGACCAGGACGGTCCACTCCCGGCGGAGTGCGCCAACCCTGTCACCGAACCCGACCAGGCGGGCGCGGACCTGCAGCGAGTCCAGCCCGGCAGCATCGTGTGCTTGAGTGGCAACGGTCTGGCCGACGCCGAACTGGAGGTGACAACCTCCGGGACGCCTCAGCAGCCGATCATGATCGTCGCCGACAGCGCGACTATGCGCAGCCTGAACGTCAAGGCCGACTACGTCGTCATCCGGGGTCTGACGTTGCGAGACGGGGAGGGTTTGACGATGACCGGGCGTGGGCTCGTCGCCCGCAGTAATGTGATTTACAACGCCACGGCGGACGGCCTGGAATGCCAGGACTGCACGGACACGATCATTGACTCGAACACGGTGGAGCGTGCTGACGGGACCGGTATCTGGATCGCCGGGGAGCGGATCACCGTCCGGAACAACACGGTGAGCGACTCGGTGCTGCGCACTCAGGGCGACGCCGACGGCATCCGCTTCTTCGGAAGTGGTCACCGGTTGACCGGAAACACGATCAAGGACATCAAGGCGGCAGGCTACCCGCGCGGCGGTCCGCACACCGACTGTTTCCAAACCTATGACACCCGAGATGCCCCGCCCACCTACGACGTCGTCATCGCCGACAACCTCTGCACCAACGTCGACGTCCAAGCCTTGATCGCCACCACCGACGACCGCCGTGGCGGTGGTACGCCGGCGGGACAGACCGCGATCATCTTCGAGCGCAACACCGTCTCGGTCAACGGCTCTCAAGCCGTCTTGTTACGGAACTTTCCCGACGTCATCGTGCGGGACAACCACTTCTCCGGTGCGGGCCAACGCGCCGTAATGCTCACTGAGGGTTCCACGGACTGCACGGTGATCGACAACACGGTGGCCGGTAACCTGCGTCCGTTCGAGATCGACCGGCAGTCCGAGCGTGGATTTCAGGAATCCGGCAACATCTCGCGCTGATCCTCCGAGGTGCTCCTGCCGGCGCACCGCCCGGGACGCCTGGCCCACCCCGGCCGACCCGTACTCGAGCGCCCGATCACCGTTTCGGATTGGTGGGTTGGATGACAGCGCTTGAGGGTGAAACGCCCACCACCACAGCGCGGAACTCGGCCGTCGTTGCCGGCTGGACGCTGGTCAGCAGGGCCACCGGGTTGCTCCGGCTGGTCGTGATCGGCGCTGTGCTGGGGCCCACCTATTTCGCCAACTGCTTCCAGGCCGGCTACGTCGTGCCGAGCATCGTGTTCACGTTGATCGCCGGGCCGGTACTGGCGATGGTCCTGGTGCCTGGAGTGGTCCACGCCATCGGCGACGGGGGTCTGCCCCGGGCCCGGGAGGTACTCGGCCGGGTGGCCGGGTGGCTGCTCGCCGTCTCGTGCGCGGTCGTCGCGTTGCTGATGATTGCCGCCCCGGTGGTGGCCTGGACGCTGAGCCTCGGGATCTCCGATCCGGCGCAACGGGCTCGAGGCCTGTGGCTGACCACGTTGCTGATCCTGCTGGTCGCACCGCAGGTTCTGCTGAACTGCCTGGCGAATCTCGGCATGGCCGCCCAACGGGCGCGTGGGCGTTTCGGGCTCGCGTCGGCCGCACCGGCCGTGGAGAACGTCGTCTTGATCCTGACAGTGGTGCTGGCCGGCTGGTATTACGGGACGGGCCTCGAAATCGATCAGGTGCCGCTCGATCTGGTGATCGTGCTAGGGGTGGGCAGCACGTCGGCCGTTGCGCTGCACGCGGCATTGCAGCTGTTCGGTGCGGCGCGGGTGGGCCTGTTGACTCGCCCGTCGATGCGCTGGCGGGCCGACCCCGAGGCGGTCGCGGTGACCCAAAGGTTGGCGCGCTCGGTCGGCGTGGCGGCCTGCCCGGCCGCGGCGATGTATGTGCTACTCGCCCTGGCCGGTGCGGTGCCCGGTGGCGTATTCGTCGTGCAGCTGTCCTACGCCGTGTTGTTCTCCCTGTCCTATCTCAGTGCCCGCGCGGTGTCGATGGCCGCGCTACCCGGCTTGGCGCATGCTGCCCATCGCGAGGACCCGGTCACCTTCGGCTCGGCATGGCGCCAAGGGTTGTCCTACGCGGTGATCGCCAGCCTGCCACTGCTGGTACTACTCGCGGTGCTGTCCGGACCCACCGCAACCATTCTCGCCTTCGGTGAGCTGCGCCATGCGGCCCTGATCGGCCCACTCGCCACCTGCCTGGCGGTGGTGGCGGTGGCCCAGTTGGTCGGCGGGGTGTTCGACCTCGGTTCCCAGGCGCTGTACGCGCGGCTGGACGACCGCAGCCCGCGGCGGGCCAGTGTGGTGGCTCTCGGGGTGACACTGCTGGTCGCCGCCGCGACCCTGTTGGCGCCGGCCGACGGGTCACGCCTCGTCTGGTTGGTAGTCGCCATCCTGGCCGGTGAGCTCGCCGCCGCCGGGATGGTGCTGACCCGGCTGCGCCGGACGATCCGGCCCGAGCGGTTCATCGAACGCCGAACCCTTGCCGGTGCGCTCGTGGCCACGGTCGCGATGGTGCCGGTGACGGCCGCGGTGTGGTGGATCCAAGACGTCTACAGCGGCGGCCAGCTCAGCGACCTCGCTGTTCTCACCCTCGGCAGCCTCGTAGCACTCGCGGTCTATGCGGTGGTGCTACGAGCCACCATGGCGCGATCGACCAGTGCGGCATCATGACAGTATCGAGAGGGGTCGACCCCGTGGTGCTTTCTCACACTTATCGCCTGTCCGTTGAAGCGGAAGGTGTAAACGCCCGTCCCGCTTGGGAAGACCTGGTCGCCCATGACGAGGGAATCGCACTCTCGAAGACGCCCGAGTGGATTGACTGCATATGCAGTTTCGGTGGCTTCTCAGATGCGACTTTGCTGTTTCGCGGAGAAGATGGACGACAACTGATCCTGCCCCGCCTGCGAAAAACCGGGACCCCGAAGTTGCTGGGAATATTTGAATCACCGCCGCAGGGCTGGGGTCTCGGTGCTGATGCAAGTGGCTTCCTCAGCGAAGGAGGTCCAGCATCACCTGTACAGACCCGGGCACTGATCGAGCAGACCCGACGCCATCCCGGGCTGCGCACCCGCGTCATGGTGGGTGGGGACGACGCCGCGATATGGGCGTCGGTGGCTCCGGCCACGACATACTCCACCACCCGGACTGCACAGGTGCTCGATCTCCGCGGTGGTTTTTCCACGGTGTGGTCGGAACGGTTCACGAGTAAGGTGAGATCCAATGCCCGGAAAGCAGAGCGGCGGGGCGTAGCCGTCGAGTCGGACAATACTGGTCGGCTCGTTCCTGTCTTCGACGTGCTGTATCGGAGCTCCGTGGACAGATGGGCTCAGGAGCGGGGTCATCCGTCATCTTTGATGCGCTGGCGCGCGCAGCGCATCGAGCCGCAGAGCAAATTTGCCACAGTGGCACGGAGGATGGGCGAGCGTTGCACCGTGTGGATAGCGTGGCGGGGAGGCGAGCCGCTCGCCGGCATTTTCGTCCTCACGAGAGGTCCGCGGGTTACCTACTGGCGCGGCGCGATGGACAAGGAACGGGCTCGCGGCACCGGCGCGAACGAACTCCTCCACCGTTACGCGATCGAGTCCGCATGCGCCGATGAACGGCAGAGCTACGACTTCGGCCTTTACCAGACTGAGGAGCTGAAGCGATTCAAGAGTACTTTTGGAGCGCAGGAAGTTCCCGTGCACGCCTACTTTTTCGAGAGATTTCCCACGGCCGCTGCCGAAGCGAAGTGTTACAACGCCGCCAAGCACGCTGTGCGAGCTGTAGCGCGGCTCGCACGCACCGGTAGGTGAACCAGTTCGATCCGGTGTACCGGGTATCGCGTCAGCCGGCAGGGCACAGGCCGGGCCCGGGAACGATCTCGACCTCTCCGGCGACGACCGGTTGCCGGCACCGCTGGCAGATCTGACCGGCCCGCAGATTTCCACCGCACCCCACGTGTTGCGCGACCCGAGGCGGACCCACCGGCCCTGCCAGGTGCTCGTCGCCCCACTGCATCAAAGCGAGCACCGGGATGAACAGCTGCTGGCCCATCGTAGTGAGCCGGTACTCGAAGCGGTCGGGGCGCTGCTGGTAGCGCACCCGCTCCAACACCCCGGCGGAGACCAGCCGGCCGAGTCGGTCGGCCAGCACGTTGCGGGCGATGCCGAGGCTGTCCTGGAACTCCTCGAAACGGCGCAACCCGAGCAGGGCGTCGCGAACGATCAACAAGCTCCAGCGTTCGCCCACCACCTCCAGGGCGCGGGCAATCGAACATACCTGGTCGTCGTAGGTCCGTCGCAGCACGTTGATCACCTCCGCGGTCAGTCTACCACGTTAGTTGCTTCACCGAACTAACCACTGAGATGGTCAGTTTCATTAAACAACTGACGATGGGCAGCTGCTCGGCCGCACTCGCCTGGGTGCCACAGATGCTCCATCCTCTCGGAAGGACACTGTGATGATCGACCTCCCCACCTACGTCTGGATCGCCAATCTGGCCGCCTTGGTCGGCTTCGGGGCAACCCTGTACGCAGTGCTCCACGTCGGTGCCCGCGCAGCCGGAGCCTCGCGACGCGACGCCACCACCCTGGCCGTTGTGGGCGGTGGGGTGCTGGCTGCCTGGGTAGCGGTTACCAGCTCGCTGGCCGCTGCGGGCGTCTACCGGCAGGACCCCGACGAGCCGATCGTATGGCTCGGCGTCGCCCTCGCCGTGTCGCTGCGCCGACTTTCCGTGAGCGACCGCGCCCGGCAGGAGAATTCGCAGTTGGCGTCAGCCTGATGCGTCGAGCACCAGGCCGACACGCCGCCCGTGCCGCGACGCTCCAGCCCGCGGCACGGGCGGTTACACCGTCACCTGATCGCCTCACGGGGTCGTCAGAGGTAGGCGAGGACCTCGAGCAAGCCAGGGCAGCGGTTCAGTCTCGGATGACCGCCTTGGTGCGCATGAGGAACTCGGCGAGGTAACCGTCGTGCGGGACACCCGGCCGCATCCAGTAAGTGGGATGGTCTCCGACGTAGACGTTGCTGATGGTGGGTTCGCTGACCAACTGCTCGATCAGCTGCTCATCATGTGTGATAGCGGTCCGCACAAGCGTGTTTCGCAGCGGTGGTTCCGGCGTACTTGTGCACCACATCGTCCCCGCCGTAGACCATCGCCAGGTCCGCGGCCTGGATGATGTCGCCGGCGCCGGCGCGGTCGGTGGGCAGGAAGGCCACCTGGTCGTCACCGAGGCCGGCCTCGCGCATCGCGCTGATCAAGCGGTGTGGCGTGAAAGGCTCGCGGCTGGAAGGGCGCACGGCCACTCGATATCCCAGCGCCGGTGCCTCCACCCACAGCCCG
Source organism: Pseudonocardiaceae bacterium (assembly GCA_050699875.1). Classification (GTDB taxonomy): domain Bacteria; phylum Actinomycetota; class Actinomycetes; order Mycobacteriales; family Pseudonocardiaceae. Next base: position 70,934 of record JBOHFX010000153.1, read on the forward strand.
TGTACGCCCGGATGGTTACCGGCGGCATGCACGGCGCAGACGTCGCCCCGGCGGGTCCAGACCGCGCGGCCAGGCGCCCCCAGCTCAATGCATCCGGAGGACCAGATCTGCTGCAATTGTTTCGTTGCCGCTTCGAGGGCATCGGAGGACTGGGCGAACAGCGAGACAAGCAGGTGCAGGTTCGGATTCACCAGCCACGGCAGCCACGATCGCGGCCCGCTGGCACCGACATCACCGAGCCTACCCGCGCGTTGTGCCGCACCCTCGCGGTATTCCTCGGGGTGATACTCCGGCCCGGCCGCGACGTCTGGTGCAGAGCAAGTCAGCCGGCGATGTTCTGGAGTTCCCACCGACAGAGTTCGGCAGCGCGCTGCGCGCTCTCGGAGTGGACTCGGCAGTGGCCGTGGTGACCGGCGTGTTGACCACACTCCGCGGCGCAGCGATCGGCGGCGGTGGCCACTGCCTCCAGGATGGCCATGATGACGCCGGCATCGGTAGCGGTGGGGCGGGACAGCACCCGCTGCGCAGCCGCGGCGATGTCGGCGCAGTCCAGTGCCGCGCGGGTGGCGCTGGCCATTCCGGCAGCATTGAGCGCCATCATCGCGGTGGCGCACGTGGTCGAGTCACGGTCGAGGTCGGTGAGCGCCTGCAGGACGGTCGCCAGCCCATCGTTGGCGAACAACAGCTTCAGGGTGATGTCGGGCTCCTGGGTCGCGACGGTGGTACGAACGAGCCTGGTGACGCGCGCCGCGTCGTCAGCGAACCGGCGGCACGCAGCACAAATCGCCAGGTGCGCATCGATCGCAGGCCGTTCCGCTTCGCCTTCCTCGCCGTCGAGCCGGGCTGAGAGAGCTTCACGACACGCTGTGCAGTCCACGTGACAATGGTCGCCCACAACATCCCCAGGGTTCCAGCACTTTGTGTTGCCTTCCGGGTGAGTGATCCCCGACCTGATGATGCTCGGTGGACAGCGAGTACGTCGGACGGCGCGCTGGAGGCCGGCGGCTAACGCCGGCTCCGGCTGACCCGCAGCGCCGTCACCACGCCGACCAGCAGCAGCGCGCCGGCCCCGGCTAGCCATGGCCACGGCGGGCCCGCAAACCCGTTGTCAGTGGCAGGCGTCGTGTTGACAGACCGGTCCGCGTTCGGGGGCGCAACGGCAGCGCCCGGGCCCGGGGTGGTGAGGGTGAACCCCAACGTACCGCGGGTTGGGTGGCCGTCGGACGAAATTATCCGCCAGGCGATCGTGTACTCGCCAGCCGGTCCCAGCGGGTGAACCGGCGCCGACACCGTGGCGCCGTCCTCGACGGCCGGTCCGGCTTGCCACTGGTTGCTGTCCGGACCGGTCACGATTATGGTGCTGAACCCACGCTGCGCAGGCAGATCGAACATGAGGGTGACCCGCGGCGGGCCGGCGGTCATCTGTGCCCCATCCGTTGGGTCGCTGCTGATCAGCTCGTTGTGCATGGCCGCCAGGTCGTCCGGGCCCACGGTGACGGCCAGATCGGCAAAGTTGTCACTGTCGACGTTTCCCCGAAGACTGAAGCCCGGTTGATTCGAGCCTGTTGTCGAGGCGCTGGCCACCACCGGACCAAACGGCAGAATGAGTGCCAGCGCGGCTGCTGCAACGGTGCAAAGCTTGAGGGTCATCGGAGACGAACCCTTCTGCCGGTGGTTGGCCGAACAAGTTGTCGGAACGAGACACGGGAAAGTTCCCAAGGCCCACCGGTTGGGCGATCGTCGAGCGCGACGACGGCTACGGCGCAGAACTGTCCTCATCTCCGGGAACTTTGTGGCGATCGGCGGCGACTCATGCCTTGACGCCCGCCGGCGCCCCGCCGGTCACGTGTGGAGGTTGCCCGTGTCCACCATCACCACACCGCTGGAACCTCCCGCGGACGCCACCGGTGACCGCGAGGACGGGCTGCGGTCGCGGTCGCTGTACCGGGCCGTGTGGCGCTGGCATTTCTATGCCGGGCTGTTCGCGATCCCGGTGATCGTGCTGCTGTGCCTGAGCGGGATCGTCTACTTGTTCAAACCGCAGGTCTACGGGCTGATGTACGGGAACCTGCAAACCGTGACCCCCGCCGAGCGGACGGTCAGCTACCAGCAGCAAGGTGACGTGGTCGAGCGGGCCTATCCGGGCGCCACGGTGACTGCGATCCTGACACCCTCGGAGCCCACGCGCTCGACCCAGTTCGACCTGACCAGCGCGGAAGGCAAGGACCTTTCGGTCTTCGTCAACCCCTACAGCGGCGAGGTACTCGGCCACCGCGACAACGCCAAGGACATCGTGAAGATCTCCAAAGCGTTGCACGGGTCGCTGATGACCGCCAGCTGGCTCGGCGACGAGATGTACGGTGACCGGTTCATCGAGATCGTCGCGGGCTGGTCGATCGTCCTGGTCGTCACGGGCATTTACCTGTGGTGGCCGCGGGGCCAACGGCGGGGTCTGCGCGGCGTGCTGCTGCCCCGCTTCCACCTACGAGGCAAGCGCACGCTGTGGCGCGACGTCCACGCGGTGACCGGCATCCTGTTCGCCTTCGTGACCATGTTCTTCCTGGTGACCGGGATGGCGTGGACGGGCTGGTGGGGGCCGAAGTTCCTGACGGCGGCCTCGGACCGGTTCGAAGTCGGCACCCACGGCGTCTATGACGGGGTGGCCTCCAAGACGGTGGGGGAGCTGCTGCCCAACGGCCAGTCACCGTGGGCGCTGGGAAACCTGCCACTGGCCGCCTCGGACACCTCGCACCGAGGACACACCGGCCACTCCGCCGGGGGCGAGCTGCGATGGGATCCCCGCGATGGAGCACCGCTGGACGCGGTTGTCGCCAGCGCCCAGCAGCTCGGTGTCCCGCATGGATTCACGATCACCCCACCCCAGGACGCCACGGGTAGCTATATGATCGCCTACTGGGAAGACGGCGACATGGAAGCCAACCGCAGCGCCACCGACATGCAGGTCGCGCACATCGACCAGTACACGGCCGCCCCGCTGGCCGACTACGACTTCAGCGACCTCGGCCCGGCCGCGCAGGCGACCAACTTCAGCATCGCCCTGCACGAGGGCCGCCAGTGGGGCCTGGTCAACCAGCTGATGGCACTCACCGGTGCGCTGGCGATCCTCCTTTCAGTGGCCTCGGCGACAGTCATGTGGCGAAAGCGACGCCCAAAAGGTCTGAGCCCACCTCGCAAGCAACCCAACCGCAAACTCGGCTTCGGCGTGCTGGTCATCATCATCGGGCTCGGGGCGCTGTTCCCCCTGTTGGGGCTATCAATGCTGATCATCCTGGCGCTGGATTTCCTCGTCATCCAGCGAGTTCCCCGTTTGGCCAGAATTTTCGGCATCGACGCTGTGGACCGAAGCCGCTCTGCGGGTCAGGCTTGACCACTCCGACTCTCCGGCTGACCCTGCCATCGAGGTCGGTGGCGCGGTAGGTGTAGGACTCGGTCATGCGCAACGTTGCCGGTGGCCCATGAATAATTCCATGTCGCCAGTCCAGTCAATCGATCAGCCGTCGGCGCGGTCTATCGAGTTGGCCATCGGGGGCATGACGTGCGCGGCCTGTGCCGCGCGGATCGAGCGCAAGCTCAACAAACTCGACGGTGTACAGGCCAGCGTCAACTACGCAACGGAGAAAGCCACCGTGGCCGCACCAGCGACGGTGGCCGTGGAGGAGCTGGTCGCACAGGTCGAGCACGCCGGCTACCGGGCCGCGCCGGTCGAGCTTGACCAACCCGCCGGTCGTGATGAACCGGCCGATGCCCCGGTCCGATACCTGTTCCGTCGCCTGGTGGTGGCGCTGTTGCTCGGAGTTCCACTGGCGGATCTGTCCATGATGGTGGTGTTGGCGCCCTCGTGGCGCTTCGCCGGGTGGCAGTGGGTGCTGCTGGCATTGACCCTGCCGGTCGTGACGTGGTGTGCCTGGCCGTTTCACCGCACCGCCGTGGTCAACGCCAGGCATGGGTCGACCTCGATGGACACCCTGGTGTCGTTGGGGATCACCGCGTCCACCTGCTGGTCGGTGTACACGATGTTCTTCCAGGACGACGCGGGGCAAGGCGCCAGCGGCTGGGGCTTGCTCTTTCGGCCCAGTGGATCCATCTACCTCGACGTCGCCGTCGGCGTGACGATCTTCCTGCTCGGCGGGCGGCTGTTCGAGGCGAGAGCCAAGCGGCAGGCGGGCGGCGCCCTGGCTGGGTTGGCCGCGATCGGGGCGCGAGACGTCGCGGTGCGCCGCAGTGACGGGCAGGAGTGCCGGATCCCGGTCGCGCAACTGCAGGTCGGTGATCACTTCGTGGTACGGCCCGGCGAGACAATCGCCACCGATGGCCAGGTGCTGGACGGGCACAGCGGGGTGGACACCAGCGCGATGACCGGGGAATCGGCACCCGCCGAGGTGTCCCAAGGTGACCTGGTGATCGGCGGCACCACCGCATGCAGCGGTCGGCTCGTGGTGCGCGCCACCACAGTGGGCAAGGACACCCAGCTGGCCCAGCTGGTGCGCCTGGTTGAGCAGGCGCAGAGCGACAAGGCCCGCATCCAGCGGCTCGCCGACCGCGTCTGCGGAGTGTTCGTGCCGGTCGTGCTCGTCTTGGCGGCGCTGACCTTCCTGGGGTGGCTGGTTCTCGACGGCTCGGCTGAGGGCGGGGTCAGCGCGGCGCTGGCAGTACTGATCATCGCTTGCCCGTGTGCGTTGGGTCTGGCCACGCCCACGGCGCTGATGGTGGCCTCCGGGCGCGGCGCGGAGCTGGGCATCTTCATCAAGGGCCACCAGGCGTTGGAGTCGGCCAGAGCCATCGACACCGTGGTGCTGGACAAGACCGGAACCATCACCACCGGTCGGATGGCGGTGGTCGACGCGGCGCTGGCCGCGACGGCTGAGCTCGACACGGTGCTACGCCATGCCGGTGCGGTGGAAGACGCCTCCGAGCACGTCGTCGCGACGGCGATCGCCGCCCTGGCCCGCGCGGGGCTCAGCGAGATCCCGCCGGTAGTGGATTTCACCAGCCTGTCGGGTCTCGGCGCACGCGGCGTGGTCGACGGCCAGCGGGTGCTGGTCGGATCGGCGCGGTTGCTGGCCCAGCACGGCATCACGATCCCGGCCGAGCTGGATCACCAGCGCACCCGGTGGGAACAGGGCGGACGCACAACCGTCGTCGTCGCCGCCGATGGCGCGGTCGAAGCGGTGTTCGCGCTGGCCGACACGGTGAAACCGACCGCAGCCGCAGCCGTCACCGAGCTGCACCGGCTCGGGCTGCGCACGGTGCTGCTCACCGGCGACAACCAGGCCACCGCTCGGGCAGTCGCCAGCCAGATCGGTATTGACGAGGTGATCGCAGAGGTGCTTCCCCAGGACAAGGCCGCGGTGATCGAGTCCCTGCAAGCTCGAGGGCGCTCGGTGGCCATGGTCGGCGACGGGGTCAACGACGCGCCCGCGCTGGCCCGTGCCGACCTTGGCCTGGCGGTCATCTCCGGTACCGACGTCGCGCTGGGTGCCGCCGACCTGATCCTGATGCGGACCGACCTGAACGTCGTACCCAGCGCGATCAAGCTCGCCCGCGGCACCCTGCGCACCATCCACGGCAACCTCACCTGGGCATTCAGCTACAACATCGCCGCGCTGCCGTTAGCGGCCTTAGGCCTGTTGAACCCGTTGATCGCCGGTGCCGCCATGACGTTGTCCTCGCTGTTCGTCGTGTCGAACAGCCTCCGATTGCGCCGGTTCGGGAAAGCCGGCGATCCGCCGGTGTCAGTCCTCCCAGCCGGCGGCGTCGAGGATGGTGTCCCACGTCCGGTAAGGCAGTGACGGGTAGCGCTGCTGCGCCGCGAGCGAGTGGCCGAAAAGGAAGCCGCGAAGGCTGTGGTTCCTGAGAAACGGCTGCTGGGTCTCGGTGATCAGTTCATGCGCCTGCCGGGCCAGCTGCGTGACAGGAAAAGACAGGTCGTCCGGCGCTGGGGCCGCGCCGGCCAGTACGCCGCCGAGCACCACCCGGCGGGAAGCCGAAGGCGTCATGGTTGTCTCCTCGGGTTTGTCAAGGCGCGCCATTCGACGGGCTGGCAGGGGCGCGGAACCGCTGGCGGTACGCGCCCGGGGTGATACCGAAGACCTGCAGGAAGCAGCGGCGCATCGTCTCGTCCGAGCCGAAGCCGGACATCCGGGCCACGGCGTCCATCTCGGCGTCGCCGGATTCGAGCAGCGTCTGCGCCGCTTCCAACCGGACCCGCGTGACGTACTGCCCGGGAGTGTGACCGAGCTCGCGTTGGAACAGCCGGGTCAGGTGCCGTTCGCTGACCATGGCGCGGGCGGCCATCGCAGGCAGGCTGTGGTTGCCCGCCGGCTCGGCGGCGACCGCATCGAGCACCGCGCGCAGCGGGGCGTGCCGGGGGGTCCGGCCGGTGTTCCAGACGCTGAACTGGGATTGGCCGCCGGGGCGCTGCAGGAACACCACCAGGTGCCGCGCAATCGTCCGGGCCAGATCCGGGCCGTGGTCCTCCTCGACGAGGGCGAGCGCCATGTCGATGCCGGCAGTGACCCCCGCCGAGGTGACCACCGGACCGTCCCGGACAAACAGGGCGTCCGGCTCCACCGACACGTCGGGGTACCGCATGGCCAACTCGGCGCAGACGAACCAGTGGGTGGTGGCCCTGCGGTTGGTGAGCAGCCCGGCCTCTGCCAGCAGGAACGCGCCGCTGCACACCGATGCTGCCCGGCGGGCAAGGCTGCCGATGCGACGCACCTCGATGATCAGCTCCGATGGAAACCGGTCGGGAATGGGCGGGGCGGGTCCAGGGACGATGAGGGTGTCCACCGGAGCTCGGACGTCAGGCAGCGCGAGCTCAACGCCAACTGGCACACCGGTGTCGGTGTGCACCGGTTGCCCGTTCGGCGACGCCAACCGGATGTGGTACGCGCCTGCTCCGTGCAAGACCTGCAGTGGCCCAGCGAGATCGAGTAGTACCACGTCGTCGTATACGCAGAAGACCACCTCACGCCGGTTGTAGGGATTCACGGCGGCCAGTGTGGCGACCTGCAATCATGTCCTCAAGGACTAACGGCCCACAGATCCGGACCTGCCACTACAAACGATCTTCTGGGCGCCTATGAAGGAAATGCGATAGCGCGACGGGTGACCGCGGGTCCGGGCGAGCACGGCGCCGTGGAGAACGCCACCAACCGGACCTACGTCTTGCATCAGTTCGGGACGCCGGAGCCCGAGCTCACCGGGGAGCTGGCCGGCGCCCAACTGGTCAGCGTCCCGATCACCTGCCTCGGTCTGAGAACGTGAATTGCACAGCGTTCGACGTGGACGGCTGGAAGGCCGCCGGGTTGGTCGGGGTGAACACCGCAGTCAGCGAGTGCGGACCCAGGGGCAGGGAGACGAAGCCGCCCACGGCAAGGCCGGCCGTCACCGACACCGGGTCGCCGATGTTGGTGGTGCCGTCCTTGAACTGGACGGTTCCAGCCGCACCGATTGGCGCGGACGTCGCAGCTAGGCGATATCGTGGGCGATCGTGTCGCGGGGGCGCGTCCAGGTCCAGGCGTCGCCGGTCAAGTCGCCGCTTGACTTGGCCATCGCAGCGGCGACAACATCGACAAGCACGTCTCGGGTCATACCACCGACGCCGTCGAGTCCTGCCCTGAGCTTGAACCGCTTCTCCGGATCTGGCTCGTTCACGGCGCCCTCGACGAGCGCCACCAGCATCCGGTCCGCGAGCACCTCGGCGTTGTCCGGCCACGAACCGACGACGCTCAGCGCGCGCTCGGTGACATTTGTGCTCACCGGCGGCCTTTCTCGCCCGGCGCCATTCACCCCGACGCGGTAGCTGTGGGTGCTCAAGCGGCGCAACGAGTTCCGCAGGCTGTCGTACTGGTCCTCGGGGTAGACCCGCAGCACCTCACCCACCTCAATACTGGGTCCATTTCGCTCGAACCGCTCGACCACCCAGTGCAGCACCTCAAAGTCGTCAGACCACAAGTCGTTCACGCGGCACCTTTCAATTTCGCCCACATGATCGCGATCTACGGCTGAAGCCCTAACCTTCTAACCCAGCTCGCCACGGCCCCCGACGTCTTCACCCTCATTCGAGTAGACCACGGGGAAATGTTCATAGCTCCGCGGGCCGGCCTCGCTCGCCACCGTCGTGGGCATCGGCTCCTCCTTTCCTCGTGTCCCACCGGCACGCTCGATCACGTCAAGTCGAACAGGTAAGGGCTGAACCCTCCCTACGACCGAGCAGCATAAGGCCCAATCGTGTAGTTGCTTCGGTTTTAACCGCCGCCACGCCGAGTGCATGGAAGCCCGAGGGGACCGAAAGACTGTTCATGAGACTGTTCATGAGACCGACTGGCAGGTTTTCCTCGGTCAGTGTCCCCGATCAGGGATCCAGCCGTAACCGATCAAACCTGAATGCGTTGATCACGGCACAACGCGCGTCACTCGGCGCGTACCCAAGAAACGTGCTCGTGACCGCGCACATAAGGCGGCCGCGGGTCAAAGGGGTCGCAGTGGTTGGGTTTGCTCCTGGTAGACGTGCTACTGGATGCCGACCGAACTAGCGACGCATTACCCGGGGAGGGTGCCCGGCCGGAGGGATGGGGGGTCTCCGTCCGGCCGGGCGGTGTCCGGCCGGACGGTAAGGGCGGGGGGCCGTCCGGCCGGCGGCTGAGGGACTTGCGTCCTGGATAGCGTCATCGCAACCAGTTACCCCACCTCACCTCTACGTAAACGCCGGACTGGGCCGACAGTGACTGACTCAGCGCAACGGGTAACGGTCCAACGCGGTGACAGCAGCCTTACCGAGGCGGATGGGGCCCTGGCTGGCAGCGCGGACAGTAGTAGGTGTTCCTGGCCTCGACGTCGTCGCCCTGTACAGCACGGATCACGCGCTGGTCGCAGCGCCGGCAGGGCCGCCCACCCCGCTCGTACACCCAGTGCTGTTTGCCACGGGCCAGTTCCCCCGTGGTGGACTGCTCGGGACGGTCGGCGTTGACCAAGAGAAGGCGCCGAGCCAAGGCCACCACGGTGTCGGGATCGACGTCGCGAACGGGGGTCCAGGGCGAGACCCCCAACAGGAAGCACATCTCCGTCTTGTACATGTTCCCGACGCCGGCCATGAGCCGCTGATCGAGCAGGGCGAAGCCGAGTTCAGCGTCGGGATTTTCGCGTAGCCGCTGCGCCGCGACCGCAGCGTCGTTGCCGTCCCAGTCGGGTTTGAGCAAGTCGGGTCCCAGATGTCCCACCAGCCGATGTTCGTCCCGGGTGGCCACCAACGCCATATCGTGCAGGCAGAAACCCACCGCGACTCGGTCCTGCGTGGTCAACACTGCGCGGGCTTGGTGACCTGGCCGTCGCCAACGCTGTCCGGGTCGGTAAAGGTGCCAGGAGCCGTCCATCCGGAAATGTGTATGCAGGCTCCGTCCATTATCGAAACGGGTCAGAAGGTGCTTCCCGACGCTGTGTACACCCAGCACGGTAAGCCCCGAGAGATCATGCTGGACCAGCCGGGGATGGCGCAGTTCCCCACGGGTGAGGCGCTTACCAGCCAGCGCCGCGGTCATCCGCTTGGCGGCCAAGTACACCGTGTCGCCTTCGGGCAACGGCTCTCCACCTGAGCTGAGGTTGTCGAAAGGCCATGCTAGGCGCGACGCAGCCGGATCGCCGTCGAGGGTGTCGAACCTGGGCCGCCGAGAACGATGTCGAACTCGGCAACAGCAAGTTTGATCGCAGAATCAGATCTACCCGAGGGATCGGAAGGACTCGGAGCCGGGGGCCTCGGCAACGGCCTTGACTCGCTCGAGGGTCTCGCGCATTGCATTGACGTTGAACCGGCGGCGCGCCCGACCCGCGAACTTCCAGTACAGGCGCGCCCCGAGCCTGTGAGGAAGCTGGAAAGACTCCGTGACAACGGTGCCGTCGCCGCTCGGCTCGAACTGGTATCGCCACGTGTTGACGTGACCGATGCGGCGCCCGCCTACGGCGAACGCGAATTCCCGGCCACGTTCGCAAACAATGATGGTGCATATCGTCCAGTACACCGGCCCTCGCCCGTTGCGGCGCACATGGCCACGAAAGCGGGTGCCCACCGCCGGGCCGGTCGCGCCGTCCAACCATTCAGCTTCGAAGGTCTCGGGGCTGAACCGGCCGATATTGGTGATGTCGCTGACCAGCTCCCACACACGTGCCGGTGGCGCGGCGACGTGAACGGTCACCGAGTCACCCATCGCCGCGGGCCCGCTCATGCAGGCAAACGTACCTCGCTCACCCTTGTGTTCGTTCGTCGATCCGCAAGGTGTTGCCGAACGGGTCCAAAAGGTTCACGCACGTGCCGTCCTCGTCGTTGCCTGGGCTCGGTCCGATGCCCGGGTTGAGGTAGCGATACCCCTTGGCGCCTAGCTCGGTGTGGAGTTCGCGGACACCGGTCGCACTGATGTACACCACGGCACCAGGAGTGCCGTCACCATGGTGTTCGGACAGGTGCAACACCAGCGACCCTCGCGACACCTGCATGTACAACGGCGCGAGATCATCGAAACGGTGTTCCCAGTCGACCGTGCACCCGAGGTAGTCCACGTAGAACTCGCGTGCCTTCGCCACGTCGAAGATGCGGAGGATGGGAACGATCCGTTCGACTGCGAACACCATCTCACCACGCTAGCGGTGACAACGGCCTGCGGGTCGGCGCGCTGGCGGGGGCTGCCGGACGGGCTACCGCGCGGACCTGACCGGTTACTCCGAGTTCACCGCTCCCGACGAGCGAACGGCGGATCCGCGCACTCGTTCGGTGGGCGTCACCCACGGCGGACCCTGTCGATACTGACAACCGTTATCCTTAGCCGCGCCTTCGGCCCCCCAACTCGCATCGGAGTACGCCTTTGAAGATCGCCCTGGTTGGCAAGGGCGGCAGCGGCAAGACCACGCTGACCGCGTTGCTCGTCCGGCACCTGGTGGCCACCGGCCGGCCGGTATTGGCGCTGGACGCCGACATCAACCAGCACCTGGCCGTCGCGCTGGGCGCGACCGAGGCCGACGCGGCCGCCTTGCCGACCCTGTCGGCGCACCTGCCGCTGATCAAGGACTTCTTGCGCGGAGTCAACCCGCGGATCGCCTCGGCCGACGTGATGGTCAAGACCACCCCGCCGGGCGCGGGTTCCCGGCTGCTGCGCATCGTGGCGCGCAACCCGATCTACGAGGCGTGCGTGCGGGAGATCGCCGGTGCGCGGCTGGCCGTGGCAGGCCCGTTCGCCGAGGGCGATCTCGGGGTGGCCTGCTACCACTCCAAGGTCGGCGCAGTGGAGCTGATCCTCAACCATCTCGTCGATGAGGGCGGGGAGTACGTGGTGGTGGACATGACCGCAGGCGCGGACTCCTTCGCCTCCGGGCTGTTCACCCGCTTCGATGTGATGTTCCTCGTCTGCGAACCCACCTTGCGCAGCGTCGGAGTGTACCGCCAGTACCGCGGCTACGCCCGCGACTTCGGGGTGCGAATCGCGGTGGTGGGCAACAAGGTCTCCGACGATGACGACGCCGCGTTCCTGCGCGCGCAGATCGGCGCCGACCTGGTGGGCTGGGTGAGCCGCTCCGCGCACGTCCGCGCCACCGAGCGCGGTGAGGCCCGCCCCATCAGCACGCTGGAGCCGGCCAACGTGGCCACGCTGGACGCGATGCTCGACGTCGTGGACGGCACCATCAAGGACTGGGTTACCTACCAGCACCAGGCCGTCGAGTTCCACCTGCGCAACGCCGCGGCCTGGGCCAACGACCGCACTGGGTGCGACCTGGCCGATCAGGTCGACCCAGATTTCGCGCACGGCCCCGGCGCGCTCGCGCAGTCGGGCCGGCTGCCGGTGACTCCAACGACCATGCCCTGACCGCACACCACCCGGGAGGAAGCCATGTCCCTCGACGTTCCCACCGCCCTGCTCGAGCGCGCCCAACACGGTGAGGTCGACGGCGCCGAGTTTATCGACTGCGTGCGGCTGTCGCTGCCCTACGCCTGGGCCGTCATCAGCGGCGTGGTGACCGACCTCGAACTCGCCGGGGACACCACCGAGTTCGCCGACCACGAGATCCCCCCGCCCGGCGAGGCTGAGCGCGGGCAGTTGCTGCGGGCGCTGGCCTCCGACGCCATCCGCGGCGGCCTTGAGCGCCACTTCGGGGTGAAGCTGGCCTTCCAGAACTGCCACCGCGTCGCCGCGTTCCGGCCCAACGCCACCGGCGGTGCCCGCTACCGCGCGTTCGTCTCCGCACGGGGTCAGTTGCTCAACCAGAGTCCCGAGCTGCGGGACTGCTGACCAGCTCAATGCGCTTCGGGGTGTTCCTGCTCGCGGCCCAGTTCCCCGGCCAGGACCACACCACCGTGCTGGAATCCACGGTCGCGGCTGCGGTGGCCGCCGAGGGTGCGGGCTTCGACGACGTGTGGGTCGCCGAGCACCATTTCATGTCCTACGGGATCTGCCCCTCAGCGGTCACCCTGGCCGGCTACCTGCTCGGCGCGACCCGCAGGGTCGCGGTCGGCACCGCGGTCAGCGTGCTGACCACTCAGCACCCGGTGGCACTCGCCGAACAAGCCGCCCTGCTTGACCAGCTCTCCGGCGGGCGCTTCCGCCTCGGTGTCGGCCGGGGCGGCCCGTGGATCGACCTCGAGGTCTTCGGCACCGGTTTGCACCGCTACCAGCACGGCTTCCCCGAGTCCCTCGACCTGCTGCTCGCGTCGCTGACCCGACCCCGCCTGGCCGGACAGGGGCCGCAATTCCGCTTCCCCGACGTCGACATCGTGCCCCGACCGCGCACCCAGCCGCGCCCCCAGGTCATCCTGGCGGCCACCACCACCGGCACCGTGGAGCTCGCAGCGTGCCGCGGTCTGCCGCTGCTGCTCGGCATGCACGCCGACGACACTGAGAAGGCTGCGTTCATCGGCCACTACAAGCGCGTGTCCACCCGCCCGGTGGGGCACATCAGTGCTGCACTCGGCTACGTCGCTGACACCCAGCGTGAGGCGGTGAACACCATGCAGGATCGCCTTCCTCGCTGGCTCAGCCCCGGGCTGGCCGGCTACCGACGCGCCGACGGTGGGCCGCACCGCCCACGTGACGCCGACGAGTACACCGAACTGCTGTGCCGGCTACACCCGGTCGGCACCCCCGAACACTGCCGCGACACGCTGGCCACCACTGCAGGCCGAACGGGCATCGACCACTTCATCCTCTTGGTCGAAGGCGCCGGCGACCGGACCCGCACCCTGGAGAACATCACCCGCCTGGGCACCGAGGTCCTGCCCCCGCTCCGACAACCCACCGAACACTGACCCGGGCTGTGGGCCAGCGCCACGGCTGCTCGTCGCGTTCTTCTCGCCCGCGCGAAGGCACCTATCCGATCTGGGTATCTGACGACAAATGGCACTGTCAGGCGGTTACTGGGCACGTCCCAGAGTGGGTACCACCAGCGGGTTCTTGCGTCAGACCGCTTTCGTTGGTTCCATGAACGGCAGGTGAGCAATGGAGGTCACTGACATGCAGCACCGCACGCCTTACTCGGGGTCGCATATTCCATGGTGACACCGGAGGACGCCCGTTGGCTTGCCAGTTACCTGCGGAAGATGGTGTCGACTCGCCCAGCGGCCTGGGCGGGTAGTGAGTTGACCCTGTCCCAGCTGATCGCGCTGCACTTCATCGCCGCGAAGGCTCCGATGACGCTGCTCTCGCTGTCGGAGGCGTTGGGCACCAGACCACCGGCAACCTGTGCGATGGTCAACCGGCTCGCCCGGGCCGGACTGGTGCAGCGCGCCCCCGACCCGGATGACCTTCGACGCGTACTGCTGTTCGTGACCAGCAAGTCGGCGCAGATGATCGGCAAGATCGACCCGGACACTGCTCGCCAGCTGCAGGTGGTGCTGCTCAGCATGGGCTCATCAGCCCAACGGGTCCTCACCGAGGTCCTGAAGGACACCGCGCGTCGCCTCGCCCGCTGACCACGTTCCGTACGGCACTATCGGAGTGTGAGCGCAGCACCGCCGTCCGCAACCGTCCCTGACACCCTGTTCGACGACCCGGACGCGGAGGCGCGCTGGCGGGCCCGATTCACCGCACCCCGGGTCAGCCTTCCGCAGTGGGCCCGGGACGCCCCAGACCGCTGCCTTTACACCTCCAACGCGTCAGGTACCTGGGAGGCCTACGCCTGGGACCGCGCCACCGGGACGCATCGCCAGGTCACCGACCGCCCGCACGGCACCTACGCCGCCACGGTGACACCCGATGGCGAGCAGGTGTGGTGGTTCGCCGACACCGACGGCGACGAGTTCGGCAGCTGGGTGACGGAGCCCTTCGCCGGAAAGCCCGTTGACGCTGGGCCAAAGCCGGCCGTGCCGGGCACCCCGCCCGGCTACCCGGCAGGGCTGGACCTCGGCCGGCGCACGGCGGCCGTCGGTGCCTCCACCGACGAGGGCACCACAGTGTGGATATCCCGGGACGGTACCGCTCAGGTCGTCTACCGCAGCGAGCATGACGCCGGGGTGGGAGCGTTGTCCCGGGACGAGCGACTGCTCGCGATCACCCATTCCGAGCACGGTGACGCCCGGCACCCGGCGATCCGCGTACTCGACGTCAGTGCGGACACCGCGGTTTCTCCGGTCGCGCAGCTGTGGGACGGCCCTGGGAAGGGCTTGGCTGTGCTCGGCTTCGCCCCGCTCGAGGGCGACACCAGACTGCTGGTCACCCACGAGCGGCGCGGCCGCCAGGAGTTGCTGATCTGGGACGTCGCAGCCAACAGGGAGATCGAGATCCCGCTGGAACTCCCCGGTGAGGTAGTCGCTGACTGGTATCCCGACGGCGACGCGCTGCTCGTCGTGCATCAGCACGCGGCGCGATCCACGCTGCACCGTTACCACCTGGCCACCGGCGAGCTCACCGCGCTCGACATCCCACCCGGCACGATCGGCGGTGCGGGGGCACGGCCGGATGGCACCGTCGAGTACGCGTGGTCCTGCGCCGCCCAGCCGCCCACCATCCGGGCGCTGCACCCGGACGGCACCGACCGTACGCTGCTGCGACCCCAGGGCGACCCGGCGCCCGACTCGCAACCTCTGGTTGATCATTTCGTGCCAACCCCGTCGGGAGAGGTACACGCTCTGGTGGCCAGGCCGGGCCGTGCATCCGAGAGCCCGCTGCCCGCCGTTTTCCTATTGCACGGCGGACCGCATGCAGCCGACGAGGACCGCTTTTCCGCGAGTCGAGCGCTCTGGCTGGACGCCGGCTTCGCCGTCGTGCACGTCAACTACCGCGGATCCACCGGCTACGGGTCCGCCTGGCGGGACGCGATCGAGGGCCGGCCCGGACTGACCGAATTGGAGGACGTCGCGGCCGTGCACGACTGGGCGGTGTCCTCCGGGTTCGCCGATCCGGCCGCCTGCGTCGTGGACGGTTGGTCATGGGGCGGCTACCTCGCGCTGCTCGCTCTCGGGACCCAACCCCAGCGTTGGGCGGCCGGAGTCGCCGGGGTCCCGGTGGCCGACTACCTGACCGCCTATGCCGACGAGATGGAGCCGCTGCGGGCGTTTGACCGCGCGCTGTTCGGCGGCTCGCCCGATGAGCTGCCCGAGCTGTTCCAGAGATCATCCCCGATCAGCTACGCGGCCGACGTCCGCGCTCCGGTGCTGGTCCTGGCCGGGGAGAACGATCCACGGTGCCCGATCCGCCAGATCGACAACTACCTCGCCCGGCTGGCCGAGTTGGGAAAGCCGTACCGGGTCTACCGCTATGACTCCGGGCACGGATCGCTGGTGGTGGCCGAGATGTTGCGGTTGCACGCCGCCGAGGTGGCGTTCGTCCGCGAGACATTGGCGGGGGGCGTTTGACTGCCGGCTCAGCCGACGGAAGTTGACTGCCGGCTCAGCCGGCGGATGGGTGAACTTTACCGTCGGTCAACCCAGCGGTAACCGCGACGGCGGAAGCTGGCACCGGAGGTGGTCACCGTGACCCTGTGGCGGCTGCACGTCGACGTGGCCGATCAGCCCGGCCGGCTGGGCGCGCTCGCCGCAACCATCGGTGGCTGCGGGGCTAATATCGTATCACTGCACGTGATCGGTGAACCAGCCCAAGACGGTGCCGTGACAGACGAGTTGCTGGTCAAGGTGCCCCCGCAGGTTCCGCTGCCGGCGTTGGTGGAAGCCATCGAGATCGCCGGTTTCCGCATCTCGGTGGTCGTGCAGGCCGACGCCCAGGCGTTGGCCGATCCGGTGAACACCGCGCTGGCCCTCGCCCACTGCGTTGCCGTCGACCCAGGTAGCGCCGCGCGGGCAGTGGCCGCCCTGCTGCGCGCCGAGCTGGCTGGGGACGGTGCGCCGCCGTCCGCGCACCACGCCGAGGTTGGCACCGGATCGATGCGGGTGCGGCTGCGCCGCGGCTGGCCGTTCACCGCCACCGAAATCTCCCGAGCCGCAGCGTTACTCGAACTCGCCGGGACCTCCGAAGGGCGCCGGCTCCCGCCGCCACGGACCAACGTCCAGCTGACCGACGGCGCCGAGGTGATGCTGCGCGCCGCGACGGCCGCGGACGCGCCTCTGGTCGCCGCACTGCACGCGCGTTGCTCACCGCAGACCCGGTCGCTGCGTTCGCTGTCCACCAGACCGGTGTTGCCGGCGTCGGTGCTGCAGCAGCTGATCGGCGCCGACGGCTCCACCAGCGTGCTCGCGGTGACCACCGATGGCGGTGTCGCGGTTGGATTGGCGAATCTCATCGGCACCGGCACCGGCACCGGCGGCGCCGAGGTCGCGCTGCTGGTGGAGGACTCCTGGCAGGGCCGTGGGGTCGGCACGGCGCTGGCCCGCAGACTGGTGGAACTGGCTCGAACCGACGGGTTCACCGAGCTCATCGCGGTGTCACTGGCGGGCAACAGCGGGCTGACCCGGGTGTTGCGGCGGGCCGGGCTGCGTCCCCGCGGCCGGTTGGAAGGAGGCGTCCTGCGCGTCCGGGCCGCACTGCATCCCGAGAGGCTCAGCGCCAGCGAACCGACCCAGGTCAGCCTTGCCTAGTCAGGGCGAACTGCACCACCTGCTGACCGATCGTGCGCAGTGTGCGATCCACCGCAGGGTCGGACGGGACGCCGTGGGCGTCGAAGGTCACTTCGGTGGAGTTCAGCGCCGCGCCCAGTGGTGTGGGCCAGCCACGCAGCGCGTGCACGATCGAGCGCAGCGCGGTCAGGGTGGTCACGGTCGCCTGCCAACCCCGCGCCATGGCGACACAGCCCACCGCCCGCCCGTCCAGATATGGCCGCGGATCGTCGCGCAGATCCTCGACGTAGTCCAGCGCGTTTTTCACCAGCCCGGAGACGGTGCCGTGATAGCCCGGTGAGACCAGCACCACGCCGTCTGCTTCCCGCAACGCGTGCACCAGCCGGTGCGCCACCCCGTCACGCTCGAGCACCGCCGGGTCGTAGAACGGCAGGACCAGGTCCATACCGGTGATCGCGACGGTCTCGGCCCCGGCGACCCGGGCCCCCTGGAGGACCACGCTCAGAGCTCGCTCGGACTGCGAGTCCGGGCGCATCGAACCACCGATGCCGACCACGGTGAGCCCCATGCCCATTGACCCTACGGGTGGCCGGGGGCCCGGCACCCCCAGTGTGCCGGGCC
>JBOHFX010000154.1:0-16194 GCA_050699875.1 Pseudonocardiaceae bacterium
GCCCCGGACCACCCAGCTGGAACTCGTCAGCCGCAGAGCAGCAGGCTGAGGCCACTACCGTCGCAGTCGTCGTGCTTGTCGTGGCAGTCGTCGCGACGACCGTTCAACTCCAGAGCCTGCAGGTCGAGAATCGACATTCTGTTCACCTCCCTCCGTACGTCGATGTGGACACAAGTCCGTTCCCCCCCGTGAGCAATGCCGGCACGGGGGCGACGTGCGGCGGTTGCTGCCTGGTTTCGCTGAGGAACGGGAGACCGACTGGGTGTTCGTGTACCGCCGCACCCAGCGCGAGCAGGACGCCGGCAGCGCCGCTGGCCAGGTCCATCGACAGCCGAAGCAGCTGCTCACCTGGAAACGCGAGGTGACCCTGGTAGTCGATGCGGTGCCAGCCAAGGCAACGGATCTGGGCGGCGACCTCCTGGTTCCAGACCGCATGCCCAGGGGGATATGCCCGGCTGAGGTAGAGGATCATTCCGGCCCGGCCGTTGAACAGCCCCGGCTGGATGTAGAACCGGGCCCGTGCGGCGCGGCGGATGGCAGTCGCGGCGGTGGCGAGTTCGTCATCGTCCCGGTGCATGAGGTACTCGTCGAGGACAATGCCGATGCCTGCGCTGCCGCGGGCCAGGTAGGGCATCGCCCGCCAGCCCTCGTTGACCATCATCGAGCCGTCGTCGCGCAGCACGCACCGACGCAGGTCCTGGCGCAACGCGGTCGCGGACAGTTCGAGAAATCCGCGGTCACCGGTGTGCTCGTAAAGCCGCAGGAACATCAGCGCCGGACCCGACGAGCCATGCATCAAGCCGGCGTAGTGGTGATCCCCGCCGCTGATCGTGCTGACGCCGTCGGCGGTCCCGAGCCGGTCGGCGACCATTTCGGCCGCGCGCACCGCATGCTCGAACAGCGTAGGTTCGCCCGCCAAGCCCGCGAAGTGGGCCAGGTTGAGCGCAATGCCGGCGAGGCCACCAGACAGATCCGTGCCGAGCTGGTCCCACTGCTCGGTGAGGCAGAAATCCAGCAGGTCGAGCGCGGCTTGGCGATATCCCAGTTCAGCTAGCACATGCGCTACGCCGTGCAAGCCGTCGTAGAAACCCAACCGGGTACCGCGTACCGCCGCAGCAGCGCGTTCGAGCAGCCAATGTTCTCCCGCGGGGTACCGGGCGGCCCTGGTGGACGTCAGCGCGTAGAGCACACCGGCGGCACCGTGCGCGATGTTGAGACCACCGGTGCTGAACTGGGCGATATCACCGGGAAACAGCCGATCCGTGCGCTTCGGAGTAGCACTGCCCAAGATTCCCGCGACGATCGAGTCCCGGGCGGTTTCCCAGCCGGTTGTCCCGTCCGGTAGCGGCGGGAGCACTCGGGCGCGCCGCCGCGCTGCATCCCGATCAGGATCGCCGGCTCTGGTGATCGTCCGCACTGCCTCGGACAGGAAGGCAGGAGGTACCGGGAAATGCTCGGCGATGACCTCGATAAACTCTTCCGGCTTCCCGGCATCAAGGCGGATCAGGGCGGTCAGCGGGAGGAACAGCGCCAGTCTCAGGCAGGCCAACGAGTACCTGTCGATGTCGAACCCAGTCCGGTCGGTCGGGGCTGCGAAGGCGGGGCTGCCCAGGGTGGGGCGGCGCGCTTCATCGACCTTCGTCGCGACCTCAAAGTCGATCAGCGTGATCCGGCCGTCGTCCCGGACGATGACGTTGAACAGGTGCAGATCGCCGTGGATGATCCCACGGCCGTGGATGGCCGTAATGATGCCTTCGAGCTGGGCACACGTCCGCAACGCCCATTCGGTGTAGGCAGCGAAGTCGGCCGGCCCAGCCGCGATGTCGTGCATCGGATAGCGGCGTGCGAAAACCTTGTTCAGCGGTGTTCCGTCGACGAACTCCAGGGCTAGGAAGTGGTGCTCGCCCAGCGCGAAGTAGTCGTGGACGACAGGCACCCCCTCGATACCTGCCAGGAGTTCGAGAATGTCCCGTTCACGCGTCAGCCGTTGCACAGCGTCAGCGCCGTCGGCGGCGAGGCCGGCATGCGGCCGGGCTTCCTTGAGTACCACCCGAGCGCCGGTCCGCTGGTCGATCGCCTCGTAGAGCCCGCCGCCGTTGGAGAAGTGCATAACCTGCACGATGCGGTACGGCAGCTCCGCGACAGTGGTGGCATTGCGTGCCGCCAGCTGAGGAACCAGCAGGTCCGGCAGCGTCACCCAAGGCGGGGGCGAGAACACCGCATCCCTGCGGTCCGGCACCAGAACGCCGGTGGGATCCTCGATGGCCGGGACCCGGTCCCCCCGCGCCGACAGGCAGTGCCGCAGCGCAAAGCCGCCGTAGCGCACATACAGTGGGCCTTCGTTCCAGCGCAGATCACTGAGAATGTAGGGGCCTGGCTCGCCGGCCAACCGCTCCCCCAAATCGCGCAGGATCGTGCCGAGCGAATCGACGTTGCTCGGGTAGATCGTGACGAACTTGCCGCTGGAGCCCCGAGGTGCATATTTTGCGTTGTGCAGGTGGACAACATTGCGAGAAGCCAGGAACTTGAACGTGATTCCACGCGGTACGCAGTAGGCCCACACGGCCTCCAGAATACGTTCAGCGTTGTCGAGGCACGCTGACGCGTGAACTTTCCAACCCTGCTGGGGCACCGAGGTACCGAGGGGATTCATGACTACCCAATTGTCGAGGTTCCGCCGTTCCCAGCCATCGGGCACCGGGCGAAGCGCGGCATCAAAGCGCTCTATCCTGTTGGATCCGGACATGGAGTCGTAGAACAACGGATCCGCGATGCAGTACACCTCGTAACCGTTGTCCATTGGATCCCCCTTGCCGACCGATCAACGCTATGCAGCAATAGTCGTGGCCAGGCCGGGGTGCGGCAAGTGGCGTTCGTCAGGCTTTCGATGTGAAAGAATCACAGGTGCCAGCGGTGATTTCACACGCCAGCTTGCAGCGGGATCCGTCAGCTAAGGCAGCTTGGGCCGAGCAAAGCCTTGAGGTCGCCCATCAGTGCGCTGCTCGGCATCACCCGCAGGCTGTCGTCAAGCCTCAGCAGGTGCCTACGGCTGCCGTTGACCAGGCTCAGCCGCACCTCCTGAGTGCCCGGGTGGCGGGCCAGCACGTCCTTGAGTTGGGCTACCCGCTCAGGAGTGCAGCGCGACGCGAGCATGCTTACCGTCACCGGCCCGATCTGTCCGGTACCGGCCTGCCCTGGCACGGCTGGGTTGCCGGCCTGAGCGAGTTCGGGCACCACCAGGTCGTTGGCGATCAGCGAGATCCGGTCATCTCGTTTGGTCACCCGGGCCTTGACCAGCACAACGCCGTCCTCGGCGACGTTGACACCGACGACTGAATAGATCTTGGGAAAGAACAGCACCTCGATGCCGGCGGCAAGATCCTCCAGCTGAGCGGCCGCCCACGGTTCGCCGTTACGGTTGACCCGCCGGGTCACGCTGGCGAGGATGCCACCGACGATCACTTGAGCGCCGTCGTTGACTGTGCCGTCCAAGATCGAGGCGATCGGGGTGTCGGACTGGCGGGCCAGGATGCGCTCGACGCCGTGCAACGGGTGTCCGGAAACGTAGAGACCCAGCATTTCCCGCTCCAGGGCGAGCTGGTGCTTGGTGTCCCATTGGTCGGCAAGTACTGGCACGTCGAACAGGCCCGGTCCAGCGTCGGCGCCGGCGTGACCGCCGAACAGGTCGAACTGCCCGATCGCCTCGGCTCGCTTGGAGTCCATGACGACGTCGATTGCCTCACCATGCACCAGGTACAGGCCCTTGCGGGGGTGGCCCATAGAGTCGAACGCCCCGGCTTTGATCAGTGACTCGACAACCTTGCGGTTGCAGGCCACCGCATCGACCTTACGAAGGAAATCGGAGAAGTCGCTGTAGCGTCCCTTTTCGATGCGAGCGCGGGTGATCGCATCGACGACGTTGCCACCCACGTTGCGGATGGCGCCAAGCCCGAAGCGGATGTCGTCGCCAACCGCGGTAAAGTCGCGTTCGGAGGAGTTCACGTCCGGCGGCAGCACCGTGATACCCATCTTGCGGCACTCGGCCAGGTAGACGGCGGCCTTGTCTTTGTCGTCACCCACGCTGGTCAGTAGTGCCGCCATGTATTCCGAAGGACAGTTTGCCTTCAAGTAGGCGGTCCAATAGGAGACCAGCCCGTATCCGGCGGTGTGTGCTCGGTTGAACGCGTAGTCGGAGAACGGGAGCAGGATGTCCCACAGTGTCTTGATCGCGGCAGCCGAGTAACCGGCGTCGCGCATCCCACCGGAGAAGGTCTTGTACTCCTTGTCGAGAATCTCTTTCTTCTTCTTGCCCATTGCCCTGCGCAACAAGTCGGCTTTGCCCAGCGAGTAACCGGCCACTCGCTGCGCGATCGCCATGACCTGCTCCTGGTAGACGATCAGCCCGAAGGTCTCGTCCAGGATGTCCGCCAGCGGCTCGGCCAGCTCGGGATGGATGGGCCGGACTTCTTGGCGGCCGTTTTTCCGATCGGCGTAGTCGTTGTGCGCGTTGGCACCCATCGGGCCGGGCCGGTACAGCGCCAGCACGGCGGAGATGTCCTCGAAACTAGTGGGGACCATACGGCGGAGCAGGTCGCGCATCGGCCCGCCGTCGAGTTGGAACACTCCGAGGGTATCGCCCCGGGCCAGCAGCTCGTAGGCTTTCGCGTCGTCCAGCTCCAGCGCGTCCAGGTCCAGCGGTGGCTTGCCGTTGAGCTCGATGTTGCGCAGCGCGTCGTCGATGACGGTGAGGTTGCGCAGGCCAAGGAAATCCATCTTGAGCAGCCCGAGCGTTTCGCATGCGCCCATGTCGAACTGCGTGATGATCGCGCCGTCGGAGTCCCTGCGCTGGATGGGAATGATGTCCATCAAGGGCTCGCTGGACATGATCACGCCAGCCGCGTGCACGCCCCACTGCCGCTTGAGACCCTCGAGCCCGCGGGCGGTGTCGATGATCTCCTTGACCTGGGGGTCGGTCTCGTACAGCGCTCGAACCTCGGTGGCCTCGGCGTAACGTTTGTGGTCGGCATCGAAGATCCCGCTCAACGGGATGTCCTTGCCCATCACCGGCGCCGGCATCGCCTTGGTGATCCGGTCGGCCACCGAGTAGCCCGGCTGACCGTAGAGCACCCGCGCAGAGTCTTTGATCGCCGCCTTCGCTTTGATCGTCGAGTAGGTGATGATCTGCGCGATACGGTCTTCGCCGTACTTCTCCGTGACGTAGCGGATCATGTCGCCACGCCGGCGCTCGTCGAAGTCCATGTCGATATCGGGTGCCGAGGGCCGTTCCGGGTTGAGGAACCGTTCGAAGATCAGCTTGTGCCGGATCGGGTCGAGATCAGTGATTCCCATCGCGTAAGCCACCAGGCAACCAGCCGCCGACCCACGACCGGGACCCACCCGGATCCCGCTGGCCTTGGCGTGGCGTACCAGGTCCGCAGTAACCAGGAAGTAGCCGGGGTAGCCCTTCTGGCAAATCACGCCGAGTTCGTACTCGGCTTGCTTGCGGTGGGTGTCCGGGACGCCGTTCGGGAATCGGTTTTGCAGGCCTCGCTCGACCTCCTTGACCAGCCAGCTGGACTCGCTCTCCCCCTCCGGAACCGGGAACCGGGGCATCAGATCTCGACCCTCGGCGAACTCCACGTGCACCCGTTCGGCCACGCGCAGGGTGTTGTCGCAGGCCTCCGGGAACTCACCGTCCCACAGCTCGCGCATCTCCGCCGGGGACTTAAGGTAGAAGTCCTGGGCGTCGAATTTGAACCGTTTGGGATCCGACATGGTCTTGCCGGTCTGCACGCACAGCAGGACTTCGTGCGGCTTGGCGTCTTCGGGGAAGGTGTAGTGCAGGTCGTTAGTGGCGAGTCCGGGTAGGTCGAGGGTCTTCTTGAGCCGGATCAGATCGTCACGGACCCGACGCTCGATTTCGATACCGTGATCCATCAGCTCGCAGAAGAAGTTCTCCCGGCCGAAGATGTCCCGGTAATCGGCGGCGGCCTGGCAGGCGGCGTCGAACTTGTCCTGCAGCAGCAGCCGCTGCACCTCGCCGGATGGGCAGCCGGTGGTGGCGATGATTCCCTTGCCGTAGGCCGCCAACAGTTCCCGGTCCATCCGTGGCTTGTAGTAGTACCCTTCCAGGCTGGCCAGGCTGGACAGCCGGAACAGGTTGTGCATGCCCTCGGTGTTCTCCGCGAGCAGCGTCATGTGGGTGTACATCTCGCCCGGGTTGTCAGTGTCTTGGCCGCCGCCGGCCGCGGCGGCCAGCACCACCCGCTTGCGCTCGTGTCGCGAGCCGGGAGACAGGTAACCCTCCATGCCGATGATCGGCTTGATCCCGTGAGCGTTGGCCTTCTTCCAGAACTCATAGGCTCCGAAGACATTGCCGTGGTCGGTCATCGCCAGGGCGGGCATGCCCATCCGGACGCATTCGGTGAACAGGTCGTCCAGCCGGGCCGCACCGTCGAGCATGGAGAACTCGGTGTGTGTGTGGAGGTGGACGAACGAGTCACCGGGCACCGGCAGATCAGCCTCCTTGTCGCGCTGAGCAGTCATCCGGCTGCGTACGGTCGCAGACGCCGCCCACCCTAACCTGGCGCCCTGACATCCTGAGTGTGTCGTCGCCGATGGCCACGACAGGGGGCAAGCTCCCAGCCGAGTGGCGCTCCGACACGCCGAAGCGGGAATAGCCCTGCAAGCTATTATAGAACATTCGTTCGATAATCGCGGTGTCGTGGGGTCTGGGACGGAACTAGCGATCCTTGGTTGCTAGGCAGGCACCGGTCCGTCGTCGGGCACTGGTCCCGCCACGTCGATCTGCTCGGGCAACAGTGGGACGATCGCGATGTCCCGGATTCCGGTATCCGGGGATGCGGCGTGCACTGCGCGCACGCCCGGGTGTCCGGCCACGGCCCGCAGCGTCGTGCCATCGCCGAGTACCAGGAATGCCAGCACACACCCGCAACCGCTACGCAACTGTGCGGCCTCGGCGGCGGCAACCGCCGCGCGCCGACTGCCCGGCACTTGCCGGAACGCGGCGGCGAGGCGGTCCTGGGCTGCGGATTTCATCGACCGGGCAAGCAGCGCCCCGGTGAGTCCCGCACCCGGCCGCTGCTCTGGCAGATCACGGGTGACCAAGGCGGTCTGCACCCGCGGCAGCGGAACGCGAAGTATCACCCGTGCGAGCGGAACGCCCCTCATCAGCTCAGCAGCGGGTCTCACCGCCAGGTAGCCCTCCAGCTGCACCAGCGCCCACACCGGCCCGGAGTCCCCGCGCGGCAGTGACGCATCGGCCCGCCGCAGGTAGTCCGCCACCGGCTCGCCGGCCTCGGGCCCGAGCCGCTGCACCCCCGTGGGCAGCGGGCCTGCCACCATCGGCTCACCGCGTTTCCCGGCTACCACGACCGTCACGCCGAACACCACCAACAGGACGGCCAGCACCGCCCAGCGGGCCCGCGGCGGCATGGTTACGCCTGTGCGGCCAGCACGTCCAGCGCGCCGCGCAGGTCGTCCGGGTCCGGGCTGGTGAATTCCACCCAGCGATCATCAGCGGGATGGGCGAAGCCCAACCGCGCGGCGTGCAACCACTGCCTGCCCAACCCGAGCCGCTGCGCCAGCGCGGGGTCTGCGCCGTAGGTAAGGTCACCGCAGATCGGGTGCCGCAGTGCGGCGAAGTGCACCCGAATCTGGTGGGTACGGCCGGTCTCCAAGGTCACATCACACAGCGACGCGGCCGGGAACGCCTCGATCACCTGGTAGTGCGTCACTGACGGCTTGCCACCAGCCACCACCGCGAAGCGCCAGTCGTGCCTGGGGTGCCGGTCGATCGGGGCGTCGATGGTGCCTCGAGTGGGATCCGGATGGCCCTGCACCAACGCCCGGTAACGCTTGGCCACGGTGCGATCCCGGAACGCCTGTTTCAGCGCCGCGTAGCCGCGTTCCGACCTGGCGACCACCATCAGACCGCTGGTACCCACGTCCAACCTGTGTACCACCCCCTGACGCTCGGCCGCGCCCGAGGTGGCCACCTGGATCCCGGCCGCAGCGAGACCGCCGAGCACGGTGGGACCGTCCCAACCCGGGCTGGGGTGCGCGGCCACCCCGACCGGCTTGTCCACCACCACCAGGTCGGCGTCGTCGTGCAGGATGCGCAGTCCCACCACCGGCTCGACCCGTGTTGTGACCGTCCGCTGGGGGTCGGGCAAGGTCACCTCCAGCCAACTGCCGGCGGCCAGGCGGTCGGACTTGCCGGCTGGGCTGCCGTCGACCAGCACTGCGCCGGCCTCGGTCAGCCCAGCCGCCGCTGTACGGGACAGCCCCAGCAGGCGCGCCAATCCCGCATCCACCCGCATCCCGTCGAGACCCTCGGGCACCGGCAACGTTCGGACGTCACTCATGACGTCGATCATCCAGGTCTCCCGGGCTCACCGACCGCCGGACCTCGTGAACCGCGGCTACCGTCGAATTCCCGGCCGGTAGCGGCGAGTAGGACCAGCACCACACCTCCGCACACGATCGCCGAGTCCGCCAGGTTGAACACCGGCCACACGCTGCCATCCGGCGCAAGCAGCGACAGGAAGTCCACGACGTGCCCTCGCAACGGGCCAGGCGCGCGAAACAGCCGATCCGTCAGATTGCCCAGCGCGCCACCGAGGACCAGCCCTAACCCGACGGCCCAACCGGTGCTACGCAGCCGGGGCGCCAGCCGGACAATCGCCACCACGATGCCCACGGCGATCAGCGACAACAGCCAGGTCAGCCCGGTCGCCATCGAGAACGCCGCACCCGGGTTGCGGTAGACGACGAGATACAGCCCGCCACCCAGCAGTTCCACCGGCGGGCGGCCCTCCAGGCTTGCCACCGCCACGATCTTGCTGATCAGGTCCAGCAGTAACGTGACGGTGGCGGTGGCGGCCAGCAGACCGGTTCGGCGGCGAGCCGGCAGCGCCTCGGGAATGTCCTGGTCGCCGGCGGCCGCTCCCTCGGCATGCTGCGATGAATTCATGGCGCCATTCAATCACCGGTCCGGTCCTCAGGAGCCGGTCTCGCCGCGCCACCGGGCCAACCGGCCGGCCCGGTGCACTGCCCGAATCCGCTGTTCAGCCTTGTCCCGGCTGTCGGCCGTGGTGAACACGAGCAGCTCGTCGCCTTCCACCAGGCGGGTGCCCGGCTGCGGGGTGAGCGCCTTGCCATTGCGCACAACCAGGCTGACCATCGAGCCGATTGGCAGCCGCAGCTCCGAGAGGTAGACGCCGTGCAGCCGGGAGGGCCGCGGCACCCGAACCTGCAACAGATCAGCGCCCATCTCGTCCAGTGGGGCGTAATCGACCTGGATCTCCGTGCCCTGCTCCGGGCGAGACAGTCCCAGCCATCGCACCACCAGGGGCAGCGTGACACCCTGTACCACGGTGAGCAGCACGACCAGGACGAAAACCACGTCCACCAGCAGCTGCGCTCCTGGGAAGCCCATGGTGAGCGCGATCAACGCAAGCACGATGGGCACCGCGCCGCGCAGCCCAGCCCATGCCAGGAAGGTCTGCTCCCGCCAGGGCGCCCGGAACGGTGCCAGCGCGAGCGCCACCGACAACGGTCGCGCCAGCACGATCAGCACCCCCCCTGCGATCAGGGCGGGAATCAGCACACCGGGCAATCGGCTCGGCGACGCGTAGAGACCCAGCAGCACGAACAAGCCGATCTGGGCCAGCCAACCGAGGCCCTCCGCGAACGACTGGGTGTCACCACGGTGCGGCAGGCGCGCGTTGCCAAGCACCAGTCCCGCGAGGTAGGTCGCCAGGAAACCCGAGGCGTGCAGACCCTGCCCGGCAGCAAAGGCGAGCACGCAGACCGCGATGGTCGCCAGCGGGTAAAGACCAGTCGCGGGCAGCGCAGCGCGGCGCAGCGCCCAGGCTCCCGCGAACCCGAGAGCCACCCCCACCACCCCGCCGACGAGCAACTCATAACCGATCAGCAGGGGCGTCCACCAGCGCACCGGATCACCGGCTGCGAGCAACACCACGGCGATGTAGACCGGCGCGTCGTTGATACCCGACTCCAGTTCGAGCGCGCCGGCCAGCCGGGGCGACACCTTCAGCGCCCGCAACACGCTGAACACCGCTGCCGCGTCGGTCGAGGACAGCACCGCGCCCCACAGCAGTGCGGTGCGCCAGTCCAAGCCCAGCAACAGGTGCAGCGCCGATCCGGTGACGGCGACGCTCACCGCGACCGCCACGGTGGCCAGCGCGATCCCCCAACTCAACGCAGGGCGGACCACCGACCAACGGGTGGTGAGACCCCCCTCGGCCAGGATCAGCACCAGGCCGGCGATGCCCAGGGTGGCAGTGAGCGGCGCATCGGAGAACTGGAAGCCGAGTCCGGACTCGCCGATCAGCAAGCCGATGGCCAGGTAGACCAGCAGCGACGGCAACCCGAGCCGGGTGGAGACCCGCACCGCGAGAACAGCGAGCAGCAGCACCGCCGCCCCCGCCCCGAGCGCGAGCTCCACCCCGTTCACGGCCGGATCCTCCCCCAGGCGAGCGGGTCAGCTGGACCAGGAGATCGTGACCACATCACGGTGGCGTGGGCCCAGTCTTGCCACCGCCTCAGCGACCTCATCCCGCCGCTCGGCAGTCAGGCACAGCCTGCGCAGCGAGAAGTCCACCTCGGCCTCAGGACTGCGCGGTTGGGCGGGCCGGGTCCAGCGCTGGACCTCCGAGTGGATCCCCACTTCGGCGAACACGGCGAGCACGTCGTCCGCGGTTGCCGGTGGTGGTCGGCGCAACCCGTGGAAGTGTGCCCATAACGGATCCAGCCAGGCTCCCGGGTGCACAGCGTGCAGCTCGACGACTACGCCTCGGCGTGCGGCGGCACCCAGCGCGGCCACGAAGGGCCCAAGGTCTGGGGTGTTGTAGCCCACGTGGTGGCTGACGACGACGTCGGCAAGACCTGCCTGCGCCGCCGCCTGGGGCCATCGTCCGTGCACGCTGCGGTGCGCAAGCCCGCGCTGCTCGCAAGCCCGCTCGAAGGCCCGCAGCATGTCATCAGCGTGATCCACCCCGGTGAGGTGCCGGACCCGCGGCATCAGGGCGAGTCCGGCGGCACCTGCCCCACACCCGACGTCAAGCACGGTTCCGCCGTCGGAGCCCAGCAGATTCAGCGCGGCGCGACGAGACGGGGTGTCCTCCGGTGTCGCAGGCGGCGCAAAGCGGGACGGTTCGTGCCGGCTCGGGTCCCGCGGAGCGGCCGCCCGGATCTCAGCAGGAATCGCCCGTCCCTGCAGCAGTTCGCGCCAGCGGGCGGCGGCTGCGCCACTCGCAACCCCGGGATGCTGGAGACCGGAATGATGGGCCACGGTTAGCCGCTCACGCGCTGAACGGCGACCTGCACGTCGATGCCCTCGCCAACGGTGCCAGGGAAACCGTCCGGAGCAGGTCCGTAGTCGACCCGGGGAGCGAGCACCTCACCGGCGATGAATGTCTCGTGCGCCCGGGCCGCCGCGAGCACCGCCGCGGGCGCGTCGATAGTGAGCACGATCCGGTCGGTGACCTCCAGGCCTGCCTCCCGGCGAGCCTGCTGAACAACCCGTACGAGGTCCCGGGCGATGCCCTCAGCGGCCAGCTCCGGAGTGACGGCGGTATCGAGCACCACAAGCCCCGATCCGACCGGAAGGGGGACGGTCTCAGCGGGATCCGCCGCGACCAGCCGCTCGGTGTACTCACCGTCCAGCAACGGGATCCCAGCAGCGGTCACGACCCCGTCGGAACCACGCTCCCACTCCCCCGCCTTGACCGCCCGGATCACCTTTTGGGTGTCACCACCCAATCGGGGCCCGCAGGCCCGTGCGTTGACGGTGAGCTCAAAGCGGCCGTGCGCGGCGACGTTCTCGGTCAACGTGACGGTCTTCACGTTGACCTCATCGCGGATCAGGTCGCTCAGCGGCGCCAGCGTGGTGGCGTCCGGCGCTGCCACGGTGAGCGTGGCCAGCGGCTGGCGGACCCGCAGGCCCCGCGCCTTGCGCAGTGACAAGGCGGCGGACACTACCTGGCGTACCCGGTCCATCGCCGCCACCAAGCCGCTGTCAGCGGGCAGCGCAGTCGCGTCGGGCCAGTCGGCCAGGTGCACCGAGCGGCCCCCGGTCAGCCCCCGCCAGATCGCCTCGGTGGTCAGCGGCAGCAGCGGGGCAGCAACCCGGCAGGTCACCTCGAGAACGGTGTGCAGGGCGTCGATCGCGTCCTGCTCGCCGGCCCAGAAACGGTCCCGGGACCGGCGCACGTACCAGTTGGTGAGCACGTCACAGAACCCACGCACGCTGTCGCAGGCGCCGGCGATGTCGTAGCGGTCCATCCGCGCCGTGACGTCGACGACAAGGTCATGCAGCTTGGCCAGCACGTACCGGTCCAACAGGGCCGGGCTATCGGTTCGCCACCTTCCGCCGACCCCGGCGGCAT
Organism: Pseudonocardiaceae bacterium; assembly: GCA_050699875.1. Lineage (GTDB taxonomy): Bacteria > Actinomycetota > Actinomycetes > Mycobacteriales > Pseudonocardiaceae. The sequence goes on from JBOHFX010000154.1 coordinate 12,435, forward strand.
TGGCGTAGAGGGTCAGGAAGTACCACGAGTTCCACAGCGGCAGCAGCGCCTGGCGGACGGCCTCCCGGATGCCTTGCTCGGTGACCACCAGGTTCCCGCCCCGCAGGATTGGCGAGGCCATCAGGAACCAGCGCATCGCGTCCGAGCCGTCCCGGTCGAACACCTCAGTGACCTCGGGATAGTTGCCCTTGGACTTAGACATCTTCAGCCCGTCGTCGCCGAGCACGATCCCGTGCGCCAGACAGGTGCGAAACGCCGGCCGATCGAACAACGCGGTGGCCAGCACGTGCAAGGTGTAGAACCATCCGCGGGTCTGCCCGTTGTACTCGACGATGAAATCACCCGGGTAGTGGTGGTCGAACCAGTCGGCGTTGTCGAACGGGTAGTGCACCTGCGCGAAGGGCATCGAACCGGACTCGAACCAGCAGTCCAGCACCTCAGGTACCCGGCGCATGGTGGAACCCCCGGTCGGGTCGTCCGGGTTGGGCCGGGTCAGCTGGTCCACAGATGGGCGGTGCAGGTCGGTGGGACGGACGCCGAAGTCGCGTTCCAGCTCGTCGAGCGAGCCGTAGACGTCCACCCGCGGGTAGGTCGGGTCGTCGGAGACCCAGATCGGCAATGGCGAGCCCCAGTACCGGTTGCGGGAGATGTTCCAGTCCCGCGCGCCTTCCAACCAGGTGCCGAATTGCCCGTCCCCGATATGATCCGGAACCCAGGTGGTCTCCTTGTTGAGCGCCACCATCCGGTCCCGAAACCGCGTCACGGCGACGAACCACGAGGACACCGCGCGCTGGATGAGCGGGTTGTTACAGCGCCAGCAATGCGGGTAAGGGTGCTCGTAGGTCTCGTGGCGCAGCAACACACCGCCGACATGCGGCGCGCCATCACGCAGGTCGCGGATGATCGCCCGGTTGGCGTCGAACACCTGCATCCCGGCATATGGCGGCACCTCATCGGTGAACTGCCCGGCTGAGTCCACCGGGACCACGACTTCGATGCCCGCGGCGTCGGTGACGGCTTTGTCCTCCTCACCGAACGCCGGGGCAATGTGCACCAGGCCGGTGCCCTCGTCGGTGCTCACGTAGTCGGCGGCGAGCAACTGATGGGCATTGGCCCGCCCGGCGAAGAAGTCGAACGGGGGGGGGTAGCGGCGGCCGAGCAGCTCCGACCCCCGGTAACGGGCCACCACGCGCGGCTGGTCACCCAGCTCACGGGCATACGCGGGCAACCGATCCTCGGCGATCAGGTAGCGCTCGCCATCCATCTCGACAGTGACGTACTCGAAAGCGGGATGCACCGCGACCGCTAGGTTAGCGGGCAACGTCCACGGCGTGGTGGTCCAGATCAGGGCCAATTCACCACTATCGAGCCGTAGTCCCACGGTGACCGCTGGATCCTGCCGAGTGCGGTAGACGTCGTCCATCTTCGTCTCGGTGTTGGACAGCGGCGTCTCGCAGCGCCAGCAGTACCACAGCACCCGGAAACCCTGGTAGATCAGCCCCCGGTCCCAGAGCGTCTTGAACGCCCACAGGACGCTTTCCATGTAATCCAGGTCGAGGGTCTTGTAGTCGTGGTCGAAGTCCACCCAGCGGGCCTGGCGGGTCACATACTCGCGCCACTCGCGGGTGTAGCGCAGCACCGAGGTGCGGCAGGCGGCATTGAACTCCGCCACACCCATCTGCTCGATCTCGGCTTTGTGCGTGATGCCCAGTTGGCGTTCGGCCTCCACCTCCGCCGGCAACCCGTGGCAGTCCCACCCGAACCGCCGCTCCACCCGGCGACCGCGCATCGTCTGGTAGCGCGGCACCACGTCCTTGACGTAACCGGTGAGCAAGTGCCCGTAGTGCGGTAGGCCGTTGGCGAACGGCGGACCGTCGTAGAAGACGAACTCATTCGACCCGTTCGCACCGGCCGGGCGGGCAGCCACCGATGCGGCGAAGGTCTGGTCGGCCTGCCAGTACCGCAGTACGGCGGCTTCCAACTGTGGGAAGGACGGCTGGGCAGCGACCTGCTCCCCGGCCGGGGAGACTTTGGGATAGACCATGGCGGCGGGTACTTCCTGTGCGGCGTCACCTGTGCAGGACCTGCAAGGGGACGACCCGCAGCTGCGCTGCGGACCGCGGTACCACCCCGCTTGCCGCCCGGCTGAGGGCGACCTCTCATCAAGCCGGCGATGACGGGCCGGACCCGTCCGGTTCTACTGAAGGCTCGCCGTGCAGGACGTGCCTCGTTCTTCCGGAGGCTCCCCGGTGATAGCCGGATCGGTGCCTTCTGTCTAGTGTACCGGGCGTACGCTGGTGGATTGGGCCGGGATCAGTTGCTCCCAGCGGTCGTCGCGGCGGCGGCTCGGTGTTTGCGGGCCAACACGGTATCCGGCCGGCACCGTTCACAGGGTGTGAAGCCCAGCTCCCTCGCCTCACGCACCGGCAGCCGCTCGGCATGCGCGTGGTCGGGCCAGCGGCAGCGGGACAGGTGATAGCGCGGGTGCTCGTCGATCACCAGTACCTCGTCGGTCAGCTCGTAGACGATCAGCAGGTCGGCTGCGCTGGTGTCCTCTTCGCCGGGTTCGGTGTCGTCAAGCTCGGTGTCATCAAGTTCAGGCTCGCTACGGTGCGTCTTGTCAAGGTGCGCGTCATCAGGACCAGACTGCTCCGCAGACGCCGTCACCGGGTCGACCTCGTTCACCGCGGTCACCGATGCGGACTGTCGTTGTTCGCCCGCGGGTCGTTCGCTCGCGGCGACATCGACCGGCCCGTCTAGCAGGAGATCGGGCTCGTCATCCGGTGCATCCTGGCGTCGCTGCCAAGACCGCCGCCAACGCGCGAGGATCATCGCCGCGACCGCCGCACTGAGAGCGACCGATCCCCACGCGAGGACAACATGATCGGTGCCGATTGCAGCAAGCAGCAGCCCCGCTGCTGCCAACAGCAGCACGACAGTGATAAGCACGCCGAATGCGTCAGCTACCGGCTTCGGCACGCGCGCCGAAGCCGGAGGTCACGAATCCCTGCTGGGGGCGCATCGCGTCTGATGGCGCAGCAGAACCACGACCGTCCAGCTCCCGCAGCTGAGACTCCAGGTAAGTCTTCAAGCGAGTACGGTACTCGCGCTCGAATGTGCGCAGTTCGTCGATCTTCTTCTCCAGAAGACTCTTCTCCTGGCTGATCGAACCGATGATCTCGGTGTGCTTGCGCGCCGCATCGCGCTCCAGCGACGCGGCCTTCTCCCGAGATTGCCGATCCAAGGTTTCCGCTCTCGTGCGGGCGTCATTGAGCATGGTCTCAGCTCGAGTTCTCGCCTCGTTGACCATGCCGTCAGCCTTCGCCCTCGCGTCGGAGAGCAGCTGCTCGGACTTGGTTCGGGCCTCGCTCAACATCCCGTCCGCTTCGGCCTTGGCCTCGCCGGTCAACCGGTCAGCCATCTCCTGGGCCAAGCCCAGCACCTTGGCGGCCTGAACGTGATGATCACCACCCGGCGAGGTCTGTTCCATCATCGGCGGCGGAACGGGGGCCATCACAGGACGCGGCGGCTCCAGCGGACGAAGATTACGCCCGGTGTCGACGGGCGCGGTACGCAGCTGCTGATCGAGCTGCTCCACCTGGTTACGGAGATCGTTGTTCTCCTCGATCAACCGAGCCAGCTCGGCTTCAACAAGGTCGAGGAAGGCGTCCACCTCGTCCTCGTTGTAGCCCCGCTTGCCGATCGGCGGCTTACTGAACGCGACGTTGTGAACGTCGGCGGGGGTCAACGGCATCGGATC
>JBOHFX010000155.1:0-71182 GCA_050699875.1 Pseudonocardiaceae bacterium
ACCGGCTGGCCGCCCCGCCGGGCACCCGATGCTACGGCGCCCCCAGCGTCAAGGCGGCCTGGTTCGCCGAGGTCCGCCGCGCCGGGTCGGTGCCCCGTGCGGTGTTCTGGCCGGTGCCCAACGTGGACTCTGGCCTGGTCGCGCTGACCCGCCGCCCGGAACCGGACCCAGGACGTAGGGAAGAGGTCTTCGCACTGGTCGACGCCGCGTTCGCACAGCGCCGCAAGACGTTACGCGCCGCCCTGGCGGGTTGGGCGGGTTCTGCCACAGCCGCCGAACGGATCCTGCGTGCGGCCGGGGTGGATCCGGGCACCCGCGGTGAACAGCTCACCGTCGGCGAGTTTGCCGAAATCGCCCGTGAGTGGCGACTGCAGTGATAGCTCTTATCGCCACTCACCGTTGTCCCCAGACGCCCCGTACCCTGGTGGCGTGCTTGCCGTTGTGCCGCAACCGGTTACCGTGCGCGTCCCGGCCAAGGTCAACCTGCACCTGGCCGTGGGAGGGCTGCGCTGGGACGGCTACCACGAGCTGGTCAGCGTCTTCCAGGCGCTGTCGGTGATTGACGAGGTGACCGTCGCGGCCACCGACGATCCAGGCGTGCAGGTGTACGGCGAAGGTGCCGCGACGGTGCCCACCGACGGCCGCAACCTCGCATGGCGCGCGGTGCTGCGGCTCGCCGAGCATGTCGGGCGCCGGCCTGCCGTGCGGGTGGTGCTGCGCAAAGCCATCCCGGTAGCCGGTGGGATGGCCGGCGGCAGCGCCGACGCGGCGGGTGTTTTGGTCGCGCTGGCCGGCCTGTGGCGGCTGGACATCAGCCGTGAAGAGCTGGCTGGGCTGGCCGCCGGGCTGGGCAGCGATGTGCCCTTCGCGTTGTGCGGCGGCACCGCGCTGGGCACCGGGCGCGGTGAGGCCCTGGTGCCGGTGCTGACCCGGCATACCTTTCACTGGGTGCTCGCACTCGATCATGGCGGTCTGTCCACAGCCGACGTCTACCGGGAGTTGGACCGGTTGCGCGCCCAGGGTGGTCCGCCACCGGGACCGCCACCCGAAACCGGTCCGGCGGCGCAGCGGATCGACGTCGAACCGCTGCTTGAGGCGCTGGCTGCGGGAGATCCCCGGCAGCTTGCACTGCTACTCGGCAACGATCTGCAGGCCGCCGCGGTGTCGCTGCGCCCAGCGCTGCGCCGCACCCTGCGCGCCGGGGTGGAGGCCGGGGCGCTGGCCGGCATGGTGTCGGGATCCGGGCCGACCTGCGCGTTCCTGTGCGCCGACGCCGACGCCGCGGTGCGGGTCGCCGCCGAGCTGGCCGGAGCCGGCGTATGCCGCACGGTCCGGGTAGCCAGTGGCCCGGTGCCCGGTGCCCGGATCGTGGAGGAGCCGCGGCCGATGCCACCCTCCGGCCCCCTCGCGCACGCCTGATGGCAAACCTGGTCAATGTCGAGGCCGTCTCGAAGTCCTACGGCGTCCCCCCGTTGCTCGCCGGCGTCTCGCTCGGGGTCGACAGCGGCGACCGGATCGGGGTCGTCGGGCTCAACGGTGGCGGCAAGACCACCCTGCTCGAGCTACTCGCTGGGCTTGAGCAGCCTGATTCCGGCAGGGTAAGCCGAGCCAGGGGTCTGCGCGCCGCGGTGTTGACCCAGCGCACCGATCTGCCCAAGGGGGCCACCGTGGGCGATACGGTGCTGGCCGCGTTGAAGGTCGCCACCGAGCATGAGTGGGCCGCCGACCCCCGGGTGCGCGCAGTGCTCGACGGGCTGGGTATCGCCTCGCTGGGGTTGGACCGTGCAGTGGCGGGACTCTCGGGTGGGGAACGCCGCCGGGTCGCGCTGGCCGCTGCGCTGGTGCCCGAGCTCGACCTGCTGATGCTCGACGAGCCGACCAATCACCTCGACCTCGAGGGCGTGCAATGGCTGGCCGCGCACCTGCTGGCCCGGCGGTGCGCGGTGGTGGTGGTGACCCACGACCGGTGGTTTCTGGACACCGTGTGTACCCGTACCTGGGAAGTCACCGGTGGGCGGGTGGAGGGTTACGACGGTGGTTACGCGGACTGGGTCTACGCCCGGGCCGAGCGCCTCCGGCTGGCCGCGGCCGCCGAAGACCGGCGACGCAACCTGGCCCGTAAGGAGCTCGCGTGGTTACGTCGCGGCCCACCCGCACGTAGTTCCAAGCCGCGCTACCGGATCGAGGCCGCCGAGGCGCTGATCGCCGATGTGCCCGCGCCGCGGGACGCCGCCGAGTTGGTCGCGTTCGCCCGCCGCCGGCTGGGCCGAACCGTGCTGGAGCTGGAGGACGCCACGGTGACGATCGCTGGTCGCCGGCTGCTGGACGCTCAAACCTGGCGGATCGGGCCGGGTGAGCGCATCGGGCTGGTCGGGGTCAACGGATCGGGTAAGACCACGTTACTGCGGTTGCTGGCAGGGGAGCGGGAGCCCGAAACAGGACGCCGCGTGCAGGGTCAGACGGTCCGGCTGGCGCACCTGCACCAAGAGCTGGAGGACCTACCCGAGTCGCTGCGGGTGCTGGAGGCGGTGGAGGAGGTCGCCCGCCGGGTCACGCTCGGTTCCCGGGAGCTGTCAGCATCGCAGCTGGCCGAGCGGCTCGGGTTCCCGGCGTCGCGGCAATGGACCCCGGTGGCCGATCTGTCTGGCGGGGAGCGGCGCCGGTTGCAGTTGACCCGGTTGTTGATGGCTGAGCCGAACGTGCTGCTGCTCGACGAGCCCACCAACGATTTGGACATCGACACCCTGCAGCAGCTGGAGGACCTGCTCGATGGTTGGCCGGGCTCGTTGGTCGTCGTGTCACACGACCGCTACTTCCTGGAACGGATCTGCGACACGGTGGTGGCGCTGCTCGGTGACGGGCGGATCACCCACCTGCCCGGTGGTATCGAGGAGTACCTGAACCGGGGCGATCAAGCTGCAGCACCAGCGGTCGCGATCGCGCCTCCCGGGTCTTCTGTGGCGGCGCCGACGCCCGCCGCCGAGCAGCGGGCCGCCCGCAAGGAGCTGGCCCGGCTGGAGCGCCAGCTGCAGCGATTGGCCGACCGCGAAGCCGAACTGCAGCAGCAAATCAGCCGGCAAGTTGCTGATCCCACCGTGTTTCACGAGCTGGACGGCGAACTGCGCGCAGTGCTCGCGGCGAAGAACGATCTGGAGACTCGCTGGCTGGAGGCCGCTGAAGTCGCCGGCTAATGCCTATCTGAACAGGAGTGTCCTACCACAGCCCGTAAGGTGGCCGCTTGTGAGCAGGTTTATCGACACCCTTTTGGCACACTGCGCGCCGGATTCACCGACCCGGTCCGACCGCGGCATCACCACCGGCGAACCCAGCCGGCCGCGCCGTATGACTTGGACGGAGGTGCACGAAAAGGCCTTGCGGGCCGCTGGGTCGCTGAGGGGTTCCGCCACGCCCGGTGTCCAGCTCGGTGACGCGGTCGCGGTGTTGGCCGGCGACCCCGCGCTGATCGCACCCGCGGTGCAGGGTGTCTGGCTGACCGGCGGCAGCGTGACGATGCTGCACCAGCCCACCCACCGCGCCGATCTGGCCGGCTGGGCCGCCGACACCGTCAAGGTACTCGGCATGATCGACGCGAAGCTGGTACTGCTCGGGCCGCCCTTCGACCGGCTCGCCCCGCTGTTGGATCAGCGCCGGATCGGCTACTTGATGCTCGCCGATCTCGACGATCCGGCCGTGCCGCCGCTGTCCGCGCTGGTGCCGGTGGGCGAGGACGACACCGCATTACTGCAGCTGACGTCGGGGTCCAGCGCAGAACCCAAGGCCGTCCGGATCACCCACGGCAACCTCTACGCTAACATGACCGCAATGGTCCAGGCCGCCGCGCTCGACCCGGCCAACGACGTGATGGTGTCCTGGCTACCGCTGTTCCACGACATGGGAATGGTCGGGTTCCTCACCATCCCGATGGCGTTGGGCCTGGAGCTGGTGAAGGTGGCTCCGGCGGACTTCATGTCCCGCCCCCTGCTGTGGGCCGAGCTGATCAGCCGCCACCGCGGCACGATCACCGCAGCGCCGAACTTCGGATACGCCGTGCTGGCCAGGCGGTTGGCCGGTACCGACGAGCACTTCGACCTGTCCAGCCTGCGCTTTGCGCTCAACGGCGCCGAGCCCATCGATCCGGCCGCGGTGCGGGCCTTCATCGCTGCGGGAGCCCGGTTCGGGTTGCCGGAACACTGCATGGTGTGCGCCTACGGGATGGCCGAGACCACTGTCGGGGTTTCCTTCGCCCCGCTAGGAATCGGCATGCAGGTGGACACCGTGGACGCCGACGCGCTGGAGGCGCGCCGGGTTGCCGTCCCGGCAGGACCGTCTGACCCGCACGGCCGGGAATTCCCCCGGCTGGGTCCGCCGTTGCCGGGAATTGAGGTGCAGGTGGTCGCCGAGGACGGGCGCCCGCTCGGTGAGCGCGAAGTCGGCCGGCTCCAACTGCGCGGCGAGTCGGTGACGCGCGAGTACCTGACCACGGCGGGACCCCTTCCGACCCAGGATGCCGACGGGTGGTTGGACACCGGCGACGAGGGCTACCTCGCCGAAGGTGACGTCGTAGTCTGCGGGCGCCGCAAGGACGTCATCATCATGGGCGGTCGCAACATCCACCCCATCGACATCGAGCGCGCTGCAGGACTCGCCGATGGGGTACGGCCGGGCAATATTGCTGCGGTGCGTATTGATGCTGGTCAGCGGCGGGAGTCGTTCGCGGTGGCCGTCGAGTCCAACCGGGCGGGCGATGCCGAGGCCGAACGCATCTTGCGCAAGGAGGTCGCCTCGCGGGTGGTCGATGCGGTGGGCTTGCGACCGGGTGCCGTAGTGGTACTGCCGCCGGCCGCCTTGCCCAAGACGCCCTCGGGCAAGCTGCGGCGCGCCGCTGTCCGCGACCGGATCGCCGAGTACCTGCCCTAACGCCGATCACCGATGCGCGAACCGCAAGATGGAGCCTGCCCAGATGGAACCTGCCCAGATGGAACCTGCCCAGATGGGAATCTGCTCAGTGCAGCTGGTTCTGGGTGGCGGCCAGACCCTGGGCGAGTAGCTGCTCGACGGCGTCGGCGCACCGGTCGACCAACAGACCCAGCTCCCGGCGCTGCTCGGCGGAGAAGTCCCGCAGCACGAAGTCGGCCGGATCCATCCGCCCCGGTGGCCGGCCGATCCCGAAACGCACCCGCAGGTAATCCCTGCTGCCCAGCGACGCCGAGATCGAACGTAACCCGTTGTGCCCACCCTCGCCGCCACCGCGCTTGAGCTTGAGCACCCCGTGGTCGAGGTCGAGGTCGTCGTGCACGACCACCACATCGGTCGGTGGAATCTTGTAGAACCGCGCTGTGCCGGCGACCGCAGGCCCGCAGACGTTCATGAACGAACGTGGGCGGGCCAGGACCACACGTCGCCCGGCCAGCCGCGCCTCCAGGGCGTCTGTTCCTCCCTTATGCGATGTGAAACGCCCACCCACCCGACGGGCCAGCTCGTCGACCACCATGTACCCGACGCTGTGCCGGTTACCGGCGTAGCCGGGACCCGGGTTGCCCAGGCCCACGATCAGCGCGATGTCACCGGCGACCCAGTCGGTATTGCCGTCAGCGGTCACGGGCTGATCGAGGATCTGGGTCAGGCCTCGTCGGAGGCAGCGGCCGCGGCGTCCTCCTCGGCCGTACCGGTGTCCTCGGCCTCGAGGTCTTCGGCGCTCGTCGCGGCAACTACGTTGATCACGAGGTACTCCGGGTCGGTGCGCAGATCCACCCCCGGCGGCAGCGTCACGTCACCGGCCAGCACCCGGGTACCGACCTCGGCGTCCTGGATTGAGAACTCGATTTCTTCGGGGATCGACAGCGCGTCCGCCTCGACCTGGAGGCTCGTCAGCTCCTGTGTGACCAGGGTGCCCGGGACCGCATTGCCGGTGATGGTGACGTGGACGTCCACCACGACCTTCTCGCCACGCCGGACGAGCAGCAGGTCGACATGCTCGATGTAGCGCCGGATCGGATGCACGGTGACGGTCTTGGTCAGTGCAAGCTGTGGCTGGCCGCTCACGTCGAGGCTCAGCACGGCGTTGCTGCCCTGCTCACGCATCACCCTGGCGAACTCCTGCGCGGGCAGCGCTAGGTGCTGCGGGTCGCTGCCGTGCCCGTAGAGCACCGCGGGGATCTTGCCGGCGCGTCGGGTGCGGCGGGCGGCACCCTTGCCGAACTCGGTTCGCGCCTCGGCAGCAAGACGGACCTCGGACACGGTGGGCTCCTTAGCAGGTTCGAGGCGCAACGCCGGTGGACGTGGCGCCGGATCGAGGTACGGCGTGCCTGGCGGCAATGGCGACGCCCGTCCTCGTGACCGGTACGGGCGCGGCCCCAGCACGAACACCGCGAGCGCCACGCCGCCGCGTCGATCACGAAGAGCAGCAGGCTCTCCCTCGCCGGGGCAACTTCCCGCAGTATAGGCAGGTCGCGTTCAGCGGCTCGACGCCAGGTGGGCGCGATCCAGCGGATTATGCGTTGCCGTCGAACAGGCTGGTCACCGAGCCGCCCTCGAAGACCTCATGGATCGCGCGGGCCAGCAGCGGCGCGATGGACAGCACCGTCATCCCGGGAAAGCGCTTCTCGTCCGCGATGGGCAAGGTGTTGGTGAGGATGACTTCGCGGGCGCCGCAGCTGGATAGCCGCTCGGCGGCGGGGCTGGACAACACCCCGTGGGTGGCAGCGACGACCACGTCGGTGGCGCCGGCATCGAGCAGCGCGTGCACGGCGCTGACCACGGTGCCGCCGGTGTCGATCATGTCGTCGATCACCACACAGAGCCGACCCTCGATGTCGCCGACCACCCGGTTGGCCACCGCCTGGTTGGGTCTGCCGGGGTCGCGGGTCTTGTGAATGAACGCCAGCGGGGTATTGCCCAGGGTCTCGGCCCACCGTTCGGCCAGCCGCACCCGGCCGGAGTCCGGCGACACCACGGCCAGCTCACGTCCGGCGTAGGTGTTGCAGATATGGTCGGCCAGCACCGACAGGGCGAACAGATGATCCACCGGGCCGTCGAAAAAACCTTGTATCTGCGCGGTGTGCAGATCCACCGTCATGATCCGGTCTGCGCCGGCGACCTTGAGCAGGTCCGCGACCAGCCGGGCGGAGATGGGCTCGCGCCCGCGGTGCTTCTTGTCCTGGCGGCTGTAACCCCAGAACGGCATCACGGCGGTGATCCGCTTGGCTGACGCGCGCTTGAGCGCATCCACCATGATCAATTGCTCCATGATGGCGTCGTTGATCGGGGCGGTGTGGGCTTGCACGACGAAGGCGTCGCAGCCGCGGACCGACTCCTCGAACCGGACGAAGATCTCGCCGTTGGCGAAGGAGTATGCCGACTGCGGGGTGACGGCGACGTCGAGGTGCTTGGCCACCTCCTCGGCCAGCTCGGGGTGGTAGCGCCCGGAAAAGAGCATCAGGTTCTTCTTCGGGATCGCCGACATCGTGGAAGGGCTCATGCTCACTCCTGCCGCATCTGATCACCGCTGGCCTGCTGTGCCAACCTCGCTGCTTGGTCCGCCGGGGTTCCTTGGCGCCGCCGGTTCACCCAGCCCTCGACATTGCGCTGACGGCTGCGGGCCACCGCCAGCGCGCCTGGTGGCACGTCTTGTGTGATCACCGAGCCGGCCGCGGTGTACGCACCGTCGCCGATGCTTACCGGGGCCACGAACATGTTGTCGGCCCCGGTCCGCGCATGCGCACCCACCGTGGTGCGGTGTTTTACCACCCCGTCGTAGTTGACGAAGACCGTGGCTGCGCCGATGTTGCTGCCCTCGCCGATCGTCGCGTCGCCGACGTAGCTCAGGTGTGGCACCTTCGCACCCGGCCCCAGCTCTGCGTTCTTGGTCTCCACGAAGGTGCCGACCTTGGCCCGCTCGCCGACCCGGCTGCCCGGACGCAGGTAGGCGAACGGGCCGATCTGCGCCCCGTCGGCCACCAGCGCATCGATGGCATGGGTGCGAACGACGCTGGCCCCTGCGCCGATGGTGCAGTCTGTAAGGGTCGAGTCGGGGCCGATCGTGGCACCTGGGCCCACCACGGTGCCCGCGTGCAGCTGCACCGCGGGATGCAGCGTGACGTCGGGAGCGAGTTGGACCTCGGCGTCCAGCCACACCGAGGCCGGGTCGACGATGGTCACACCGGCTCGCATCCAGTGCTCCAGCAAGCGCCGGTTCAGCTCCGCGCCCACCGCGGCCAGCTGCACCCGATCGTTTACTCCGGCGACCAGCCACGGGTCCGCGCACGGGTGCGCGCCGACCGGCTGCCCGCCGGTCCGGACCAAACCCAACACGTCAGTGAGGTACAGCTCGCCTTGGGCATTGGCTGGGCGAAGCCGGCTCAGCGCGTCACGCAACGCCTGGGCGTCGAAGGCGTACACCCCTGAGTTGATCTCGTGGATGGTGCGCTGGGCTGCGGTGGCGTCCCGGTGCTCGACGATGCCGGTGACCGCGCCCGACGGGTCGCGCACCACCCGCCCGTAACCGGTCGGGTCGTCGACCAACGCGGACAAGACGGTGGCCGCGTTCCCGGCGCGGTGGTGTTCGGCGATCAGCTCGGCCATCGTGGTGGTGTCGAGCAGCGGCACGTCTCCGTAACTGACCAGCACCGTCCCGGACAGCCCGGCCGGCAGGACGTCGAGCGCGGCGCATACTGCATGACCGGTGCCATGCTGCTGATGCTGCACGGCGGCGCGCACGTCGCGTCCCAGCGCGGCGGCGACCGTGCGCAGGTGGGCGTCCACCGCATCCCGGCCGTGACCGATCACCACCACCAGGTGCTCGGGGGCCAGCCCGGCGGCCGCCCGCACCGCGTGCTCCACCAGAGGCCGGCCGGCCAGCGGGTGCAGCACCTTGGGGGTCGCCGAGTGCATCCGGGTGCCTTCACCGGCGGCCAGCACGATCGCCGTCGTCAGGCTCCCGTCTGGGAACATCGGCTTGTCCTTTCCCGATCCGGGGGCGCAGTCGATATCTGTGCGGCTGATGACAGGTCGGATCCTACGGGGGTAGGAGCCCCGACGAGCCGACGCCGTGGCATTCGTTGTTTACCTGGTAGCCATCCTGGGGTTTCGTCCGTAGTACCAGTCTCTGGATCTTCGAGTGGGGCGGTGGCGAGACCCTAGTCGCACCTAGGCTCGGCGAAACTCGACAATGGCGCTGTCGGAGCTTGATCGAACAGCTCTGCTGTCGACCTCGGGAGCAGAAGCACCGCTGCTCCGCCGCCAGGATTCGAACCTGGACCATCGGAACCAAAATCCGAGGTGCTGCCTTTACACTACGGCGGACGAGCGGGCCGCAGGCCCGCGGGCACATCGTTACACGCCCCCTCGCGCCTAGTCAGCCCAGCCCTCCCAGCGGACCCCTCTCCAGCGTTCTGGATGCAGAACGCTGCTACTCGGCCCCTGATGACCGCAATCTGCATCCAGAACGCGGCCGCGGGGCGACGACACGCTCGACACGCCCGCCGATGGCGTGGCAGGTCGTGACGGGTCTTGGACAGATAATCTACGGTTGAGGCAGTTTGCCGCGAGCGCCATCTGCGGCTACGCCAACGGGTGTGAGCCTGATGGCACCCCCGCTGCGGCGTGGCAGCTGGCCGCGCCCCTTGCCGACGTGAGGAGCACCGGCCGATGACGCGGACCGCCGACGCCGACCAGGACCGTGCGAAGCCCGAACCGGCGATCTCAGGAAGGCGACCCCTAGGGCCGCAGATTCTCGTATACCTGTTCGTACTTGCCCCGATGATCGCCTTGATCGCCGCGGTGCCGCTGGCCTGGGGTTGGGGGCTGGGCTGGGTCGACGTCGTGCTGTTCGTGGCCACGTACTACATCAGCCTTCTCGGGGTGACCGTCGGGTATCACCGTCACTTCACCCACGGCTCATTCAAAGCCAAGCGGTGGTTGCAGGTGATCCTCGCGGTATTGGGTAGCACCGCCATGCAGGGGCCGCTGCTGCACTGGGTAGCCGACCACCGGAGGCACCACGCCTACTCCGACAAGGAGGGCGACCCGCATTCGCCGTGGTTGTTCGGTACCTCCCCGCTTGCGGTAGCTCGGGGATTCTGGCACGCCCACATGGGCTGGTTGTTCAACCGTGATTTGTCCAATCCCCGCCGGTTCGTCCCGGACTTGCTGGCCGACAAAACGATGGTGCGGGTCAGCAAGCTGTTCTGGCTGTGGACCGGAATCTGGCTCGTGCTGCCCGGGATCATCGGCGGGCTGGTGACCTGGTCCTGGTGGGCGGTGCTCACCGGGCTGTTCTGGGCCGGACTGGTCAGGGTCTCGTTACTGCACCACGTCACCTGGGCGGTGAATTCGGTCTGCCACATGATCGGCAGCCGGCCGTTCGCCTCGCGTGACAAGGCCGCGAACTTCTGGCCGATGGCGATCGTGTCCGGCGGGGAGTCTTGGCACAACCTGCACCACGCTGATCCGACATCGGCCCGGCACGGCGTGCTCCGGGGACAGATCGACATCTCGGCCCGGGTGATCTGGTTGTTTGAGAAGCTGGGTTGGGCGTGGAACGTGCGCTGGCCCACGCCCCAGCGGCTGGCCAAACTCGCCGCAAGGGCATGATCAGCTGCCAGGAGTTATGGCGGCGCTGACGCAGCCATGTCCACTATCGGACGTCGGCCAGGTGACCGATTATTTCGCACTGTAATAACTCGATGACGGTCAGTAACCGACACAGTCAGCGAGCAGATTGCGCCGTACGGGTGAAAGTCGGAGGGGCTACACTCAGCGAGTAACGCGTAGCAGCGGGCAGTAGATATACGCACTGTGGGGAGGGGCGAACCCACCGTAGGAGAGGGAGAGTTCGGCTGGCAGGGGGCGGCTGGCTGTGCTCACTCTTCGTGCGGGCTTGACACAGTCAGTTATCGGCAGACATCTCGAGTTACGGCAGGGGGCCCGTCTCGATGAAGTTCGTTACAGGTACCACCCAATCGGCAGCGACCCTAGCTCGCCGCGAATCGGAGGGGCTCGCCACCTTCGACTCCGATGTTCGCGTCGCGGTGGTCGGCTACGGCTACTGGGGTTCCAAGCACATGCGGGTACTCAGCAGCATGCCGGGTGTCCACGTGACTATCGTCGACCAGGACCCCGAGCGGATCGCGGAGGCTCGGCGGAGCTACCCATCAGCGGAATCGGCACACCGCCTTGACGAGGTGTTGGACCGAGTGGACGCGGTGGTCGTCGCGACCCCGCCGACCGTGCACGCCGAAGTCGCGCTGCAAGCGCTGCGCCACGGGCGGCACGCGCTTGTGGAGAAACCGCTGGCCACGACAGTTGACGACGCGCAAGAGATGGTCGACTCGGCAGCAGCCAACGGCGTGCACCTGATGGCGGGACACACCTTTGAGTACAACGCGGCCGTCTGGAAGCTCAAGGAGATCATCGACGCCGGCGAGCTCGGTAAGGTCCTCTACATCGACGCGGCTCGGTTGAGCCTGGGCAAGTACCAACGCGATTGCAACGTCATCTGGGACCTTGCTCCGCACGACATTTCGATCGCATCATTCCTGCTCGACGAGGTCCCCCGGACGACCTGGGTATGGGCCAAACGCCACATCGGTAATCGCCACGCCGACGTCGCTTACCTGCGGCTGGACTTCGAGCAGGCGGCCACCCATGCATTCGTGCACGTCAGCTGGCTGGACCCATGCAAGGTCCGGCGGGTGACCGTTGTCGGGGACCGCAAGATGGCCGTCTACGACGATATGTCGGACAATGAGCGTATCCGGGTGTACGACATCGGCGTTGACCCGACCGAACCCGACGATCACGGCGAGTCGCACGCCATGCCGGTTTCCTACCGGACCGGAGACATTGTTTCGCCATTCATTCAGTTCAACGAGCCGCTCCTGGTTCAGGACAGCCACTTCATCGAATGCATTCGTACCGGTGCCAAGCCGAACACACCCGGCGAGCGTGGGCTGGACATCGTGCGGGTCCTGGCCGCCACCGACGTTGCAGAGACCACCGGCCGGCCGGCCTTCGTCGCCGGCAGCATCGATCCAGCCGGGGCTGACCTCAGGCAGGGGGTGGCGTCGTGACCGGCGGCGGCATTCCCTTCCTCGACCTCGGTGGCGTCAACAGCGGGCTCCGCGAGGAGTTCGACCTCGCCTGGAAGACCGTGCTGGACCATGGTCGCTACATCGGCGGCCCCGAGGTCGAGCGCTTCGAGGACGAATTCGCAACCTACTGCGGAACCAGGGCCTGCATCGGGGTGGCCAACGGGACCGACGCCTTGGAACTCATCCTCAGCGGCCTGGGAATCGGGCATGGGGACGAGGTCATCGTCCCGGCGAATACGTTCATCGCGACGGCTGAGGCGGTATGTGCGACCGGTGCACGACCCCGGTTCGTCGATGTGTGCCCGGACACGCTTTTGATCGATCCAGACGCAGCGGCAGCTGCGGTCAATAGATCGACAACCGCGATCATTGCAGTGCACCTGTACGGCCAGATGGTAGATCCCGAGCCGATTTCGGCCGTCGCTGCTGCGCACGGCCTTGCCCTCATCGAGGACGCCGCGCAGGCCCACGGCGCCCGGCACCGGGGAACTAAGGCCGGCAGTGTGGGTATCGCCGCGGGGTTCAGCTTCTATCCCGGCAAGAATCTCGGTGCCCTGGGTGACGGTGGTGCGGTGGTCACCAGCGATCTGTCGCTGGCCGACCGCATCCGCAGCATGGCCAATCACGGCCGGTCCGCGGCCGATCGCCAGCTGCACGACCTCGCCGGCCGGAACAGCAGGCTCGACACGCTGCAGGCGGCGCTGCTGTCCGCCAAATTGCCGTGGCTGGACGCCGGCAATGCCCGGCGCACGGCAGCGATGGCGGCCTACCGGGAGATGCTTCCGCAACGCTGCGCCCCGGTGACGGTCGCGCCGGGCGCCGAACCGGTGTACCACTTGGCCGTCGTGCAGGTCGATGACCGCCGCGAGATCGCCGACGCGCTCACCGCGGCCGGCATCGGCTGGGGTGTGCACTACCCAATTCCTTGTCATCGGCAGCCCGCCCTGGCCACCCTTCACGAGCTGGCGCCGATCGATCAGACGCTGCCGGTGGCAGAGCGTGTGGCCGACCGGATTCTATCCCTGCCGATGTCCCCGACCCTCACCGTTGAGCAGGTCGCCCGGGTCTGCGATGTGCTCGGAGGTGCGCTGTGACGAACGTGCCCAATGTCTTCCAGTACGGGGCCAGCGAGCCGAATGGACGTTCGACGGGCTACGAAGATCAGCTGCAGAAGTCCGGCGGAACCGGTGACGTGCCGTCGCAGCGGTCGGCGGGTCGGACTGAACATTCCACCGAAGAACCCGGTGGCGGTGGGGTGAGCGCTCGCCTGGTGTTGCTGGCGTTGACGATTGTCCTTCTCGGCACTGCCGCTGGACTGGCCGGCGCGCTGGTCCTGCCGAAAACCTACGGGGCGCGCGCCGAGATCCTTTACAACCTCAGCCCGGAACAGCGGGGCGGCGACCCCCTTCGGCAGAATCGCGAGCTGTCCACCCAGCTGGTCTTCTTGGAGAGCCGCGCCGTGCTCGGCCCGATCGCCCAGAAACAGGGCCAGCAGTTCAAGGACATCGACGAGGCCGTCCACGTGGAGGTCCTGGAGAACAGCAACGTCATCCAGGTCGAGGCGCACGGTGCCACCAAGCTGGCCGCGATGCAGACGCTTCAGGCAGTCATGGACGGTTACCTGCAGCTCGCGGGTCAGCCCAGCGGGGTGGCCCGCAACCTCGAGTCCCAGCTCGCTGATACCCGCGCGAACACCGCCACGCTCCAAACCCGGGTGACGGACCTCACGCCTGCGGTGCTGGCCGGAACCGCCACCCAGACCGCCCTCAACGACGCCCGGGTACAGCTCACCGCATCCATGGATCGGGAGCGGGCGATCCAGGCCCGGATCGATGAGCTGAAACTCACCGGCGTGGCGGGACCCAACGCCCAGCTGCTGACGCCGCCCTACTCGATGCCGGATGCGGTGAGCCCGCAGCCGCTGATCGCCGCTGGCAGCGGTGCGCTGGTCGGAATGATCGTGGCCGGCGGGGTGGTGGCGTTGGCTACTCGGCGCCGGACGAGGCCGTGAGGACCTGGCTGTGGCCACTCCAACGGTGACAGCCCTCGAGCCATCAACCGCCAGCACCACCGCGCGGAACTCGGCCACTGTTGCGGGTTGGACCCTGGTCAGCCGGATCACTGGGCTGATGCGACTGGTCGTGATCGGAGCGGTGCTGGGGCCGACCTTTTTCGCCAACGCGTTCCAGGCCGGCTACGTCGTCCCGAACCTGGTGTTCACCGTGATCGCCGGGCCGGTGCTGGCGATGGTCCTGGTGCCGGGTGTGGTCCGGGCCGTCGGTGTCGGCGGCGTGGCCCGTGCCCGCGAGGTGTTCGGCCGGGTGAGCGGGTGGCTGCTCGCCTCCTCGGCCGCAGTGGTCGCGGTGCTGATGGTCCTCTCCCCGGTGGTGGCCTGGACGCTGACCTTCGGGATCCCGGATCCGGCTGCCCGGGCTCAGGGCCAGTGGCTCACCACGCTGTTAATCCTGCTCATCGCACCACAGGTTCCGCTGTACATGCTGTTGCACCTAGGCATGGCTGCCCAGCAAGCCCGGGGGCGCTTCGCGCTGGCGGCCGGCGCGCAGGTCGTGGAGAACCTCATCCTGATCCTGACAGTGGTGCTGGCCGGCTGGTACTACGGGACGGGTCTGGACGTCGAGCAGGTGCCGGTCGGCATGGTGATCGTGCTCGGGGTGGGCAGCACTGCGGCAGTTGCGTTGCATGCGGCGCTGCAGCTGTTCGGCACCGCGCGGGTGGGCCTGCTGACCCGCCCGGCGATGCGCTGGCGGCATGACCCGGAGGCCAGCGAGCTGACCCGGAGGCTGATGCGGTCGGTCGGAGTGGCGGCTTGGCCAGCGGCGGCGATGTACGTGTTGTTGGCACTGGCTGGCACGGTGCCAGGTGGCGTCTTCGTCGTGCAGCTGTCCTATTCCGTCTTCTATGCGCTGTCCTTCATCAGTGCCCGTGCCGTGTCGATGGCCGCGCTCCCAGGGCTGGCTCACGCTGCCCATCGCGAGGACGGCGCGACATTCGGCTCGGCGTGGCGGCAAGGTTTGTCCTATGCCGTCATCGCCAGCCTGCCGCTGCTCGTGCTGCTCGCGGTCCTGTCCGCACCGACCGCGAACATCCTGGCCAACGGCGAGCTGCAGCACGCGGCGCTGATCGGCTCACTCGCCACCTGCCTGGGGGTGGTGGCGGTGGCCCAGCTCGTCGGCGGGGTGCACGACATCGGCCGTCAGGCGTTATTCGCGCGGCTGGACGACCGCATTCCGCGCCAGGCCAGCGAGGTGGCTTTCGGTGTGATCCTCGTGGCTGCCGCCGCGGCGCTGCTGCTACCCGCCGACGGGTCACGCCTGACCTGGCTGGTGGTCGCGATTCTGGCTGGTGAGCTCGCCGCCGCTGGGACGGTGTTGACCCGGCTGCGTCGGGTGATCCGGCCCGAACGGTTCCTCGAACCCAGAGCCCTGGCGGCCGCGGTGGTGGCCACGCTTGCGATGGTTCCGGTCGCTGCTGCGCTGGGGTGGCTCAGCCAGATTCATGGCGGCGACCAGCTCGTCGACTTCGCAGTTCTGTCCCTGGGTGGGGTTGTGGCGCTCGGGGCCTACTTCCTGGTGCTCCGTGTCGCGGTGCGACGGATCGGTGGTGGGTCATGACACAAACTCTGCCGCCAGGCCGTGGCTCAACTCCCGCCTCCCGCGGGGCGGATACAAGTCCCACCTCCCGCGGGGCCGGCCCACTCTTTCCGGTCAGCAGGCCGCTGGTGCTGGGAGCCGCCGCATGCGCGGTGGTCGGTGGGGTCCTCGCGGTGGCGGCCGGACCCCTGCTCGCGCTCAGCGCCGTGGGCGTGCTGGTGCTGGTCGGGATGTTCGCCGCGGCGGCCTACCGGCCGGTTTACGCGACATACGCCTACCTGGGCACGCTGCCACTCATCGCCGGCATCGACCGGGGCAACCTCATCCCGCTGGTACGACCCAACGAAGCGCTGCTGATCGTATTGCTTGCCGGGGCGCTGGTAGGTGGTTATTTCCGATGGTGCCGAGGCGAGCGGGTGTCGCTGCAGTTGCACCGGCTCGACATCGCGCTTGGCGCCTTCGTCCTGATGGCGACGGCCTGGCCGCTGCTGTCTTTGATGCTGCGTGGGCAGGCGCCGGTGACTTCGGAGCTGGCGGCGGTACTGCCGGTCTGCAAGCTCGTCGCCATTTACCTGCTGGTGCGATTCAGCGTCACCACCGACGCTCAGGTGGTGTGGTGCTTCCGCCTGGTCCTCTGGCCGGGGGCGGTGGTCGCGCTGATCGCCATCCTGCAGACGTTGAATGTCGGCCCGGTCGTCGCGATGCTGCAGGCGGTCTGGACACCTGACAGCAACGCCGCTGCGCTCGCCGAGCGGGGCACCACCACGCTCGGTTCACCGATCGCCACCGGCGACTACATCATCATCTGCCTGACCTTGCTGATCTGCTGCGGGGCCCGGGGGCTGCTGGATCGCCGGGAGCGGCTAGGGCTGGGCATCGTGCTCGGTGCGGGTGTGCTGGCTGCCGGTCAGTTCTCCACCTGGATCTCCGCGCTCGTGGTGGCCGGGCTTATCCTGTGGCGCTTCACCACGGTGCGCCGTCGCTCGCTGCGGTTCCTCTGGCTGCTCCCGGTCGCGTTCGCGTTCGGCGCACCGGCGTTGATCGGCCGGTTGCAGGGATTCGGTGAGTACGGCGTGCCCCGAAGCTGGATCGGCCGCTGGGACAACCTGTCGAACTTCTACCTACCGAGGTTCGAGCCGCTCAATGTCCTGCTGGGGGTGTCACCCAACTCGGTGCTACCGGCACCTGAGAGGTGGCGCGAGATCATCTACCTGGAAAGCGGCTACCTGCAATTGCTCTGGGTCGGTGGGCTCCCGTTGCTGGCCGCCTTCATCTGGCTATCGGTTGCGGTGCTGCGCAGAACCGGCGAGCTGATGGCCCAACCCGACGGCCCGCCGAACGGCCAGCCGGACGCTGTGAGGGCGGCGGCGTCAACGCTGTGGGTGTGCTGGTGGTTTGTGATCATTCTCACGGTCCTTGATCCGCATCTGACGCTGCGAGGTACCGGGGATGTGCTGTTCATGCTGATGGGAATCACCATGGGGAGGCTCTGTGTCCAGCGGCGTTGACCAAGCACGCCTACCCGCTCGATGGGAGCCGGTCGCCCGGCGCGCCGTCGATCTCGTGGTGGTGATGATCGGATTGCTGGTGCTCGTGATCCCGATGCTGCTCATCGCGATGACGATCAGATTGGGCAGCTCGGGACCGGCTTTTTATCGCCAGCAACGGATCGGTCGTGGCGGCCGACCGTTCACGATGTACAAGTTCCGTACGATGCGGGCAGGTTGCTCTGACGCGCAGCACCGCGAGCTCATCGCTCGCGAGCTGCGGGGGGAGGACACCTCGGTCGGCGGCAGCTGGAAGATCGACAGCGATCCGCGGGTGACCCGGATCGGCTCGATCTTACGGCGCACCAGCCTCGACGAGCTTCCCCAGCTGATCAACGTTCTGCGGGGGCAGATGGCGTTGGTCGGTCCTCGTCCCTGCCTGGATTGGGAGAAAGAGATGTTTCCGGCCAGGTTCGCCGAGCGCTTCGACGTCCCACCCGGACTTACCGGGCTATGGCAGGTCAGCGGGCGCAGCACAATGGGCACGCTGGAGATGTTGGAACTCGATCTGGCCTATGTGCGTGGCTGGAGTTTCTGGACCGATCTCGCAATCCTGCTGCGAACGGTCCCGACACTGCTGCGGGGGCACGGCGCGCGCTGACTGGAGGATTCTGGGGGTACAGCGGATGGCAGCGATCACTGTGACGAGGGCGGGGGTTCCGCGATTACCACGCCGGGCCCGGGTAGCCGTGCTCACTGTCCACGTCGTGACGTCGGTCGGGTGGCTTGGGCTGTTGGGCGCGCTGGTGGCGCTGGAGGTGATCTGCCTGGTCACCGTCGACCCGGCCGGGCGGGCTTGGATTGACACCGCGATGGCCGCGGTTGCCGTCTGGGTGCTCACACCTGTGGTCTTCTCGGCCGTCGTCAGCGGGCTGGTCCTCGCCCTGTCCACACCTTGGGGCCTGGTACGGCACTGGTGGGTGCTCGCCAAGTGCGCGATCGCCAGCACATTGACCGCGGCCGGAGTGGTGTTGATGCTGCCGGTGCCACATCAGATCATCGTCGGCGACGGTCAACCGACCCACATGCAGACGCTGATCGTCAGGTCGGTCGCGCTGATATTGCTGCTCTTGGCGACGGGGATCTCGGTGGTCAAACCGTGGGGCAAGACACCGCACGGCCGAAGAACCCAGCTCGCCGGTGGGCGCACCAAGAAACGGTCCAGCCGGCTGGCTCAGCAGAAGTAGCGGTACAGCAGCGCCCCGGCCTGCCTGGTTACCTCATCAGGTACCGAGTCCTCGGTGAACAGCCGGGTGAGCTCGCCGAGCATCGGGCCGGTCTCGGGATTGCTTCGCGCCTGCTCGCCGCCGGCGCGCAGCGTCACGATCTGCCGCTCCTGGGTGGCCCACTTGCGCTTGTACGCGATCAAACCGGGCTGATCGAGGTCGGACAGCCCCCAGTCGACCAGCCGGGCTCCCCGCTGAACACCCCAGCGAATTCCGGCCCAGAAGATCGCGTCGTTCGGGCGCAGCGCCAGGTGCTCATGCAGCGACGCGCCGAACTTGTAATACAGGATGTCACCCCAGGCGAGGAAGACCGCGCCGGCGATTATCTCGTCGCCGGCGAAAGCGAGCATCGTCACGATCGCATCGTCGGGAGCGAAGGCATCAAAGATGCGGTCGAACAGCTCGACGGGTTGGGCCAGCAGCCGGTACTTGCGCTTGCGCAGCGCGACGTGCAGCCCATGAAATCGCCGTATCGCCTCGGGATCGGTGTGCGCCTCGACCCGGACCCCTTCGCGTTCAGAGATCGAGATATTGCGGCGGGCGTGTTGGGATAGCCGGCGCCGGACCTCCTCGACGCCGCCGGCCAGCGGCGTACCGTGCCACGCCGCCGTACCGACCCGGTCGAAGCGGGTGTCACCCGCGGCGACGGCGGTGTCGAAGCATCGCAGCGTCAACGGCGCATCGGCGGTGATCACACCGTCCACGAGCGCTTTCCAGTCGACCTGGTCATCGGTGAGCGGATCGGCACGGTCGCAGAACGGCAGGCTGGCCAGCCTGTCGCCGCGAATGTCGCTGATCGGCACCCAGGCCAGTCCGGCGCGCGGTTGTCCATCCCAGCCGAGCCGGATCGTGCCGGTGGGGGAGAAGCCGTAGGTGGCGCAGACCGCGTCGATCCATGGTGGTGACGTGAAGACGCTGCCGTGCGCGCCGAGGGCGAGCTGGCGCCACCGGGGATCGCTGCGTGGATCGATGAGGATGGTCTCCGGCTGGGCTTCGGGCGCGTTCACGGATGCGACGGTACCGACACTGCTGCGGTAGTGTGGACGTGACGCGCTGGATGCGATTGGTTGCAGTGAGTGCCCGAACGTCGCGCCTGCACACACGAACCCTGGCTGAAGAGAAGGTAACGGCGAAATGACCACGTTATTTGTCGCCACAACAGGTGGGCACTTGACCCAGCTCGACAGCCTGGCGAGCCGGATCCCCCCAAACGGTCATGCTGTTTGGGTGACCCATGCAAATGAGCAGAGTCGGTCGATGTTGGCGGATCGCGATGTGGAGTTCGTGCCATACGTCGGAGTGCGCAACGTGCCAGATGTACTCCGATGCATTCCGTATGCGCGCCGGTTGATGGAGCGCTGCAAGGTGACCAGGGCGGTGTCGACCGGATCGGGAATCGCACTGGGGTACTTGCCGTACCTAGCCACGCGGGGTGTGGAATGCCACTACATCGAAAGTGCAACGCGCGTGAGCGGACCGTCACTGACCGGGCGATTCCTGCAGTGGGCGCCCGGAGTGCGCACTTACACTCAATACCCGAGCTGGGCGGATCAGCGGTGGGGCTATGCCGGCAGTGTGTTCGATGGTTATGAGTCCGCGACCGTAACCCGCATGCCTGATGCGGTGGTGCGCGTGGTGGTCACGGTGGGAGCGGCGACTCAGTATCCGTTTCGCCGGCTGTTCGAGCACCTGGCGCCGCTGCTGTCACCCGAAGGTGCACTGGCGCAAGCTACCGGCCTACCGGTGGAGGTGTTGTGGCAGACCGGGGACACTCCGGTGGACGACCTACCCATCCAAGCCACACCGGTGCTGCCCGCCGCAGAGTTGGGCGCCGCACTGCGTAAGGCGGACATCGTGATCAGTCATGCCGGTACCGGCTCGGCGCTGGCCACCTTGAACGCCGCGCGATATCCCATCCTAGCCACCCGGGACAGCGCCCGCGGCGAGCAGGTCGACGACCATCAGCATGAGCTGGCCACTGAGCTCGCCCGGCGGAGATTGGCCATGCATCGCGACGCGCAAGCCATCACCGTCGAGGACATGGTCGAGACCCTGGGCATCTCGGTGCGACGCACTGCGTCGCCTCCCCCGTTCGCATTGCGAAACTAACCGCCGCACCGAGCGCGACGCGCCTGGAGGTGTGAACCAGCCCTCGGTTTCGACGTTGGTGGCGCAGATTCATGTTTCCCCGAGTGGAGTGACGTTGAGGCAACTCCACAGCTCACCCGGCGGCCCGGCGCGAGGCCCGGTTCAATGTCCTTGTAGTCGACGCGCGCCGCAGCCACAGCTTCCACCAATTCCAGCACGGTCTCCGCGATCAGCTTGCCCAGTCCGTACACCGAGATGGGTTGGCGGGCACGTCCTTCGACGAGGTCGCCGACATCCAGCTTGGCCAGCTGAGCACCACCACACACGACGACGAGTTAATTGGGTGTAGTTTCGTCGGCGCGTCGGCTGAAAATAGCTTCTGAGCTGGGAACGCTCTCAATGTAGACAGTTTGTAGACAGAAGAGATCTCTTCCGACGCCGGCGATGTCGCCTCTGGATCTTGCCGACTGGCTCGCGAGCCAAGTTGGCATTTTGCTTGTAGACAGAAGGTCCGCCTGGTTGTCGACTCGTTACCGCTGGTCAGCGCCTTGATCCACCCCTCAAGATCACGAACTTCCTGCATTAGGCAATTAGGTGACTCCCCAACTACGACGTCAAACCCTTCACAACGTCAATTACGACCACACGATGGGCGTGGAGTGCTACCGAGGGGGAGGTCGACAGCGATGGTTAATCCGCCAGCGGCGGCAGGTTCGGTGCAGTTTGCACAGAAACCGACCCCCAGAAGGCCAGCGACCCTCGTAGCGGCGACACCGGAACCCCCGCCGTTAGGGCCGGCTCAGTGGCCGCAGTAGATACCTCGAACGAGCCAGCTTAGTGCTCCATACGGGGGCATCGCATCACTCTACCCCGCCTAGGCAATTACACAGTGTCATCAAATCCTTATTGGCAACTCGAACGCGCAAGGTGAGCTGTAACGGTAGACCGGACAAAGACGACCTATGAGGCAGAGGTGGGACCTCGACAGTGGGAAGTGCGGCAGATGGCTACGCAGCCGGGACGTCGACCAGTGGCATGGGCCCTGTTCGCGGTTGGTGATGGTGCAGCGTGGGTTATTGGTTTGGGCTTGGCTACTTGGGTTAGGTACGCGTCCGCAGCAGGCCCTCGGCTGCCCGTGTTGGTACAGCCATGAGCCCAGCCACCACCACGGCCGGGCAAAGAATAATCAAGCGCATACTCGACGTGATCGTCGCTAGTCTGGTCCTTATCGTCACAGCACCAGTGCTTTTGTTGCTTAGTGTGCTCGTCGGGGCGCTCCACGGCCGGCCGATCTTCTTTTCCCAGGAGCGTCCCGGACTGCATGGGAATATATTCCGGATATACAAGTTCCGCACGATGACCGACGAGCGTGACCCGGAAGGGCGGCTTCTACCCGACGCACAGCGTCTCACCCGATTCGGACGCTTCCTACGCAGCTCAAGCCTCGACGAGCTCCCCGAGCTGGTCAACGTGCTCAAAGGTGATATGAGCCTGGTTGGGCCACGGCCGTTGCTGGTTCAGTACCTGCCACTCTACGACGCACAGCAGAGCCGCCGTCACGACGTCAGACCCGGCGTCACCGGATGGGCCCAAATCAACGGGCGCAACGCAGTGAGCTGGCAAGATAAATTCGCCCTGGACCTGTGGTACGTAGACAACTGGACGCTTTGGGTCGACCTCAAGATACTGTTCGTCACACTACTTCGGGTCGTGCGGCCATCCGGCATATCGCAGCCCGGACACGCAACCGTGGATTACTTCACAGGGACGCCATTGACAGCGAATTGTAACGGCACCGCTCAAGCTATGCAGCCGAGACGTCGACCGGCCGCATGGGCCCTGTTCGCGGTTGGTGACGGTGCGGCGTGGGTCGCCGGTTTGGGTTTGACTACTTGGGTTAGGTACGCGTTCGAGGAGACGCGAATCAGTGTCTCCGGTTTGCTGATAGCCGTGGCGGTTGCCGTTGTCGCGCAGTGGTTTATCGGCATTGTCTCACATACCTACCGGGGCCGTTTCCCACTCGGCAGTGTGGACGAGTTAACCAATCTAGCGCGGGTGATGTTCCTGGTGGGAGTGGTGGTCCTGGCTGTGGACCTCGTACCCGACACCGCGCTCGTGCCTCGGTCGGTGCCATTGTCTGCGACATTAGTCGCACTCGCGCTTGCCGCTGCGATGCGATTGGCGCTACGGCGGGTTCGTGAACGCGCTGACCGGCCGGACGAGACCTCGGCCGAACGCGTGATCATTCTTGGCGCCTCGACCAGCGGGCAGCAGCTGTTGCGCTCGATGCTCTCCGAGCCAACGGGGGGCTACCTTCCGGTGGCGCTATTGGATGATGACCCGCAGCGGCGCCGACTGCGTGTTTCGCGTGTCCCGGTGCTGGGGACGCGTCACGACATTGCCGCAGTAGCGCAGCAGACCGGGGCGACCTTGCTAGTCATTGCCGTCCGCAATGTGGATGCAGCCGACTTGCGGGATGTGGCCCAGCGGGCGACCGACGCTGGGCTCGCGGTCAAGGTACTGCCCTCCTTCAGCGAGGTGTTCCGCCCGTGGGTAGATCTGTCGGATCTGCGCGACCTGGACATCGTTGACTTGCTGGGACGACACCAGATAGACACTGACGTCGCCTCGATCGCTGGCTATCTGGTTGGAAAGCGAGTCCTGGTGACCGGCGCGGGAGGGTCCATCGGCTCAGAGCTGTGCCGTCAGATTCATCAATTCGGGCCGGCCGAGTTGATGATGCTCGACCGCGACGAGTCCGCTCTGCACGCAGTGCAGCTCTCGATTCACGGCACTGCGCTGCTGAATTCACCAGACACCATCCTCGCCGACATCCGTGACTCCGAAACAATCCAGATGATTTTCAACGAGCGCAGGCCACAGGTCATCTTCCACGCTGCGGCCCTCAAACACCTGCCGATGCTCGAGCAGTACCCCCATGAGGCATGGAAGACGAACGTCCTCGGCACTCTGCATGTGCTGGAGGCCGCGCGGTCGGCGGGAGTCGAGAAGTTCGTCAACATCTCCACGGACAAGGCAGCGAACCCGTGCAGTGCACTCGGCTGCTCCAAGAGGATCGGGGAGCGTCTGGTGGCCGCCATGGCTCTGGACGGACAGTCGGCCTTCCTCTCGGTGCGTTTCGGCAATGTTCTTGGCAGCCGGGGTTCGGTGCTGACGACCTTCGCCGAGCAACTGGCTAACGGCTTTCCCATCACGGTGACCCATCCGGGTGTCACCCGCTTCTTTATGACGATTCCCGAGGCCGTGCAGCTGGTCATCCAGGCGGCTGCCATCGGTGCTCCCGGCGAGGCTCTCGTGCTCGATATGGGTGCTCCGGTCCGGATTGTTGATGTCGCCCGTCAGCTGATGACGATCGCGGGTCGCTCGGCGCCGATCGTGTACACGGGTCTGCGGACTGGTGAGAAGATGCACGAGGAGCTTTTCGCTGACGGCGAGGACCGTGACCGCCGTCCGTGGCACCCAGCGATTTCCCATGTCGTGGTGCCCCCGCTGCATCCAGCCGAGCTCCATGCCACGGCTCGTGACGTCGGTCCGGTCGCCGCGTTGCAGGATCTGGTTGCGACGCCGAAAGTCTTCCGAGCCCGGAGCGAGGCAGGCGAATCCGTCTCCGCTGTATGCCCTCGGCTGCCCTTGCTGGGGCAATCATGACCTGGCCGTGACCACGGCCATTCGTAAGCGCTACCGACACGCTCCCGCTATGTGAAAAAGGCTGCTAAGGAACCTCGCCAGGACCGAGAACCCGATTGATGATTAATCCTAGCGACGATACGTCCAGGTGAATTCCGCCAGCGGCGCCGACGACGTCAAAATCAGATTTCGCCGTGATGCCGGGACAGCTCTGCACCATCAGCTGGCCGGGACCACCGGCGCTGGCGCGCCGAGCAAACAGCTTGGGTTTTGGCGAAAAACCCGCACTATTGATGACCGAGACGCCGGTTAAACTCAACGATGTCGAGTCACCGAGGTTGGCATGCCGCAAGAAGTTTGGCCCGGTAAGGGAGTTCATCAACAGCCATGCCCCACCGACCACGGTGAGCGAGCCGCCGGAATCTCGTATGTCGGCGATCAAAGCCGAGTTTTCCGACCCCCATCCGTTCACGGTGACTCGTGCAGTGCTCGACACCTCGATGTCTTTCTTGCATCCTCCGAAGTTGACGTTGAACATGGTATGACTGGCCGACGTCTTCACGCCCACGCCGCAGTTTGCAAAGATCGTGTTCTGGCATGATCCCCACACGGACTGGGTGTTGGGTAGCGCTAAGCCAACATTGAGGTCCCACATGTCGACGTCGTCGAGGAACATCCGATCATTGTTTGCGTTCACTCCATCGTAGCGTATGCCGTTATCTGCGGCAGGAGTGCCTTCCGGTGTCGGTGGGCTGGTCCAAAACAATGAACCAAATCGACATTTCCGCACGTTGAGGTGCGCATTAATGCCGACCGATCCACCCCCCACTGAGAAGATGAGATCGGAAGGGCGCTTAGCCGGATCGGAGTTGCCCTGAAAGAAAATTCGCTCAAATGCGACATGCAGGCAGTCGACAAGCCGGATCATGGGAATTCCGGCGGGGCCGTCCCAGCGGAAGGTGCTGCCCCGACCCGGGCTGGCCGGATAGTTGACCGGGTTGCCTATTCCATGGCCGATGAAAGCCACGTTTCGATAAGCCACGTCGATGGTGGCTGTAAGTTTGTATGTGTATGGGCCGAGTTCTACCGCGAAAGGAACGGTGCCCGCACTCCGGTGCACGCTGGCCAGCATCGTCTTGATCGCCTGGGTATCGTCCGCAACTCCGTCTCCCACCGCTCCAAATGACAGCGGCGACAGCCGCTGCCCAGGAGGCGTCGGCGTTTGCTGGGCGGTCGGAGCCGCGGAGTGAAGGGCGTAGGCAGGGAGCGCGGCCAGTCCCAGAAACCCGCGGCGTCCTATTTTCGACACTGGAGACCTACTCATCCCCGCCCGCCCTCGCGGAGTCGGCATGTCCAGCGGCCTCTCGTCTGATACAAGCTGGCAAGCAAACTAGGCCGGACGTGGTCTGCGGTCATCTCATGCTCGGTCATCGCGGTCTCCGACATTACCAATGAAGCAGCCGTTACAGTCTGTGTTAGGTCAAGGCGGTCAAGGGAGGGTGCTCCACCATTTGGCGGTACCTGTCCGGCGTGAAACCCGTGTTAGTCTGACCTTATGTTACATAGTTCCGGACCATCATGCAGACGGGTGTAACGGTATGGTGGACTCACCGATAAGCCTCCGAGAGGCCGCCGCCGGCCACCGCAACCGCTACGGTCGCGGACGTTGGACGCCCCGACCTCGACCCGGGAGGCCGCCGGTAAGGCGCGCTTTGCAGCACAGGGGCGCATTCAGTGAAGATCGGGATTCTCACTCAGTGGTACTCGCCCGAACGAGTGCCCTATCCGCCATCCATCGCGGCGCAGCTGTCGCAGCGAGGACACGACGTCAAAGTCTTAACCGGCTTCCCCAACTATCCCACCGGCAAGATCTTCGCTGGTTACCGCCAGCGATGGTGTCTCCGGGAGTGCGACGGGCCCGTCCAGGTGCGTCGGGTTCCGCTATATCCGAGCCACGACGCCAACGGGATCAAGAGAGCAGTCAACTTCCTGAGCTTCGCGGCCACATCGACCGCCGCTGTCGGCTTTCTCAACGACTGCGACGTCGTCTACGTCTACGCCACCCCCATGACGGCTGCTGCCGCGGCTGCCGCCGGCCAAGCGCTACGTGGCCGTCCGTATGTCTTGCACATTCAGGATCTGTGGCCCGATTCGGTATTGGAATCCGGGATGGCCGGCAGGAGCGTTGTGCGCTACCTACTGGCCAGCACTCTCAGCGGAGCTCTTCGCTACCTCTACCGGCAAGCTGCCCACCTGATCGCCATCGCGCCGAGCATGAAGGAGACCCTCGCGGACCGGGGTGTTCCGGCTGACAAAGTTTCCGTCGTGTACAACTGGAGTGCAGATGAAGGTCCGGAACAGTTGACCTTCGACCCGGCGGTGCGCGCCAAGCTCGGCCGACCCGGTCGGACACTTGCCGTATTCGCTGGCAACGTCGGTCAGATGCAGGATGTGCAGACCGTCGTGCGGGCAGCTGTGCTATGCCAGGATAGCTCGCCGCTCGATGTGGCAATCGTGGGATCAGGTACTGCGGCTACCGCGGTGCGGCTGCTTGCCGCCGAGCTGTGTGCCACGAATATACGGTTCTTCGACCGGGTTGACAGCGCTGAAATGCCGTCCATCTATGCGGCGTCGGACTACCAGCTGGTGACGCTTAAGGACCGGCCAGTGTTCCGGGGAACGATCCCCTCCAAGCTAGGGGCCGCCTTGTCGGCTGGCTGCCCGGTCATCACCACAGTTTCCGGCGACGTCGCCAAGATGTGCGCTGATGGAGGCTTCGGATTCTTCTGTGAGCCGGAGAGCCCGAAAGCACTCGCCAATATTTTCCGAATCGCCTGCGCGGAAGACGAGTCAGCTCGCCGGCAGAAGCGGCGAGCGGCGCGAGACTACTACCGGATGAACATGTCCATGGCTGCAGGGATAGAACGCCTTGAAGTGGTCCTGGCCGACGCTGCCTACTCGGTGATTTCAAGGGAGCGGAGATGATGACGCCTTAATGATGTCGTTGGTCGACCTCCTCGGGGCGCACTCAACGCGATAGGAGTGGCACCGACGGGTGCGGTGGCCTCATTAAGTTGGTCACGGGATCTGTCAGAAAAGTGATTAAAGAAAGGGGCCACAGCCCATGAAAATCCTGGTGACCGGTGGACTCGGAGCGGTCGGCGTGCCGCTCACCAAGGAGCTGCGACGCCGTGGCCATGAAGTGTGGGTCTGCGACGTACTCCATGCCGAAGGGCCGCAATATATCCGCTGTGACATCGGCGAATACCGAGAAGTCAGGAACGTGATCAACCAGGTCGATCCGGAATTCGTCTATCACCTGGCCGCAGAGTTCGGCCGCTGGAACGGAGAAGCGTATTACGAGCGGCTCTGTCGGGCAAACATCATCGGGACAAAACATATCCTTCGAATGCAAGAAGAGCGGGGGTTTCGGCAGCTGTTCACAAGCAGTTCAGAGGTGTACGGCGACTGGGATGGCGTCATGGAGGAAGAAGTGCTAAGCCAATATCCAGTCCGCCAAATGAATGACTACGCCATCACCAAATGGGTGAACGAGCAGCAAATCATGAATTCTGCCGACCGGTTCGGGACTGAGACGGTCCGCGTTAGACTCTTCAATACATATGGCCCCGGGGAGCACTACTGCGAGTACCGCAGTGTGATCTGCCGATTCATCTATTGTGCATTGCATGACTTACCCTACACGGTTTACCTGAACCATCATCGCACCTCGTCCTATATCGATGATACGGCCCGCTCTCTCGCGAACGCTTGCGACCCCCATCGCTTCAAGGCTGGTGAGGTCTATAACATCTCCGGCCACGAGTACCACGATATCAAAAGTCTTTCCGACATGATTCTGCAGTACTTGGGAAAAGCGGATCGGCTTGTGCGTTACGAGGACATCGAGCAGCACAATACAAGAGACAAGAAGGCAACCTCAGCGAAGGCCATCCGCGACCTCGATCATCACAGCACCGTACCTCTTGCGGTCGGCATCCCCCGGACAATTGAGTGGCAGAAGGAGACTTATGCTCGTGGCTGACCAAAGTAACCTCTCGGTAGTTGTGATCGGCACCGGCTACGTCGGCCTGCCCGCCGCCCTGCTATTAGCTCGTGCGGGCCACCAAGTGGTTGGCGTCGACATCAATGAGAATGTGGTCCGAGCACTGAATCAGGGCATCTTGCACATCAAAGAAGCCGACCTACAACAACTCATGGAGGATCCCACCGTACGGCGGAACTTGACCGCTCAGACAAC
Source organism: Pseudonocardiaceae bacterium (assembly GCA_050699875.1). GTDB lineage: Bacteria > Actinomycetota > Actinomycetes > Mycobacteriales > Pseudonocardiaceae. The sequence continues at coordinate 28,471 of JBOHFX010000155.1, forward strand.
ACCCTGCCCGGCCGACGTGTTTCTCATCGCCGTACCGAGCCCGCTCGATCAACTCAAGAAAATCGCTGAGCTGAACTACGTACGCCAGGCCGCGTTCTCCATCGTGCCGCATCTCAGACCTGGCAACCTCGTGATCCTCGAATCGACCGTTCCGCCACTCACCTGTCGCACATGCGTTACGCCAATTCTCGAGCAGAGCGGCCTCAAGGTGGGGGTTGACCTCTTTCTCGCGCACTGCCCCGAACGTATCCTGCCAGGTGATGTATTCGAGGAGATCATCCACAATGATCGGGTTATCGGTGCCGCCGATCAAGTATCCCGGGATTTCGCGTACCGAGTGTACGCTAGCTTCGTCCAAGGAGAGTTATTCCAGACTGACGATGTGACCGCTGAACTATGCAAGTTGATGGAGAACACGTATCGGGACGTCAACATTGCCCTAGCCAACGAGTTCGCGGCGCTAGCCGAGGATCTCCACATCGACGCGCTCGAGGCCATCTCACTAGCCAACCGGCATCCGCGTGTGAACATCTTGAAACCTGGAATCGGCGTCGGGGGGCATTGCATCCCGATCGACCCATGGTTCATTAAAGAAGTGAGTCCAGCGAATTCTCGATTGATCTTTACGTCTCGGCTCGTCAACGACGAGATGCCAGACAAGATTGCGGCAAAGATCCGACGTGCGGTCCGCGGGGTACGCGAGCCCAAAATCGTGGCAGTCGGCGCTGCGTATAAGCCGAATATTGAGGACATTCGGGAAAGTCCTGCCCTTAAGATCGTGAATCTGCTACGCGAAGACGGCTACCACGTTGACCATCTGGATCCGCTCGTCCCAGGCATGCAGTACACGACGTTGTCCGAACCCTGCCGGGACGCTGACTGCCTTGCCGTACTGGTCGAGCATGACGTCGTACGAGATGAAATCCGGACGCGAGGGGACTTGATCCGGCGGACGATGCGCACACCTACGGTCCTACGATTTTTCACTGAAGATAAAACGGGGACGAGAGTTACTCCCGCCACGTCTCCGTCGTCCGACATCACGGAGATGGCGGTGTGAGCCAGGTGGATGGCTATTCTTACCGCCTACCCCCTAGCCAGATGCGGGTTCTTAGCGTGTTCGGGACACGTCCCGAGGCGATCAAGATGGCGCCGGTGCTGCACGCGCTCGCCGCACAAAAAGATCGAATTGAATCACGCGTCTGCGTCACTGCCCAACATCGCCAGATGCTCGATCAGGTCCTCGCTTTATTCGCCATCAATCCAGACATCGACTTGGATCTCATGCAGCCTGGCCAGACCCTCGACGGCCTGACTGCGCGGGTCGTCGTGAGCATGACCGACGTGCTGGAGCGCGAACGGCCCGACTGCGTGCTCATCCAGGGAGACACCACTACAGTGATGGCTACGGCGTTGGCAGCCTTTTACCAGAAGATACCGATTGGACACGTGGAAGCCGGGTTGCGCACATACAAGCGGTATAGCCCGTTTCCGGAAGAGATCAACCGGCGAGTCGTGTCGACCGTGGCTGACGTCCACTTCGCACCGACCCAGACCGCGGTCGACGCCCTGCGGGCCGAGCATGTGCCCGAGGCCCAAATAGTGCTGACCGGCAACACGGTGGTGGATGCCCTGCTCTGGACAGCGGCTTGTCGCCCATCGCAGGGGACCCGTCAGCTCTTGAGGCAAATCCAGTCGAACAGTTCTGCGGACATGGCAATTGTGCTCGTGACGTGCCATCGTCGTGAAAATTTCGGCGCGCCGTTCGAGGCATTGTGCCGAGGCCTCCGACTCCTCGCCGATCGGAATCCACAAGTGCAGCTCGTTTATCCAGTTCACCCCAATCCGAACGTTCGCGGACCGGTCGAGCGGCTACTCACAGCCCACCCGCGAATCCACCTCCTCGATCCCCTCGCCTACGAGCCGTTCGTGCATTTGATGCGTGAGTCAACAATTATCATTACCGACTCGGGCGGCGTGCAAGAGGAGGCTCCGGTACTGGGCAAGCCAGTTCTCGTCGTCCGCGAAGACACAGAACGACCGGAGGCTGTCGAAGCCAACGTTGTTAAGGTTATAGGTACCTCCGCCGAGTGCATCGTAGCGGAGGCTGAACTATTGCTTGGTGATTCAGCGGCATACTCAGCAATGGCGCGTGGCATCAGTCCTTACGGCGATGGTAAAGCGGCTCCCCGCATCGTTGAGGCTCTACTGTCCCGATATTGCCACCCGTGAAGTGATGTGAATGACACCGGATGACGCAATCCAGCTTGTTCAGAACAAGTTCCCGTTCGAAAAGTACATGAACGCTGCGAGGGACAGCGCGCACCGCAACATCGCGGAGACGGTCTTGCGGTGCTTGCAGGCGGGCGACAGGGTATTGGACTTCGGATCAGGCCCCTGCGACAAAACTGCTGTGGTTTCGTTGCTCGGATTCGAATGTTCCGCCTATGACGATCTACAAGACGGATGGCACGGTGTAGAGAATACCAGGGACATGATCGTGGCTTTTGCCGAGGAGTTCGACATAGATTTTCACCTCAAGTGCGGCGATCACTTCCCATTCGAGAAGGGCTCGTTCGACATGGTTATGATGCACGATGTCCTTGAACATCTACATGATTCTCCGCGGGACCTCCTGATCGACTTGCTGGAGCTCGTAAAGCCGGGAGGTTACTTCTTCGCCACCGTGCCGAACGCGGTAAACATCAGGAAGCGAATTCGCGTGATGTTCGGTAAGACGAACCTTCCCCCTTTTGGGCAATACTATTGGTATCCGGGCCCTTGGAGGGGGCATGTACGCGAGTACACAAAAGACGACCTCACGCAGCTTGCCGAGTATCTCGAGTTGGAAGTGGTGGAGTTGCGCGGCTGCCACCACATGCTCCATAAGGTGCCAATGATTGTCAGGCCGGCTTACGTTGGTCTGAGCGCCATTTTCACCGGCTGGAGAGATTCTTGGCTGCTCCTGGCCAAAAAGAGGCCGCACTGGGCGCCGAGAAGAGCTTGTCCAACGATGAGCTACCGGAATTCTAACGACGCTTGACGCTATTATGCAGGAAGCTGTTGCGAATTGTTGATCCCCATGGAGGTGTAATCATATTTTGGATTCTTCTGTGGGGGGCTATCGCACTTAGTCTTCGGCGTCACAATAGAGTCGCAGAAATGCTGTTGCTGCTTCGGGAGGGGCGAGGCCGCACCGGTTACCCTCGTGGCTGGGCCGTCGGGGTGAATAATGCCCCTGGCTGTAACGAAACGCGCTTATTCTTCGCTGTAACCACTAAGAGCGAGGCGAGGAGGCTCACCTATGACTCTACGTGAGTACTTGCAAGCGCTTAAGAGCTGGCTTCTGGCCGCAGGACTGGTCCTGGGCTTGCTGTGTGCCGCAGCATTCACCTTCCTGTCCACCCCTAATTATGCCTCGAACACCACACTGTTCATCTCGACCCAGGGACTGCAAAACGACGCCAGCAAAGCCTACCAGGGCAATCAGCTATCGACGAAAAGGGTGAAGACCTATACCGAGCTGATCGAGGGCGATCTCATCCGAAGCCGAGTCAGCAATCGGTTGCACACAGCGATCACGCCTGGACAAATTGTTGCTATCGCACAGCCCCAGACGGTGCTAATCACAACAACCGTTACGGACGCGTCGCCCTACCGCGCACAACAGATTGCGAACGCGGTGGGCGTAGAGTTCGTCGCGCTCGTCGCACAGCTGGAAAAGCCCATCGACAACGTTGCGGCTCCTCCCACTGCCACCGCCCAGGTGGTTCAGCCTGCAAAGTTGCCATCGCGGCCGATCTGGCCCCGACCGGCGTGGAACCTAGTGGTGGGTGCGGTCCTGGGCCTCTTACTCGGCTACGCGATCGCATTGTTTCGTCACGTGCTGAGCATTCCGCGGCCGGTTGAGCAACAATGGGAGGCCATCGATTCACGGCTGGTTGACAGCGGCAGATCCACCTCTGCTCACATCCCAGTTCCGCAGCGCTCGCCCGGTCGGCGAGTGGTCGCCACGTCTGCTGCCGGCGTCACTGGGCGGGATCTGACCGCCCGGCGGTTGAAGGTCAAGTTTGAGAAGCTATGGTGGGATGGGGCTAGTCTGCCGCGGGGGAATCGAGTTTCCGTGCTCTGGCTCCTTGCCCTTGTTCTCATCGGGGGGGCGGTGAACGTGCCATTTGTGACCCCCTACCGCGGCGCTATTCCGCCGACGGATGCAGGAACCTCGGTGCCTGAGACCTCGGGAACCGACACGCAGGCGCCTGTGGCGCCGATCCCGGCGAACGCCGGAAGTGACAACGCCGAAAGCTCGAGGAGGAGTCGAGCCGATCAGACGGTACCCGTCGCAACACTGGCGAATGGCGCCAGCGTCGTGGCGGCGGCGCAGCAGCAGGCGGCCGCGCAGCAGCAGGCAGCCGCGCAGCAGCAGGCAGCCGCGCAGCAGGCAGCCGCGCAGCAGCAGGCACGGGCGCAGCAGCAGGCGGCGGCGCAGCAGCAGATATCCGCGCAGCAACAGACATCCCAAGGCGGTAACCCCACTGTGCCTCCCATCACGATCCGGCGCCGCACCAGGACCTTGCCTCCCATTACCCCGCCTTTTGGCGGCAGCGCTACGACACACTCCGGCCGCGGTAGCAACGAAACTAGCTCTGGTCACCGTGGGGCTCCGGCGCCCCCCACGGTGGCGGTACCGATGCCTCGCCCGGGCAGCCTCTCCGGTACTGCCTTGGGTGGCGCTGGTCCTCCGCCCCGACGTTCCTAGGAACGTTAAGTAAAGGCAATCGACCGCCGTGGGGCTGCCGAGCAAGATCACTGAACCTACCTGGGCACGGCACGTGAAGCTAGATGAGGTGGAACTGTGCGCCGTGTCACTCGGCGCGGTACCGGATCAGAGCCCGCCGTTCCGAGTCGTTGCGCAGAAACCGGAAAGCGTCGGGCTAGACGCCGCCTACCGTCGGCTGAATCCTTTCGCGAGCAAGGCGGTGGCCGTCAGACTCAAGTGGTCGACGATGTCGCCTGCTGGACACGCCGATCAACTGGCCTTCGACCTCGACCGACTGCGTGCGGCGTCCGTCGCTTACCGACCATGGCCGCCGGGAGCCCGAGCGGACAATCCAGAACCGTTCAGACCCGCAGCTTGTCAGTCCGGTGACGGGGAATTGCAACGACAAAGCCCCGTGCTCGTTAGTCTGTGATGGTGCAGACCTTGCCTACGGAGCGGCCCGACGACCTGCTCCCGATCCCCGTTCGCCTACCGGTCGCTGTAACCGCTCTCCTGGCTGCCTCGACGGAGTTAATTATCGGGTTGCAGGTTGCCGGGACGTCGGTCCCGAGCAGCGCCGATATGTGGGTACGGTCTGAGGTGCATAGCCTGTTGTCTGGTGTCCCGAGCGTGACGTTTGCCATAGTAAGGGCCGGTGATCTTGGCCCCATGATTGTTATCTCTGTCCTGCTGGCAGTTTTGTGCGGGCTACTACGTCGCCGATTGCATGCCTTATTAGCGTTGACAGCGCCGTTTATGGCCGGCGCGGCAACGACGCTGCTCAAGCCTGTAGTCGGCCGAACATTTGAGGGGGCACTGGCGTTCCCCAGTGGGCACACCGCCGGAGTTACCGCGCTTGTCTTGGTAGCCGGACTGCTGCTGGTCAGTGTGGCACGCGCCCAACTGGCTGTTGCTGCCGCGCTGGCAACGGGCATGGTGATACTTGCCGGAGCTGCCATCGGGGTAGCACTGGTGGCGCAGGACTGGCATTATCCGACCGACGTCGTCGGCGGCTTCTGCACCGCAATGGTTTTGGTCGCGGCGCTGGCGTTCTTATTGGACGGACTCCGCTCCGCGTTACCTCGAGGCCAGGCTCGGCTTTAACGCCGAGATTCCCAGGTTTAGGCCTCGATCGCCCAGTCGGGCGGTGTCCTTCGAGCTCAATATGGGCTCGGTTGTCCACTGACGCCATTGCTCCTTGATCCGGACCAAGTCGAACCGCCTTGATATCCTAATCAGTATGAATAAAAAGGAGCATCCCATAATTGTTGCGACGCATACGTTGTACAGTGCTGTAAAAGGATTCGAATCGAGGAGATCGTGGCGCGGTTGCTGTGATATCACCCCTTGCGATCGTAGGGAGCAGGGTTTGCCGGTGAGTGTTGTATGGGTGACGTTGATGGAGCGAGCGCCGTGGTCGTGTGTACTGACGAGGTAGCAGCACTTGAAAACCCGTCAGATTACGCAGATGGGTGCATCATGCTGAGACCGGTGCCGGCTGGGGGATGCAGCGGTTGCCAGCCGTTGATGAAGCGGCTGATCTCGATTAGGGTCTGTGACGCTGATGAAGCTGCTGAAGCAGATTGCCTGACGGCGGATACCGAAGACGATCTCGACCATGTTCACTGGGGACGGCTGGTGAGGGCGAAGGACGAGGTGTCCCTCGGGTTGCTTCGACCAGGCGGGAGGCCGAGGTGTAGTGAAAATCCCCAGCTCAGCCAAGTTACAGCATTTGAGATCCCCAAAAACGTCGGTTGGCTGTCAGCCGGACAGAATGTCCGCTGTGCGGTCGGCCAGCTTACGCGTTCCAAACGCGACAACTCAGCCATCGCGCTAGATGTCGCCGTTGGAGTCAGGATGTTAGGCCATCCGGATGAATAACGTGCCTGACTGTAGCGGAATGTCATTGTTTTACGATGCAACTATCGACGGAGGCACGCCTGGGAGGTGTCGACTAATTACTCTGCGTGAGTATTTGGAGGCGATCAAGAGCTGGCTCCTGCCCGCCGGACTAGTCTTTGGTCTGCTGTGTGCAGCAGCATTCACCTACGCCACCACCCCCCAATATGCCGCGACCACCACACTGTTCGTGTCCGCTCAGGGACTGCAAAACGACGCCAGTAAGGCCTACCAGGGAAACCAGCTGGCTACGGAAAGGGTGAAGACCTACACCGAGCTGATCATGAGTGATCGCATACGCACACAGGTCAGCAATCGGCTCCATATCCAGATCGCACCCAGACAAATTTTCGCCAGCGCCCAGCCACAGACCGTGTTGATCGCAACGACCGTAACCGACACATCGCCCTACCGAGCGCAACAGATCGCGAACGCTGTGGGGGTGGAGTTCGAAGCACTCGTCGCTCAGCTCGAACAGCCGAGCGACAACGTGGGGGCTCCACCTACCGTGACCGCCAAAGTGGTTCAGCCCGCACAGTTGCCCTCATCCCCTACCTCGCCACGCCCGGGATGGAACCTAGCCGTGGGTGGGCTCCTGGGCCTCTTACTTGGATACGTGATCGCGTTTCTTCGCCATGTGTCGACCATGTCACTGATGGTTGAGGATAAGCAGCACGCCATAGGCTCTGGGGTGCTGGGCTGGCGCACTGTCGACTCAAAAAGCCACTGATCATGCACGAGAAAAGCACTGAGCTTGAAACCGGCGCGCAGCCCCGGCATGAAGCTGATACACAGGTCCGTGGAGACCTCGGTGGCTGGTAATTGGGGTCTTCGGCTAGGTCGTCACCAGATAGTCCGCGGTGCTGCGGTCGTCCTATTGATCATCTCGCTCGTCGTTGTCCTCATGGTCGCCCTCACCCGCTCCCTGGTCATTGTTCCCTTCGGCGCCGGTCCGATAACCACCATTCCCGGCGACGCCATTCCACCGGGGGCGGCGGCGACACCGGACGGCGGCCCCGTCTACAGGCCCTCCGACAGGATGATGCTCGGTGACGCAAGTATCTCCGTCACCATTCCCGTCGGAGTCAGCCCAGGCGGCGTGGTGGTGACCCCAGATGGTCGCCGCGCTTACGTCGCAAACCGTGGTTCCAACACTGTGTCGGTGATCGACACGGAGAATAACGCTGTCACCACGACTATTCCCGTCGGAGCGGGCCCAGGAGGGGTGTCGGTGACTTTGGATGGCCGCCGCGCTTACGTCGCAAACCGTGGTTCCAACACTGTGTCGGTGATCGACACGGAGAATAACGCTGTCACCACCACCATCCCCGTCGGAGCGGGCCCGGCAGGGGTATCGGTGACTCCGGGCTGCCGCCAGGTCCACGTCTCCAACCAGAACTCCAACAACCTGTCGGTGATCGACATTGCGGGTCACACCGTCAGCGCCAACATTCCTGTAGGCTCTGATCCTGGAGGAGTGGCGGTGACGCCGGGTTGCCGGCAAGCTTATGTCCTGAACCAGAATTCCAACAATGTGTCGGTGATCGATCTCAGGAGTAATATTGTCACCGCCGCCATTCCCGTCGGAACCGGCCCAGGAGGGGTGGCGATGACGCCCGACGGCCGCCAGGTCTACGTCGCGAACCAGAACTCCAACAACGTGTCGGTGATCGACACCACACGTAACTTCGTCACCGCCACCATACCCGTAGGAACGAATCCAGGAGGGGTGACAGCAATCCCGGACGGTCTCCACGTCTACGTAGCCAACCGGAATTCCAACACAGTGTCGGTGATCGATACCACGCGCAACACCGTCACCGCCACCATTCCCGTAGGAACCAATCCGTCGGGCGTAACAGTCACCCAGGATAGCCACCACACGTACGTGTCCAACCAGAACTCCGACAACGTGACGGTGATCGAAAGCAGGGCTGGTTGACATTTAGCAATCGTCGCAGCAAGTTGTGCCATACCCGGCTGGTATTGTCAGTCATTGGAGGATCGCCGCACCAGTGTTCTCAGCATAAGGTAAAGGCCACCACAGTCGGACATGGAGCACTCTGTCTACCGATAGAATTCGGTGAATAAACCTTCGCTACTAGATGACAGCGACTGTGGTGGCCGACCTCGGCGTCGTCGGTCGGGCAAACGTGTTAGTCGAGATACTCAGGGTGCGGCACCGAACGCACACCGTGAGTCCCCGGTGGAGCGGTCATGCAGGTAAAGCTTGGAGCGCACCCAGGACGCCGGGTCCGCCTCCACGGGGCTTGGCGGCATTTTCCTCGACGCTCTAGGCCCGTAGAGCCATGATCGCCACTGTGCGCCGACTGATCTACTTCCCCGGGTAACTGATTCCTCACCCTGAACAATTCACCCTGCGGCTAGCAGTTGGCCATCAGCTGCTCGCCGAAATCTTCGCCGGCCTCCGCATCCGAACTCCCCAGATCCTCACCGACCACACAGGGCGAATCAGCCCACGGCGCTACTCCGGAGTCGGGTCAGACGACGTATCGATGAGTCTGTTCGACTGTTACACTCATTCGGGTTAGCTTGCGGAGAAGCCTAACTTAGGGTGACGCAATCAACCCACAGTTGAGCGATCGGCGCGATGCAGAAAGAGATCTAACTAGTGACGGCGAACAGAACTGCCAACGGTCAGCAGCCATTGTCGATGGCATGGCTGCAACAGAGCGCTCACGGAGAGGGCCACGACTACGCTGCCGGCTCACCCCACATCCGGCATCACGTCCTGCGGAGCGCCATTGTCGCGACACTGCAGGAGATTGTTGGCGCGGTGCTCGATGTGCGGGGATCCTGCCGGGTGCTGGAGGTCGGCGCCGGACACGGGGTTTTCACGGATCACCTTGTCGCGATGGGAGCGCAGGTTACGGTCACCGAGATGAGCGCGCCGAGCGCTCGAGTGTTGCAGGAGCGGTTCCGCCACAACGACAGGGTGCAGGTGGTCCTGGACCAGGACGGTAGCTCAGCTGCCCGTGTCGGGCCCGTGGACGTCATTGCTTGCCTATCCGTCCTTCATCACATTCCCGACTACCTGTCCGCGGTGCGCTCCTACGTGGAGCAAGTCGCCCCTGGTGGCGCCTTCGTGAGCTTCCAGGACCCCCTCTGGTACGCCCATCGATCGCGCCTATCTCGACTAGTCGAACGCGTTGCGTATCTTTTGTGGAGACTGCCCCAAGGGGAGTTTCGGCGGGGATTCGCAACTGTGGGGCGTCGGCTGCGGGGCACGCTCGACGAGACAAAGATCTCCGATATGGTTGAGTACCATGTCGTGCGTGCCGGTGTCGACGAGGTCGCCCTGCAGGAACTGCTCCGGCCACACTTCGCAGCAGTGCGACTGGTGACTTACTGGTCGACCCAGGCGGCTTTGCCCCAAGCATTGGGCAGCCGCTTCGGCCCACGGACCACCTTCGGTCTAATCGCTCAGAAGCGTCATTGAGACGAGCAGCTCGACGGTGTGGCAGTCGGACGCCGGGTCGTAACGCCGCAAGGCGCCTATCCGATGCACTCCTTGCATGGCGCGGAAGGCCGCGGGAGCCAGAAATGAGAGCGTCAACGACCATGGTCGGTTCTGTGCCGAGCCGTGGGGCCACCCTTCGCAACTACGTCATAGTGACGGGGTCGACCCTGTTGGGCGGTCTGCTGAATGCGCTGCTCATCTCGCTGGCTGCGCGCCGCGGCGAAATTGCAGAGATCGCCGCTTACACTGTCACAACCGCTGTGTTGGCGATCATCGGGGTAGTAGCCGGTGGAGGATCCGGAGTGCTTTACCTCAGCGGCACTGAGGATGAGCGTCGCGCGGTGCGAAGTCAGAAGGCGCTTGTGGTAATTCCCGCGCTCGTAGTCGCCGCGTTGGCGATCAGCGTCTTTTATGGCACGCACGGCTATCCAGTGCTCGCGCTTGCGGCCGCCGCACTCGTTTTTATCGGGAACAACATCGCAGAACTCCCTTTGGCTCAGCTGTACCGAGATATGCGATTTCTGCGGATCGCTGTGGTCCCCTATCTGAGTAAGGCCGGGGCAATTATCGCGTTCACGTGTGGTGCACCCCTCACGATGGCCCTGCTCATGGGAGCGGTGGTTAACTTGGTTTCCCTTGAACTCCTGGCCGGACTGAACTCCGCACTGCGTGCCGTCAGGAATGACCGGCCTACCATCGGTGCTGCTCGCAGGGCTTTCCGCTCCGGTGGGGCCCTGTACGTCTACACCGTTTCCGAACTGTACGCGCTCAAGGTCCCCAGCATTGGGCTTTCCTTCTTTTTCTCGGTGCCCGTGATGGGCGCCTTCGGTGCTGTCGCAGCTGCGTACCAGGCTCTGTTGCAAGTGTTCCAGTCCGGTCTGCTCATGCTCGTATCGCTGCGGGCCCGTCGTCGCCTTACAATCGAGACTAGTAAGGCGTACGGGCACGACGCCGAGCTGATAAGCCTCGGTTGCGGCATCTTAGGTGCCGCGGTGGTGGTTGTCGTCGCGCCATGGTTGACCTCGCATGTGCTGCAGCTCAACCTGTCTCAGTCGTCGATATGGCTGCAGATCCTTGGGCTGGCCATCCCCATCGTCCTGTTTAACCGCATCATAGCCACGAACGCTATCGGCGACGCTAGGTACTCCGCTGCTGCGCGGATCGCGGTGTTACTCGCCGTACTTACTACAGTGTTGTTGACCATCGCGATTCCCCTGCTCGGAGTTACCGGTGGCGTGCTGGCGACGTTGTGTGCCGAGGGTGCCGTGGCCGGGATACTGCTGGGCCGCCGTCTGCCGTCAGCCATATCTCGGTACGCCGCATGACCTCGAGAAGCTGCGCCATTCATGGCGTCTTGTCTGTTGCAGTGAATAGCCCAGCTGCTGCATCGCATGGTGTCGACGACAGCGGTTCAGCCGATCTACCATTAAGTGCCATTTTCGCCGAGGAGGAAGGTGAAGTATTCCTTCGGATCGAATGGCCGAGGGTCGGCGATAACCTCGACGGTGAAAGCCCGTGCTATTGCATCGCGCAGGGTGTCGTCGTTGCCTGCAGTGTAGGCGCACAAGGCGTCACCAGCGATCTCGCGGTTTTGCGGAGTGTCGAGCGCGATGACTGGGTGGCCGCTCAGCCGTGCTTCACCCAGGGGGTAGCCGAATGCCTCGATCACTGTCGGGAAATAGATGGCCGTGCTTCGAGACCAGACCCGGCGGAGTTGCTCGTGGGACAGCCGGCCCAGGGTGACCACGCGGGGGTGATTGGCCAGGGATCGGGGCAGCTCGGACGCTGTTGCTGTGACCCGGACTTGGATCTCCGGTACACCGTGCGCATCTACCGCCCGCATCAGCTCCGTGAGTCGTTCGTCCATCTTCTTGTAAGGGAGGAAGATAATCGGGCACAGGATTGCGGGATCGCGGACTTCGCTCGTAAGGAACAAACCTGGCGATATCGGGTGCAACCGAACTACCACGCGGTCCCGTACTTCGGGCAGTACTGTGATCATCCGCTCGGCCATGGCGGTGCATGGGGCGATCAGGACATCGGACCGTTTCGCACCGAAGCGCACGACAACGGCCTGCGCATGCACCGAGCGATGCACTGTCTCTCCGAACTCATGTTTCTCGGATTCCGTCAGGTAGTGCAGCGCATTTTGCACCACTGTCCAGCGCTCACCACCGGGCGTCATGAAAGCGGCGTTGTTGAGGGCCACCTTACGTGCGGCCTTCAGCGCTTTCAGCTCTCGGCGTATGAGCCAGTCAGCTGTCAAATACCGGCCGGCTCCGAGAACGCGCACGTCGTCCCGGTGCTCGGCCGCAAGGTAGCGTTCGAACTCGTTGCGGTAGCGCGCCGCGCCGCCCTCCTTACCGCCCGCGACATCGACAATGACAGGGCTACGCATCTATCCTCCTGTGATTCGGTGCGAGGTGGCGGGGATGCACGTCAAGCGTATCCGATCGGAAGTATCCATGGAGCTGAATAGAGTTTCGGAGCGTCGTGCCGATCGCATTGAGGCTGGCCTCGCCCTAGTCCCGGTGTGGATATTACTGGGGGCGATCGGCCTTACGCTGCACGGCGCTGGCATGGGAGTCGCTGCTGTCCTTACGGGGATGGGTGTTCTCCAGCTGATCTTCGGCGTCTGGGTGTTCTGGACGCACGGTGGTCGGCAGATCACCGCTGCTGGCGTCTACTCGCTGTCCGGCTCGATCTTCGTCGGCTTCGCTGGGATCTACTACGCCGTGTTGTACGGGTCCGACGTGCCGCATGCCGTTTACGTCGCCACTGCGCTATGCTATTTCAGCCACGTCGCTATGTATGCGCTGTTCTGGCGCACGTCATACCAAACGGAGCACGCCGCTACGCACGTCTGCCCAGCCGAGCCGGTCACAGCATGGTTGATGAAGACGGGGCTGATGCTTCTGGCGACGGCGCTGGCCGCACACCTGGCGGGCATCCAGATCGTCGTTATCGACGCCATGGCATTTGTGAGCGTGGTATTCCTCACATGCGCCTCGTTCTATCACCCCGCTGGCCCAGCCAGTCGGCCCTGGTATCTCTTCGCTTCCGTCATGGGCTTCTCGCTGTACACTTTGATCTTCTTCACAGGGTTCGGTCGCCTCAGGCTGGCGACCCTGGGCCTCGTGTTCGCCATCGCGGCGTGCCACCACTTCCGTCACCGTTTGGTGAAGCTAGTCACGCTGGTTTCCCTGCCCGGCGCATTGCTGGTGTTCGGGGCAATTCGTGTGACATTTTTGCAGGAAATGCATCCTCAAAATACCGATAGCGAAAGCAGTGGGATCGGCTCGGCGGTCAGCCCCTTGTTCGACTTCGGGCGGCTCGTCCAGGGTGTCAATGACGGCACTATCGGTTACGGTTATGGCTCCACCTTCGTCGCCACATTGTTCCTGGACGTTCCTCGTGTCTTATGGGAAGGCAAACCGATCGGTTTCGGCGCTGTTCTCGCCGAGCTGCTACTCAAGGATGGCACCTACGTTGAGGGTACGTCCCTGGCTGCACTGTCGTCGGGTGAATGGTTCTACAATTTCGGTGTTGTGGGTATCGCGTTGATGGTCGTGGTGCTCGGACTGGCGATCCGGTGGCTCGACGGCGTGCTCCATGGAATCCTCGAGCGGCCTCTCGCCACGAGAAAAGATCTTCTTGTGCTCGCCGCTGTGCTGGTGGCGGTGGCGGGCATGAGTGACCTCATGTGGGTGGGGACCTTCACCTACAACGAACGCGCGGGCACCCGACTCCTGGTGATCTTCGCCGTCGCACTGATTTCAACCGATGTGCTATGGCGAAGGGTACGAGCGTTGTCCCAGACCAGCGGCCGCGCCGGGTAGGGGTGCACCGGTCCGCCCCAGTCTCGGGGCTCAACCGCACGCCTCATGTCTCTCCAGCATGCCTCTCTGCCAACGGCGAGTGGCACGCCATCTCCCGTTGCCCATTGTGTCCGCCGCTCGGTCGATCACTGTGCCCGCCAACCGCTGGCCTCGGATCAGCCGAGCGCGTTTCGCACGGCTGGCGCGTGCTCCTGGATCGAAACCACCGCATCGGCGACTCGAGTGACCTGATACTCGGTCATGTGGGAGTACAGCGGCGGGGTAAGCACCTGGGCGGCCACCTCATCGGTCACCGGCAGTTCGCGGTCTTGTGGCAGGTGTGCGTAGGCCTTCTGCCGGTGGATCGGCGGGTAGTAGTACCGGCGACTGTCGATCCGCTCTGCAGCTAATGCGCGGCCGAGATCAGCCGCGCACAGCCCGAAGGACTGAGGATCAATGATCAGGGTCAAGTCCTTGAAGGTCGACACGTCCTCACTGCGCACCTGTTGATAGCTCAGTCCAGGGACGCCTGCTGCCCGCTTCTTGAATGCGTCGACCAGGTTGTGGCGATGCCTGATCCGTTCGTCGAGCCCATCCAGGGACGCCAGGCCGATCGCGGCGTGCAGCTCGCTCATGCGGGCGTTGAGCCCGGCGAATTGGCAGTCGTAGTCGCCCGGATTGCCGTAGTCGCGGCCAAGCCGGATCGCCCGGGCGAGATCCGCGTTGTTGGTCGCCACCAGGCCACCTTCGCCGGCCACCGCCACCTTCGTCGGGCTCATGCTGAAAACTTCGGCGGAGCCGAACCCACCCACCGGCCGCCCGGCGTGCCTGCTGCCCAGCGCATGGGCGGCGTCGTAAACCAGCGGAATTCCCGCCAAGTCGGCGACCGCCGCCAGTGCGTCGACGTCACATGGCGCCCCGTAGACGTGAGTTGCGGTGATCGCGGATGCGCCGTTGGCCAGCGTGGCGGCGTCGGCTGGGTCGAGGGTCAAAGTTCGGCGGTCGACCTCGGCAAACGACGGCTGCCCCGCGGCCCACACCACGGCGTGGGCGCTGGCGGCGAAAGTGAAGCTCGGGATCACCACCCGGCCGGTTGCGCCCAGTGCCTGCAGGGTGAGCATCAGCCCGGACGTGCAGCTGGCCACGGCGACGACATGCATGACCTCGCAACGTTGGGCAGCCGCCTCCTCCAGCTCACGGACGACTCGGCCATTGGTCAGCATGCCGGAGTGGAGGATGCGCTCGAGGCGGCGGGTCAGGCCCGGTATGTCGGGAATCGTCGGGCGGACCAGCGGGAGGCGCTCGGAGAAGGCAGGAACGCCTCCGAGTAACGCTGGCACGGCTCGTCCGGCAATAGTCATCTAAGCGCGATCCTTTCACAGCCGGGCAGTCCGCGCCGCTTGTCCTCGCGGCGTCCGTCAACCAAGCACAGGGGCTAGCACAAGAGGCAGAATCGCCACTCGCTTACGCACGAGCAAGCCCTAGTTTGGCAAGACCTGAGAAGGCGATGATGAACAGCAAGATCGCGACCAGCGTCGCCATGACGTGGGTGCCGGCGCGGTAGACGCGGAACCTGGTACCAGCGCCGCCAGTTCAACGATGTACACCATGAGCAGTAAGTCTTCCACCGAGCTTGCCAAGATCACCGGTCTCTCGCCGTCGGGACCTGGAGAGGACGACACTGTCACCGCTGCCCCGGATAGGTCCAGAGCGCTGTCGGTCGGCAGTTGTGGATGTCCCGTCTCAGCCTTGGCCCAGGTAAAGTGCAGGCCATCGTGGATATCGCGACCACGAGGTGACCGCCGGGTCTTTGTGGGTGGCGTAAACCTAAGAAACGTCATTCGCACAGCACTAGGAACCGCGGCGGCGCAGGATAAAAGCCTTGATCGGGGAATAGTCGCCTGAAGGCGGCAGAGTCGAAAAGAATCGCACAAACTCGGTGTTGCGGATCCACTCTCCCTTGGTGACAAGGGGATGCAACACTCGCGCGATGAAATAATGACTACTCAGGAAGTTGTTTTGGATGCCCAATGAGAGGGCCTCCGGGTTGAAGGCCGCCGGAGGAATTACTTCGAAAGCCGCCCCAAGGCGCGTGAAGATGTCCTCCGAGAAGTACCTGTTATGGAATGCTTCCTTAAGTGGCTCGAGGCCGACCTCCTGCCTCGCCTTATTGTTGAGTGAGAGGCCCTCAAGAAAACCCTCGATCATCAGGTAATACCCACCGGGGCGCAGTACTCGGGCGATTTCCCTGATGGCGGCCAGCTGTTCGTCTGCGTCGAGGATATTGATGAGGCAGCGTTCTGTGAAGACAATATCGAAGGTTCGATCTAGGGAGTCGAGGTGCCGAGCGTCGCCTTGCGACAAGAGACAGCCCGGCAGGTCGCGCGCCCGTGCGATTGCGAGGAGGTCTTCACTGAAGTCAACGCCATGGTACCTGTGCTGCGGATGCTCAGCGAGTAGCGTTGCCAGCGTGAAGCCATTGCCGCAGCCAAGGTCCAGTATGTCCAGGGAGCGGGTGTGATCCTTGAGAGAAGCCAGGTAAACGAAGCGTTGGATCAGCTCTACCTCCTTCGCGCGGACGATCTCATCAGCCATCGTCGAGTGGGGAGATGCTCCCTGCCTGCGAGCTTCTTCCGAGTAATGAATTCGGATAAGGTCGTCGTTCTTTTGAGACATTGTTCACCTCTCAACGGGGTCAGGCGTGATGCCAAGCGATGGAGCGATTCTGCAACGAGCTGCAGATCGAGGTGGACAATCCGGATGAGGACATTCGGTTCTACCGGCCGGCCGGTGCGATCCTGAGCACCTTGTCGTCGTCGCCGTTGCTGGTGGTGACGTACAGCGCGCCGTCGTCGCTCGAGCGCACTCCGCGCAGCCGGCCGTGGTCGCCGTCGAGCCGCGGGAGCTGCCCGACCTCGGTCACCACTCCATCGGAGTTCACCCGCATGAGCAGTAGTTTGGTGCCCCTCAGGGCGCCGACGGCGAGCAGGCCCTGCATGTCGCCCCATTGCGCACCGTTGATGAACGCCGCTCCGCAGATGGCTTCGATGGTGCGCCCGGAGCTCCACACCGCGGCGACCGCGTCCGGGAAGCGCCGCAGATCGGTCATCGGCACGCTCTCGTCGTAGCTGTCTTCGGTGCCTCCGCGCGAGGGATCCCAGCCGTAGTGGCCCCCCGCACGGAGAAGGTTGATCTCGTCGTCGATCCGCGGGCCGTGCTCGGCAGTGAAGATCCGATCGGTGCCAGGCTGCACCGCCACGCCTTGGACGTTGCGGTGGCCGTAGGTGAACACGAGCCGTTCCGCGGCATTGGCCGATTCCGCGAATGGATTGCCGGGCGCGGGACCACCGGTGCGCAGGTCGATCCGGAGCACCTTGCCGCCCAGATTGGTGCGGTCCGCGGACACCGCGGCCCGCGCCGCGTCCCCGGTGCCCACATAGAGGTAGCCGTCCGGGCCCACCATGGGTCGGCAACCGGAGTGCCGGCCGGAGGGATTGAGAGGCATGCCGGCGACCAGCGGGTCGGCCACCCGGCTGGCTCGCGCGCTGTCAGGTGATAGTTCCCACGTAACCAGGCGCACGTCGACCGGCCGGTCGCCCTCCTGATGAGCCTGGCAGGTGGTGAACCGGCGACTCTGTGCGAAGTCGGGATGCACCGCCAGCCCCATGAAGCCGCCCTCACCGTTGACGTACACGTCATCAAGATCGGCGGCGACCTCGGTGACCCGGGCGCCGGGCCTGGTGGACGACAGCAGCCGGATCCGGGCCGGCCGTTCGGTGATCAGCGCCGTACCGCCAGGCAGGAAACCGATGTCCCACACGTGCTCCAACCCCGCGGCCACCACATCTACTCGGATCTCGGGTGTGCCCGTGGCAGGCGGTGGTTCTGACGGGCTACCGGTCACTGGGCCCGGGGTGGGGACGCCTGAACCGATCGGGGCGCCCTGGCCACCGATCGAGCACCCGACGACGAGCCCGAGCAGTACCAGCATTACAGACCAGCGCGGCATTTCGCGATGCTCCCCATTCACAGGTGGGCCGGTGGTGAAGCCCGCCGATCCTGTCAGGCCGGGTCGGTGGTGGGGCGAAGGCCCGCTGCGCGGGCGACGCTGACCGCCTCGAGACGGCTGCGCACCCCGAGCTTGGTGAGGATGCTGCGCACGTGAGTCCGGACGGTGCTGGTGGACACCACCGACTCGACGGCGATCTGGTTCACCGGCTTGCCGTCGACCATGCGGAGCAGCACCTCCCGCTCGCGGTGGCTGAGGACGTCGAGCCGCGCGCTGCACTCCCGAGCGCGCCGGGCGTCGTCGCGCAGCTCGCGCAGCACAGCGCCCAGCTGCTGGGGTGGGTAGAAGGCATGACCGAGTGGTACGCCGCGCAGGACATTGAGTAGGTGATCCAGTGAGCCCTCTTTGGACACCCAGGCCGCGGCGCCGGCCCGGGCCGCTGCGACGGCATGTGCCGGGTCGTGGCTACTGGTGAGCACCACCAGGTGTGCCGCAGGCCAGGCGGCTCGCAGTTCGTGCAAGATCCCGGCGGTCGCCGGCGTCGCGGCCCCGATCTCCGTGGTGATCACGTCGGGGCGCAGCGTGCGCACGATGTCCGCCAGCCGCGGGTCGTCGGGCGTGGCGCTACCGACCACCCACAGATCATCAGCCGTGGACAGCTGGACGGTCAGGGCATCGGTCAGCATCGCATGACGGTCGACGAGCAGGACTCGCAAGAACGTCACGGGCCCCACTGTGCCTGGTGGCGGCTGCGGGCGGCAACTCCCGATCTCGGTGACTCCGCCCGATCCGATCCGCTCTGCACCCACTGCTCCTAGTCCTTCGAAGAAGCTGTCACCGCCGCCGTCAGACCCACCTGGTCACCCAGTGTTCCGACCGTGCGGCGGGTTGGGCTGGTCCACCTCCCGGTTGAGCTCAGCCAAGCCCGCGGGAACACGGACAGCGAGACCACGGCGTCGAGCACCCGAAGGAACGGGAAGAACACCCACAGAGCCACGAATCGCAGCTTGCGTTCGATCAGCGCGACCAGGCATGTCAGCGCCAGGTCGGCACCGATCACCGCGAGCAACAGCACCTGCAGGCTCATATGCGCTTCGACCGCGTCGTGCACCGGCGCTATCCCCGGCCAGCTCAGCGCTTCGGGATACAGCGCGGGCACGGCCAGGACCAGGACCAGCAACGGCAGCAGCACGAAGAACATGCTGCTGGTCAGCAGCTCCAGGAGGAGCACTGTGAGCATGACGCTGAACAGGCTCAACCGCGGCGGATGCCGGCGCACCGTCTGCCAGAGTCCCAGCCCCCACCGCTTGATCTGGCGGACGTAGTCGCGCAGGGTGTCGGGATCCTGGGTCACCGCGACGGCCTTCAGGGAGAACGCCACCTTGCCCAGCCGCTTCTGGTAGATCTCGAAGGTCATGTTGAAGTCCTCGATCACCAGCCCGGGCGGGTTCATCTCGATGTGGGGCAGCACAGCCGTGCGGTACAGGCTGGCGAAACCGGGCACGATGTGGGTGGCGTTGGTGAACCGCCAGGTCTGGCCGAATTTCAGCAGTCGCTGGGTGATCGCGTAGATGCGCTGCCGGTGGCACACCAGTACCTGGCCGATCAGCGAAAGGCCGCGTTCGTGGTTGGTCCGGACCGCGCCGGCCACTGCGACGACCTGGGGATCATCGAAGTACGGGAGCGCGGCGTCGAAGTAGCCCGGCTCGATGGTCGTGTCGGCGTCCAACAGCAGCACCGCCTGGAACCGTTCGACCAACCCGAAGCGGTCGATCGCCTCCTCGAGAGCGCCGGCCTTGCCGACGTTGGTGCGCGTCTCGATGACGTTGACCCCGGTCTGGCGGGCCAGCTCGGCAGTCCGGTCGGTGGAACCGTCGGAGACCACGTGGATGTTGCCGCGGGGAACCAAGGCGGCGATCGCCGCGATGCTGGCCTGGATCACCGTTTCTTCGTTGTGCGCCGGGATGAGTACCGCCACGTCCTGCACGGTCATCGAGGGCTCGGTAGTGCCGGAGCTCCGGCGTTTGCGCCTGCTCCAGATCTCCTCGAGAAGCCGCGCCAGACCGATGGTGGCCCACAGCGTGAAGTTCACGCCGAAGACGATGATCGCAACCGACCACCAGGGCATATCAGCGACTACCTTTCAGTACCGGGAGCCAGCGGGGGGTCGACCGGCAGCACGTGGCGCAGCTGCGCCCAGGTCCGCTCGTCCTCATCGCCGAACATCCACACGTAGACGCCGCGGATCTCGGCTTCCCTCGCCGCTTCGAGCTTGGCGGTCGTGCTTTCGGCGTTCTCGAACCAGACCTCGTGCGCCCGACCCTGCTCGTCGGTGTACTTAAACGACGGCGACTGGCTGAGCCGGTCGTATTGCAAGGTGGCGTTGAAGGCGCGGGTGCGGCCGAAACTCTGCAGCCAGCTCACCGGCTCGGCGTGGCCGTCGACCCAGTCGTAGCCGGCGACCGGTATCCCGAGCACGATCTTGTCCGGAGGGATCTGGGTCTTGGCGAAGGCCAGCACCTCGCGCACCCAGGTGATCGGCGCAACAGGTCCAGGTGGCGACCCCGACCAGTGGTAGTCGTAGGCCATCAGCCGGACTTCGTCGACCGCCTCACCGATCGCCGCGAAGTCCTGCGCGGCGTTGCGCTCATCCTCGCCGGCGTCGCTGGTCTTGCCGAACACGGCAACCGAGAGGATCTTGTCCTCGGCGTGCAGCGCGTCGCCCAGCCGGGTCACGAAGGTGGTGAACGCTTCCCGATCGGCGGCCCGCAGGTCCTCGTAGTCGATGTCGATCCCGTCGTAGCCCTCCCGCTGCACCAGCGCGACGATGTCGTTGATGTGCCGGGTCATCGCGGCGGGATCGTGCAGCATGGCGGCGACCGGCTCGTAGGTCCACTGGCCGTTGGTCACGTTGGCGATCGTGGGGACCAGCCGGATCCCTGAGCTGCGCAGCTTCGCCATGCCCGCCGCGGTCTCGGCGGCTCGCTCGGGCACCTGCGCGACGATGTCACCGTTGCCCGCGACCCCGTAGATCCACGGGGAGACCTCGTTGAAGCTGTCCCGATTGGCCAGCACGACGTTCGGACCCTCGGCCAGGTTCCAGAACGGCAGCGATCCGACCACGAGCGTGGCCGGCCGGCTCTCGGCCGCGAACATGCGCGGCACGGTGACCAGCAACGCCACCGCGCCGGCGAACAGCAGGATGAGGAAGCTCGATCCGGTCAACACGTTTCGCCTTCTTGATCGTCGCGCAGCGATATGCCCACCTCCGTGCATTGATCCGGCCGGCCGCGAGGCGATACTGGCGTTGATCATCACAGCACCGCGACCGGGGTCAGAGCCGGCCGGCTCTGCTCGGCGATCACCGACCGGAGGATGTCGTCCAGTGCACGGAGCGGCCGGAAACCGATCATCTCCCTGGCCCGGGAGCAGTCCGGGACGCGCCGCTGCAGGTCCTCATATCCCGGGCCGATGCCCTGCTCGTAGGACATGTGGACGATGTCACTGGCCGAGCCGGTCAACGCCAGTACCCGTTGGGCCAGCGCGGTGATCGACACCTGCTCGGTGCTGCCGATGTTGACGGCAGTGCCGCAGGCCCCTGGGTGCTCCATAAGCGCCACCAGTGCGGGCACCACGTCGTGCACGTGGCAGAAGCAGCGCACCTGGGTGCCGGTCCCGAAGATCGTCAACGGGCGTCCGGCGAGGGCCTGGCCGATGAACCGGGGAATGACCATGCCGTAGCGCCCGGTCTGCCGGGGACCCACCGTGTTGAACAGCCGCACGATCACCGCGTGCAGGCCGAACTCCGTGACGTAGGCGCGGGTGAGGCTCTCGTCCACTGCCTTGGCCTCGGAATAGGACCAGCGGTGCAGCAGCGGCGAGCCGACCACCCGGTCGTCGTCCTCGCGCAGCCCGACCTTGGTGTTCTTCCCGTACACCTCGCTGCTGGAGGCGATCAGGACCCGGGCACCGTTGCGGTGCGCGGCGGTGAGGACGTTCTCCGTCCCGTGGATGTTGGTGCGCAGGCTCTGCAACGTCCGGTCCCGGATGACGAACGACCCGACGGCCGCGGCGAGGTGGAAGATCGTGTCCACCTGGCCGGCGAGGGCATCGACCAGCGCGTCGTCGAGAACCGAGCCCGGGACGTAGCGAAAGCGGGGGTGCTCGCTGACCGGGGACAGGTTCTGTAGCGAACCGGTGGCCAGATCGTCGAGGACGACGACCTCATGGCCCCCCGTCAGCAGGTGTTCGGCCAGATGGGAGCCGATGAAACCGGCCCCTCCGGTGATCAGCGCTTTCATCGATTGCCTCCTACTAGGTTCGGTAGCACTCGGGAGACCGGTCGACGGCGGGGCTGTTTGCGCGTCATGAGCCGGTCGTAGAGATCGTCGATCTGACGGGTCACCGCTTCGATGCCGTAGTGCTCACGGACCGCGGGCACGCCCTCGCGCGGGCGAGGCCCGCTGATCAGCTCGGCGGTGATCTCCCGGCGAAGGCCCTCGACGTCACCAGGTACCTGGCGGGCCCGCTGCGTATCGATGCCCGCCATCGCCGGGCAGGTCGTGTACAGCGCAGGTATGCCGTTGACCAGCGCCTCCAGCACCGACAGCCCGAAGGTCTCCTGCTCCGAGGATGCGATGAACAGGTCCAGGGCCGACAGCATGGCGGCCACGTCGTGCCGTTCACCGGCGAAGGTCACCAGATCCGCGACGCCCTGGCGCGCCGCCTCGGCTTCCAGGTCGGGCCGGATCTGCCCGTCGCCCACGATCAACAGCCGGTGCCGATCGCCGAGCAGCGGCGCCGCGGCCCTGATCACCAAGTCGAAGCGCTTGATCGGGTCCAGCCGGCCCAGCACGCCGATGACGTAGGCGTCGAGGGGGAGGCCGAACTCGCCGCGAATCCGGTCCCGGGCGGTAGCGTCGAACGCGACCCGGGTGAAGTCCAGGCCGTTGGGGATGATCTCGATCTTGCGGCTGGGCACGCCCCACTTCGTCAGCCGTTGCGCCACCGCCGCCGACACCGCGATCGTGGCGTCGGCGCACAGGTCCGTGCCCAGGTACAGCGCGCGCACTCCCGCGGTCATCCGCCTGCGTTCCAGGTGCGTCTCGCCGATGGAGTGCTCGGTCGTCACCACTACCGGGGTGCCGGCCAGCCGGGCGGCGAGCCGACCGTAGATGCAGGACCGGTACAGGTGGGTATGCACCACGTCATAGCCACCGGCTCGAATCAGTCTCGTCAGGCGTCCTAATGCGGACAGCTCGGTGTTGCGGGTCATGCCCAGATCGCGGACCCGCACGCCATCCCCGGAGATCATCCCGGCGACCGCACCGGGGTTGTAGAGCGTCACGACGTCGCACTGGTGACGGCTGTGCTGGAGCACCGACCGCAGCTGGAGCTCCGCCCCGCCCACTCCGAGCCCGGTGATGACGTGGAGAATCTTCATTTCTTTCCTCCCGACGGCACCGTGCTCAAGGTGCGGGCCAAGATCACCATGTCCATCCATGGGGACCAGTGCTCGATGTAGAAGTTGTCGAAACGGATCCGGTCGGCGATGGACGTGTCTCCGTGCAGGCCGTGCACCTGGGCCCATCCGGTCAGGCCGGTCCGCATCCGGTGCCGGTCGTCATAACGTGGGATCCGGCGCGCGAAGCGGGCGGCGAAGTAGGGCCGCTCTGGCCGGGGCCCGACCAGGGACATCTCTCCGCGGAGCACGTTGACCAGCTGGGGTAGCTCATCGACGTGGGTGGTCCGCAGCCATCGACCGAGGCTGGTGGTGTGCTGGGGCAACACGGCCCAGCGGGTGTCCGAATCGGCATGCTCGATCATGGAGCGCAGTTTGAGAACCTCCACCGGCTTGCCGGACCGGGTCAGCCGGGTCTGGCGAAACAGCGCGGGGCGGCCACTGTCCAGCCAGACCGCGACCGCGAGCACGAGCAGCAGGGGTGCGACGGCGGCGAGCAACACTGCGGCGCCCACGAGGTCGAAAGCGCCCTTGGCGGCGGCGCCGAGCCGACCCTGTCCCAGGCGGCGCACCGGGACCAGTGGGATGTCACACAGCTCGTCGAGATAGCCACGGGGCAGCGCGGCGCCCAGCTCGTACAGCCGCGGCACCACACAGATGTCCACCGGCAGCGACCGGCAGGCTCGCAGCAGCGGTACCAGGTCCTCATCCCGGGCAGCCGGAAAGCACACGATCACGCGCTGGATGCTGTAGCGCGCGACCACGTCGGCCAGCTCAGTGGGCTCGCCGAGCAGTGGCAGTGGCAGTGGCCGATCGGGTAGCCGGCTGTCGAGAAACCCGCGGGGTGCCAAGCCGAGTTCTGGGTGGGTGCGCAGCAGTTGGATAACCCGGACCGCGGTGGCGCCGGTGCCGACGACCAGTGCCGGTTCGAGCAGCTGCCGGCGCCGGTGCGCGGCCTTCAGCACGGTGCAGGCCCCGGCTCGCGCGCCGATCAGCGCCGCGGCGGACAGCAACCCCAGGTGAAACCCGTTGGGGCCCAACCATGGCAACATCGGCAGCAGCGGCATCGCCGTCACCGCCACGGTCCGCGGCAGCTGGTCGGAGACGCGCCGGCAGATCCGGAGCCGGTGCTGCCCGTCGGCAACCAGCAGCACCAGCACTGTGCAGGCATATGCGGCGGCCCACCATCCTGAAACCCCGGCCAGCAGGACGGCCGTCGCCAGGCCGGCAACGTCCGACATGGGCAGCACCATTGGCAGGGCTGCCACGGGAGCGTGCCGGCCACTTGCCGGGGCACTCAGTCCCGGCGTGATCAGCGACGTGGTCACCGATGAGCTCCGACCGCAGCTCGCGGCGCGGGGATGGCGGCCAGGGCGCGGGTCGCGGTACGCGCTGCGTAGGCAGCGCCGTAGACGAACCGCATGACAGGTCCAAAGGTCGGCGCCACAGCGGGGCCGATGAAGTACAGACCCGGCACCGAAGACTGGCAGTCTGGGCCGACGTCGGGACTGCTGGCCAGGGTCTGCACCGCTGACCGCAGCTGTTCGTCCAGGAAGGACAGCCGGTCGAGATCGGCGCGGTAGCCGGTGGCAGCGAGCACGTGGTCGACCCTGAGCTCCGTGGTGCCCCGACCATGAACGCTGCCGGCGGCTCCGTTGGTGGTCAGACCGAGCTGCACGCCTCCCGAGTCGGATTCGGCCCACCGCACCGAGTGCCCGAGTAGCATGCGGATCTTGCCTTCTACCCGTTCACGCAGCCAGAAGGCACCGGCCGGTCCCAACGCGGTCCGCGCGGTCCGGACCCGCCGGTCGGCCGGCAGCCGTCGGAAAAGGCTGGGTTGGTTGGAGTAGAACCAGGTAGACCAGCCCGAGCCCAGCGGTGCCTCGGGTTCCCGCAGGCGCCGCCGCAACGATCGCGCCTCGGGCAGCGGGTTGCCGTTCCAGACCAGTCCCGGGGCACGGGCCAGTACGGTGACCCGTGCCCCGGACTCGTGCAGCAGAGCCGCCGATTCCAGCGCAGACTGCCCGGCGCCGATGACCGCGACCTCCCGGTCGGTGAACACCCTGAGGTCGTCGTGCGCGCTGGTGTGCGTGCATACCTGGGCCGGCAGCGCGGCCAGGGTGCCGGGCACATGAGAGAAGTGCTGCACTCCAGTGGCCACGACGACCGTGCGGGTCAGCACGGTCGTCGCGTCGGACAGGGTGAGTTCGAAGTGCTCGCCGGCCCTGGTGACGTTGCCGACCATCCGTTCTTCAAGGTGGGGAACCTCGGCGCGCTGGAACCAGTCGCCGTAGGCCACGAACGTCTCCAGTGGTACCGGGAGTCCGTGGTCGGCGTAGCCCCGGCCGGTGGATTCGCAGAATGCGCGCAGGGTGTGCCTGCCTGCCGGGTCGGACAGGTTGGAGGCGAATCCTTGCGACTTGAGGAACATTCCGGCCGGCATCGCGTCACGCCACAACTGCATCGGCAGTCCGAACTGGCGAAAGGGCACGCCGGCAGCGCGCAGGTGGGCACCGAGCGAAAGGCCGTATGGGCCAGCCCCCACAATGGCAACGTCGATCGGATTTTCCGTGTCGGTGTTCATGCGGGGGCCTTCCGTGCGGTTGGGGGCGTGGTGACGGGTCGAGCGGCCCGGCGGGGGACCGGGCGGGTCATCGCCCGCCACCCCATGCGCAGGCACATCAGCCCGAACGGTGCAAGGTCATCCCGGGCGAACCACGCCAGTTCGTCGGCTCGCCGCAGCGACGTCACCCAAGATCGAAAACTGAGGCCGCTGCGCCGGTAGGTCAGCGCCGCGATCGGGTCGTAGTTCTCCACCAGGAAACTGCGTCCCAGCTGCGGTGCACCCGGCGGGATTGCCCGGCCGGTCAGGTCCAGATGCGCGGCCACCACCACGTCGACGCCCGCGGTGTCCCGAAACAATCTGAACTGCGCACCCAGGCGGGGGTTGAAGTCCAGCAGCTTGTACTGGCCGTCCCGGGGGTCGAAGCGGTAGTCGAGGTCGACGATGCCCCGAAATCCCAGCCGGGTCATCAACTCGGTGGCCTGGCCGCGTAGCTGCGGGTTGTCCACCCAGCGTCCGAGACTGGTCAACCCGGCATGGGCCGGGTAGGACCGTTCCTTGCTCCCCACGAAACCGGGCCGGCAGCGCGACTGGGCGTCGCAGTAGCCGTGAAAGTAAAAATCCCATCCCCGGACGTACTCCTGCAGCATCAAAGCGCCACCGTCCTGGCCTGCTGATGCTTGCCAGATGCGAGTGAGCTCATGCTGGTTGTGGACGACCGAGGTACTGCGGAGCTTTTTTGCGTTGCCGGATCGCCAGGGGGTGGCCAGCTTGGCCACCAGCGGGAAACCCACCCGATCGGCGAAGTCCTCGGCGCCGGCCAGCGAGTCTGGCAACGCGGCGGCTGCACACGGTACATCCAGCTTCCGGCACAGCTGGTACATGGTGTACTTGCCCGCTAGCTGGCGTGGCAGGTGACTTGGCGGACTGGGGAACAGGAAATGACGTCGCAGGTCGGCGCCATGCTCGGCGAGGAAGATCGCGCCGGCGTCGTCGGTCGGGATGAGCACGGCCGGACGGCCGATCCGGTCGGCGAGCGCCATCAGCCCGGCATGCACCCGGTCCACGTCGTCGGCCGACAGTCGCCAGATCCACCGGCCGTGCAGGTAGCGGGAGCCAGCCGCGGGCGCCAATGGATCCTCGTGCACGCCGTACACCGGCACGCCCAGGCGCCCGAGACTGCGGATGGCACCCAGCCCGCCGTGGTGCATGGGGTTACGGTCCAGTTTGAGGATGACAGCCGGTGTCTTGGTGTCTATCGCTGTGTCCAGCTCGAGGGGTAGGCGGCGGGTCATCGACGGTCGGCCCTCACACCACGCTGCGCTGCGCTGCGTCATCGAACAGGCCAGGGCCGTCGAACAAGTAGGTTGCGTCGAGCACCCGCGGGCAGCCCCGGACCCAGGTGTAGTCGGTGTCCGGGTGCGCCACATGGATGATCGCCAGCTCCCAGTCCGAGCCGTTGGGCGCTGCGACGTTGTGCAGTGCCCGGCCTTGGGGGGTCTGCACGGCCGGCACCAGCGGGTCGTGGTAACCGACGGCGGCGCCGCGCTCGGCGAGGCCGTCGATGATCAGCAGGGCCGGAGATTCCCGGACGTCGCTGACCCCGGCCTTATAACTGGCGCCGACCACGATCACCTTGGCGCCGGCCAGGGATCGACCCTCGCCGAGGACTTCGGCTGCTCGCTCGACGACGCGAGCTGGGCGGGCGTGGATGGACTGCATGGCCCGCTCGATCAGCGGCGTGGGCAGGTTACGTTCCCGCAGCTGCCACAGCAGGTAGTGCGGATCGCACGGGATGCAGTGCCCGCCAACGCCTGGTCCGGGGAAGGCAGCGAGGAAGC
This sequence comes from Pseudonocardiaceae bacterium, assembly GCA_050699875.1. GTDB lineage: Bacteria > Actinomycetota > Actinomycetes > Mycobacteriales > Pseudonocardiaceae. The sequence goes on from JBOHFX010000155.1 coordinate 56,302, forward strand.
CGTAGGGCTTGGTCGCCGCCGCCAGGGTTACCTCGATCGGGTCCAGCCCTAGCGTGCCGCACACGTCGCTGAACTCGTTGGCCAGCGCCAGGGTGACTGCGCGGAAGATGTTCTCGTACAGCTTGGTCAGCTCGGCGGCCTCCGGGGAGCTCACCAGGTACACCGAGTCGGTCAACTGCCTGATGACTCGGGCCGCCTGCTGACTGCACTCGGCGGTGACTCCGCCCACCACTCGTGGAGTTTCGCGTTGCAGATGGTCAGGATTGCCAGGGTCGATGCGCTCGGGGCTGAAGGCGACGTAGACGTCGGTGCCGACGGTCAGGCCGTGCTGGTGCAGGGGGTCGACGAGCAGTTGCCGCGTGGCGCCGACGAAGCTGGTGGAGGTGAGGATGATCGTCTGTCCCTGATGGGCGTGCTCGACGACGGTCTGGCAGGCACTGCGCAATGCGCGTAGGTCCGGGGTATGGCGCTCGTCCACGGGGGTGGGGACGCACAGGATCACGGCGTCGGCCTTGCCCAGTGCGGCGCTGTCGCTGGTGAGGTGGAAGCTCTCATCGCTGCTGGCCACTGCCAGCCGCGCCCGATCGAGGTCACTGAGGTCGACGTCGCCCGATTCAATGGCTCGCAACCGGTCGTCGCTGATGTCGTAGCCGGTGATCTGCGATGAGCCGCCGATCAAGGCCAATGCCGTCGGCAGCCCGACGTACCCGAGCCCCACGATCGCCACCGGCCCCAACCGGGCGCGCCCGTTCCTAGCTGCCTGCACCTGCGCTTGTCCGTCCGGCGACTGCCCGTCCGGTGACTGGGCGTCCGGTGACTGGGCGTCCGGCATGGAGAACGGCACCAACCGTCTCTCCAGGAGTCGCTCGCGCCCGTTGATCGCGAGCGAAAGCCGGTGTTCGGCCACAATGTCCCCCGACTGTGGATCTGCGGTGCGACGGTCGCTCAGGACAGTCGCATCAGCCGGGCCCCGGGGCCTCCGCCATCGGCAGTAGCTCGCCTACGCCTCGCGGTGGACTGCTGACGGGTAGTGATTTTTGGATCTCACGCAGGGTGATCAGTCGACAACTCTCGCTGTGGCCCCCGAGCCTGCAGCCAGGGGTCGGACCCACTGGCGATTCCACTCGCGGCACGCACTCTTAACATTCCCGTTCAATGCCGTGGAAGCGTCGATAGTAGATGAACGTGGATCGCTGAGGCCAGTGGCTGGTCCGGTTGCGCGCCGAGGAAAGGGAATTACAGATTTCGCGGCCCCGCTACTGCAGTTTACCGCGGCCACCTTCGCCGCCCGTGAATAAGCGCCAGCGGCGCGGATTGACTCCTTTGCAGGGTTGCCGAGACCGACGACCTGATTTACGAACGACGCCCACGATCTGCTCGACTTCCATACTGGAACTCGCCACCGGCCAGTCTGTTCCCCTTGTGGATAGTACGCATACACGTCATTCTCCTGGTCAATGGCGTCGGTGAGCCCCACCGACCCGTGCCTCAGCTGTCCGGAGATCGACAACTTCGTGATCGACACGGTCGGGCTAGCCACCCTAAGCGGCTGACAGACATCCCAGGAGCTTGAATGTCAAGCGGCAGCCTGCGCGACATGATGCGACCATGCGGTTGCTTCGTCGTAGCAGGTGCGGGTTTGAGGCAGCCGTGCAGGGTGCCGACGAGTTTGTTTGCGAGTTGGCGCAGCGCGGCGTTGTGTTCGGTGCCGCGGGCTTTGAGCTGGTCGTGTCGTAATGGGCGCGGGCGCCGGCGAGGCGTTGAGCGCGCTGAAGGCCTGGGTCATGAGTGCGTCGATGAGCCGGTCGTTGTGCACAAACCTGGCGACCACCACCTTCTTCTTGCCCGAGGCGCGGGTGATCGGGCTGGTGCCGGCGTAGTTCTTGCGGGATTTCGCGTCGGTGTAGCGGTCGGGGTCGTCCCCGAACTCGGCGAGCACCCGGGCACCCAGGATCGGTCCCAGGCCGGGCTGGGACAAGATGATCTCAGCGTCCGGATGCTGACCAAATGCGCATCGACCTGCCCTTGCAGGGCCTTGACCTGCTCGTTGAGGGTGGTCAACACCGCGACGGCGGCGCGGGTGGTGGCCGCGTACGCGGCGGTCACCACCTCGGGCTGGCCCAGATGCTGCCCGCGCAGCACGGCCTGGATCCCAGCGGCCTTCTCACTGATGTTGCGGCGCCGGGCAACCGTGAGCGCGGCGCTGATCTGGGCGATCGTCAGCCTCGCCGCCGAGGCTGGGTCCGGTGCCCGGGCCAGCAACTCCAGAGCATCGGCGGCATCGAGATCCTCGAAAGCCTGAAGCGCGGCCGGGAAGTAGTCCCGCAGCGCGTGGCGCAGTCGCTGGGTGTGGCGGGTGCGTTCCCAGATCAACGTCTTGTGCGCCCGCGTCACCACCTTGACCGCCTCGGCCTCGGCGCTGTCGGCGGCCACCGGGCGCAGCTGGTGAGAGTCGGTGCGCACCATGTCCGCCAGGGTGTGCGCGTCGGCGGCGTCGCTTTTGGCCCCGGACACGCTGTGCCGTTCCCGGTAGCGGGCCACCTGCAACGGGTTGATCCCATACACTGTGTACCCGGCCGCGATCAACGCCGCCACCCACGGGCCCCGGTCGGTCTCAATGCCCACCGCCACCTCGGCCAAGTTGGCGTCCTCACCGAGCGCCTCACCGATCATCGCGTGCAGCCGGGCCATTCCCGCCACGCCCTCGGGCAGCCGGGCCTTGGCCAGCCGCCGCCCCGTGTCGTCCATCAACTCCACATCGTGGTGCGCCTCGGCCCAGTCATTCCCCCACGAACAGCAACCTGTCTCCCTTCCTCGTCACCGATCATCCTGCGCAGCCAGCGGAAGAACCATCAGCGACCTAATGAATCAGTGCTCACGCCACACACAGCGGGCACGACATCCCATCAGCGATCAACTCTCCCGACCACCAGCAGGGGCACGATCTGTCGTAAGCATTCAGCCCCCGCTGTGACGTGCGGGTTTGTGGTTGACGTTGTGATGCTCGGTGGTGTGGGCGTGTCGGTCGCGGTGTGATCGCCGGGTGTGCGGTTTGATCTTCGGGTGCCTGCGCTGGAAGAGATGTCACGTGATGAGCTGATCGTCGTCGTGCACCGTCAGGCCGCGCAGATCACCGCGCAGGCTGGGCAGCTCGCGGAGTTGATGGAGGCCAACGAGGCGCTGGCCGGCAAGCTGGCGCGGGTGGAGCATCTGCTCTCGCGCAACTCGGGCAACTCCTCGAGCCCACCGTCGAAAGACGACGATCCGGGCCGGACTCCGCCGCCGCCCAAGCACCGTGGTGGCGGCGCGACGCGGTCCAAGGGCAAGCAGCCCGGGGCGCCGGGATCGCATCTGGCCTGGACCAACACCCCTGATGATCGTCAGGATCGGTTCCCGCAGGGCAGGTGCGGATGCGGCGAGGACCTGAGTGGCGCGCGGGATCTGGGAGTGGTCGACCGCTACCAACAACATGAGATCCCGCAGGTGTCGGTGCAGGTCATCCAGTACGACGCGCACCAGGTGCAGTGCGGCTGCGGAGCGGTGCACACCGCGGCCCGGCCCCAGGGGGCCAGGGCCGGACAGCTGGGGTACGGCCCGTTATGCCGAATTCGGCATAACGGGCCTTATGCCGAGCGGCCGGTTATGCCGCGCTGGGAGCAGCGTGCGGGACGGGACGGTGCTGCTCGCCGAGGGGCGCGGCATAACGCGGCTGGCCGGGGTCAGAGATCGTTGAGGAAGGTGATCAGGGCGTCGGGGGCGTGGTAGCGCTCCGCAGAGGTGCCCGGTGGTGTGGTTCGGGCGAGGGCTTGCTCTTTCATGGCCAGGTCGGCGTGCAGGTAGACACGGGTCGTTGTGGGTGATTCGTGTCCGAGCCAGAGCGCGATGACGGTGATATCGACGCCTGCGCGCAGCAGGGCCATCGCCGCGGAGTGCCGCAGGACGTGCGGTGTGATCGTTTTGGCCTGCAGCGAGGGGCGGTGGCTCGCGCCGGTGGTGGCGTGCTTGGCCACCAGGCGCTCGACCGCGTCGCGGCTGAGCGGGCCACCGCGGCGGGTGGGGAACAGTGGGTCGTGGCCGTGGCCGTGGCGTTCGGCCAGCCAGGACCGCAGGACCGCCGCCGTCTGCGATGTCAGGGGTGTGCAGCGGTCCTTGCGCCCTTTGCCGTGGCAGAACACATGGGCACCGGTGCCGAGGTGCACGTCCTGGACGGCCAGTCCGGTCAGCTCGGATACCCGCAGCCCGGTCTGGGTCAAGACCAGCAGGATCGCGTGGTCGCGTCGGCCCACCCAGCTGGTTTGGTCGGGTGCGGCAAGCAGCGCCTCGATCTCCTCGTGGTTCAGGAAACACACGAGGGGGCGGTGTTGGCGCTTGCTGGGCACCGCTAGCACCCGGGCGATGAGCGCGGCGTGCTCGGGCGCCCGCAGGGCCGCGTAGCGGAACAGCGAGCGGATCGCCGCCAGCCGGGCGTTGCGGGTGGTCACGCTGTTGCCGCGGTCGATCTCCAGGTGCTGGAGGAAGGCGGCGATCAGGGGCGCGTCCAGGTCGGCGACGTCGAGCTGCGTGGGCTGCTTCCCGACGTGCCGCACGGCGTAGCCCAGCAAGAGGGTGAAGGTGTCCCGGTAGGCGGCCACGGTGTGTGCGCTGGCCTGGCGCTGGGTCAGCAGCCGGTCAGTGAAGAACGCCTCGAGGATCGGGGCCAGCTTGGTCATGGCCGCATCCCGGTGCTGGTCTCCAGGCGTTGAGCGGCCAGGGCGAGCAGCTCCGGGGCAGCGTGCAGGTACCACCATGTCGAGGCGGGGGCGACGTGCCCGAGGAAGGTGGACAGCACCGGCAGCCGGGCGTGGACGTCGACGCCATCGCGGTACCAGCCCAGCAGGGTGGCGACCGCGAAGGAATGCCGCAGGTCATGAACTCGGGGATGGCGCCGGCCAGCTGGTGTGCGAATCCCGGCCAGCGCTAGCAGCTGGGTGAACACGCGGTCCACGCCGCCGACGAGCAGCCGGCTTCCCGTGGTGGAGATGAAATAGGCCCGTGCTGCCGGGGCCGGGCAGAGCCGGTCTCGGCGGGCGGAATACTCGCGCAGCACCGCCACGGTACTCGGGTGCAGTGGCAGTTGACGCGCCTTGCCGTACTTTCCGTTGACCACGGTCAGCAGCCCGCCGTCAAGGTCGACCTCGCCCCGGTCCAATCCGAGGGCCTCACCGACCCGCATGCCAGTCACGGCCAGCAGGCTGATCAACGCTTGGTAGGTGGCGGCCTGCAACGGCGCCGCGAGCAGCCCGGCCGCGTGCACCAAAGCCGCGATCTCGGCCGGGGAGTACAGGTAGGGCGTCTTCCGCTGCCGAGCAACCGGCAGCAGGTCGGTGGGCGGAATCTGGCAGGCCGGATCGAGGGTCTTGAGGTGCCGAGCGAAGCAGCGCACCACCGACATCCGGCGCTGCCACCAGATCGGGTCCGCGCCGATCGGTCGTCTCGCCCAGGCCAGGGCCGCCTCGACGGTGATCGTTTCGGCTCCGATGTCGTGGAGATAGCCGGCGAACTGCAGTAGCAGCTGGCCCTGTCGTTCCAGCTTGTAGCCCAGCGACCGGCGCATCGCCAGATACTCGTGTGCGGTCTCGGTCAGGCTGCCCGCGCTCACCGCGCACCTCCTCGCGGACAGGGCCGGGCGAGTTCCCGCAGCGCATCTTGATCAACTTTGGCGTAAATGGCGGTGGTGCGCTCATCGCTATGTCGCAGTACTTGGCCGATCTCGGCCAGCGAAGCGCCCCGCCGGAGCAGATCGCAGGCCAGGGCGTGCCGCAGCCGGTGCGGCCCGAACGCCGCAGTGCCGGCCCGGGCGCAGGCGCGCTGGACCACCGCGAACACCGAGCCAGTTGCCAGGCCGGTGAACGGTGCGCGCATGCTGACGAACAGCCGGCGGGTCGGACAACGCGGCGGCCGTCCGTAGCGGAGATAGTCGGCCAGGGCTTCGCCCACCTCGACTGGTAGCGGCAGCACCTCAACCCGCGCGCCTTTGCCGTGGACGGTCAGCTCACCAGCCTTCCAGTCAAGATCGTCCAGACTGAGCGCGCTGACCTCTCCAGCACGCAGCCCCAGCCGTGCTAGCAGCAGCACGATCGCGTAGTCCCGCCGTCCCTGTGCACCGCCCCGGTCACAAGCGGCCAGCACCGTGGCCACCTGCTCGGGAGCCACCGCCCGTGGCAACGGGGTCGGCTTCCAGCCCGGCACCGACGGCACCGCCCACACCAGCGGATGCGGGATGTGCCCAGCGGTGTGCAGAAACCGCAGCAACGACCGCAGCGCGGTCACCACCGCCTTGGCGTGCCACGGGCCGTGCCGGTCGGACTGCCGCACCAGGAAGGCCGTGACCTGCCCGGCAGGCAACTCGGCGACCGCCGCCCGCAGCGGAGCCGGGAGCTGGGTCAAGAACAACTCGCCGTAACGCAGGTAGGCGCGCACCGATGTCGTCGCCAGCCCCCGCTCCTCGACCAGATAGCGGCGGAACTCCTCCAGCAGGACCGCCATGGCGGTCTCGGCGACCCGCTGCCCCGGCTGGGCCACCAACCCCAGCCCGCGCAGGTACCCCAGCAGCGGGGCCACCGCCCGAACCGTGACCCCGGACCGATGCCCCGCAGCACGGCGAGCCCGCAGGAACCTCTCCACGACCTCGGTGCTCAACCCACCCACCGAGAGCGCCTGGCCTTCCAGCCACGCGCTCAGCTGCGCCACCACCCGCATCTGCACACCGACCGAGCGCACCGCGTAACCCCGATCGCCGAGATCATCGCGAAAACCCCCGGCATACGGCGCCAACGGCCCGGTCACCACCATCCGCGACGGATGACCGCCTCGTACCCCACCATTCATGATCGCCTCCTAACAATCGGGTGAGACCTTCACCCGATTGCAGGAAACCGATCACGACGACACGACCACCAACCGCTATGCCGAGCACCCCCGGTCAGCCAGCGCCACCACCAGCAAGGACGCGCGACCACGCGGCATAACCGGCCGCTCGGCATAAGGCCCCAACTTGCAGGCGTTCGCGGTCTACCTGATGGTGGTGCAGTTTCTGCCCGCGCATCGGGTGGTCGCGTTGCTGGAGTCGCTGACCGGGGCGGCGCCCTCGGTGGGGTTCGTGCACGGCATGCTCACCCGCACCGCCGGGCTGCTTAGCGGGGTGCACGACCGGATCGCCACCTTGGTCACCCTGGCGCACGCGGTGAGCTGCGACGAGACCCCACTGCGGGTGGGGCCGCGCACGCCCAAGCCGGGCAACAAGAAAGCCGAGCGCTACCTGCTGGTGTTCTGCACCGAGCTCTACACCCACTACCTGCTCGGCGACCGATCCCTGGTCACGTTCACGAACTCGGTGCTCACCGAACTCGGCGCACGCCCAGACGGGTCAGCGATCATCGTGCACGACCGCTACCAAAACTACGACAACCCCGCCCTGGGCACCCTGGCCCACCAACTGTGTACCCAGCACCTACTTCGTGATCTTGACGGCGCCGCGCAGGTCTACCCTGACGCGGTCTGGCCGACCCAGATCGCCGACGCGCTGCGCGGACTGATCCACGAAACCAACCTCGCCCGCGACCACAGGCTGCCCGCGATCGCCGCCGACACCAAGACAGCCCACCGCGACCGGTTCCACCACGGGGTACTGGCCGGGCTGTCCGACACCCTTCATCACGGCACCCGCCCCGGGGAGAACAAGGCCCGCAACCTGCTCGAAGTCCTGCGTGACCGCCCCGGCGACGTGCTGCGCTTCGCCGACGACCTCAAGGTGCCACCCACCTCAAACCAGGCCGAACGCGACCTACGACCCAGCAAGGTCCAACAAAACACCTCCGGCCGCCTGACCAGCGAAGACCGCACCCGCGACCGCTACACGATCCGCGGCTACGTCTCCACCGCCATCAAACACGGCCACGACGCCATCACCGTCCTACGCGACGCCCTCACCGGCCACCCCTGGACACCCGCGCTACCCACGCCCACCTAACGCCCTGACCGCGCCCTGACCTGTCCAACACATCACCAGAAGCCACCCGGCCCACCGGTGATCACCCCTGCCATCCGACCCGGGGCTGAATGTTTACGATCTGTCAGCAGGACTCACGGCCCAGGCTCACGGAGTGCTCACCTGCCAGCGGGCTACCAGACGCGAGTCTGCCGGATGGCCAACCCGCTAACTCTCATTAGGCGACAAGAGCAAGGCTGTGATCCCGGGCTGCCGGGAGGCGTCTCGCCGGGCAGGGCTACGACCTCGCGGCGTTCAACACGACCGAGAACGCCGCCGACGTGGCCGACCTGCGGGTGGCGCTGGGAATCGACGAGTGGAATTGGACGAGTGGAATTGTCTACGGCGTCTCATAAGGCGCGGACCTGGCCCGCAGCAGCTTCGCAACCACTCGCAGGGGGATCCGTGCCTGGCCCTCGACTCTCTGGTCCCACCGCCGGTAAACGCCATCGAGGGGTTTTGGCCCAACGCGGCCGGCGGCTACCGTGCTGTGTTCGACCAGTGCGTCGCCCAGCCCCGCTGGCGCCGCTGCCCACCCGGACCTGGCCGGTGAGATCACTGCTACGGTCGCGCGCTCACCGGCGACCGCTCGTCGTCGACGTACCCGGCACGTCGGGCGGCCCGCGCGTCAGAGTTGTGATCGACGGCTACGCAGTGGATTACTGATCGTCCTGCAGAGCCTATCTCCCGGGAACCACGCCGGGATGCCAGCCGCACTGCGACACATGGAACGTCGGCAAAGGCGGATCCCTCGGTGCTCGCGCAGACCCGCAGCGACGTCCCGGCGCTGCTTCTCAACGGCAAGTTCGACGCGGTGACCGCGCCGGACTGGGCCTGCCCCGCCTCGCGACTGTTGCTGTTTCCCTGCCTCGGCCACGACGTGGTCGGGGCCTCGGACTGCGCCCGATCGGTCATGCTCGGATCCTCGAGCAGCCGCGAGGCGGCTACGACACCAGCTGCGTGGAACAGAGCCCGGTCCTGACGTTTACGACGACCGGCCATTGACTCGTCCCTGAGGTCTTCATTTCCCGAGGCGCAGGAGCGTAGTCAGTTCATCGGTACGCGTGTCGCGTTCGTAGGCGGTCGAGACGTTTTCGACGAGATGACGCAGGCAGTATTGCAGCAGGCGGGAGCCGAGCAGCACGCCGGCGATCAGCGCCAGGTAGCCCACAGCGAGCCTGCTGATGGCCACCTCGGGACGGGCGATGACGTGGTCTACCAGGCAGCCGATGGCGAACGGGACGGCGGCGTCGCAGGCTGACGCGAGGAGCATGGCCGCAGCCGCGACGGCGACTCGCACGCGGTCCCGGAGGGCCAGCTGGGTCCATATGCGGCAGGCCATCATCAGACGTTGAGCAGGCCCACCGGCGAGTAGCCCTGCAGCGACATGGTTGCAGGTATCGAAATCTCGTCGCTGTGGTGAGCGGCGAGGGTCATCGTGATCACCGAAGATCCCGCAGTGCCATGGCATATCTGCCTCCTCGGTCTCGCCGCGTTGTGGGTTGCCGCGCTGACTCGTTGTCGAGCGGCGGCTGCGGTCATCGGCTAGGACTGGGCTCCGGGGCGGTCGCTGCCAGGAACCGCTCCTGGCTGGGGCAGGTGGCCGTCACTCTTCCTTCGCTCGTTCCGCGCGAAGTCCTCGGCTTCCGACCTCATGAAGCCGCAGTTGGGGCATCCGTCCAGGTCGCCGGCGGTTCGAAGCAGGCGCCACTGCTCCCAGTTGCGGCGGCGGGCAACCGCAATCTCGTGCCAGGCCGCATGCCGGGCGTGCTGGTCGATCAGTAGGCCGACGAGAAGGGCGACCAACATCACGAGGGCACCGCCAGCCAGCACACCGGTCATCGCCGCGCTCCTATGTCGCAGTACCGACGAGTGCGCTAGAGGTCCCCCGTCGATGCTTGTTTTCGTGACCTCCGCGTCCGCCGTCGCCAGGTGGTTCGGGCCAGGTTGCAAGCGTCGTGCTGACAGGAACGGAGTTCTTCCGGTGGGTCGGCCCCGTGGTGGCACGGAGCGTCAGCGCCTGGCCGAGCTACCAGTCGCTCGGGCCGGCACGGACTCGAACTCGCTCGGCCGGGCATCGAAGGGCCAGGGGACCAGCCCAGTGCGCTCGGCGAGCGCACCTCGCCGCAGCCAGACCACCCGCCCGGAGAACCGCGATGTGGTCCCCGTGCGGACCCACCGGCGACGGCGGATCCGGAGCGGACGTGAGCTCCCCCACTCGGCTGTCCGCCCGCGCGGCTCACGCAGGTACCCTTCGAGGCGGCTGCGAGTGGTAACCATCAGCCAGACCAACCAGGTTGTCGTGACGAGGACAAGGGCGCTGGCACCGGCCCCGATCGCCCGGTGCACTCGCACCGACACCACGGGCGGTACGACCGTCGGGGTGGACGACACAACGTCATAGACGGTTGTCCCGTCCAGCAGCCGGGTTGACAGCTGGGTCTCGACCTGTTTGTGAGGGTCGAGCAGCGACGCGGGGACCGCCCAGTATCCGTCGCCGCGGTACATTGCTCGCTGTGACGGTCCGTCATCGATCCGAACGACGACAGCTGCGCGTGGATCCTCGCCGAGCAGCCCGTCGGGGACCGGTCGACCCCCCTGGTGGAGCCGCCAGCCGTAGTCGGCGCCATCGCGGGCGACCACCGTGGGCGGATCGGGAACGAGATACGGAGTGGGGGTCGCCGAGAACCGTGCAGTGGTCGAATCGAGCACGGTGTTGACCCCACTCTTGAGCAGTAATCGAACCTTGACCGATCCGGCCTGCGTGATCGGCGCAGCGTCCGCTGAGCGCCAAGCGCCGGCACCGTCATGGTGCAACTGCAGCTCGTATGACCGGCCCGCTGACTCAACCACCGCTCCGACGTAGAGCGGCGGGCCCCCAGGAGCCAGCGCAGCGCCGTCGCCAACAATCGCCGACACTGTCAGTGGACGCCCGACCGGAACCCCCCTAGCCGGGCTGAGCAGCCGAGCCTGAAGCGGCGCGATGTCGAGCTGTACCACGGTTGGAGCTCCGTCAACGAACTCGACCCGCCACGATCCGGTGGTGGGGCGGGGCACCGCGATATCGACGATCCCCCCGCTCTCGGTTCGCACGATCACGCCGGACGGATCGCGCAAGCGCACCGTGGCCGATCCAGCTGTGGCGAAGCTGGTGAGGGTCATCGACGGGGCATATGCCGGGACCTCGACGGACAGCGCGGCGTGCTCGGCGTCAAGCGTTCCCATCGGGCGCGGCAGGACACCGATGACGCTGCCTAGGATGGCGATGAGTTGGCGGGCGACCCGTCGCTGCAGCTGCACGCCAATGCCGACATCTAGGACCGTACGCACGCCGGTGCCCTGCCAGAGCGCCATTGCCGATGGCGCAATGCCGCTACGGACGGTAAGCATCACATGCACCGGAACGCCGCCCAGATCGCGGACGGTGGTGGCGATGTCGGCGAACAGGGCTGGCGCCGAGCGGTCGTCGCCGAGGTCAGGGTCTCCATCACCCACGACCACGATGACCGGGTTCGCCGCGTTGGCCAGTGTGTGGCTGCACGCCTTGATGGCCGCCGGGTAGTCTGTCGCGCCGAGCGGCGGACCGGGATGCAGGGCCGATCGGATTACATCGGCGCCGCTGCCGGTGACGGCGGTCAGGGGCAGGGCGACTTGTGCGGTCGAACCGAAGCGCACTACAGCGATCTCGTGCACGCCCTGCGGCAAGGTCAGACCGACCAAGTAGTCGAGCATTTGGGCGGCCGCTGCGTAACGATCGCCAGCGGGATCGGAGCCGCCCGCTCCGTACTCCGTACTCCGTACTCCGTACTCCGAGCCCGAGTCGTCGGCGGCCAGGCATACCTGGGCCGCGCGGACCCGCGGCGGATCATCCGTGGGCGTGATCTCCTGAGCGGTCACCGAGCGGGCGGCGACGACCGGCACCTCTGGCGTGGACGGACGCCCGACCGGCAGTACCCAACCAGTGAGCAGGGCAAGGAGCAACACTAGGACAAGTACCGGGATCGGCCGGAGCAAGCCAGCCAGGCCGTGCATCAGAAATCTCATGCGTCCCTAGACGGCCGCCGGGTCGGTGCGCTGACAGCAACACGATTAACCGCGGGTGGTACGGCTGCCGAGCTCGCGCAGGCAGGCGAGCGCCTCGACGTCGTCGCCGAGGTCGTAGAAGATCCGCATAGCCTCGCGCAACTGATACTCCGCCTCGTCGGGCTCCTCGGTGTGCTCCGGCGCTGCCCGCAGCGCCCGCCCGAGCTGCGCTCGGGCGCGGGCCAGCTCAGCGCTCGGATCGTTCCAGCCAACCAGCCGATCGATGAGTTCGCGCAGCTCGTCGATCGGGCCTTCGACCGGACCGCGCTGCGCGGCCGTCTCAATCCGGTCTACCTCGGTCAGTGCCCAGTTCGACCAAGCCGTGAGCACGGCTGTGAGCCACTCAGCGTCAGCCCGATCCGCTGGATCCGCCTCGGCTTGCGCCTCTGCCCGCTCGGCGTGCTCGCGGGCCTGGTCGCGAAGTTCATGCTCGCCTATGCCGTTGAGCTGGTCGGTGCATTCTCGCCACAGCTGGGCGCTGGCGCGGTAGTCGCCTGCCGCCGCGCACGCCACTGCCTCCTGGCCGGCCCGGATTGCGCGTAGCCGGTCCAGGCGTTCGATGTCGGTGGTGTCCGGAACGGCAATCACATGGTGCGCCAGATCGATGATCACCCTTTCATACCGTCGGCCCTCCGCGGTCTCGGGTAGCACCAGCTGGGCCACACCGACCGGCAGGCTTTGTGGATCGCGCCGGACCGCAAGCGCGCTGTCGCCGAGCAGGTGACCGGTGTCGGTGACCGCACGCACGCGGACGTTTCGCAGATCGGCGGTGCGGACTCCCAGCGCGACCGGCATCGTCACCGTTAACTCACCAGGGGCCTGCCCGCTCGCGATGATCCGTCCGGGGTGCAGCAACTGCAGCTCTGCGCCGAGCCGGGAGGCGAAATCCTGAACGCTTCCTTTCCAGCGGATCGGGCGGGGGGCGACCGCGCTCCCCTTGTAGACGCGCTCCTTGTCGATGTCGAGGTCGAGGTCGACCATGGGGTAGTCGTCGTAGTCTTGAGCAGCGAATTCGAGGGCCGCGAGCGTGGCGTCGACGTCGACGTGTGTCAGGGTGTCGGGTTGCTCGGCTGCTGTCCGCTCCACGAGATCGGCCACCAGCCGGTGGGCCGCGCTATGCACCACGGACGGGTCGTCCTGCTCGACGACGCTCAGCAGGACCAGCAGGCGGGATCGCAACTCAGCCAAGGAGTGCGCAGGCACAGCAGTCAACATCGATGGGTAGCTGGTGCAGGCCCGTGCGAGGGCAACGGCAGCGGGCCAGACCGCCCAAGAAGCTCTGGTCGCGTCGCTGGCCGACGACGAATGTCCTATCCGATTGGAGTGCAGGACGACGTCGAGACCGCGAAGCCGATGTGCCAGCGGACGCTGCGATGTCGCCGCTAGCGCCACAGCGAGTGCCGCTGCGGACGAGCGGATCGCGGTGTCGCCGCCGATTTCGATCCGCACACCGATGCAGCGCGACGTGTCGGCGGCGATCAGGAACTCAGCAGCCGCAGCACCGAGCAGCGACCTGGTCAGCTCAACCGCAGCGGGCGCCGGCCGTCCGGCCAATTCGTTCCGCACGGCGACTTCGATGATCCGGGTCAAATCCGCCGCGTCGACCGAGAATCGAACATCGTCGTCGAGCAGCACCGACACCGTGCCGGCCGGGCCGGCCGCAGCGCCGGCGAACGACCATGCGTCCATCGAGGGCTCGAATCGCACCGTCAGGAAGGCGCCGTCGGAACTGCGCGTGGGGGACGTCATCGCGATTCTCCTTCGGGTCGCTCCAGATGGATCGGCCCATACTCGCGCGTGAGCCGCGCAGGGATCGGTATGTCCGGATAATAGTTCATAAGGATGCAGATGGTCGTGGCTGACGGAGCGTCCGGTCCGGTGCGCGCCAGGTGATCAAAGATCCGGTTCTCGAGCTCGGCCAGCTGCGGTTGATCGAGCACGGATGCGCTGTTGGGATGGCGGAGCAAAAGATAGCTGAACCAGTCCGCGCATCGGTAGACGTTCCTCATCAGCGTGTGGCCCTGCCGGTTGCCGCCCAAGCCCGTCCGGGCGATTAACTCCTTGTGTATCGATTCCGAGTTCGGCGTGGACAAGGTCGTACGGACCACTGCGATAACGGCATTCAGATGTTTGCAGCGTTGGGCGACGCTACCGGTCCGCACATGGGGGCACCTCCGGCCCGGGTGGAAGGCGCAGACCTGTTCGCCCGACTCGATGTCTGCCAGTAGGTGGTCGATTCGCTCAAGTAGTGCGTCGAGTCTTATCTGGAACAGGGCTGCGTCTGCCACACCGCCTTCCGCGCCAACGACTTCACCCAATGGGGTCATCCAATTCAGCTGATCTATCGAACTCACTTCGACCTCGCGAAGTCCCTTTCCGCCGCCACGCTTTTCGATCCTCCAGACCGTGATGCCCTTGTTTTTCACTGCAGTCCGGACGTACCTCTTCCAGTTCATTGGCGGTGGTGTAACGCCATCGTAGATGTTGTTGCAAAGAGCCAGTAGCGACACCATCGCCCACTGCACTGCTTCCTCGCGCACATACTGGTCGTGATAAAAGCGGGCATCCTTTCTTGCCTGTTGCTGGATGATCCCGAAAGCCTCATCGAAGGCACGCTTGCGCGTCTTCCTCGGATCCGAGCCGGCTACCTCGGCCTCGGCGCGGCGACGCACGAGCAGGCGGAACGGATCTACGTCGTCTCCGTCACGATCGCTGGCCTCGACGCACGCCGATTCGGTCATGGGCGCAACTCCCTCACATCCGGTCACGCGG
>JBOHFX010000156.1:0-15929 GCA_050699875.1 Pseudonocardiaceae bacterium
CTGCCGGGCTCGCTCGTCGAGCAGCCCGTCAACGCGAGAGCGGTGCAGAGCACCACGACGACGGCCAACCGTGGCATCGCGACCATGAAAGCGCAGGCTACCTCGGGGCCCCGGAAACCGCACGCAGCCGCGCGGTGGCGCCGCGTCACCGTGGCGGGGGGCGGGCCTCGCGCGGACGGCTCATTGCCTGCGCGTCAATGGCCAGATTGCGCTGGGCTGCCACCGTCGGCGGCGATGGCGGTGACCGGCGGCATGCGGTCACGCTCGGCGGCCACCTCGCCGTTGGGCGATAGCGACGCGGTGGCTTCCTGCGCCGGTGGGGCGAAGCCGGCTGGGGCCGCGGGGGCGGGTCCGGACCGCAGCATGAGCGCCGCCAGCGCGCCCAGTGCACTCAGCGCGGAGCAGATCAGGAACAGGTTATCCATCGCCCCGACGAACACCTGCAGCTCGGTCTGCCGGTAGGTGGCCCACTGGCCCATCCAAGCCGGGACGCCGGGGCCGAGGTCCGGGGTGACGGTGTCCGCGGGCACCAACGCCGCGCGTCCGGCCAGCTGCTCGGCCTGCTGGTTGGTCAAGATTGCGGTGAGTATGGCCAACCCGATCGCACCCGAGACCCGCTGCACGACGTTGTTGAACGCGCTCGCCACGTTGACCCGGGCCATCGGGATCACCGCGATTCCTCCGGTGAAGATCGGCATCATGGCGATCCCCAGGCCCGTGCCCAGCAGCGTCAGCGTCCACGTGATCTCCCCCCGGGAGGTGTCGATGGTGGTCGTGTGCAGCAGATAGGTGCTAACCGCCACGATCGCCAGGCCGATGGCCGCCGGCCAGCGGGGCCCGATGCGGTCATAGACCAGCCCGGCGATCGGCATCAATACCGCCATCACCAGCGCCTGGGGCAGCAGGGCGAGTCCTGAGTCGAGCGCCCCCAGCCCCTGAACTCGCTGCAGGAACTGTGGGATGTAGAACAGCACCCCGAACATCACCACCATCAGCAACGCGATCAACAACAGCGAGTGGGTGAACGCCCAGTACCGGAATATCCGGACGTCCAGCAACGGGTCGGTGACCTCCAGCTCGATCACTGCGAACAACGCCAGGCTCAGCACGCCGAAGGTGATCAGACCCAGGATCCGGTAGGAACCCCACCCCCAGTCCGACCCCTCCGACGTCGCCAGCAACAGCGCGAACAAGCCACCCGCCACGGTGACGAAGCCCAGCACGTCGAATCGTCGCCCCGGCTCTCTGGGGAATCTCGGCAACACCAGCAGCGCGGCCACCACACCCAGGATCCCGATCGGCACGTTGATGAAAAAGATCAGCCGCCAGTCGAAGTACTCGACCAGATACCCACCCAGGGGCGGTCCGATCGCTGGAGCGGACACGACTCCCAGGCCGTACAGGCCCATGGCGGCGCCGAACCGCTCCCGCGGCACGATCCGAAACAAGATCGACAGAGTGATGGCCGGCAGGATCCCGCCCGGGATAGCCTGCAGGATCCGGAAGATCACCAGGCTGTTCAGGTCCCAGGCCAGCCCGCACAGCGCCGACCCGGCGGCGAAGCTCAGCAGCGCCAGGCTGTACACCCGGCTCAACCCGAAGCGATACCCCAGCCACGCAGTGACCGGCACCACCACGCCCTCCGTCAGCGCGTAGGCCGTGACCACCCACTGCGCGTCGTCGGTGGTCACCCCGTACTCGTTCTGGATGGTCGGGATAGCCACGTTGACGATGGTGATATCCAGGATCGACACGAACACTCCGACGATCAGCACCGCCAACGGCAGACCCCAGCCCCCAGTCGCGGTGGTCGTGGCGGAACCGGAGTCACCGCGCACCGGTCGGTCGGCCGTCCCGGTGGCGCTCACCCCCGACTGGGTCGATCCTGGAGTCGCCGCTGGGCGAGTCATAACACCACTGTGCCATCGGAACGCCGCGTACTCTACCCTTCTGCTCCGTTCCCCTCGGGGGCACAATATTCAGCGACAGCCGGAGAGGTGTGGACGTTGAGCAGTGCCAACCCAGTCGATTACCGCAAAGCGCCTCGTCGCCGGGGCGACGCTCTCAACGCGGCGATCTTCGAAGCCACCCTCGAGGAACTGACCGCGGTCGGCTATGCCGAACTGAAGATGGAGCACGTGGCCCACCGGGCCCGGGCGAGTAAGGGCTCTCTGTATCGGCGCTGGCCCAGCCGCGCCGAACTGGTCGCTGATGCGGTCCACCACATGCTTCCCGGCTGTGTCGAGCCGCCCGACACCGGCAGTGTGCGTGCAGACATGCTCGGATGCCTACGAGGATTCGCCACTCTGCTCAACGGTCCCTCGGGCGAGGCGGTCCGTGGCCTGATGGCCGAGACCATCCGAAATCCCGACCTCATGGAGATCATCCGGACCCGCTTCATCGACCCTGGCATCGGCCGCTTTCTCGAGGTGCTTCAGCGCGGCGCCGTCCGTGGCGAGGTCCGCGCCACCGCGCTCACGCCACTCATCGCAAGCATCGGTCCCGGTCTGCTGCGGCAACATTTCCTGGTGCACCGCTCACCGATTCCCGACCGGGTGTTGGTAGAGATCGTCGACGAAGTAGTCCTTCCGCTCATCCGCCCCACGACTCCGGTCGGATAATCCGGTCACCCAGCCGATCTCCCCAAAATAGGGTACGGCGCGTAGTCTATGGGTGGAGGCTCCACCACATCGACTCCGGAGGGTGTGAGCATGGAGGGCCCGGCACCGGCACCACCTGCGCCAGCTGACCAGTTACCCACCGACGGCACCGCGACCACGACACCGCAACGGCGCAAGTTCAAACGCTCCACCCGCATCGCACTGGTGGTGATTTTGATCTTGGCGTTGGGGGCTGCCGGCGCCTTCGCCACCAGTTACTTCCTCAACGCCCGCAACTTCGTCAGCACCGACAACGCCCAGATCGATGGCGAGAAGATACTCGTCAACGCCCCTACCAGCGGCACCCTTATCGATTGGCGCGCCACCGAGGGCGCCGAGCTACGCGATGACCAGGTCGTCGGACGCATCGAGATCCAAGGCGGGTTCGCCCGGCCACAGATGAGCATCCGCGCGCCTGCCGAGGGCACCGTGGCAGTGGACAACGCTGTGCCGGGCATGTTCGTGACGGCCGGCAGCCAACTCGCCGTTGCCTACAACCTGGACGACATCTTCGTCACCGCCCGCGTCGACGAAACCGATATCAAAGCGGTGCGCCCCGGTCAGGTGGTCGACGTCGACGTCGACGCCTTCCCCGATACCAAACTCACCGGCCACGTCCAGGAGATCCAAGGTGGAGCCGCCGCAGAGTTCTCACTGTTCCCCCAAGCCAACACCGGCGGCAACTTCCAGAAGGTCACCCAGGTCATCCCGGTTAAGATCGCGATCGAGAAGCGGGACAACCTCGTCCTGGTTCCCGGCATGAGCGTCACGGTCCACATCCATAGGCAAAGCCCCGAAAATCCGCCAGCCCCCTAACCTCCGCGCTGTGCGCGTTGGCATTCCTGCTGCTGGCGATTTCATTGGTGCGTCTGGCTGCGCAACCCCGTGCCGGCGATGCCCGCCACGCTGATCGCGGCCCTCACCACCCGGCCGGGTGATAGGGCGGTGGTGGCGTATCAGTGTGCAGACACGCATCTCCTATCCACGAGTAAGTAGCAAGGTCGCGCGACTTCTCGGTAGGGGTGGCGCTTGGAGCCTTCCTGGGAGGGACTTTCCCAGGAGGGGAAGGGGCGAGCATGAACGTCACGGAAATCTTCACACTCGGCTATGGCGGCCACGGCGACGACTACGGTTATCGCCACAAGGGCAAGCGCCACCACGGGCGCCGCCACCACCGGCACCACCACAGGGACCGCCACTGGAAGGGCTGGTACCGGCGCTACCGCCATGATCACTGGTGTTGAGGCACCGGTAAGTGGCTGAACCGGTAGTCGTGGGCGGTGGCTCTCACTCCGTTCGAACGGGGTGGGGGTCACCGCCCACTCCAATTGCGTTGTGCCGGGACTGTTCCCACACGCTGGCCACCAGCGCGATGGTGACCGCCCACGCCGCGCCCAGCACCCAGCCGGCCAGCACATCAGTGGGGAAGTGCACCCCGAGCAAGACCCGCGTCGTTCCGACCGTGACGATCATCAGAAGTGCCCCGGCCCACACCGCGGCCTTACCACGCCGCCGAGTAATCACCCAATGGCCGATCATCCATGCCGAAAGCAACCACACCACCGTGGTGCCGACGGTGTGACCGGAAGGAAAGGAGTAGCCGTCCTCGCCCAGTACGGCGGTGATCAGCGGGGGACGCTCCCGACCCACCAGCCGTTTCACCGTCATATTGATCAATCCGATTCCGCCTGCTCCGAGGCCCATCAGCACTAGCGGCAGCCATGACCGCCGGATCCACGCCACCGCGACACCTACCACGGTGCCCGTCAGCGCCGCCCCCACCGGACTGCCCAGATCGGAGATCATCTGAGCTGCGGTGATCGACCACGGCCGGCGGTGCGCGGCGAGGAACCTCGCCACCGGGCGGTCGGCCACCGCGACGCCTTCCCCATCGAGCACGTGGTCCAAGATCTCCCCGAAACTCACACCGAGTGCGAGCACCGCGACGACCCCGACGGTCAAGGTCAACCCGGCGGCCTCACCCGGTGCGAACCGGCGACCCACGAACCGCCATTGCCTCGGGTAGCGCGATCGCACCCACGTCACCGCGGGACGATTGACCGCCCAGGCAAGTCCGGCTCGGATGCGGTCCGGATGCCCCACCACCCACCGCGCGGCCAGGCCGATCAGCACTCCCGCGGCCAATAAGAGAACCATCAGCAGGGCCGCGGCCAGCTCTCTCACGTGTGAAACCACCTCTTTCGCTCATATCGATGCCTGGGCACGTGATCGACGTCCACATCTCGTGCCGCCAAACTCAACCTGTCCAGCGCTTTTGATCACGCGTCCGGCTTCCCGCTTGACGTGTACCCGCTAGGCCGATAAACGAGGAGTTGTGACCTTGTCGCGAAGTTCGTGCTGCACCCCGACCATCGGAGTGGACATCGGCGGCACGAAGGTCGCGGCCGGCGTCGTCGACGAACGCGGGACGATCGTCGCGACAACGCACCGGTACACGCCCGCCGACGATGTTTCGCGGATCGAGGACGCGATAGTAGCCGCTGTTGGCGAGCTCACCAGCAAGTATGACGTGGACGCAGTCGGCATCGGGGCGGCCGGCTTCATCGATGCGCAGCGCTCCAGGGTGATGTTCTCCCCGAACCTCGCGTGGCGCGACGAGCCGCTACAGGTGTCACTTGAGCGCCGGTTGCGGTTGCCCGTGGTGGTGGAGAACGACGCCAATGCTGCCGCCTGGGCAGAGGTCCGGTTCGGCGCCGGGCGAAGGTTCGACCACGTGGTGACGGTCACCGTGGGAACCGGCATCGGGGGCGGCATCGTGGTGAACGGGCAGCTGTTGCGCGGCCAGTTCGGTGCGGCCGCAGAGATCGGCCACGTCACCGTCGTTCCCGAAGGGCGGCGCTGCGGATGTGGCTTGCAGGGCTGCTGGGAGCAGTACGCCAGCGGTCGGGCGCTGGTGCGAGAGGGGCGATCGCTGGCCCGCGCCTCACCCGAGATCGCAGGTGACCTGCTGCGGCTTGCCGGGGGCCGGTCGGACAACATCACCGGCGAGATGATCACCCAGGCGGCTGCGGCCGGCGATATGGTTGCGTTGCAGTGCTTCGATGTGGTCGGCACCTGGCTGGGCCGCGGGCTGGCCGGGTTGGCCGCGATCCTGGACCCCGGCCTTTTCATCATCGGCGGCGGTGTGTCCGCAGCCGGTGAGGTGCTCCGAGCTCCCGCGTTGGCCGCTTACCGCGAGCACCTGACCGGTGGCGGGCACCGCCCACTGGCCGAGCTTCGGATCGCCGAACTGGGCCCCGAAGCCGGCCTCGTCGGCGCCGCCGACCTAGCCCGCCACCGACCCGGGGTCAGGTGATGAGCACGGCACGGAAATCGTTGACGTTGGTCAGGGTGGGGCCGGTCACGACCTGATCGCCCAGTGCGACGAAGAAACCGTGCCCGTCGTTGTCGTCCAGGGCAGCTACGGCGTCCACGCCGAGCTGCTCGGCTCGGCGCAGGGTGTCGGGTCCGATCAGCGCTCCGGCCACCTCCTCCACCCCGTCGACGCCGTCGGTGTCGCAGGCGATGGCGTACACGCGCTGTGCCCCGCGCAGGGCCACGGCCAGTGACAACAGCAGCTCGACATTGCGACCACCACGGCCACTGCCGCGCACGGTGACCGTCGTCTCGCCGCCGGAAAGCAGCACGCACGGCGCCGGCACCGGTTGGCCATGGCGGCACACCTGCTCAGCGATCCTGGCCAGCACGATCCCGACTTCTCGGGATTCGCCCTCCAGCGAGTCGCTCAGGATGAGCGGGGTCACGCCGGCCTGCCGGGCCGTTGCGGCGGCGGCTTGCAGGGACTGCTGCGGAGCGGCGATCACGTGGTTGGTGACGCGAGCCATTCGCGGGTCGCCCGGCCCTGGGCAGCCTGACGAGGTCTCCAGGTGCGCCCGCACCGCGGCTGGTACCGGCACACCACAGGCCGAGAGCACCGCCAAGGCCTTCGTCGGGGTGGACTCCTCCGCTACGGTGGGCCCAGAGGCGATGACGGCGGGATCGTCACCGGGCACGTCGGAGATCAGCAATCCCACCGTGGCGGCCGGGAACGCCGCCGCCGCGAGCCGTCCGCCCTTGATCGCCGACAAGTTCTTTCGCACCAGGTTCATCGTCCCGATCGACGCACCGGACCGCAGCAAGGCAGTACTGATTTCCTGCTTGTCGGCCAAGGTGACCCCCGGTGCGGGCAACGCCAGCAGGGCGGAGCCGCCACCGGAGATCAGCGCCAGCACCAGGTCATCCGCATCGAGCCCGGACACCAAATCGAGGATCCGGCGGGCGGCCCGCTCACCCGCGGCGTCGGGAACCGGGTGTGCCGCCTGCACGACCTCAACATGCGAGCAGGGCACCGCGTGCCCGTAGCGGGTCACCACCAGCCCGCTCAGCGGGCCGTCCCAAGCCTGCTCAACTGCCTGTGCCATCAGTGCCGACGCCTTGCCGGCGCCGACCACGACCAGCTGTCCAGGCGGCTGCTCGGGCAGGAAGTCCGCCACTCGCTGCAGCGGATCCGCCGCCGCCACCGCCGCGTCGAACATCGTCCGCAGCAGCGCCCGCGGATCATCAACCGGTGAGCTCACGCCACCCGGCAGAACGTCCACGCCCGTCATCGCCAGCCTCGTTGTTACTGGTCACAGTGTGCCAGACAGCGGAAACAGACGGTAGTTGACATCGAATAGTTGGAAGTGGATAGTTGAAGATGGCCATGTTCAGCATTCGGCCGTAGAGCGGAGGAGCAGATGGCGGGCAAGCGGAAGGTCGGCAACCTACTCGCGCTTGCCGTGCTGTCCTACCTGACTCAGCGGCCGATGCACCCCTACGAGCTGGGTCGCACGCTGCGCGACAACGGCGACGCGCGCAGCATCAAGTTCAACCACGGCTCGCTGTACATGGTGGTCCAGCAGCTGACCAAGGCCGGCTTCATCACCGAACTGGAAACCAATCGCGAGGGGCAGCGCCCGGAGCGCACCGTGTACGCCCTCACCGCCGCCGGCCGGCACGAGCTGCGCGACTGGCTGCGCGAGCTGATCGAGGTGCCGCAACATGAGTACCCGCACTTCGTGGCCGCGCTCTCGCTGATCGCAGCACTGCCACCCAGCGAAGTGCTCACGCTGCTGCGCCGGCGGCGTGAGCACCTTGCCGAGCGGCGCGCCGAGATCTGCGCCATGACCGACGACGCGCTGGGCAAGGGTGTGCCCGGGCTGTTCTTGGTCGAGGAGGAGTACCGGCTCGCTCTGCTGGAGACCGAGTTCGTGTTCATCGAGCGGTTCATCGACCAGATCAACCATCCGGAGACCGGCTGGGGCCGCATGTGGGCCGAGTTCCACGGCGAGCCCGCCCCCACCGACGAAAGGCAGCAACCATGACCCACACCTGCACCGCCCTGGTCATCGGCGGCGGGATCGCCGGCCCGGTGGCCGCGATGGCGCTACAGAAGGCCGGCATCCAGGCCACTGTGTACGAGGCCTACCACAGCACCGCCGATGGAGTCGGCGGCGGACTGAGCATTGCGCCTAACGGATTGAACGCGTTGGGCGTCCTCGGAGCCGACGAGTCCGTGCGGCGCGTCGGCATCCCGATGACGGCCATCGTCATCCACAGCTGGACCGGTAAACAGCTCGCCGAGTTCGGCAGCCCGCCCGGCCTGCCATCCCAGCAGTTCGTGTGGCGCCCCGACCTGTACCGGGCCCTCCACGACGAGGCGACCCGCCGCGGCATCCACACCGAGCACGGCAAGCGGTTGGCCGCGGTCACCGACACCGGCGAGGCTGTGACCGCACACTTCACCGACGGCACGCAGGCCAGCGCAGCGTGCTCCGGGACCTGCTGATGCCAGTGACCATGAAGCTGCTGGTCAAACCCGAAAGGATGGCCTGGCAGTTCGGCTACCGGATCGACTGGGACGCCCCGATCACCGCTCCCCACCGGGTTTCGCCCGCGCGTAGTTGAGCTGTTGACTCACTGTAAGAACACCAACCCCGATGCATTGCTCGCTTGGGGTCTCCTGGACCGGCAGCTGCAGCGGGTGCTAAGTGGTCGGCACCGGAAGTCCGTCGGGGCCGTGAACTCGACATCACCGACCACGATTAGCTCAAAAACGTCGCTGGTGTCGAGTTCACGATAGATGGCACCGCGGTGACCACTAAGCCACCCGCTGCAACGGGTCCGCTGCCGTCATCACCGCGACGAACACCGCCCACAACAGCACATGCGGAGCACATACTGCCCGCGACCACGGTTGTCAGCCGGGTGACCGGGTAGGAGTGACTGACGGGGTGGGCATCGGCCACGCTTACGGATTTTAAGATCGCGTAGTGAGCGAAGCACGTACGCTTCGATAATCGGCTGGGGCCGGACGGATAACGGGAGATCACGCCACCCGGCAGGAGGGTTCCCGGCCCTGCAGGAAATCTTGCAGGTTGTCCAGCACGAGCATGCCCATCGCAGTGCGGGTCTCCAGGGTTGCGCTGCCCAGGTGCGGTAGTAGCACGGCGTTGTCCAGCTCGAGCAGCTCCTGCGGGATATCGGGCTCGCCCTCGTAGACGTCGAGCCCGGCGCCGGCGATCGTCCCGGATTGTAGTGCGGAGATCAGCGCCGTCTGATCGATGACGTCGCCGCGGGCGCTGTTGATGAGAAACGCGGTCGGTTTCATCCGGGCCAGTACTGCAGAGTCGATGAGGTGCGCGTTATCGCCGCCACCGGGCATGTGCAACGAGACGAAATCGGCGACGGCCAGCACCTCCTCGATGGCGCCGAACCGGCGGGCGCCGGGGATCCCGTGGTCGGGTTCGAAGTTGGCGGGGTCGTAGAACACCACCGGCATGCCGAAACCGAAGTGCGCGCGGCGGGCCACCGCCACCCCGATCCGTCCCATGCCCAAAACGCCGAGCGTCTTGCCGGTGACGTCGGCGCCCATCATGTGGGTGGGTCGCCACCCGGTCCAGCGTCCGGCGCGGACCTCGCGTTCTCCCTCACCGGCTCGGCGGGCGACCATCAGCAGTAGAGTCATCGTGGTGTCCGCGGTGGTGTCCGTGAGCACCCCCGGGGTGTTGGTGACGACGATCCCGGCCTTGGCCGCCGCGGCGGTGTCGATGTGGTTGTAGCCGACGCCGAAGTTGCCCAGAAATCGAGTCCGCAGCTCCCCTTCGAACAGATCGGCCGGCAGCCGATCGGAGACGGTGGGCAGCACGACGTCGGCCTGCTCCAGCGCAGCGCGCAGTCCCTCGGGCCCGAACGGGACGTCATCGGTGTTGAGCTGAACCTGGCGAAAGCGCCGGGTCAGCTCCCGTTCCACCGGCCCCGGCCAGCGCCGGGTGACGACGATGACGGGTTCATCCACGGCGATCCTCCACCAGCTCGGCATCGCGACCCAGCAGGTCACGCTGAGACAGCACCTGGGCCACGGTCTCACCGATGCACGACGGGTTGGGTGCCATGGTGATGCCGGCGGCGGCCAGGATCTCCGCCTTCTCCTGGGCGGATTCCCCCACGGTGGACACGATCGCCCCGGCGTGGCCCATCTTGCGACCCTTGGGAGCGGACAGTCCGGCGATGTAGGCGATCACCGGTTTGGTCATGTGGTCGCGGACATAGTCGGCGCCCTCGGCCTCCTGCGATCCGCCGATCTCGCCCACCATCACCACCGCGTCGGTGTCCGGATCGGCCTCGAACAGTGCCAGGTGGTCACGGAACGACGACCCGTTGACCGGGTCCCCACCGATACCCACCGAAGTGGACACGCCGATACCCAGCGCCTTCATTTGGGACGCGGCCTCGTAGCCCAGGGTGCCCGACCGCCCGATCACCCCGACCCGCCCCGGCAGGTAGATGTGGCCGGGCATGATGCCCACCAGCGACCGTCCTGGTGAAATCGTACCGGCACAGTTGGGTCCGGTCAGAATCATCTTCTGCTGCGCTCGGTAGCGCCGCATGTAGCGCTTGACCTTCATCATGTCCTGCATCGGAATGCCGTCGGTGATGCAGACGCAGAACCGGATCCCGGCGTCGGCGGCCTCCATCAGGGAGTCGGCGGCGAACGGGGGCGGCACGAACACGATCGAGGCGGTGGCCCCGGTCTCGGCCACCGCGTCCTTCATGGTGTCGAACACCGGACGGTCCAGCGTCCGTTCGCCGCCCTTGCCTGGGGTGACGCCGGCGACCACGTTGGTGCCGTAGTCGATCATCTCCTCGGTATGGAACCGGCCGATGCGGCCGGTCATGCCCTGCACCACCACGCGGGTGCGCTCGTCGATCAGGATGGCCATGATCCCTCCTCAGGCGCCGGCATGGACAGTGCGCACGGCGGCGACGGCCTTGTGGGCCGCGTCGGCCAAGCTGTCTGCGGTGATGATGGGCAGCCCGGAAACACGCAGGATCTGCTGACCCTGCTCGACGTGGGTGCCGGCCAGCCGCACCACCACCGGGATCTTGACGTCGATCTGCTTGAACGCGGCCACGATGCCCTCAGCAACCCAGTCGCAGCGGTTGATACCTGCGAAGATGTTGATCAGCATCGCCTTCACGTTGGCGTCCTGCAGTACCGCGCGGAACGCCTTGAGTACTCGCTCCGGCGACGCGCCACCGCCGATGTCCAGGAAATTCGCCGGTTCCCCGCCGGCTAGCTTGATCATGTCCATGGTCGCCATCGCCAGGCCGGCACCGTTGATCATGCAGCCGATGTCGCCGTCCAGGCCGACGTAGGCCAGCCCCCGGTCGGCCGCGTGGCTTTCCCGAGCGTCTTCCTGGCTGCGGTCGCGCAACTCGGAAACGTCGAGGTGGCGAAACAGCGCGTTGTCGTCGAAGGACATCTTGGCGTCCAGCGCGACGATGTCGTCCTTACTCGTGACGGCCAGCGGGTTGATCTCGAGCATGGTGGCGTCCAGATCTCGAAATGCCCGGTAAGCACGGCGGAATATCCGGGTCGCCTCGGCGATCTGCCCCGGTTGCAGACCCAGAGCGAAGGCGATCTCCCGGGCCTGGAATTCCAGAAATCCCGCCGCGGGCTCGACAATGGTGCGCACCAGCGCCTCGGGCTTGGTGGCCGCCAACTCCTCGATCTCCACGCCGCCCTCGGCTGAGGTGATGATGCACACCCGCTCGATGCGGCGGTCCAGCACGATGCCGAAATACAACTCACGGGCGATGTCGGTGGCCTCCTCGACGTACACCCGGTAGATCAGCTTGCCGCGCGGCGCGGACTGCTTGGTGATCAGCCGCCGGCCGAACATGCTGTTCGCGACGTCCTGCACATCCCGGTCGGAGTGGCACACCTTCACCCCGCCGGCCTCGCCGCGGCCACCGGCGTGTATCTGGGCCTTCACCACCCAGGCCGAGCCGCCGATCTCGGTGCACCGGTAGGACGCCTGCTCAGGGCTGTAGGCCAGACCTCCGCGGGGAATAGGGACCCCGAAGCGGGCCAGGATCTCCTTGGCCTGGTATTCGTGTATGTCCACATCCACCCCTTAGGCCCGGCTCGCCGCGGCGGCCCGGATCGCCTCGTCCATCGCGATCACCGTCTTGGCCATCCGCTCCGACGCGGCGTCGATCATCTTGCCGTCCACCGACGCGGCGCCCTTGCCCTGCGCCTCGGCCTCCCGGAGCGCCTCAATGATCCGCTGCGCCCGGTCCACCTCGGCTTCCGGTGGGCTGAATACCTCATTGGCCAACTCGACCTGGCTGGGATGGATCGCCCACTTACCCTCACACCCGAGCGCTGCTGCCCGCCGGGCACCGGCCCGGAAGCCATCGGGATCGGAGTAGTCGCCGAACGGGCCGTCGATCGGGCGCAACCCGTAGGCCCGGCACGCCACGATCATCCTCGACAGCGCGAAATGCCACTGATCACCAGGATAATTCGGATTCAGGCCACCAATACTCACCGTGCGAGCCCGATTGCTGGCGGCATAATCAGCTACCCCGAAATGCAAGGCTTCCAACCGGCCGGGACTGCTGGCGATGGCTTCCACGTTCGCCATGCCCAGCGCGGTCTCGATCAGTGCCTCAATGCCCACTTTTGTCTGGTAACCCTTGGCTTGCTCGATCTGATCGACCAGCGTCTCCACGCAGTACAGATCAGCGGGCACACCTACCTTGGGCACCAGGATGGTGTGCAGCCGGTCGCCCGCCTGCTCCATCACGTCGATGACGTCGCGGTACATGTAGGGGGTGTCGAGCCCATTGATGCGCACCGACACCGTCTTGCCCTTGGCCGCCCAATCGATGTCCCGCAGCGCCTCGACGACGTTGCGGCGGGCCTGCCCCTTTTCCGGCGGCGCGACCGCATCCTCCAGATCCAGGAAAACGAAGTCGGCTGCGCTGTCGGCCGCTTTGTCGATGAAGCTGGTGTTCGACCCCGGCACCGCGAGCTCACTACGTTGCAACCGGGGTTGACGCATCGGGTAAAGGGTGTGACTCATCGCCCTGCTCCTCCTTGAGCGGCTGGTCGGGTGCAGCGACGAAACGACTAGTGGGGCGACGCGGAGCCCACCGCCGTGGCGAGGTCTGAATCGGCCTCCAGCGCCGCCGTCGCGCTGCGGTAGTAATCCTGGGCCGCCGCGACGCCGGCCCCGAGCTCGACCTTGGCCCCGGCGTCGGCCAGCGACATCTCGGCGCTGGCCAGCGCCGCCAAGCACATCACCTCGTTGAGATCACCGAGGTGACCGATCCGGAACACCTTGCCCGCCACCTTCGACAGGCCGGCCCCGAACGCCGTGCGGTAGCGGTGGTACCCGATCCGGCAGACCTCCGCAGCGTCCACCCCTTCAGGCGTGCGGATCGCCGTGACGGTGTCGGAATACCACTGCGGTTCCAGCGCGCACAGCGCCAGGCCCAATGCGTCCACTCCGCGACGGACGCCCTCGGCGAGCCGGTGGTGCCGGGCGAATACCTGCGGCAGGCCCTCGTCGAACAGCAGGTCCAACGAGCACCGTAGACCGTGCAGCATCGGCGCGGACGGGGTGTAGGGAAAGTAGCCGAGGTCGTTGGTCTTGAGCATGTCCTCGAAGCTGAAGTAGCAGCGTTCCATCGTCGAGGACATGTGCGCTTCCAGCGCCTTGACGCTGACCCCGAGCATGGACATGCCGGCGGGCAGCATCAATCCCTTCTGCGAGCCGGTCACCGCCAGGTCGACGCCCCACGCCTCCTGCTCGAACGGAATCGAGGCCAGCGAGGACACCGCGTCGACGTAGAGCAGGGCGTGCGAGCCGGCCTCGTCCATCACCCGCCGGACCGCGGCGATGTCGGACGTCACCCCGGTGGCGGTCTCGTTGTGGCAGGCGAAGACGCCTTTGATGGTTTTGTCCTCGCTGAGGTGGTGGGCGTACTCGTCCAGCGGGACGCCCTCGCCCCACTCCCGGTCGACGCAGATCACGTCAAGGCCCAGCCGCTGCGCCATGCTGGCCCAGAGCTGGGAGAACTGGCCAAACGTCGACATCAGCACCCGGTCACCGCGGTTGAGGGTGTTGCTGATCGCCGCCTCCCAAGCCCCGGTACCGGAGGACGGGTACATGAACACCCGGCCGGTCTCGTTGGCGAAGACCTGCTTCAGGCCGGCGAACAACGGCAGGGTCAGCTCGGGGAAGTCCGGCGCCCGGTGGTCTTGCTGCGGGACGTTCATCGCGCGGCGCACCGCGTCGGGCACGTTGGTCGGGCCGGGGATATACAGGTGAACGGGCCCGTTAGGCATGCCCTTCACCGCCCTTGCTGGCTGGTCGCAAGCTGCGGGTACAGCGGGTACTGCTTGGCCAGCGCGCTGGTGCGCTCGGTCAGCGACCCCCGCTTGGCGTCGTCCAGGTCGCCGGTGAGGGCCTCGGTGATGACCTTGCCGATCTCGCGGAAGTCGTTTGCCTGCAGACCGCGGGTGGCCAGCCCCGAGGCTCCGATCCGCAACCCGGACGCGACGGACGGCGGCCGCGGGTCAAACGGCACCGCGTTGCGGTTGACAGTGATCCCCACCTCGGCGAGGCGGTCCTCGGCTTGCTGGCCGTTCAGCGGCGATTCCCGCAGGTCGGCGAGCACCAGGTGAGTGTCGGTGCCGCCGGTGAGCACGTTGATCCCGCCGCTGAGCATCTCCTCGGCGACCACCCGGGCACCGGCGCGGGTGCGCTGCTGGCGTTCCCGGAACTCCGGCGACGCGGCGATCTTCAGCGCCACCGCCTTGGCGGCGATCACGTGCATCAGCGGGCCGCCCTGCCAGCCCGGGAACGTCCGTGAATTGATCTTCTTCCGGAACTCGTCCTTGCACAGGATCATCCCGCTGCGCGGCCCACCCAGCGTCTTGTGGATCGTCGTGGTGACGACGTGCGCGTGCGGGACCGGGTTGGGGTACTCACCGGCGGCCACCAGGCCGGCGAAGTGCGCCATGTCGACGAACAGGTAGGCGTCCACCGAGTCGGCGATCTCCCGGAAGCGGGCGAAGTCGATCTCACGGGGGTAGGCGGACCAGCCGGCGAGGATCATCTTCGGCCGGTGTTCCTTCGCCAGCCGTTCGACCTCGTCCATGTCCAGCAGCGAGGTCTCCTTGTCCACCCCGTAGGGCACCACGTTGTAGTACAGACCGGAGAAGTTGAGCCGCATGCCGTGCGTCAGGTGCCCGCCGTGGTCGAGCTTCATCCCCAGGAACGTGTCGCCGTGGTCCATTAACGTGCTGTAGACGATGGCGTTGGCCGACGCGCCGCCGTTGGGCTGCACGTTGGCGTGCTCGGCCCCGAACAGCTCCTTGGCCCGGTCGATGGCCAGCTGCTCGGCCACGTCGACGTGCTCGCAGCCGCCGTAGTACCGCCGGCCCGGGTAGCCCTCGGCATACTTGTTGGTGAGCACTGAGCCCTGGCAGTCCAGGACGGCCTGCGGCACGAAGTTCTCCGAGGCGATCATCTCCAGGGTGTGCTCCTGGCGGGAGAGCTCGTTGGAGAGCACCTCGGCGATCTCCGGGTCGACCTCGGAGACCGGCTTGGTGAAGAAGTCAGCGGGCAGCACACTCATCGGCGAATCCTCAGCTCATCGGGAGGCGGACTTCGACGGTGGCTCGACGCGCCTACCGCCACCGAGGCTCGTGAACTCGTGATCCCGAACCCCCAGTCCGGCAGCATATCGGCGCGGCGCCCGGACAGACAGCCCTGTCTCATGCCTGCCGCACTCTCGGGCGCCGACGCCGCCGGAACGTCCACAACCAACTGGTTGACAAAGGAACCGCACGCTCGTATCGTCTTATTCAACCGACAGGTTGAGGAGGTTGGGATGACAGACCAGCTGTCCCGGCTCTTCGCAGCCCTGGCG
>JBOHFX010000157.1:0-30988 GCA_050699875.1 Pseudonocardiaceae bacterium
ACCCCGGACAGGTCCCGGGCGGAGAAGGCGCGCTGCTCGGCCTCCAGGTCTCGGTCATCTTCGTGATCACCGGCGCGGACAGTCCCGCCGAGGAGCCCAGGAACTGACCCAGCGCGGGCCGACATTAATGTAGTGATCTTCAGTTGCGTCAGCTGCCGTGCATGCCGGGAGGGCGGATAAACAGCACCCAGACCGCGATCAGCGGCGACCAGTCACAGCAGCAGGTTGACGCGCTTCCGGCTGACGCCCCGGCCCCGTTCGCCGAGCCCGCGCGACGCTGGAGGTGGCGTCCTGGAATGGCGCGCCGTACCACAACCAGAAGCCGGACAGTCTCATGCGCGCCCTCCCCCTCGGCCCGGCAGGGCAGGGCGACATCGTGTACTTGGTCCTGGACGATCGCCGCCGGGTCTACATCTTGGTAGTTGTCTGGCTGGACTGAACCGGTCAGCGGTGCGCGGTTCGGTCGGGCCAGGGGAGAGGGGCGGAGTCGACGACCGCGACACTCAGGCCGCGGACTTACGTGTCGCTAGAGCGTGGTGGCGGCACGGCTTGGTCGTCAAGATCCTGCCAGCGCACCGTGGCCAGGACAACATTCAGATCCGGATGCGGAGGACCTGATGCGGAGATGTTGTTCGCCGAATCCGTGGCGACGACTCTCCACCCGATGTCGTGGTTGAACATGATCTCAACCTCGACGGTCTGACGCTTGGCGTCGGAGTACCGGTAGCGATGGATCCGGTAGCGCCGCGCGATTTCCCAAACCTCAGATCCCGGTACCAGATCTTCGAGTCTCCGAAGAAGATCCGTATCGTTGTCAGGCCCCCCCATGGGGGGCACGATAGTCCCGGCTGGTGAGGCAGCGGATCCTCCAAACCGCCTCACGATGGGGTTGATCAGTACCCCGGCGGTGTCGGTGGGCACCGTAGACCGCGAACCTCAGCAGCGACGTGTAGGCCGTGACCCCTCGGATGTGCTGATCCCGTGGTTGTGCTGGGCGGCACCCGCCACCGGGTGCCGCCCACTGGGTGATCGGCTCCGGCTTGACGGTACTCGTCAAGCTGCTATGTCTGAGAAAAGCGCATAGTGCTGTGGTGGCAAGTCGATTCCGGGCTCGGCGAACTGGAGAAGAACTCCGCCATCGAGACGCACGACGAGAAAGAATCCGCCGTGCTCCGCTGGCGGGAGACCAAAGATTTCGGTGAAGAAAGATGCTGACTCATGCTTACCACGCGCAGCGACGATTGTGTGATTGAATTTTCAGCGGAATTGCACTTTTCCGGCGACTACCGGTATCGACAGCGAACCGGGCAGCTGATCGCCGGTAGCGACGGTGATGGTCGGCTTGAGCGGGTCGGGAAGGAGCTCCGCCGAGGTTGCGCCGATGGCCAGGACGAGGCGGTGGCCAGCGGGGATCGTGGTGGCCAGCGGCAGGCTCTGGGCGGTCACCCTGGTGGGTGTGTCGGTCGGGAAGGCCAGGCTGGTGCCGGGCTGCTGCCAGTGCCTGAGGTCAAGCTGGATCCGCCCGGAGTCGTGCGCGCCGCTCACCAGCTCGGCGCAGGAGCCCTGGCCCGCCGTGTGGTAAAGCGTGGCGACCAGATTCCCACCGGAAAGGCTGCTGGATACGGTGAGGTCGGTGGAGAAATTACCGGCCACCCTGATCTCCTCCGCCAGCGGCGGGGAGGAGTACACGAGCTGCTGCGGCCCGCAGGCGACCGGGACGTGGAGATCCAGTGACTGGAAACTGCGCTGCGAGGGTGTCACCGCGCTGCGGTCCGCGACCAGGTCCTGACCCGAGAGATAAACGGGCACCGACTCGGCTGGCGGCGGCCAGCTTGGGGCGGTATGCCAGACGCCGGTGTCGTCCTGGTACTCGACGATCCCGGGCGCTGTGGACTGTGGCCCGCCGCGCAGGTAGTGGTCGAACCACCCGATCGCGAGCTGGACGAAGTCCGGACGCAGCCCACCGTGCCCCCACTGACCGAGCATGAATCGGGTGCGGTCCTCGCGCAGCAGCGCCCAGAGGTTCTCGAATTGCAGTGTGTGTCCCTCATCGATGTATCGCAGCCCGTTGGACAACAAGACGGGCACCGCTGAATCCGCGATGAATGGGCGCAGGTCCCGCTGCTCGTAGTAGAGCCCGCGGTCACCGGTGATGACCAGTTCCCGGCCCTGCTGCAGGTGCATGCCGTACTCGGCGCAGCCGGCATGGCCGAGTACGGCCGGTTCGAGGCCGAGAAAGCTCGTGGCGCCGCCGAATGCCGTCGAGGCCACCGGCCCGATCGAAATCGGCGCCCCCTGACGGGTCAACAGGCTCCAGACATCGATCACGCCGCTGATCGGCACCGCGGCCTTGAGCGACGGCGGTGGGTTCGCCATCGCCATGAATTGAGACCACCCCTCGTAGCTGGTCCCGTACATGCCGACGTTGCCGTTGCTCCACGGCTGCGCAGCCAGTGCTTCCACGACGGTCGAGGCGTCGCTCCAGTCCAGGCGCGAACCCCACTGGAAGCAGCCGTCGCTTCCGCCGGTTCCGCGCAGGTTCACGAGTGCCACCGCGAAACCGGCGTCGACGAAGGGCCGAACCGTGTCACTGACGGCCTGCAGCTCGCCGGGACCCTTGACCGTGTTCCAGTAGGGGCTCAATTGGAGCACCGTGGCCACCGGCCCGCCTGCCTCGGGAAGGTAGACGTCGCCCCGCAAGGCCGTCCCGTCGGCGACTAGCGTTTCGAAGGGCACGACCCGCACAGCAGTTGCGGCCTGCGATGCCGCGCCCGTTACCAGCGCCGTAGCGGTGCACAGCGCGACTAACAGCACGACACTGCGCAGGGTGACCGCGTGCCGGAATCGCAGCCAGCGAGCACTGTTGGGTCGATGGCGGTGGCGCATAGCGGCGCATCGTTGCAGCGGTGCCGCACGGCTCGCACATCGGGGCGGCGCTGACGCTGTGTCAGACGCAGAGCCCGTCGTCGGTCGCGCCGCGGGCGCACAGGACCCTGCTTTCGACGCTGGCCAACGAGAAGCCCTGGCCACCGTCGAGCGGACGGCCGAACACGTGCAGCCGCTCGCCGAGAGTCGCGTCGTCGCCGAGGCCGACCACGTCATAGGTGACCTCGCCCAGGTCGCCGGTGGTCGGCGCCACTGTGACAGTGATCCGGGAGGGCGGCTCGTCCGAGGCTCTCGCTTCGGCGACGAGCCGTCCCAGATCCAACATTGTCGGCGCCGATGGCCGCGCACCGAGGGCCTCAATGACCTGCGCGGTGGCATCGTCGGTGCCGCCGAGCCAGGCGACGAAGCTGCTGTTGGCCCAACCAGCGACGCCCTCGACGGTCACCTCGTACCAGATCGATCCGGTGAGCTGGCGGGCGGAGCCTGTGGTGACGACGTCGTCGGCCAGCGGATCCAGCCGGGCGACGATTCGCTGATCGGCACCTGGCGCCGCTCGCACATTGAGCACATCGTCGAACGGGACGCCGACCACCCCGAGGACCTGCCCGGTTGCTGGCCCGATATGGATCAGTTCACCCGGCGGTGTGCTCGTGGCCGGCTGCTCCGGTGAGCCCGTCGGTGATGTCCTTGGCGTTGCGCCTTGGTCGCCCTGACTGCACGACACGGTGAACACCGTGACTGCTGCGATCAACCACGGCTGGGGCCGGCGCCTGGTCAGTTCGGACCTGCCGTCACGGGTCCGCCTGAGTGAGCTGCGCCGAGCAGGCTGCGGGTCAGCGCTTGGCGCTCATCGAACAGCTCGTCAAGGGCTGCCTGGAGAACTGCTTCGTCCAAGCTGACTCGTCCGTTCGGCGGCGTGGCCTCCAGTTGCCGCAACACGGCGCGGCGGACCAGTTCGCGCATAAAGGACGCCGTCACCCCTTCGGTGGCAGCGACCAGCCGGCTGGCGTCTGGTAGTTCCAGCTCCAGGTCACGCGCGTAGAGCCGCAGCAGCTTGTCCCTCCCGGCCGCATCGGGTCGAGGCACCTCGACCGCCAGGTCGATCCGACCCGGGCCTGCCGCCGGGAGCCGGCAGGCCCTGCTGGGCAGCGCGGAGAAGGTCGCTCAGCGACCGTGCCAGTGTGGTGGCGTCATTGTGATCGAGAGATGTCATCGGTGTTGAGCATCGCAGGAGTTTCGCCTCCACACATCCGACTTGCGGCATTTCGCCGAAGTAGGACGATCGCCGGCACTACCGCCGAGCCGAGCGACGCGCGGAGTAACGAGCCTCGTGGTTCTGCTGCATCTCAGCCTTGGCCACGCTGGGTAGCTTCCCAGGCACTGTGCCGTCGCTTCGCGTCCCGAACGTA
Source organism: Pseudonocardiaceae bacterium (assembly GCA_050699875.1). GTDB lineage: Bacteria > Actinomycetota > Actinomycetes > Mycobacteriales > Pseudonocardiaceae. Next base: position 4,296 of record JBOHFX010000157.1, read on the forward strand.
GGGCGATAGCGTCATGACATTCAGAAATACTTCACTGAGCATCGTTGCGCCACGCGTCATCGGGCGCATGACGTCAACGAATAGCACAACCCGCTCTGACTCCGCCTTATTCCAAGCCTCATGGACGTAGGTGTCATCGAACAGTAAGCTCTTACCTTCTCGCCAGTTTCTTTGGAAGCCACCCACGCGGATTGCGCAGGTATCTTCGGGCGACGGAACCTTAACGGCGAGATGATAGCGTAGTAAGCCGCGGAATGGTCCGCGGTGCGGAGGGATCAGTTTGCCCGGGAGCAACACGGAGAAGAATGCCGTCTTCATTCCTGGAATCGACTCAAGCATCTGCGCTGTAACCGGGCAACGCCTACAATTGGTCTCTATCTTGAAACCGTAACCGTAGAAGAAGTACGTCTTCCAGAGGCTGTCTGTCGTGAGATAACGCTGCAGAACTGAGATGTCCTGAATATTCGGAATGCTCTCGTTTCGAATCGCGTCGTACTCGGCGCGGATCTCAGGCCACGCGTCTTCGATCGATCTGATCCACTCGAACGTATCCGTCTCCAAGAATGGCTGCGTACTGACGAGCGACGCCCGCTGTATCCAACGTTCGATCGGGATGCGAATAACCATGCCAAGCGCAGCCATCAGTCGCAACGCCAAACCGCGAGGCGGATCCGACACGTTGCTCGCACCGTCCATCTGAGTAACTCTCCTCGGCTTGCGCCTCTGCCTTGGTGTTAGCTGAGTTACTGTAAGCCTGGCTGGCCTGCGCAGGCTATAACGGGAGGGTGCGGATCGGGACCCGGCTGGTCAGGATCGTTTCTGTACGGGTTCGAGTATGACGTAGCGGCGCACAGCAGAGCTCGGAGATGCGGTGTCGCAGCGTGCGCCCTCGATCTGATTCCTGCCGTTTACGACGACGACCGGCGACTTGAGCTGTTCCCCCGGACGGGCGAAGTGGCGTCCAGTCAGTCGAGTGACGGCGCGACCTCGAGCACGGCGGCGACCAGCTCGTTGCCCTCCAGCAGCGCGGCGTCGTTGTGGTCCGCCCCGACCACCTCGACCGCCTGCACCAGGCCACCTGCGGCGGCCGCCACCGCCGCGCTCTGTTCCGGCGGCACGATCGTGTCGGCGGAGCCGTAGACAACCGCCGTCGGCACCTGTACCTGGCCGATCAGCTCGGTCACCGGAAATCGATCTCGGAGCAGCAGCCGGACGGGCAGAAACGGGTAGTGCCGGGAGCCCGCGGCGGCGAGATCGGTGAACGGCGATCTCAGCACGAGCGCCGCGGGCGGCTGCTCGACGGCGAGTCGGGTCGCCACCGCCGCACCGAGGCTCTCCCCGAAGTAGATCAGGCGATCCGCAGGTACACCCTGGCCGGCGAGGTACGCTCGCGCGGCGCGCGCGTCGGCGATCAACCCGTCCTCCGAGGGACTGCCGGGATTGCCGCCGTACCCGCGGTAGTCGAGCAGCAGCACCGCGAAACCCTTGGCGGCCAGCCGGCGGGCTAGCGGCGCCCGCAGTTCGCGGGAGCCGCCATTGCCTGGTGTGACCAGTACGGTGATGCCGCGGTCGGCGTGGGCTGGGGTGACGTGCCAGGCGCCCAATGCCAGCCCGTCCTCGGTCCGTAGCGTGACCTCCCGCGCTCCGGGCAGCACGCTGCCGGCGGGCGGGAGAGCGGTGTCCGGAAAGTAGATCAGGCGGCGCTGCAGCAACCACAGCGCCGTGAGCAGACCAGTCACGACGGCCAGTAGGACCAGCCCGACACGCAGCACCCTGTCCATTGTGCTGCACGCACCGATCCGGGCGTGGCGATACTCAGCGGACAACCAAGATGCCTGTGCGCGAGGATCGCCACTGTGCTGCTCACCCTGACCACGACGCACAATCCGGCGACCGATCTGGGGTACTTGCTGCACAAGCATCCGGCGCGGGTGCAGCAGTTCGCCGTCTCGGTGGGCACCGCGCACGTGTTCTTCCCCAAGGCCACCGAGCAGAGTTGCACCGCAGCGTTGCTGCTGGAGGTGGACCCGGTGGGGCTCGTCCGGCGACGCCAGGACCAGGACGGGTCGGCGTTCGCGCTCGGTCAGTACATCAACGACCGGCCCTATGCCGCCTCCAGCATGGTCGCGGTCGCGCTGGCGCGGGCGTTCCGGACTGCGATGACCGGCCGCTGCGATCAGCGCCCCGAGCTGGCAGCGCGACCGATCCCGCTGGCGGTGCGGGTGCCCGCCCTGCCGTGCAGCGGCGGCGCGGAGCTGGCGAGCAGGCTGTTCGCGCCGCTGCGTTGGCAGGTCGAGGCTCGAGCGGTCCCGTTGGACGACCGCTTCCCGACATGGGGGAACTCCCGGTATCTCGATTTGAGGCTGCGCGGGACTGTGCGGCTTGCCGACGCGCTGCACCACCTCTACGTGCTGCTGCCGGTGCTCGACGACGCGAAGCACTACTGGGTGAGCACCGAGGAGGTCGACAAGCTCATCCGCGCCGGCTCCGGCTGGCTTGCCGAGCACCCGGACCGGGAGCTGATCACCCGGCGTTACCTGGCGCACAGCAGGGAGCTGGAGAGCTGAATTCGGCCCACTCGGCTCGTTGCGTGCGCAGCGCGTGCCGGCCGGCCCGGGTGAGCTGGTAGGTCCGCCGCTGCCGGCCGCTGACCGTGCTCCAGGTGCCGCTGATCCACCGGGCTCGCTTGGTTCCCGTCGTGCTGTTCGGCGCGCTGGTGTTCCAGTTCGGAGCCGGTTACAACCGCGAACTTGCGCTACACATCCCACTGGGCGTGGGGATCCTGACGGTGTCCGTGGTCTTCGGGTTGTGGACCTGGAGTGGGGCCGCCCGCCGCGCCAGCGAGGTACCGCTACCGCCACTGTTCCAGGTGCCGCTGCCGGTGCCACCGGTGCGGCGACCGGTCGACGGTGTCATCCAGATCACCCAACGGGTCGCCGATGTGGAGATCCTGCCCGGGATGCGTACCCCGGTGTTCGGTTACGACGGGATCTTCCCCAGCCCGACGCTGGAGACCCGGCGTGGCGAGCCGGTCGTCATACGTCACCACAATGAGTTGCCGTTGCCCACCGCGGTGCACCTGCACGGCGGGCCCACGCTCCCAGAACACGACGGCTGGCCGCTGGACCTGGTACTGCCGTCGGAAGATCTCCGACTACCCCGGGCACTACCGGTCGCTGCCGCGGTGTCCCCTCTGGTCGGTAGGAATGAACGCCACCTCTGGCGTTGCTCGGCCCGCACCGCAGGTATCAGCGAGCCCGCGCACCGACTCTAGCTCCCAAGATAAGGAAAAGAGGTCTCGCTGCTATGGCCACAGGCGCCTGCCTGAAGACGACGAATCCGTTCACCGCCACCGGTCCGGGCGAGCGACACGCCGCATACGCCACGCTGGCCGCAGCGGGCCCGGTGCACCGGATCACCCTGCCTACCGGCGAGCCGGCTTGGCTGATCACCGGCTACGACGAGGTGCGCGACGCCCTGCGCAACCCGCGGGTGACCAAAAGTGAAGCAGCGCTGGCCAACATTGGCTATGGCCTGCTGCCATCCGAGGTGTTCGCGGCGATAAGCCGTCACATGCTCAACAACAACCCGCCGGACCACGCCCGGCTGCGCGGGCTGGTCGCCGCCGCGTTCACCCGCCGCCGCGTTGAACAGCTCGCGCCGCGCATCCAGCAGATCACCAATGAGCTGCTCGACGCGATGCCCGGTGCGGCGCAGGTCGACCTGATCGACTCGCTCGCCTACCCCTTGCCGCTCACCGTGATCTGCGAACTGCTCGGCGTGCCAGCCGAGCGCCGCGCGGAGTTCCGTGGCTGGTCGTCGATCGCGGTGACCGGAGTGCTGGCCGGTCAGGACACGTTGATCACCGCGACCACCGCGATGGTCAGCTACCTGCGCGAGCTGGTCGACGCCAAGCGCGCCGCCCCCACCGACGACATGCTCTCCGCGCTGGTGACATCGGGTGACAGCGGGGACCGCTTATCGGAAGACGAGCTCACCTCGATGGCGTTCCTGCTACTCGTCGCCGGCCACGAGACAACCGTCAACTTGATCGGCAACGGGGTACTTGCCCTGCTCACCCACCCCGAGCAGCTGGCGCTGCTGCGCGCAGAGCCGGATCGGCTAGGCGCCGCGATTGAGGAGCTGCTGCGCTTCGACGGGGCACTGCAGGTAGCGACCCTCCGCTGGACCGCCGAACCGGTAGGGATCAGCGGGATCACCATTCCGGCCCACGAGATCGTCCTACTCGGCGTGCTCGCCGCCAACCGCGACCCGGCGTGCACCGCCCAGCCCGATGCGCTGGACATCACCCGCAGGGACAACCCGCACCTGGCCTTCGGTCACGGCATCCACCACTGCCTCGGCGCACCCCTGGCTCGGCTGGAAGGCCGCATCGCGCTGGGCACCCTGCTCGCCCGCTTCCCACAGCTGCGCCTGGCTGTGCCGCCCGAGGAGCTGACCTGGAAACCGAGCGTGCTCATGAATGGCCTGACCGCGCTGCCCGTCATCCTCGATTGACCGGCAGGGCAACGATACGCCGGAGCACATAGTGCGAGCCTCGCTCGTGTTGGCGTACCTGGGTGAGAACGGGTCAGCAACCGGGGTCGGGTGCATCGACCGCCAGGGGGTCGCCGGCAGGGATCAGGTAGGTGACGTAGAGCTCGACCGTCTCAGCGCCGAGGTTGCGACCGATATGAACGTGGTCGCGGCCTGTGGGCTCCACGAACGACTGCCCGGCGGTGCTGGTCTCAACCGAGCAGTCATCGAGCTGGCGGGTCAATGTGCCGGTGTGCACCACGGCGATGAGCGCACCGGAGTGGTAGTGCCACCCCGTCGATCCGCCCGGCTCGATCACAATGTGCCGGACCACGACATCGGTGGTGCCGTGGTTCTCGGCCGAGATGGTCCCGGCGGAGACGCCCTTGGCGAGCACCGTGCCGCTCACACCGCCAACCGGGCCAGCCCACGCGGAGCTCGGCGCCATCGCCGCGGTCGTCGCACACAGCAACAACGAGATCAATCGGCGCATGAGAGTGGTCATGTTGTGCCCTTTGCGGTCTCAGTTCGGTAGTCGGTGCCGTTACACCGGCTCGAAGGCGCCCGTGACCGGTACGACGAGCGGAAGGACGTGATGGAGCCCCGTCATACGTCGTCATCGTGGCCATTTTCTTCGATCAGGAGATCGACGGATAGTTGGTCGGACGTCTTTGCCTGACGTGGAATCGTTGGGATCAGTATTGGCGGGTACGTCAACACGTAGCATCGGGTGAACTACGTATCTGTGGTCTGGACAGACGTATCTCCACCTGCAGTGGCAGCGGCCCACCTCCCGGCTGACCGACGGGCAGATCGTCACCGTCGACGGCACCGCCGGTACCGTGCGGATCGTCCGATGAGCACGGTCGGTGCCCCGACTGCCTCCGAGCATCCCGAATAGCAGCTGTACCGGCCGAGCAACGTGATTCAGGCGGCCGTCGAGCGTCAGCGACCCGTCTTGGTTTGGCTACTGCTGACCGTCGAGCTGTCGATCTTCCACTGACCGTCCTCGGCGATCAACCCGTAACGGGCTTGCTCCTCGATGACCCTGCCGTCTTTGAAGACGTATTCGACTGTCGCGTTCACTGCGCCGTCTTGGCTGGCGGAGACATCGAGGGCCGTGACCCGCTGCACGGGGTTCCAGAAGTCCTGGTACCCGCTGAAGCCTCCGGCGTGGTTGCGCTGGTAATCCGCCGTGAGCCGTTCCCAGCCCGCCGTCAGGTTTGTCGGCATCAGCGCGTAATAGTCCGTAAGCGCCTGCTGTGGCGTGTCCGCCGGGCTGCCCGGCTCGGCCGGGGCGGCCGAGGTGGTCGGAACCGGCGAGGTGGTTGGAACCGGCGAGGTGGTCGGGTCGGCCGCTGGCGGGCTTGGCTGCCCGTCACTGTCCGGTTCCGGTGGGGTGACCGAGGGCAGCAGGCTTTGCTCAGGGCGTTCTGCGGCGCTCGGTGGGACAATGCCGCCATCGCTGGCGACCGTCCTGTTGCTGGCCAGCACGGCCGCCACAGTGCCGGCGGCCAGCAACACGACTGCCAGCGCGCCGGCCAGAAGTCTCCGCCGCCCTGGTCGGCCGTCGTCCCTGCTCGGCGGGCGACCGACCCGCGGGTCTACGCCGGCGGGCTGCACCGTACTGGCGGTGGCCTTCGGTGGTGCCGAGATGAGTGTTTCCTGCCGCGTTACGGGAGTCGATGCGAAGGACTGGCCGGCTCGGATTGGCCGGGTGGTGGGCGCGGACGGACCGCCTGGGAGTACCGCCAGGCTGGTCGCAAGCGTGGCGAGCTCATCCCGAGCCCCTTGCATGGTTGGTCGTAGATCGGGGTTGCGCTCCAGCAGGCGAAGCAGCAGCGGGGTGAGCGGACCGGACTGGCTGGGTGGAGCGATCTCGCCCGCAGCCACCCGGTGCAGCAGGGCAATTGCATTGCTGTCGAGTCCGAATGGCGGCTGGCCCTCCAGTGCGGCGTAGAGGGTGGAGCCCAGGGAGAACACGTCCGACGCAAAGCCGGCACTGCCGCCTCGGGCGACTTCCGGGGCCAGGTAGGCCGGCGTGCCGGCCAGAATTCCGGTGGCGGTCACGGTGACGTCGCCGACTGCGTGCGAGATACCGAAGTCGGTGATCTTGGCCGTGCCGCCGTCCGCAAGCAGCACGTTGCCCGGCTTGATGTCCCGGTGCACGATGCCCGCTTGGTGAGCTGCAGCCAGCGCTGAGGCGATCTGGCTGCCGATCCTGGCGACCTCGTCGGGCGCTAGCACGCCCTGCATGGACAGCACCGTCGCCAGGCTGCGAGACGGCAGATACTCCATGATCAGGCACGGCCGACCCTCGTGTTCCACCACGTCATAGACTGCCACCGCGTGCGGATGTTGCATCCGAGCGGTGATACGCCCCTCCCGCATCGCCCGGCGGTTGGCCTCGTCGGCCTCGGAGCCGCTCATCCCCGACGGCAGCAACAGTTGCTTGATCGCGACCGGGCGGTGCAAGCGTTCGTCCTGCCCTTGCCACACCACGCCCATCGCCCCACTGCCCAGACGCGAGATCACGCGGTAACGCCCAGCGATCAGCGCACCCTGGTCGGTCACCTCCACCTCCTTGGGGTGCTGCGACGTGTTTTCTGCGTGCTGCCGACCATCTCATGAGACGTGATTCTCGGCGCGCTGGCCCAGTTGGCTCAGGGCCCCGCCGGCACCAGCGCAAATCTTCGCCATCGAGGCGGGTCGACGCGGGATCGGAGCAAGGGTGACAAGGGACACATCGGGGCGCTGCCTGATGTGTCCCTTTTGCCCGATCTACGATAGTTAAGACGTGACGCCTGACTGGCTCGCCCGCCTCTTCGCGACCATCGACGGAATACCTTCTTGGCAGCTGTATGCCATTGTCGGCGTGCTCCTCGTGGTGGAGACAACGATCCTGATCGGCGTGGTCACACCAGGAGAGGTGGTACTGCTCGCGGCCGCGACCACGGTCGGCTCAGCCGGCGAGTACGCGTCGCTCGCGGCGGTGGCTGCTGGCGCGAGCATCGTCGGGCAGACCGGCGGTTTCCTGCTCGGCCGCCAATTCGGCGGCCGCATCCGCGCGAGCTGGGCAGGGCGCCGCGTCGGCGAACCGAACTGGCAGCGGGCCGAACATGTACTCCGGGACGGACGCGGTCGGGTGCTCGTGGGCTCCCGATTTGCCGCGGTGGCGCACGCTGTCGTGCCCATGATCGCGGGCATGCTGCGGATGCCGGTGCACCGTTTCGGCTGGTACACCGTCATCGGCGCGGTCGTGTGGGGTGTGGCCTATGTGGGCCTCGGCAGCGCGGCCTCGGCGGTGCTGCGCAAGACCGCGCCCCTGCTGGGACCGGCGGTGACAGCGGTGCTGCTCGCGGCCGTTATCGTGGGTCTCGGGTTCCGCGCGGTACGGCGGCGGCGCGATCGGAACACTCGCGATCGGAACTTCGACGGGGAGTAACTACTGGCCGCGGTTGGCGGGATCCACCCTCGCCCACCTGAGCAGGTCGGTAATGGTGAACGTACCGGGTGTCCGGCTCGGCAGGAACGGTCGGAACCCGGTGTTGAGGTAGGAGAACCTGTCGAGCTGCAGCATGCCGACGATCGTCTCAGCGACGATGCGGCCGCCAACCGGGCCAAGCCGCACGCCCTTGTTGAGCACGCTGGCCTCGCGCAGGATGTAGTACCACAGAGGGGTGCTGGCCTCGAGGCCGATACCGTACCGGCGCAGCTCGGGGAAGTGGCCTGACCCCAAGACCGGCGACCCGGTGGACGCCGCGATCCGCTGGCCGGATGGCAGTGACCAGGTGAGGTGCCGCAGCAGGTTCCGCTGCGCCAACGATGTCGGCGCGTCCCGGCTGGAAATGGCCGCCAGCGGCAACCGGAACAGTGGTGTGGAGATGCTCGTGTCGATCAGCTTGTTCGGTCGCACGTGCTGAGTCTGATCACCGCCGAAGTCGAAGAACGTCTGCCAGCCGATGAACCGCCGCCGCGCCCGCGCCCCGCCGCGCAGGTCGATGGGGTTGGGTTGGCCCTCACCGGCCGGGTCGAAGATGAACCCGAAGAAGGCAGGCGCGCCCGTGGCCGGGTTGCCGCCGGGATTTCCTTGCAGGTTCGCCCGGTAGGAAGGGCGGATCATGCTGTGCTCGAACCGGTAAGCGCCGGTTTGGAACTCGACCGGCATGCTCGGGTGGTGGAAGCGGTACCAACGCCGCCCGGTGCTCAGGATGCCATTGACCAGCGGCTGCCCGACGATCTGCGGCAGGAACTCGTTCACGACGATCCACTGCCAGTGCAGCATGATCGTGCGCCGGGAGCGGAGGAAGGGGCGACCCAGGAAAGGATTGCCGAGGAAGCGGCCATCTGTGGAGGAGTCGCTCAGCGCGAGATCATCTAGCGAGGGGTCACCTCGCTGGCTGTTGTCCCGCCAGAAGTCCGGTTGTGCGCCAGCAGGAACGCCGCGTGCAGGCCGGCGATGATGAGGTTCTCGTCGTTGCGCGGGTCCGCGATGATCGTGGTCATGTCCCGGTCGCGTGGCAGGTCCTCGAACAGCCCGCCGCGCCCGATCTTGAACTTGGCCTGGTCTGAGGGCTGGTAAAGCTGCGGGCTGACCGATGGTCCACCGCCGTACACCGAGTCGAGGTCAAGCCTCGGGTTACGGGTGTTGGGCGTCCGGGTGGCTCGGTGACCACGCCAAGCCGAGAGGTGTTGTCGAACGTGACGTCGTGGTCGAGGAACTGCGCTGATCACAGGTTGTGTGCCGTCAGCGACAAACCTTGTAGCTGACGGCACACAAGTCGTGATCACAGGCGAGTCCCCGTTAGCGCCTGCCTGGTCCGGTCGTCGGCCCGACCTGAGCGCATGTGCCCCCTGAGCGAGGTGGCGGCGTTTGTACCGGCGTAGGCGGTGCCGCCCCCAATTCCGGGCCGGACCGCGGGTACCGGTCAGAGTTGGTTAAGCGGGATGGCGAGGTCGGACACGTCGCGGTCGAAGTTGCTGACGCGCTGGGCCTTGCCGGTGACCAGGTTGATCCGGTAAAAGCCGTACTGACCGCCGACCTGCATCGTGGCGAAGGCGATCGCATCGACGGAGCTGCCGTCGCGCACGGGGCTGTAGATGTCGAATCCGGCGTCGGCGCCGGCGTCGACGGTCAGCTCGCCGGTCGGAGCCAGCGTGCCGGCGTTGGCTGGGGACTGGATGGCGATCTGGTCCGTCGTCGTGTCCAGGTCATACAGCGTAGTGGCGGTGTCCGGGTCGGTGTCATTATTCGTGTAGGCCGTGCCCGTGACACCGGTGGCCGGCGTTCCGGCCGTGTAGGCGATAGGCGTGTCCGCCACGGTGTCAGCGGCCGGATCGGCGAAGGGCTGGCGCAGGTTCTGGCCGTTGTCGCTGATGATCCGCAGGGCGTTCGCCGCCGGGTTGAAGTCGACACCGAAGTTCGTGCCGCTCAACGCCACCGTCAGCTGCTTGACCTTGGTGGCCTGACCGCTGTTGTCGATGGAGTAGACGCCGCCGGCGTTGCCGACGCCGTAAAGCTTGCCGTCTTGCACCCGGTAGTCGATGCCGACGAGGCGCTGATCCCCGGCCAAACCCTGCACGTCCCGGCTGTTCCGGACCCTGGTGTTGTTCGACCGGAAGGTCACGAGCTTGGTGCCGTCAACGAGGCCGACGATATCCAGGGTGTTGCCGCGTTGAACGACGCCACCCAGGTCGCCAAGATTCAGACCGCCGAGCCCCAAACCGCCGAGATCCAGGCCGCCGAGGCCCAGACCGCCGAGGCCCAGACCGCCGAGCCCCGAACCGCCGACATTCAAACTGCCGACGCCTAGATCGTCGACGCCCCGACGGTCCACGCCGCTCCGAACCCCCGCGCCACCCTGACCGTCCGCGCCGCCCCGACCGTCTGCGCCATCCTGACCGTCTGCGCCGTTCTGACCGTCTGCGCCGTTTCGGCCAATGCCCAGACCATCGATGCGCAGGTCACCGATGCCCACGTCGCCGGGGTCGTGCTGAGCCGCGGCTGCCGAGAGTGGGGTGCTGACGATGGCGCCGACAAGCAGCGAGACGATGCCGACTTTCGTCGAGATGCGCATGCGAGGTCCTCCGGGCTGAGCAGGGGTGGCTGACGGGGGGACGCTCCCTCCCCCAGGTGACGGCAAGGAGTCCGGCAGTAGACGACCGGATTGCGACAAACCCCACGGGGAACGGCTACCGCGAATCTCAGAGCCTGTTGGCAAATGGTCACGCTGCTTGTTGGTCGGGCGCGGACGCTACGGTGCGGGGTCGTCCCCATCTGGGATGAGGTGGCGCGCTGGATGTTGTGCGGGCCAGTTGCCGGGTCATGATCGCGACGGTGGCCCACAACACCATGGCTTCGTGGTGTTCGGGTCGTCGTTCGTAGTCGCGGACCAGGCGGCGGTAGCGCAGCAGCCAGCCGAAGGTTCGTTCCACGACCCACCGGCGGGGTAGCACGACGAATCCGGTGGTGTCGTCGCTGCGTTTGACGATGGTGACGGTGAGGGCCAGCACCTGGCATGCCCAGCTCACCAGACGCCCGGCATAGCCGCCATCGGCCCAGATCAGGGTGATCGTGGAGAACCGCTCGCGCAGCACGGCCAGCAGCCGGCACGCCCCATCGCGGTCTTGTACCGAGGCGGCGGTGACGACCACGGCCAGCAGCAGGCCCAGCGAATCCACCACCACGTGCCGTTTGCGCCCATTGATTCGTTTGCCGGCATCGTATCCGCGGCCCCGGGCACCGACGGTGTCTGCGGCCTTCACCGACTGGGAGTCGATCGAACCGGCGGTAGGTAGCTCGGCGCGGCCCCACGCCATTCGTAACTGCCCGCGTAGCCGGTCCACCAGCCCTTGGGGCAAGCCGCGCTCGTGCCACCGCACGAAAAAGGCATACACCGCCTCCCACGACGGGAAATCCACCGGCAACGCCCGCCACTCAATGCCATAGCGGGTGACATAGCCAATCGCGTCCAGCACCGCCCGCAGATCATGCTCCATCGGTCTACCGGCCGGGCTGCGGCGCAACTCGGCCATCACCGCCTGGGCCTCCGGGCGCAGCAGCGCCCACTGGGCATCGGTCAGATCCGAGGGATAGCGCGGCACGCGGTCATAACACGCACATCCCGACACGCGGCAACTGGCCTTGTTGGCCTCGACAAGGTAGACAGACATCCTCGGGCTTCTGGTCGGACGAGTAGGTGGTACTCCTCGGCTACCAGGAGCCCGTTCTCATACCCGGCACGACACGCCACCGTGACCAAAACGCTACTCGCCGTCATCTCGGACAAGTCCAACCAACATCATTAGCCAACAGGCTCTCAGAGTCACGGTCTAGGCTGGCTGCGCGCCCGGTCGTCTGTCCTGCACGGCGAAGGTGGCGAGTGTCCGGGTGGGTGCACCCGGCACCAGCGCGGTGTTCACCACCCGAAACGTCGACGTCCACTGCTGTGGCGTGACATCGCAGCACACGTAGCCGCGGAACGCCCCGTCAAAGAATCTCGTGTGCGGATTGTCCGGCAGCGCCGCGGTCACCGGGACGATGAGCGGCGTCGGGAAATCCGAGCTGATCGACGTGCCGACGAATTCCGTGCCGATCGTGCGCGAGGCCGGGTCGGCGAAGTCGGTCTTGAGATCGTGCACCCAGCTGGAGTGGATGTCGCCGGTGAGCACGATCGGATTGGACGGGCGGCGCTGGTCGAGAAATCCGAGGATGCGGTTGCGGGCTGCGACGTAGCCGTCCCACTGGTCGAGAATGAACAGCTCGCCCGGTCCGGCCAGGAAGTCGTACTCGGCGAGCATTGTCTGCTGGCCGATGACATTCCAGCGGGCTTCCGAGCGGTCCAGGCCGTGCAGCAGCCAGCGCTCCTGCTCCGGCCCGGTCATGGTCGCCGCTGGGTCCAGCGCGGCCGCACACCGCACGCCCAGGCCGTCGCCGCAGGGCTGGTCGGTGCGGTACTGGCGGGTGTCGAGAATGCTCAGCTCGGCGAGGTCTCCGAACTGAAGCCGCCGGTAGAGCAGTAGATCCGGACCGTCGGGTCGCTGGGCACGGCGCAGCGGAAGGTGCTCATAGTAGGCTTGGTAGGCGTTCGCGCGGCGCTGCAGGAAAGCCTCGCGGCTGCCCTGTGAAGGGCCGTTGGTGTTCTCCGGGATGTCGTCGGCGTAGTTGTTGTCGACCTCGTGGTCGTCCCACGTGACGACGAACGGGTGCGCGGCGTGCACCGCCTGCAGGTCGAGATCGGTGCGGTAGAGGGCATGCCGGTTGCGGTAGCTGTCCAGCCCGTCGACTTCCGGCCCGTCGTGCTGGCGTACGCCGGGCTGGGGCCCGTACTCATAGATGTAGTCACCGAGGTGCACAACCACATCGACGTCCTCGGCTGCCATGCCGCGGTATGCGGAGTAGAAGCCGGCCTGCCAGTCCTGGCAGGAGGCGAACGCCAGCCGCAGGCGTTGCGGCGAGCTGCGTCGGCTCGGTGCGGTTCGGGTGCGCCCGACCGGGCTGATCTGGCCGTCGACCCGGAACCGGTAGAAGTACGACGCCGACGGGCGTAGCCCGCGTGGCTCGGCGTGCACGCTGTGCCCGAGTTCGGAGGTGGCCAGCTCGGTGCCGCGCTCGACGACTCGGCGGAACCGCTCGTCCTCGGCGATCTCCCACTCGACCGGGAACGGCCGGGGTGGCATGCCGCCGCCGTTGAGCGGATCCGGCGCTAGCCGGGTCCAGAGCACCACCGAGTGCGGCAGCGGATCCCCGGAGGCGACGCCGAGGGTGAAGACGTCACGGGAAAGCCGGGTCCGGGAGGCTGCTGAGGCAAACGTAACGGGTGAGGTGGCCAGCAGCGCGGCGGTGGCCGCACCCCCGGCGAGCAGGCGGCGCCGTGCGATCATCGAGTTCCTCGGGACGGCCGGAGTGGACAGCGGGGCGACTGGCGGCCCAGCGCGCCGCCAGGACAGGACCCGACGGCGCGCTGGGACTAGATCAACTTCCGTAGACGGCGTTCCAGTCGGTGACGCGCATCCGCATCAGCTGACCGCGCTCCACGTACTCGGCGACGTTGTTCGCCGGGGGAGTGTGCAGCTGGGCGTCGAACAGGAACGTGCCCTCCTGGCCGTACTGCCTGGCGACGTCGAGGACGCCGCTGGACTCCTCGTCCTGGGTGATGAAGCCAGGCTGGCCGGAGGTGAACAGCGCCGGGTTGAACTGGGCTACCCTGGCCAGCCTGCCGTCACTGATCCGGTAGGCCTGGATCTCGGCGATGCGCGGGTTGTTGCCCGGGTCCTCCTGGATCACGATGTTGCCCTGCCGGTCGATGTCGAGGTTGTCCGGGCTGACCAGGCCCTCGCTGCCGTCGAGCAGCAGGGTGAGCGTGCCGCCCGCGTCCGGGTTCTCGATGTCGTCCCAGCGCAGCCGCCAGAGCCCGCCACCGGGACCGTTGCCGCCCGCGGTCGTCACGAAGTAGAAGTCGTTAGGGTTCCGCGGGTCGAAAGCGCCGTCCTCGATCCGGTTCAGGCTCAATCCCTTGGCTAGGGCCTCGGCGTTCTGGTCAGCGCCTGACTGGTCCCAGTCGACCTCGGACAGGTCGAACCGGGCCGGCACGCCCTTGCCGAATGTCGTCCGGAATTCGGCGTCGTCCGAGACGGCCTCGTCGACCATGTCGGGGACGAAGTTGCGGCCGTTGGTCAGGCCGGCCTGGTCGGCCGGAGTGCCCGCGAACGGGAACTGCTTGCGGCCGACGTAGGCCCAGAGCTGGCTGTCGTTCGCGAGTCGGTCCTCGTTGCCCATCACCAGGGTGGTGTCGCTGCGGTTCGGGGCGGCGAGGGTGTTCTCCCAGGAGAACAGCCCGAGCCGGGGCAGCTGGGTGGCCTGGCCGTCGGTGGTCACCGCGAAGGCGCGGCCCTCGTCGCCGGTCTCCTCGTTGGCGAAGTACAGCTGCCCGCGGTAGCCACGGAACGTGGACAGGTTGAACAGCTGCCCGGGGTCGGTGAGGTCACCGGAGCAGAACCGGCCGAAGCGGGGGTCGTAGGCCGGGAACACGTCGCCGTCGGCCTGTACTCCCGCGGCGTTCGGCGTTGCGGCGTAGGAGCCGGTGAGGTAGTTCCAGTACCGGACGCCGGGGTCGATGAGGTCCTGCCCGGCGATCACCCGGTTGGTCCTTCGGTTGATCATGAGCTCGGAGACGAATGCACCCTGCTGGCCGTGGCGGCGCACGATGCCCTGTTCGGGTCTCAGCTCGTGATTCATCAGGACGGTCACCACGTTGCCCCGAAGGAAGTCCAGGAGTTCGCCGACGAAGGGGCCGAGTATGGCTTGAATCTCAGGGCCGAGCCGGCTGTTGACAGTGGCGCCCAGACCGTCGGGGATGCCGACCATCTCGTAACCATTGTCGGCGCTGCCGGCGTCATCGACGGTGAGCAACGACGTGATCGTCACGCCGGGGGCGACGGGCAGCACGTACGGCGGCGTCACGGTGTTCGGGCCGGTCGCCGTGGACGGCGGCTGCGCTGCGGCGGGGGTCGCGGCGACGAGCGAGGCGACCGCGGCGGCGCCGACTACGGCGGACCAGCGGCGTCGGGTTCTTGACATGGGTTCTCTCTCTGGTGATTACTCCAACGAGTGAATCTGGCGTTGAGAGCCAAACCCGCCCGGACGAGAACGACACGTCTCAGTGATGAACCGAGGACGGCGCAGTACTGAACGAGGGACGGACGTGACGCGGGCCGCTGCGCAACGACTGGCCCCTCGGGTATGGAGCTGGAGCCCGCCCGCGAAGGCGGGCTCCAGCCACCGGTATCAGGGGATGGGCACGATGCGGTTCCGGTCCGGTACCGCGATGCCGGCCGGCTTCGCGGCTTCGAACGCGGCGATCAGGGCGTCGATGTCCTGGGCGCCGCCGAGGGCGTCGATGCCGGCGTTGAACGTGGTGAAGCCGTCGCCGCCGGTGGCAAGGAAGCTGTTCATGGTCACCCGGTAGCTCGCGCCCGGATCAATGGGTGTTCCACCGAGTGAGATGGTGCCGATCTTGGCCGCGCACTGCTCCGGCGTGGGCGTGGTGGGCAGCGCCGCCGTCGACAGCTGGTAGCTGAAGCCGGCCGAGATCTGCAGTGTCCGGTCGGTCGCCTGGCCGCGGCAGCCGCGGAACTGCTGCTCGAGCAGTTCCCTGATCTGGGCGCCGGTGAAGGTCTTGACCACCAGACTGTTGCCGAACGGCTGCACGGTGAACGCCTCGCCGTAGGTCACCTCGCCTGGGGCCTCGCCGCCGGAGGAGATGTCGAGAACCCGCAGGTCGGCGCGGATGCCGCCGGGGTTCATGAAGGCGATCTGGGCGCCACCGACGCCTGCTGGTGCGGTCGCAGCGAGTTGTGCGTCGGCGATGACGTCGCCGAGTGTGGACTCGCCCGCCGTGGTTCGCGTGAGGTCGCCCTGGATCCTGCCGATCACCCGGTTGGCCAGCGGAGCCGATGCGGTCACATATTGCGTCACGATGCGGGCGACATCCGGGTCGGACTTCCTCGGGTCATCCTGGCGCACGACGTTTGGACCGGGGGCGTTCATCGCGTTCTCGACGATGGTGTTCGTGGCGTCGGCCGAGACGAGCTCGCCGCTGCGGTCGTCGACGGTCAGGGTGATGTCGCTGAGGATCCGACCGAAGGACGAGGCGCTGGTGACGAGCCGGGTGACCCCATTTGTGGTGATCGTGCACCGGTACTCGGCGTGGGTGTGGGCCGACACGATGACCTTGATCGAAGGGTCGTGCGGGTGCTCGATCCGGGCTACCCGGCGCCGGCCAGGGATTCCTGGCTCACCATTGTCGGGACCTTCCGCGGCGTCGGCCCAGATGGCATACCCGAGCTCGACGCCGCGACCACGCAGCCGCGGCAGGCGCCCGTCGACCCGTACGAGTAAGCACGACGAACTCCAGACGCGTCGGTAGCTGAACAGCGCCAGGCGGAAGAGCTGGTACTGGCGAAAGGCCGTGCACTCACCCCCCGCTGGTCTACAGAATCCATCCTGAGCGCGGTGATCGCTGCGTACGGCGGTCGCGGGTGGCGCCACGGTATAACTCGGGTCTGTGACGAGGACCGCGCCGCGCGAGCGGACAGCAGGTGTGGACCGCGGTCTGCGCGCGGACCTGGGGACCGTGGGAGGCGCTGCGCTGCTTGTCGCGGTGGCGGCGCTGGTCGGCGCCTGGTTGCGCGACGATGGGGTGCCACTGCACGTCGACGCGCCACCGCTGGGCGCGCAGTGGCTGCCGCATATCGGGCCGGGCACGGTCCCCACGGTGCTGATCGCGCTACTCGTCGTCATGCGTGGACCGGAGCTGGCGGCCCGGCTCGGCTGGCGACCGTTGATCGGGGTGTCCGCGGTCGCGGCGCTGGCCTGGACGATGAGTCTGGCCCTGATCGACGGGTGGCAGCGCGGGCTGGCCGACCGGCTGACCACCGACACCGAGTACCTGCACGACGTCCCAAGGGTCGGCGACGTCAGCGCGATGTTGCAGATCTTCGCTGAGCGGATCCCCGGCCTGCAACCCGACTCTTGGACCACGCATGTCGCCGGCCATCCTCCCGGGGCGTTGCTGGTCTTCGTCGGCTTGGATCGGGTGGGGTTGTCCGGGGGAGTACCGGCGGCGCTGCTGTGCGTGCTGGTCGGATCGAGCACCGGGATCGCGGTGGCGGTCACGCTGCGGGCCTTGGGCGGGGAGGTTACGGCTCGCGCCGCGCTGCCGTTCCTGGTACTGCTGCCCGGCGCCATCTGGATAGGGGTATCTGCGGACGGGTTGTTCGCCGGAGTACTGGCTTGGGGTGTGGCTCTGCTCGCCGTCGGTGTTTCCCGCGCCAACCTGGACATTCCGGCCGTGGCGGCGTCGGCGGCAGGTGGAGTGGTGCTCGGTGCGTCCTTGTACCTGTCATACGGGCTGGTGCTGGCGGGGCTGCTCCCGGTGGCCGTCGCGGCCGCCGCCCGCCGAGTCGCCCCGCTGCTGGTGGCCGGCGCCGGCGTGGCCACCGTGGTCGCCGCCCTCGCCGCGGCCGGGTTTTGGTGGCTCGACGGATACCAACAGGTCACAATCCGGTACTACCAGCCGGGGGAGTACGGCTTGGAGCGCCCGTACAGCTACTGGGTGTGGGCCAACCTGGCATGCCTGGCAGTAGTACTCGGCCCAGCCGGGGTGGCCGGCCTGCGCCGGGTCCTCACGCCGGGGCATCGCCAACCCACAGCGCTGGTGCTGTTGTGCGCCGCGACCCTGCTGGCAGTGCTGGCCGCCGACCTTTCCGGGTTGAGCAAGGCCGAGGTGGAACGGATCTGGCTGCCATTCGCGATCTGGCTGATTGCCGCCGCCGGGCTGCTCCCGCGGCAGCATGCCCACTGGTGGCTGGCCGCTCAGGCGGTGGTCGCGCTGGCGGTCAACCACCTGCTGCTCACAACGTGGTGACCGGATCGCGCAGCGGGTCGGTGGCGAACTGAGCGATTCCCTGGGCGAAGGAGACTCGCGCGCGGTAGCCGAGCAGCTCAGCGGCCAGCGCCGGGTCGGCGGTCACATGCCGCACATCACCCGGACGAGCGCCACCGACGATCTCCGGCGCCGGCCCGCCCATCGCGCGGGCAAGCTCGGTGGCCAGCTCACCGACCGTATGCGGGTCCCCGGAGCAGATGTTGACCGGTTCGCACCGCCCTGGCAGCGGTCCCGCGGTCAGGGCCAGCGCGTTGGCCTGGGCGACGTCGGACACATGAACGAAATCCCGACGCTGGCGACCGTCTTCCATCACCTGTGGCGCCGTACCGCGTGCCAGCGCCGACCGGAAGATCGATGCCACCCCAGCGTAGGGGGTATCCCGGGGCATCCGGGAGCCGTAGACGTTGTGGTAGCGCAGTGCCCACACCCCACCACCGGTCTGCCTGGCCCACGCCGTCGCAAGATGCTCCTGTGCCAGCTTCGTGGCGGCGTAGGCGCTGCGTGGATCCAGCGGGGCGTCCTCGGCGACCAGCAGTGGCTCGAGATCGGCGCCGCAGTGTGGGCAGGGCACCTCGTAGCGCCTGGCGGCGATGTCCTCGGCTCGCCGGGCTGAGGCGGGGACGGCGCCGTGTGAGGGGCAGCTGTAGCGGCCCTCCCCGTAGACGACCATCGAGCTGGCCAGCACCAACCGCCGGACTCCCTTCTTGTGCATCGCCGCCAGCAGCACCGCGGTGCCGAGGTCGTTGTGGGTGGCGTATTCCGGAGCGTCGGAGGGATCCAGGCCGTGCCCGACCATCGCCGCCTGGTGGCATACCGCGTCCACATCGGACAAGAGGCGGTCCAGCAGCCCGGCGTCCCGGACGTCGCCGTGGACCAGCTGATGGTCAGACGCCCACGCCGCCGAGGCACCCGGGCCGTGCGCCTGCGGCAGGAACGCATCCAGCAGCAACACCGAGTGCCCGTCGGTGGCGAGCCGGTCGGCGACGTGCGAGCCGATGAAACCCGCACCGCCGGTGATCAGGATTCGCACGCCGCGGAGGCTACGTCACCGGTTCGATGATCTGCAGGACGCCCTCGACGGTTCCCGTCACGAACAGTCGACCATTCCTGCTGTCCACGGCCACGCTGTTCGGCTGGCGGACGGTGGGCAACGGGGTGGCCAGTACCGGCGTGTCGGCGTCGAGATTGAGCCCGATCAGCTCGTTGCCTGCGGTCAGGGTTACCCAGAGCCGGTCGCTGGCCGGGTTGTAGGCGACCCCGTAGGGCGTGCCGGGTAGCTCCACGCGGCCGATCTGCCGGGGTTGTGGGCTCAGTTCGAACAGCAGCACAGCGCCACCTCGGGTGTCGATAACCGCCAGGTGCCCGCGCTTGTCGGCGACGACGTGGGTGGGCCCTGCACCGGCGGGCAGCTCGGCCACCCGCTGCAGCCGTTGTGCGTCGTAGACAGTGAGGGTGTTCTCCCGGACGTCGACCAGGCCGACGAGGTCGCCGACGGCCGCCAGCCCGGCCGGCTGGGTGACGTCGGTGAAGGTGTGCACGATCTGATCGCCGCGCAGTACCACTACGCTGTCGCCCAACTCATTGGCCACGAACACGGTGCCGTTGGCGGCAGCGGTGGCATCGTGCGGGACCACCCCCGTGACCACCTGCGAGGTGACCTCCCCGCTGGGCAGCGCCACCCGGAGCAGCTGGTTGGACCCCTCGACGGGTACCAGCACCGGGCCGCCGGGCGTGGCAAGCTGCAGATGCCGCACCGCACCGGGCAGCGGGACCTTGCGCAGTACTGCGCCGGTGGTGGCGTCCAGCAGGATCAACGCGAACGGGTCGCGCACCGCGACGGCCACGATGTTGGTTTGCGGGTCGACCACGATGCCTTCCGGGAAGGCGCCCACAGGTATCACCCGCCCGGCCGGCGGCGCGGCCGGCACAGGAGCGGGGGCCGGTTCGGCCGCCGGTGGCAGCTCCGGTGCCGGTGGCGATCCAGCCGGCGGCGAAGAGCCGCACCCGGTGATGAGGATGGCGGCGAGGACGGTCACGGTGATCCAGCGAGGGCGCACGACCGGTGATTCTGCAGCGGCCGGTGCGACGCTGCTGCGGCGCCCCGGACTGAGCGGCCGTCGCGCCCGGTACTCAGCCGGTCGCCAGCCGGATGATCTGATAGCTCGTGTTCGGTTCGGGGGTAGTGGTGGAATCGCCCGTTCACCGCGTAGAAGTCTGGGCCGCGGACAAGATCGGCTCCTCCGATCAGCCGGTCGGGCCTGGCCAGTACCGCTACATCGCCACACACCCTGGTGGATGAGCAGCACGGCCGGTCTGGACAAGTCGTTTTCTTCCCTAGCGGAGAACCTGCTCGAGACCTGGGCCCCCGCCGACCAGTCGCAGGAGTGGATGTGGCGCCGCGACGTGACCGGCGCCCGCACATGGATCCAGGGCACCGAGGCCGAAGCCAGGTCAGCGGGCATCCCGGTTGACGAGGCCGGTTGGTCCGAAGGTGAGTGGTAGGCCCGCTGCGTGCCGGCCGACATCCGCGCGGCGCTCTATCGGACCCTGGCCGGGCCCTGGCCAAGCTGTCCGACCTGGAGATCACCGATCAGCTTCACGTTCTTTACGCCCCAGGACTGACCGATCTCAGCCATATCGGCAGCGTGATCAGATCCGTCGATCGGCCCGTCAACGTGCTCGTGTTCCCCGGCCTCGCGTCGGTGGCTGCACTCGCTCAGGTCGGGGTGGCCCGTATCTCAGTAGGTGGAGCTTTCGGCCAGGTTGCCCTGGCGGCGCTGGTCAAGGCAGGTCGAGAACTCCTCGACCACGGCACCTACGGCTTCTTGGACCTCGCGGCCGAGGGCCGTAAGCAATCGGCGCTGTTCTGATCCGGAGCGGACGGGCTACGTCGGCTGAGCCGCTCGGCAACCAGTTCTGACAGCCCGACATGCGCGGGCCGGCCGTGAACTCGACATGGCCGACGTCCCGGTGGGTAGAAATGTCCGTGGTGCCGAGTTCACGGACAGGAGCAGTGGTGCTACGAATACCGCATACCGGAGTTTGGGTGCTTTCAGCGCCATTTGGCGTCCGCACGTCGGTGCGCAACGAGCTGCAGCCCGACATTTCTGGTCACCCGCTACGCGATCTCACGCCCAAAAACCTGCCGGTTTCCGAGTTCGATTTGAGGGGCCGCTATGCGGAAGTGGCCAATGTCTGCAGGGAGCAGAAGTTCACCACCGAACGCCCGTTCCCGATCACCATCGTGGCGGCGCGGTTACTGGACGGGCTGCGGCAGTAGCTTCACCTGCCCTGCTTCCTTCAAGCTGGCCGCCGCGACAGCTCGATGACCTCCCGGTCGGCGCCGGCGATCAGCCGTGCGCGGGCAGGATGTTGTTGTTGTACCGAAAGAAGTTCTCCAGGTGTAGATCGCTTTGATCTCGGCGAGCCGGCGCAGGTTGCGGCCGAGCGCGTCGTCGACACCGGCGCATCGGCTCGTCGGCGAGCCGGCTCCGCCGCGCGCGCTGCCGCAGGTTCCCGCGGGCACGCGCTACGGCTTGACGTTTTGGTGCATGGCTGGCCGTCGTCCTAGACCAGCCGGTTTGGTGGTTGGTGGTGTGACCGTAGGCTTTGTGGCGGTGGACCTCCTTGCGACTGGTGCGGGGGACAGTCTTGCGCAAAATGGTCGCGGTGGTCATAGGCGCATCGGCGGGCCAGCGTGCCTGGCCGCGTCCGGTCGGTCCAGCGAGCGGGTGACGAGGTAGAGGCACCTGAGCGCAGCTTGTTCAGTCGGGAAGTGTCCTCTGGCACGCACGGCGCGTCGGTGGTAGGCGTTGAGTGACTCGATTGCGTTGTCGAGCAGATGATCTTGCGGATCTCGACGTCATAGTCGAGGAATCCCCTAGACTTTCACTGTCCTGATACTCAGTGCTGTGTATGGGTGGTAGATCGCTGGCAGGGGGTTGCTGTGCGTCGCGTAAGGCGAGTTCTGCTGGGTGTTGCGGTGGTGTCCTGGTGTTGGTTTCTCCGGGATTGGATCCTGCTTACAGCCCGGCAGTGGTGGCGCAGGAGGCACTAAGTACGAGGTGGGTTCAAGCGTTTCTGCCGTTGCCTGATCCGGTGTGTACACCGGATCAGCAGAACCCCGGATGTCACTTACGATACGATCGATCAGACGATCTGTGTGCCGTGGTGGGCTCGGACGTCTCGCCTCGCCACGTGTTGGTCGCCGTTGATGTGTGTGCCCCTGTCTGCTCGTGGTGCCCACTCGATGCTGTTCCGGCCGTCTCAGCCCATCCCGGCGCCTTCACCCGGTGAGCATTGCGTGCCTGGTGCGATCGGGCATCACTGTGCCTGGTTCCGGGGCGGGTTCCGCTGTCAGCCCGCTGTCTGTCCCCGTGTCTGGTTCCGGTGTCAGGCTTTTCGTGCTCTGTCATCACTGTCTGGTTCGGGCTTGTTGAGCCGGTGTCCTAGATAGCGGGGATGTTCTGATTGAGTCGGAAGAAGTTGTCCGGGTCGTAGCGCCGCTTCAAAGCCTTGAGCCGGTCGTACTTCTTCGCGCCATACGCCTGGCGGACGCGCTCGCCACCCTCGTCCATCAGGAAGTTGACGTAGACGCTCGTGTGGTAAGGCTGAAGCGCGGACCAGAAGTCGCGCACCCATTCCCTTTCCGCGTCGAAGCCCTCCGCGGCCTCGGTGACGCCGCTCATGTTGAAAGTGTGCCCTGCGCTGCGCCCGTTGAACGCCGTCTCGTCCGCGCCCACGCGCCCCATGTGCCCGCCAAGGTGCCAGATCGGGAAGGTCGTCAGCGGGGAGCTGATCCGCAGGGAGTGCTCGACGGTGATGTCGATGACATCATCAGTGAGCTCCGCGACGTCACAAGAGCGCATGTAGTACCACCGTCCGTGCGGGAAGGACGGGTCGAACATCGCCTGATGGTCAACGAAGGGCTTCGGCTCACACAGGTCAAGCACTGGAGAGCGGAAAGTTTTGAGCGGACGGAGAACCTTCTCTCCGTCCTCGACGGGTCCGGCATAGCAGCACGCCACGCCGACGATCAGCTGACCGTGGAGCTCCGGGGGTACGAAGGGCAGGGATGGGGCCTTCCGGTGGACGTCCAGTGTGGGTCACAATCCCCGCTGGCACGGCCAGGCCGAACGCCTGCGTCTCGCGGTCGAGCTCCCCCAACAGCACGCCGGCCTGAGCCCGCGCCGTACGCGCCTCGGGGTCGATTCGAACTCCCTTCATCAGGGAAAGATCGATGACGATACCGCCATCGCAGACGGACAGACCCGGGAAGCTGTGCCCTCCGCCTCGAACGGCGACCAGCAGGCCTCTTTCCTTTGCGAAACGCACAGCGGCGATCACGTCGGCCACCCCGGCGCAACGCGCGACGAGAGCCGGGAACCGACTGATCGACCCGTTCCAGATCTTGCGATGCTGGTCGTAGGTGGAGTCGCCCGGCCGGACGAGCTGCCCGCGGAATGACCCCGCCAACTCGCTCAGAGCGGTCCCCTCCAGCGTCATGGTGACGGTCATCGAATGCTCCCTGCTTTGCGAAAGGCGCGGGTGTCAACGTGGGCACGCGCATTAACTGAAACGCGCGTTCGCGACGTTTGGCACGTATCTAGAGCCGTCGATCGCCCACGGTGATACGACTTCGCGGACCTGATTCGCCCGATGATCGCTAGCCGCCCGGGTCCAGTCCCAAGGCGACACGGCCGGTGAAGAGGTGCTGGCGTTTCTCTTGAAGTGGATGGAACTGGCCGCCGTGCACGTCACGCAGCAGGCGCTCCAGGCCGACGCTGCGGAAGAAGGCGCCTCCACCCACCACTTCAAACGCCTTCTCCACTGTTTGGATACAGGCGTTGGCGGTGACGGTCTTGCGGATTAGCACGGCGTTGGCAGTCTGGACGGTCGGCTCGAATCTGTAGTTGTCGCACAGATCCACCATTCCCTGCACCGCGAGCTGCGCCGTTACCAGCGTGTTGTCCATCTCGCCGAGCAGGTAGGGCAGATGGGGATCGAGCCCTCTACCGCTCTTCTTGCGCGCGATGCCGAGCGCCCGTTCCGAGGCAGCCTGCGCGACGCCGGTGTAAACCGACATGATCAGCGGCAGGGCGATCGTGACGACGACGTTGAAGAAGGTGTGCCACTGACCCTTGGGCCGGCGCAGCGAGACCGCGCCCTCGGGCACGAAGACGTTCTCGAGCAACACGTCGTTGGAGCCAGTGGCGCGCATCCCCAGCGTTCGCCAGTTGTCCAGGACGCTCACGCCCTCAGCGGCGATGGGCACGGGGAAATGCAGCACGGTCGGCCCGTCCGCGGGATCGTCATACACCGCGCTGGTGATCAGCAGCGTGCCGACCGGAGAGCCGCTGCCAAAGATCTTGCGCCCATTGATGCGGTAGCCGCCCTCCACCTTTGCCGCGGTACCGGAGGAGTCGAGCCAGTCTGAAGCCCCGGTGCTCACCAAGACGATCTGTTCCTGAGCGACCCGCCGCAGCAGCGGCTCCACCGGCTGCTTCTGGCGCCAGCGCCACACGGTAGCGGCGAGGAGGTGGGTGTGCATGGAGAGCGCGAGCGCGGTAGAACCGCAATAGCGGGCCAGTTCACACAGCATGGCGCACAGCTCCAGATGTGAGGCACCGCCGCCACCCAGCTCCGCCGGCACACCGGCGGAGAGAAAACGGCGCTCCATCAGCTCGGCATAGTTCTCGGCAACGAACGCGTCTCTCTCGTCAAGATCAGCCGCCCGCGCCGCGAACGCTGGTCCGACTTCGCGCGCCATAGCCACCCAATCCATGCGCCGTGTCGCGACCTGCGCTTCCGCGGTAACACTCATGGCGTCTCCTCTCGCCCGTCAGGGTCGAATCCACTGTCCCGGTTCCGTAACCACAACAAGTCCAAGACGTGAACCTTCGCCCAGAACGGCATCGCTTCGAACGAATAATTGGTACTCGGTCGGACGCTTGGTCTCTCCAAGAAGAGCTGCTGGGACGGGCTGCTGATACGGCAGGCAGCTGCGAAACTCACCGAGCAACGGGCCATCGGGCATGCAGATGAGCCCACAGCGTTGCTCGGCCTCCAGCCGGCTGCGGCAGGTGTCGGACAGCGAGTGCTGCCGGCGCGACGAGAGATTCACCATCTGAACTAGTGCCCGGTGGACGCTGGACTGTGCTCGGCCGCTACACCTCGAAGACTGCCCGGATGGCGTTGTCGACTTGCTCAAGCTCCTCGGGGGTCGCGTGGCCCAGGTGCTCGACGAGGCGGCGGCGGGGTGGACGATCGATCTCCAGAGCGAACGCCCAGCCGAGCTCCCCGACCCTCACAGCCAGCAGCGAGCCGGGGTCGGAGTCCACGACATGCATCACATAGACCGTAGGCAGGGCGTCGTTGGCGTTTACTGCGTCTGCAGAGACGATCAGCCTGGTGGTCGACTGGCCAGCCCTCGCAACCACGGGTTCGTAGCGGTAGAGGTCGCCTCGCCTCACGCTTTCTCGTCCACCGCCGCCATCGCCTCGGCCTCGCTGTCCGCGGCATAGGTCGGGTGCGCTGCGTACCAGCTGGCTGCTGACGCTGCTGCCTCCCGCAGCGCGTCCTGGCGGACCAGGTGCTCCAGGTACGCGGAGGCTCCACCCTTGATGCGCGCTCCGCACTGCCGCACCCGCGCCGCCGTCTGCGGTTGCATGCTCACTGTTAGTCGCTCTCGCTGCATACATAGCAGCGTACCGGCGAGCGCACACGATCGGAGCTGCAGTCCGGGGCACTCAGCGCACTCTCCACGGCCAGCAGCGGGTTACCCTCCGCGGCGGCCACTGCCCGCCGCACGTCGTCCTCGGCCAGCGGGGCGACGCTGCACACCACCGCTGCCAGCTCGCCGTCGGCCAGCGGACCCAGCTGCACCTCGCTGACCGCAACGCCCGGCCGGCTACATCCGCGATTAGCGCGTCGGCCTCGGCGCGCGCTGGCCGGTTGCGGCGGGTCAGGACGAGCATCACCGGCAGCCCGGCCAACCGCCGGCCGATGTGTGCCGTCAGCTGCAGGCTGGCCCGGTCGGCGCGGTGCACGTCTTCCGCCACGAGCAATACCGGGCGGCCGGCCGCGGCCCACTCCACCAGCCGCAGCGTCCCGTCGAAGATCCGCAACCGCTCCAGCTCGGGCGCAGCGACCGGCGCTGGGACCCCGGTCCGGCCCAGCCCCACGGCAGGTCGGGGGCCAACCGGCCCAGCTCCTGCGGCCAGCCTGCGTCCTCCGGTGGCACCGGCACTGCACGCACCAGTTGGCGGGCCAGCTCCTGCCACACCGTCAACGGAGCCTCACCACCAACGTCGACACCGGCTCCGACGGCCACCCGGCCGCCGGCGTTGCCCGCGCGTCGGGCCAGCTCGGCGACCAGCCGGGTCTTGCCGATGCCGCCCTCGCCGGTCACCACGACGACCCGACCGCGGCCATCCCCGGCGGCCGACCAGGCCTCGGCCAACGCAGCGAGCTCCCGGGTCCGACCGAACAGCGGCCGGGCCGCGCCGCCCGGGCTTGCACCACCCGCAATCGTCGGCCCGCGCAGTTGGGCCAGCACGGCCCGGGTGGCCGGCCCCGGTGCGACGCCCAACTCGGCGCGCAACCGCTGGGCAAACGCCCGGCCGGTGGCCAGCGCCCCAGCCCGGTCACCAGCAGCGGCCAGCCGCCGCAGCAGGGCACACTGCGCCGGTTCATCCAGCGGGGTCAGCG
>JBOHFX010000158.1:0-3558 GCA_050699875.1 Pseudonocardiaceae bacterium
GCGGTAATCAGGCCTCGAATTACCGCAGTCTGCATCCAGAACGCGGGAAACGCCGAACGCGCTAGCGGCGGCGGCTCTTGGCTTTGCGGGGTGGGGGGAGTGTCCCTTGTGCGCGCAGCTGGGTGGCGTGGTCGGCGAGCGCGTCGACCAGCGGGCCCACCTGCGCCACCTCGGGTTGCACGTCCACCCGGAGACCGAACTCGACCGCGGTCTCAGCGGTGGCTGGACCTATGCAGGCGACGATCGTGCGAGCATGCGGCTTGCCGGCGATACCGACCAGGTTGCGCACCGTGGACGACGACGTGAAGCACACCGCGTCGAAGCCACCTGTCTTGATCATCTCGCGGGTCTCGGCGGGTGGTGGAGCGGCCCGTACCGTGCGGTAGGCCGTCACGTCGTCGATCTCCCAGCCACGGTCACGCAGGCCGGCGGCCAGCGTCTCGGTTGCGATGTCCGCACGCGGCAGCAACACCCGGTCCACCGGATCCAGGATGTCGTCGAAGGGCGGGAAATCGGCCAGCAGCCCATCGGAGGACTGCTCGCCCGAGGGCAGCAGCTCGGGAACGATCCCCATCGAACGCACTCGCTCAGCGGTGGCTTCTCCCACACAAGCGATCTTCACACCGGCGAATGCACGCGCGTCCAGACCGAACTCGCGGAACTTGTCCCAGACCGCCCGGACCGCGTTGGTGGAGGTGAACACCACCCACTGGTAGCGCCCGTCGACCAGGCCCTTGACCGCCCGCTCCATCTGCGCCGGCGATCGGGGAGGCTCCACCGAGATCGTCGGGACCTCGACGGGCACCGCGCCATGCACCGCCAGCCGCTCGCTCATCACTCCGGCCTGCTCCTTGGTCCGGGGCACCAGCACCTTCCAGCCGTACAGCGCCCGGGACTCCCACCAGGACAGCTTCGCCCGCTGCCCGACCACCGAGCCGACGGTGACCACCAGCGGACCGGTGAGCTCGCCGGTGTCGCCGCTCAGCGAGGCCAGCGTGGTATCGGTGGTGTGTTGGACGGGCATGGTGCCCGCAGCGGTGATCGCCACCGGGGTCTGCGGCGCCAGCCCGTGCTCGACCAGCGCGGCGGCCGCCTCAGCCAGGTGCGAGGCGGTGGCATTGAGTACCAGCGGACCGGGCACCGCGGCCAGCGCGGCCCAATCAACACCGGCACGGACGTCGGCCTCGGTGTGCCCCGACCCCAGCGGCACTCCGGCGAAAGCCGGTACCGCAGTACCTGCCGGCACTCCGGGCACCACCTCGAACGGAACCGAGGTGCGGGCCACGGCCAGCGCCTCGGCGACCACCGCGTCGGCGGTCAGCGGGTCCCCGGCTACCAGCCGCACAACGACCCGTCCGGACTTCGCCTCGGCGACGAGATCCTTGGCGACCTCACCGGGTTCACCCACCGCCGGGCGCACCTCGGCGGGCTGGGCAGCCAGCGCGAGCACGTCGGCTGGTACGTCGGGATCGGCCACCAACAGCTCGGCGCAGGTCAGCAGGTGCTGAGCTCGCACAGTCAGCATCCCGGCGTCGCCGGGGCCGGCACCGACAAAGGCGATCCGTCCGGTGGTCTTGCAAACACGGCTCATGTGTACTTACTCGTTTCCCATCTGGCCGTCGGCCTTGGCCGCAGCACTGGATCTCCCGCCCAGCGTGCCGGCACCCAGGTCCAGCAGCTCGGCCGCCACCTGGCGGCCGAGTCTCTCGGCATCGGTTGGCTCCCCATCGGAACACGGCCCGTCGAGATAGGGCCCTTCGCAATATGGCGCAGTAGCGGACGACCGGAGCAGGTCATCGTCCGCGGTGGCTGCGACTCCCCGCAGCGACAGCCGTAACACAACCCGCTCGTCGTCGTCCAAGTCCTCCACGACATCGGCGAGCGCACCGACCGCAGCGACGTCGCAGCCGGCCCGCACGGCGGCGAGCATCGCTCGTTCAGCGGTGACCGCGGCGCGCGCACCGCCGTCATCGAGAAGCGTGTCCAGCAGGTGCTCGGTGTCCAGGTCATCGGCCCGGCACTCGCAGGCCAGCGCTCCCTGCCCGGGCGCCGGTAGCATCTGCAACGGGTCGAGCAGCTCGGTGGCTTCATCAGACCGGCCAAGCCGGACCAGCCCAGCGGCGGCGATCACCACACCATCGAGCTCCCCGTCGGCGACCCGGCGGATCCGTGAGCCGACGTCACCGTCGATCGGCACCACCTGCAACCCCAGACCCAGCGCCCGTAGTTGGGCGGCGCGCCGTGGCGAGCCGGTGCCGAGCACCGCCCCGCCCGGCAACTCACCCAGCACCATCCCGTCCCGGGCCACCAGTGCATCGCGCGGATCGGCCCGTTCCGGTACGGCAGCAACCACTACCCGACGGTCCGGGGCGGTCGGCAGATCCTTGTAGGAGTGCACCACCACGTCGACCTCGCGGGCGACCAGCGCCGCACGCAGCGCCGAGAAGGCGTCACCGACGGAATGCACCGTTAGGACCGACAACTCGACCCCGGCGGCACGCAACCGCTGCGCCACCCGTTCGGTCTGGGCGACTGCCAACGCACTGCTGCGGGTTCCCAACCGCAACACCACCATCACCGGGGTCCGGGCAGTGGCGGGGGGATGGCTGAGTGCCGCAGCGGCGCGGTGATGACGGCAGGAGCCTGCGGGTCCAGTTCGAACAGCTCCCGCAGCGCGTCGGCGTAGGCCTCGCCCCCACCGGCCTCGGCGAGCTGCTTGACCCGAATCGTGGGGGCGTGCAGCAGCTTGTCCACCACTCGACGCACAGTCTGGGCGAGCTCATCACGCACCGCGGTATCGAGTGCCGGTAACCGGCCGTCGAGCCGCAGCAGCTCCGCATCCACCACCTCGGCAGCCCGCCTGCGCAGCGCTGCAACTGTCGGGGTGACCTCCGCGGTGCGCTGTGCCACCAGGTAACCGCGCACCTCGTGGGCCACCAGGCGGTGCGCGGCACCGACCGCGTCGGACCCCGTGCCTCGCTGTTCCAGCCGGCGCGCCACGGTGCTGAGATCCAGCAACGTCACGCCGGGCAGATCACCCACGGCGGGCTCGGCGTTTCGGGGCAGTCCCAGGTCACACACGACCAGTGAAGTCCGGCGGTGCACACAAGCGCTGGCAACCTCTTCGACGCTGAGCACCGCGCCGGTTGCCCCGGTGCAGCAGATCACCACGTCCACGGTGGCCAACGCAGCGGCCACGCCGTCCAACCCGACCGCCCGCGCGGCCGTGCCCTCAGCCTCGCACAGTGCGGCCAACCGCCGTGCGCTGTCCGGCGTGCGGTTGGCCACGATGATCTCAGCCACCCCGGCCCGGCGCAGCTGCGCGGCGGCCAGGCAACCCATTGAACCCGCACCGAGCACCAGCACCCGCTGGCCGGCCAGACCCACCTGATCTGGCACCGTCTGATCGGGCATTGCGCCGGCAGTCAGCGCAGCCGAGGTGGCAACAAGAGCTTCGGAGACCACCGAAGCCCCGGCAGCAGCGATGCCGGTTTCGGCGCGCACCCGCTTTCCGACCCGCAGCGCCTGTTGCACGACCTCGTGCAGGGTGCGCCCGAC
>JBOHFX010000159.1:0-32071 GCA_050699875.1 Pseudonocardiaceae bacterium
TTACAGCACAGCGGGCACCGCACAAGCGACTACCGGCGAGCGAGCGGTCCTACTCGGACGAGTCGATTGGCAGGTGGGCCCAGACCGTTTTGCCGTCTCGATGCAGGCTTGTCCCCCAGTTTTGGGATAATGCGATCACGATATGCAGCCCGCGGCCGCGGGGCGCGCCGACGTCTATCGGTCGTGGACGGGGAATGGCCGTCGAGTTATAATCTCGCACTGAGACGCGCAACGCCGACCGAATGCGGGTGACAGTGAGTCGGCTAGAGGTACGGGCATGATCGACAGCATTGCTCACCAATTCGTTTGACACGAGCTCAGCAATTTCGCGGACGGTGTGAGGTACCGCCCAATCGTCACATGCCTCGCGCACGAATCGTCTTGCGGCTGCCGGTGCGGTGTTGTGCATAGGCAGCGCGCAGTGCCGCCGTACGTGTGCGGGCCGCTGGCGCAAGAGGGTTGCGGCCGAAGCCAGGTCGGCGGCCAAGGGCACGGTGTCGGGTACTCGTACCGAGTAAAGCGTCGCGCGCATGGCGGCATCCGCGCCGAAAAGAACAAGCCGTGCCGCTGGCCAACCGCCGGTATAGGCCAGTGCGGTCGGGAAGACCGTGACGAAGGCGGCCTGCGGTGAGCGCACGCGTGACAGGTCGACCACTACCCGGCCGGTATCCAGCAGCGACTTGATGGCCGCTTCGCGAACCCGGGACACGTTGCGCAGCGACAGCCGGCCACGGAGTCGGAGTATGACGTGGTCGGGCTCCTTCTGAACACCGACCATGAGCTCGTCGAGCATCAATCCCACCAAAAGTCAACGGCATGGTTGCGGTCCACTCCAGTGAAACACATCCTGGCTTGATCCGCCTGCTGACACTTTCCGATGAGCAACCGACGCGATTAACACCGTTGAACGGCCGCGGTGAATTGGGGGCGGTGTCGGCTGGTGCCGGATGCGCAAGGGGGCCATGCTGATGGCAGCGACCGTCTGGTCGCAGCCACCGAGCAGGCGGGAAGGAAATGGCTCAATCAGCGGACTTCGAGCACGACCACCGCCGGTTACCGGGGGGCCAAGCGGGGGGCCGTCGAACATGCCCGGGCACAACGGGGCGGGCGTGATTGCGATTGGCGCCTCCGCCGGTGGGGTCGAGGCGCTTCGGGCGGTTGTCGCGGGGTTGCCTCCCGAACTGCCGGCAGCTGTGCTCGTGGTCTTGCACATTCCGCGGGAGGCACCCAGCGCGCTAGCGGGTATCTTGGACCGCTCCGGGCCCCTCCCAGCGGTGGCAGCCCGTCATGGTGCGCCGGCGCGAACGGGCATGATCTACGTGGCCCCCGCCGATCATCATCTGCTTATTCGCGATGCACATCTGACGTTGTCGGTCGGTCCCACGGAGAACGGGCACCGGCCGGCGATCGATCCGCTGTTTCGCTCCGCCGCAGTAGCGTACGGTGCCGGCGCGATCGGGGTTGTGCTGTCGGGCTCGCGAGACGACGGAGCGGCGGGGCTGACGGCGATCGTCGAACGCGGCGGACAGGCCGTGGTGCAGGATCCAGCGGAGGCGCTGCATCAGTCGATGCCGAAATGCGCGCTGGAGCACGTTGCGGCGGCCCACGTACTTCCGGCCGCGAAGATCGGTGCGCTGCTCGGGGAGTTGGTGGGACAGGGCGCGCCGCCGCTCGACCAGCCTCATCCTGATCCACAACTTGCCGGTGAGGATGAGATCGCCGCACTGGGCACGGTGACTACCGACGCGGTGCTGTCGGCGCGACCGTCGGGGTTTTCCTGTCCCAGCTGCCAGGGGGTGCTCTTCGAGTTGGCAGGGGAACCCGCGCCGCGCTATCGCTGCCGGGTCGGTCACGCCTGGTCACCTCGAAGCTTGGTCGCCGAGCAGACCGCCGCGGTGGATGAGGCGCGGTGGGTGGCCTTACGGACCCTTGAGGAGAACGCGGCCATGAACTGTCAGCTGGCCGAGTTTGCCGAACGACGCGACCGGCGCCGCGCCGCCGCCCTGTACCGGCAACGATATGAGTCCAGCAAAGCCGAGGCTGCGCGGTTGCGTGAGTTGATCGGTCGGATCAGATCAGATCTGGAAGGGTCAACCGAAGACGCGTCATGATTTTACCGGGCTTCGTGAAGCTGAGGTCGCGGCCAACCCCAAGTGAATGAGCAGCCCTATTGCCCTGGAGGCGAGAGTGTCGCAGCCCGATGCGTCCTTCGAGACGCTCCTGCTGCACCTGAAGGAGAACCGCGGGTTCGACTTCACCGGCTACAAGCGCGCCAGCCTGACCCGCCGGGTCAACCGCAGAATGGCCCAGGTCGGAGCCAACGACTACGCAGACTATCTGGACTATCTGGAAGTACATACCGAGGAGTTCACGGCGCTGTTCAACACGATACTGATCAACGTGACGAGCTTCTTCCGAGATATCGAGGCGTGGGATTACCTGCGTACCGAAGCCCTGCCCAAAATTCTCGCAGCCAAGGCGCCGGACGGGGTGTTACGGGTGTGGAGCGCAGGCTGCTCTTCTGGTGAGGAGGCTTACACGCTGGCCATGATCCTGGCCGAGGAACTCCGCGGCGACGAGTTCCGTCAGCGCGTCAAGATCTACGCCACGGATGTGGACGAGCAAGACCTCAACCACGCCCGACACGCGACCTACGACGAACACCGCCTCCGGGCTGTGCCCGAGGAGCTCCGAGAACGCTATTTCGATCAGGCCGGAGGTGAGTTCTCGTTCCGGAAGGACCTTCGCCGCTCCGTCATCTTCGGCCGGAACGACCTTGTGCAGGACGCTCCGATATCCAAGATCGACCTTTTGGTGTGCCGCAACACGCTGATGTACTTCGACGCCGAGACGCAGTCGCGCATCCTGAGCCGACTGCACTTCGCGCTGGCGCCGACTGGGGTGCTGTTCTTGGGAAAGGCCGAGATGCTGCTCTCGCACACCGAGCGGTTCCAGCCCATCGACCTCAAGCGCCGGCTGTTTCGTAGGCTGCCGCTGCAGGTGCCGGTGAACGGCACTTTCCTACCCGATGCGGCGTCGGCAGATGCCAGATCCCAGATCAGTGGTGTGGACCTGCTGCGCCATGCGGCGCTGCTGGCCAGCCCGCTGGCCCAGGTCGTCATCACCACAGGCGGGTTGATCGCGCTGTGCAACCGGCAGGCCGAGACGCTGTTCGGGGTCTCGGAGCGCAACGTGGGCCGGCCGTTCAGCGACGTCACGTTGTCCTACCGCCCAGTGGAACTACGCCGCTACATCGAGCAGGCGCACCTCGAGCGGCGCATCGTACGGGTTACTGACATCGAGTATCTACGCGGCAGCGAAAGGCTCCGCCTCGACGTGCAGGTGAGCCCACTTATCGACCCAGATTCTGATGTGCTCGGCGTCGTCCTGAGTTTTCATGACGCCACCGAGTCACGCCGGCTGCGTGAGGAGTTGCAACTAGCCAACCGCCAGCTGGAAACGGCCTACGAAGAGCTGCAGTCGACCAACGAAGAACTGGAGACTACCAACGAAGAACTCCAGTCCACCGTCGAGGAATTGGAAACCACGAACGAGGAACTGCAGTCCACCAATGAGGAACTGGAGACGATGAACGAGGAGCTCCAGTCCACCAACGACGAGCTTCAGGCCATCAACGACGAGTTACGCGATCGAACCAACGACCTCAATCAGGCCAACCATTTTCTGGAGACAGTACTTACCGGTCTACGCACCGGGGTGGCAGTGTTGGATGGCGACATGCGCATCCTGGTCTGGAATCGCCGTGCCGAAGACCTGTGGGGTCTACGGCAAGATGAGATCATCGGTCAGCACTTTCTCAATCTGGACATCGGGTTGCCAACCCAGCAGTTGCGCACCCTGCTTCGCCGTACTCTCACTGGTGAGACCGGTCCGCACGAGGTGATGCTATCCGCGATCAACCGGCGAGGCCGTCCCATCATGGTACGGGTGGCCAGCAGCCCCTTTAACAGCGCTGACAATCCGAGGAGCGGCGCCATCCTACTGATGGAGCAAGACGCCAGCCCGCAGCCTGATGGAGGACTCTGAGCTGTCCGGCGTGCATCGGGATGTACAAGCATGCGTTCCGGGGCCACCGCACTAGCTAAACGAGCACTGCCGACGCGCGGTGGCCTTTGTGCTGAAGATACCGGACTCGATCATCGTCGAGACCACGCCACCACAACAGGCCACCGGCGCCGGACAGCGGTGCTCACCCGGGGGCGACCCAGTTAAGTAGCCGGGGTTTGGGGCGTGTCTTGCCCCTTACCCACCGATCCGGGGGGTAGGCCCGTTCCTTTCGCGCGTCCGCTTGCTACGTCTGCGTCCTCAGGGACGCCCGCGGGAAATGACTCAGCCCTAAGATTCTCCGCCTTTTCTTGTGGGGTGTCCGTTTCATGCTCTTCCATCGAAACTCCCTTCCTCATGTGGCTTTCTGCTACTCCCCTGTTCCTGGCTCCGCCATCTGTCGGTGAGCGGCGGCCTTGAGCCGGTCAGGAAGAACCTTGTTGGCGGCACCTTGCGCTTTGGTCTTGGCCGAGCCAGCGATGACCTTGTCCTTTTCTTCCATGAGCGCGTCGAACCCCTGCTTGGCGACCTGGGCTGGGTCGTCTTTCGACGCTTGACCGATCCTTGTATCGTCCATATCGGCGCGGCGGAAAAAGTTCGTGTCAGTCGGGCCGGGCATGAGCGCGGTGATGGTGACCCTGGTGTCGTGCAGCTCGCTCTGCACCGCCTGGGCGAAAGACTGCAAGAAAGACTTAGAGGCGTTGTACACCGCTTGGAATGAACCCGGCATCGTCGACGCGATGGAAGAAGTGACGAGCACCTTGCCGTCGTCGCGGGCGACCATGTCCTTGAGCAACCGCTTGGCCAGATGCACCGTCGATGTAATGTTGAGGTCGATGATCCTGATCTCGTCGGCCAGGTCGTTGTCGACGAACGCACCACCCTGGCCGACGCCGGCGTTCAGCGCCGCAGCGCTCACCGACCGCCCGGTCGCCACGATCGCGGCGTATAGCTGCTCCACGCCACCGTAGGTGCTGAGGTCGGCCTGGACCGGTTGCACACGGGCGCCGTTTGCTCGCAGTTGCTCAGCGGCGCGGTCAAGACCTTCGTCCTCAGCGTTGATCAGAAGATCGAAGCCATTGTCGGCGAACACCTTGGCGAGCTCGAAACCAATCCCGCTCGATGCGCCGGTGACCACTGCCAGTGGCTTGGTGTCGGTCATGACCCGAGGCGTACCCATCGCGCCCGCCGCCTAACCATCCCGGGCGCGGCGACGCCCGATGCGTCTTCAAGGAGAACCGCAATGGTGCCCCCGGTGGGAGTCGAACCCACACTGGGATCCTTTTAAGGGACCTGCCTCTGCCGGTTGGGCTACGGGGGCGTTGGCCAAGGGTATCCACGCCGGACAGCACCAGGCGGGCCCGGCCGGCGGGTCATTCCACACCGATCCCGGCCAGGTCCGCTGCGCGACGCAGCACGTCGACCAGCATCTGCGGGGTGAGGCGTCCGGTGAAGGTGTTCTGCTGGCTGACGTGATAACAGCCGAGCAGGTGCAGCCCGTCCACGACGACTTCGACACCGTGCCCGAAGCGGGGCCGCGGGCTGGGCACCGACCAACCCGCGGCACTCAGTGCGGGCAGCAGTGCCTGCCAGCCGAAGGCGCCGAGCACGACCACCGCGCGCAGCGTCGGGCGCAGCAGTTGGAGTTCGCGAATCAGCCACGGCCGGCAGGCATCGCGTTCGCTGGGAGTCGGTTTGTTGGCCGGCGGTGCGCAGTGCACCGGGGCGGTGATCCGAGTGCGGTGCAACGTCAGCCCGTCGCCGCGGTGGGTGGCGTTTGGCTGATTGGCCAGGCCGACGGCGTGCAGCGCGGCGTAGAGCACGTCGCCGGAGCGGTCTCCGGTGAAAATCCGGCCGGTGCGGTTGCCGCCGTGTGCGGCCGGTGCGAGACCGACGATGCCCAGCGCGGCGTCGAGCGGACCGAAACCCGGAACGGGACGCCCCCAGTATGTCTGGTCCCGGTAGGCCGCGCGCTTCTCGGCGGCGACCTTCTCCCGCCATGCGACCAGGCGCGGGCAGGCCCGGCACCGGGTTATCTCCTCATCTAGGCAGGAGAAGACCATCAGGCGAGACCTAGCGCGATGCCGTCGAGGATGTCGTGCTCGCTGACCACGAGCTCGCAGATGCCGGCACGGGTGTGCAGCTGTTCGGCGAGCACCCGCACGATCAGGGCACCGCCGGCGATGACGTCCACCCGGCCGGGGTGAATGGCGGGATTTCTGGCCCGCTGCTGGTGCGTCGAGTTCAGCAAATCCTCGGCCGTGCCGCGCACCTGCTCCAGCGACAGCCGGGACAGGTGAGTGCGTCCAGGGTCATAGGCGGGCAGCTGCTGGGCAATTGCAGACAGCGTGGTCACAGTGCCCGCCACCCCGACCCAGGTGCAGGCCTTGTCCACCGGCACATCGGCAAAGGCCTCTGCCAGGGTCTGCGCCGCGAACTGCTCGGCCGCGCTGATCTCGTCGGAGGTTGGAGGGTCCGAGCGCAGGTGTCGCTCGGTGATCCGGACGCATCCGACATCCACCGACCGCGCCGCCGTGACGTCAACCTGCGTGCCGTCCCAGCTACCGAGTACGACTTCGGTGGAGCCGCCGCCCACGTCGACCATCACGAATGGCCCCTCCGTGGGATCCAGGTCGCCGACCGCGCCGGTGAACGACAGCCGGGCCTCCTCATCACCGGTGATGACCTCGGCATCGCTGCCGAGGGTCTGGCGAACCATCGCGAAGAAATCCTCCCGGTTGGCCGCATCCCGGGTCGCCGAGGTGGCCACCATCCGGACTCGCTCAGCACCAGCGCGGCGCACGGTAGCGGCGTAGTCGGCCAGCGCGATCCTGGTGCGCTCCAGCGCCTCCGGAGCCAACCGGCCGGTGGTATCGACGTCCTGACCGAGCCGGACGATGCGCATCGCCCGGTGCACGTCGACCAACGTGCCGACCGCCAGGTCCGCGACGAGCAGACGGATCGAGTTGGTCCCGCAGTCGATCGCGGCCACCCTGGCCATGCCCACCTCCAATCCAGCACGCCCCAAGCGTCCGCGTGCACAAGTGGCTACCGGTTGGTGCTGCGGACGGCTGCTGGTTGAACGTTGTCTGAACACTCTTTGAGCCCCCCGTTACCGAATTTAGCGTTTCCGGTGCCGATCACCCCACCATTGGAGCTCCAGTGCGCCTGCGTTTCCGTCGTCTGCTGGGCAGCCTTCTCGTCACGTCCCTGATGGTTTCGGGCATGGCGTTGCTCAGTGCAACGCCAGCTTCAGCGGCCAGCTTCGGGCCGGGCAACATCGTTGTCACTCGGGTCGGTACCGGCACCGGCACGCTCAGCAGCGTTGCGACCGCGGTGTTCCTGGACGAGTACACCCCGTCGGGCACGCTCGTGCAGTCGATCGCCCTGCCGACCACCACCTCGGGGGCGAACCGGCGGCTGACGATGAGCGGATCGGCCACGTCCGAAGGGGCACTTGCGCTGTCCGCGGATGGTCATTACCTCGCTCTCGCGGGTTATGACACCAACCCCGGCACCCTCAGCGTGGTGGGCACCTCCGCCAGCAGCGTCAACCGGGTGGTCGCCCGGGTAGATGGCAACGGTGCCGTCGACACCTCGACCGCGATCACCGACGCCTTCAACAGTAACAACGTGCGCGGAGCGGTCACCGACAACGGCGATCAGTTCTGGGTTGTCGGAGCCAACGGCGGTGTCCGGCTCGCCGCGCTCGGCAGCGCCGGGGCCACAACGCAGATCAACAGCGCCGCACCGACCAACCTCCGCACGGTGTCGATCTTCAATGGCCAGCTCTACATCTCGACCGGCAGCGGCACCACCGGTATCTACACCGTCGGCTCCGGCCTGCCGACCACCGGCGGCCAAACCCCGGCGCTCGTCACGGCAGCGCCCAGCCCGTACGCCTTCGTGGCGCTGGACCGCGATTCCGCACCTGGCGTCGACACCCTCTATGTCGCTGACGACTCGGCCGGCGGTGGCATTCTCAAGTTCATCTTCGATGGCTCTACTTGGACTGCACGTGGCTCCTTCCGGCCGACCGGTGTCAGTGTGCGCGGGCTCACCGGATCGATCAACGGATCAGGCGGCGCAACGCTGTATGCCACGACCAGTAGTGCAACGAGCGGAAACACGCTGGTCAAGGTCGACGACACCGCGGCATTCAACTCTGACATCAGCGCCACGGCAAGCGTGGTGGCGACCGCCGCGCCCAACACCGTGTTGCGCGGCGTCGCCTTCGCTCCGACGCCGGCCCCGGCCACGGTCACCCCGACCATCACCGACGAGCCCGATAGCACCACCATCTCCAGCGGTCAGACCGCCACGCTCAACGTGGTCGCCACCGGCACTGCCCCGCTGTCGTACCAGTGGTACGTGGGCACCTCGGGCGACCCGACCAACCCCATCACCGGAGCGACCAGCCCCTCGTTCACCACCCCGCCGCTCACCACCACGACGTCATACTGGGTGCGGGTCAGCAACGCCACCGGTTCCGACGACAGCCAGACGGCGGCGGTGACGGTGACGCCGGCTGACAACACGCCTCCCACCATCTCAAGCCCACCGCCGCTGGCCGACGCCGACAACGATCCGAGCGGTCCGAACGCCACCGCGACGGTCGGCGATGTCGAGACGCCACCCGGTTCGCTCGTAGTCACTGCCACATCGTCGAACCAGACTGTCCTGCCCGATGGTGGTATCTCGTTCTCGGGCACCGGTGCCACCCGCACTCTGTCATTCGATCCCGCCGGCGTTGGCTACTCCACGGTCACCATCCGCGTCACCGACGGCGGCGGCCTGTTCGCCGAGTCCACGCTGTCCTACGCGGCCTCGGCCCCGGCCGCCGTGCCCAGCACCACCCGATTCCACCACGGCGCGGCCGACGCTTCCACGGCCATCGACGCCGGCGGCGGGTTCGCCTTCGTGGCCAACGACGAGGACCAGACAATCCGGCTGTATGACACCGCCAACTCCGGCCTGCCGGTGGCGACCTTCGACTTCACAGCCAACCTCCAGCTCACCGACATCTCCGGTGGAAACCCCCGAGAGGTGGACATCGAGGCATCGGCCCGGGTCGGCAACCGCATCTACTGGCTCGCCTCGCACGGCAACTCCTCCGGGGGAGCCAGCCGCCCGAACCGCCAGCGCCTGTTCGCCACTGATGTCACCGGCGCCGGGGCGAGCGCGACGCTGACCTTCGTCGGCTTCTATAGCGGGCTGCGCAGCGACCTCATCGCCTGGGACAACGCGAACGGCCACGGCCTTGGGGCCGGGCACTACGGCCTGGGGGCCAGTGCCGCCATCGGCACCGCGCCCGAAGCCGCCGACTCCGGCAGCACCCCCCCGGGTCAGGGCCGGGGCTTCAACATCGAGGGCCTCGAGTTCGCGCCTGACGGCACCACCGCCTACGTCGCCTTCCGGGCTCCCAACGTCCCGACGCCGGCTCGTCCGAACGCCCTCGTGGTGCCAGTGACCAACCTTGCCTCGCTCGTCACCGGCGGCGGACCCGCCACGTTCGGCGCGCCGTTCGAGTGGGACCTCGACCTCGGGGGCGTCCGCGAGCTTCGCAAGAACGCCGCCAACCAATACTTGATCATCTCGGGTCGGGCCGCCGCCGGCGATCCCACCCAGCAGGCGCTGTGGACCTGGGACGGTAACCCGGCCAGCGCACCGGTGCGGCGGAGCACCTATCTCAGCACCGGCAACGGTGGTGGTAACGGCCAGGGCTCCTACGAGGCCATCGCCTCGCTACCTGACCCGCTCACCGGTTCCAGCAGCCTGCGGCTGTTCGCTGACAGCGGCGACACGACCTGGTACGGCGACGGGGTCATCGCCAAGGAGCTCCCGACGCCGCAGTTCCGCAAATCCCATACCTCGGTATTCGCCCTCGGTGGCGTGCCTGCCCGGATTCATGACATCCAGGGTGCGGGCCACATCTCGCCGTTCGCGGCACAGGTCATCACCGACCCCGGCCAGGCGGTTGCCGGCGTGCCCGGCGTCGTCACCGCGCTGCGAAGCAATGGGTTCTACATGGAGGATCCCGCTCCCGACGCCAACCCGGCCACGTCCGAGGGCATCTTCGTGTTCACCGCGTCCGCCCCGCCGGCGGCCGCGGCGGTCGGCAACCTGGTGAACGTCTCCGGGGTCGTCACCGAGTTCCGCCCCGGCTGCGACAGCGGGTGTGCGACCACGGCGGCAGCATTCGACAACCTCACCGTCACGGAGATCGAGAGCGCGACGGTGACGCTCGTGTCCACCGGCGCCGCCCTGCCGGTCACCACCGTCGGCGGCCCGACGGCCAACCGCACGCCGCCGCTGGCCACGATCGAGGACGATGCCTCCGGCGGCAACGTCGAGACCGGTAACACCTTCGACCCCGCGACCGACGGGATCGACTTCTACGAAAGCCTCGAAGGCATGCAGGTCCGGATTGACAACCCCGAGGTCGTCAGCCGTCGCTCGTTCATCACCGCCAATCACCGCGAAGTGGTCGTGGTGCCCGGCGATCTGGCGGCGGCCGCGCCTCGCAGCCCGCGGGGCGGCATCGTCTTGCCCAGTTACGCCGACAAGAACCCAGAGCGGATCTTCATCGCCGATGATCCCCGACTCAACGGCCTCGGCGAGGTCCCGACTCCCGACGTCGGCGACTCCTTCAGCGCCGACGTCACCGGCATCATGTTCTATGACTTCGGCAACTACCTGCTGCTCCCATCGCAGCCCCTACCCTCGCTTGTCGACGGCAACCTGCAACGGGAGATCACCAACCTCGTGGGTGGGACCTCCGGCCAGCTAACCCTCGGCACGTTCAATGTCGAAAACCTTGACTTTCTCGAGCCGCAGGCAAAGTTCGACGCACTGGCCGCGCAGATCGTCACGAACATGGGTGCTCCCGACATCGCCGTGGTCCAGGAGATCCAGGATGACAACGGCGAGTCCGCCGGTGGCGTGAGTGCGACCCAGACCTGGAACCGGCTCATCGCTGCGATCGACGCGCTACCCAACGGCCCGACGTACGAGTTTCGCCAGATCGACCCGACAACCGGCAACCCGGACGGAGGGGCCCCGAACGGCAACATCCGCCAGGGTTTCCTGTTCCGTGCCGACCGGGGCGTCGCCTTCGTCGACCGACCCGGCGGCACCTCGACCACGGCCAACACGGTGCAGAACGTCGGCGGCGAACCACAGCTGGCCTTCAGCCCCGGCCGCATCGATCCCACCAACGCCGCATTTAACGCCAGCCGCAAGCCGCTGGCCGGTGAGTTCACCTACGCCGGACGTACAATCTTCGTCGTCGGCAACCACTGGAACTCCAAGGGCGGCGACGACGCCGAGTGGGGTCGGTTCCAGCCACCGGTGCTCAGCAGTGAGGTGCAGCGCGAGCAGCAGGCGAACCTGGTGCGCGATTTCATCGAGCAGATCCAGGGCATCGATCCGGACGCGAACATCGTGGTGGCCGGCGACCTGAACGACTTCCAGTTCTCTGCCCCGGTGACGACGATT
This sequence comes from Pseudonocardiaceae bacterium, assembly GCA_050699875.1. GTDB lineage: Bacteria > Actinomycetota > Actinomycetes > Mycobacteriales > Pseudonocardiaceae. The sequence goes on from JBOHFX010000159.1 coordinate 11,563, forward strand.
ACCGACGCTGGATACACGTCGCTGGTGACGACGCTGCCGGTGGTGGAGCGCTACGGCTACGTGTTCGACGGCAACAGCCAGGTGCTCGACCACATCGTCGTCTCCAACAACCTCATGCCGGTGGCCGAGTACGACGCAGTGCACGTCAACGCCGAGTTCGAGGACCAGCAGAGCGACCATGATCCCTCGGTCGCCAGGCTCACCTTCAGCATCGCCGCCGCGGTCAACGATACCTACACCACCAGCGAGGACACCCCATTGACAGTGCCGGCGCCCGGGGTGCTGGGTAACGACACCGGTGGCCCGCTGACTGCCGCATTGGTCACCGAACCAGCGCACGGCACCCTGACCCTCAACTCGAACGGCTCCTTCACCTACACCCCAGCCGCCAACTACACCGGCCCCGATTCGTTCACCTACAGCGCCACCAACGGCACCACAACGTCGGCGCCGGCCACCGTGACGATCACGGTGAACCCGGTGAACGATGCCCCGGGGGCAGTGGATGACGCCGCCACCACCGCCGAGGACACCGCGGTGGACATCGATGTGGTGGGCAACGACACCGACGTCGACACCCCCAATCCCGACCTGCGCACAGTGTCGCTGGCCGGGGTCACCGGCGGCACCGCCGTGGTGCTGCCAGACGGGAGCACCGTGCGCTTCACCCCCGCGCCCAACGCCAACAGCAGCACCACCCCCGGTGGATTCAGCTTCACCTACCGGGCCAACGACGGGACCCTGGACTCAGCCAACACCGCCACCGTCCGGATCACCGTCACCGCGGTCAACGACGCTCCAGTCGCGGTGGCCGACGCCTACCAGACCGACGTGGAAACTCCACTGACCGTGCCGGCACCCGGCGTGCTGAGCAACGACACCGACACCGACACCGAGGGATCCGCGCTGACCGCCGTCCTGGGCACTGCACCAGCCAACGGGACCCTCACCCTCAACACCAACGGGTCGTTCAGTTACACCCCGCGGGAGGGATTCAACGGTCCCGACACCTTCACCTACACCGCCCGCGACGGCGCCCTGGCCTCGGCACCGGCCACGGTGACCATCACCGTGGGCCCGATCCTGCCCGCCTGCACCATCACCGGCACCGCAGGCCCCAACACCCTGTTCGGCACCCCCGGTAACGATGTCATCTGCGGCCTGGGCGGCGATGACCTGCTGTTGGGCTACGGCGGCAACGATGTCCTGCTCGGCGGGCCCGGCCGCGACAGCTTGTTCGGCCTGGCCGGCAACGACCAACTCCGCGGCGACGACGGCAACGACCTGCTCATCGGCGACACCGGCAACGACACCCACTTCGGCGGCGCCGGCGATGACAGCCTTTTCGCCGCCGATGGAGTCCGGGCCAACGACACCATCCGCGGCGGCACCGGCCGTGACCTATGCACCACCGACCCCGGAGACACCGTCACCAGCTGCCCGTAGCCACGGTGAGCTGCGCTGCTCGGCATGACATCGCTATGCTTTCGCTGCGGAGCACCCGCTCCGGGAGCGACGTCAGGCGCAGGGGCCGGGGGTCCACCAGGGGCCGATCTGATCGAGCACCTCGTCGCCGAACGGGTTCACCCCGGGCCCTTGGGCCAGCGCATGTGCAACGTGGACATGAAGACATTTGACCCGGTCCGGCATCCCGCCCGCGCTCACCCGGGTGCCCAGTGGTTGCACTGCATCCCGCTCGGCCAGGTACGACTCGTGCGCGGCCAGATAGGCGCAGGCGAGGTCGGGATCTGTCGCGAGCCGCTGAGTCATCTCGCGCATCGCGCCGGTGGCCTCGATCCGGCTCACCAGCCCGGTCAGCCGGCTGCAGGTCAGGTAATAAAGCGTCGGAAACGGGGTGCCGTCCTCAAGCAGGGGACAGGTCTGCACCACACTGGGCAGCCCGCAGGCGCAGCGGTGCGCTACCGCCCGCAGCGCCCGCGGCGGTCTGCCCAGTTGCGCTGCAACGGCCTCCCAATCAGCGCGATCGACCGTCTCAGCCACGGTTGATCGATTTCCAGAGTCCGCTGTACCACGGCTGCTTGGGTGCCTGAACCCGGCCGGCATCGGCGGCGGCCATGCCGGGAGGTAGCTGCACCAGGTAGGGGATCTCGCCTGGATGCACGTAGCGCAATCGCTCCCGGGCCTGCGTCTCGACCTGCTGTGGATCGGCCAGCAGGTCGCGACGTCGTTCCAACTCCGCGATCTTGTCGGCCAGGATGTGCTGCTGGCCGTACACCGTCGCCAGCTCCGCGCGCTGACCCACATAGTTGCGCAGCGGCACCGCCACGCTCAGCACTAGTACGCAGACCACCACTGCGAGCAGCGCGGCCCGCCGCGGAGACGTGATGCCCATCGCAGACCCGAGGCGCACCGCCAGCGGATGGGTCGGCACCGACCGAGCGGGCGTACCGTTGCCCCCGATCGGGCCGGCATCGCCCATCGCACTAGCCTTCCGGGGTGAACCGGGTGAACGCCAGGTCCCCGGCGTAGCGAGCCGCGTCCCCGAGGGTTTCCTCGATGCGCAGCAACTGGTTGTACTTCGCCACCCGCTCCGACCGGGCCGGCGCACCAGTCTTGATCTGCCCGCAGCCAAGCGCCACCGCGAGGTCAGCGATCGTGGTGTCCTCGGTCTCACCGGACCGGTGGCTGATCATGCACCGGTACCCGCTGGACTGTGCCAGCGCCACCGCGTCCAGGGTCTCCGACAGCGTGCCGATCTGGTTGACCTTCACCAGCAGCGCGTTGGCGACCCGGCGCGTAATGCCCTCCTCCAGCCTTTCCGGGTTGGTGACGAATAAATCGTCACCAACGATCTGCACGCGATCGCCGATCTCCGCGGTGAGCCGCGCCCAGCCATCCCAATCGTCCTCAGCCAGCGGGTCCTCGATGGACACCAGTGGGTAGGCGTCGAGCAGTTCGCCGTAGTAGGCGACCATCTGCTCGGCGTTGCGGGCGCTGCGTTCGAAGGTGTAGACGCCGCCGGCGAAGAACTCGGTGGCGGCCACGTCCAGCGCGAGCACAATGTCTCGGCCAAGGGCGTAACCAGCCTTGTCCACTGCGCTGGCGATCAGGTCCAGCGCGTCGGTGTTGGCCGGGAGGTCGGGTGCGAAACCGCCCTCGTCTCCGAGTCCGGTGGGTAACCCGCTCGACTTGAGCACCGACTTCAGCGCGTGGTAAACCTCGGCGCCCCAGCGCAGCGCCTCGCGAAACGAGTCCGCACCGATTGGGGCGATCATGAACTCCTGGACATCGATTCCGGTGTCGGCATGCGCGCCGCCGTTGAGGATGTTGAGCATGGGCACCGGCATCACATGCGCGCTCGGGCCGCCGACGTAGCGGAACAACTCCAGGCCGCAGGACTCCGCAGCCGCCTTGGCGACCGCCAGCGAGACCCCGAGGATTGAGTTGACACCCAACCGCGACTTGTCCGGGGTGCCGTCCAAGTCGACCAGCTTCTGGTCCACTACTCGTTGCTCGATCGCCTCGATGCCGATGAGCTCGGGCCCTATCTCATCCAATACGGCGGCAACTGCACGCTCAACCCCTTTACCCAGGTAGCGCGCAGGATCACCGTCACGCAGCTCCACCGCCTCGTGCTGCCCGGTGGATGCACCAGAGGGCACTGCGGCACGGGCTAGCGTGCCGTCATCCAGCGCAATCTCGACCTCGACGGTGGGGTTGCCGCGCGAATCCAGAATTTCGCGGGCTCCGACCTGCTCGATGACGGCCACGGACACGCTCCTCGTCAGCACTGCGATGTTTGATCGACGACCTGGCGGCAAGACCCTGGGCATAGCCAGCCTAACCACCGTCTCGCCTCGTCGGTCGGAGGCGCGCGCCGGTGATCGAATATGGGGGCTCGTGCAACGGCACGTCTCCGCGTACCGTTGGTGCGACCATGACAGCTGCCGACCGCCCCATGGACACCGTCGAGCAGTTTCGGCTCGCTGAGTCGCTGGTCTCCGAACGGCGCCCGCTGGAAGCCCTGCGGGAACTGGCGCCGGTCTTGGATGCCGAGCCCGACGCGCCCAGCGTGCAGTTGCTGGCAGGTCGGGCCTACTTCCAGTCCGCCCAGCTCAACCGCGCCGAGCAGGCTTTCCTGCGGGTACTCGAACACAACCCTTCCGACCACTACGCACGTTTCGCGCTAGGCCGCACGTTACAGCGACAGAGCCGACTGGAAGAAGCGCGTGCACAACTCGCGATGGCCGCAGCGATGAACCCGACGCCGGACTACCAGGAAGCGCTCAACGAGGTCCGGATGAGAATTGCCGGGCGGTAACGACTCGATGGCCGGCCGGTCGTCCGGGGACACCGAGTGTGTCGGCCGGTCACGTGACGCCCATAGCGTTTCGGGCGTAGCCCTGAGCGAAGCCGTATACCTGTTGGGCGTACTCGATGGACTCGTTGTAGGACAGTATCGCTCGCAACCAGCCATCACCGGATCCAAGATTCCGGTTGTCAGCGCACAGGTACTGCGCTGCGGCCAGTGCGGCATCGTCGATGTTCTGCGGGTCAGTGATCCCATCCCGGTTCCCGTCAGCCCGCCACCTAGCCCAGGTAGAGGGGATGAACTGGAAGGGCCCAACGGCGCGATCCCAGACCTTGTCACCATCAAGGATGCCACCGTCGGTGTCCGCGATGGCCTTGACTCCTGGCGCGCCGTTCAGCGGTATCCCGATGATCGGTGCAGACGGCCGACCATCCGGTTCCAGAGTGCGGCCCTGGAAGGCGCCGTGCTGCGACTCGACAGCCGAGATGGCGGCCAGGGTCACCCAGGTGATGCGGCAGTTGGGCGTACCGGCGGCCATCGCCGCGTGCGCATAGGCGTAGGCCTGCAGCGCGCGCTGCGGGATGGGGGCGACACGGGAGACCCGGGCGGCCCAGTCGGTGAACGCCAGCTGCGGCGCGGCCGGCTGCGCCGGCTCGGGAATCTGCACCGGGATCTCAACGGTCCGGCGTCCGGGCTCACCCGCGGGCTGGGCCGGAGCCAGCCCGGCAACAGGCTGCGCGGCGGGCTCCGGGACGTCTGGTAACGCGGCGGGCGCCGCCATCGCCGCCGATGCCGGGGCGGCAAGCCCACGGTCGGGCAGCGGAGCGGCTACCGAACCCAGACCCGTGAGGACCAGACCGGCACAGGCCAGCGCACCGCCGGACAACACCCCACGTAGCAGGTACTGAGACGCCCGGGGCAGCAATCGGCGACGTTGCCGATTGCTGGATTTCCCGGTGCCTCCGGTGCGCGCACCGGCACGTTCGTCGCCGCTCATACGACAGATCAACGACGGTCACGCAGCGGAGATACGTCTGCCGCGCAGCGCGCTGACCCCGGCCTGCGCTGCCAGCCGTCACGCGCTAGGCCGGCCAGTGCTCCCGCCACTGTTGGGCAGTGAGCCGGCCGGTGTCGAGCCCAGCTTCCCGAGCGGAGCGCTCCGCGGCGCGCACGTCGTCAACGAAGCGCCGGGCGACGCTGCGCAACGCGGCCTCGGGGTCCTCACCGGACAGCTTCGCCGCGGCGGACAGCGCGAACAGCGACGCGCCGATACCCCCATTATCGCCGGTAGTTCCACCCACACCGTCGGCTCGGGGCAGCAGGTCAGCGGGAAGGGCCGCCCGGGCGGTTCGGGATACCAGCTTGGCTGCCAGTGCCACGGCCGGTTGGGACAGCGAGACCCCGTCGACGCTCGACTCGCGGCGCTTCTCGATGCGCTTGAGCTGCTCCCAGCGGATCTCTTGATCGGCGGCGGTCTGCACCTGTTCGCTACCCGCGAAGACGTGCGGATGCCTGGCGACGAGCTTGGCCACCAGCCCGTCAGCCACCGCGTCGACGCCGAAGCCTTCGCGCGTCTCCTGCGCGACTCGGGCGTGGAAGAGCACCTGCAGCAGCACGTCGCCGAGTTCCTCGCGCAGTGCGTCGGTATCGCCATCCTCCAGTGCTTGGTACAGCTCGTAGGTCTCCTCGATGAGGTAGGGCATCAGCGATCGGTGGGTCTGCTCGGCGTCCCACGGGCACCCACCCGGGGAGCGCAACCGGTCCATCACCGCGACCGCATCCAGCAACGCAGCCCCCACCGGTTCAGGCGTGTCCAGAACAGGCACGCCATTGGCCACCCAACGGGCCGCTGCACCGGTGTCGGGGTCCAGGGTGAGCAGCAGCCCCTGCACGGCGTCGCCGACCGGATGCGCCCCGCACAGCTGCGCCAGCTCGGCCGGTACGTCGGCGTCGGTGTACAGGGCTGCGCCGTCTCGCAGCAGGCCAGCCGCTGCCGCTGGAAGCACCGCGCCAAGCCGGTGGGACAGCACGACAACAGCCGGTGGGCCGGTCACACTCGGGGGGCAGCGCGTAATGGCGCCAGGAAGCCGCTGGTCTCGTTCTCGTTGGCCACGACCTGCAGGCTCACCGGATCCCACACGCCGTAGCGGGGGCTGAGCCGAACTCCCACGTCCTCGCCTACCTGGGCCAGCTGTCGCAGACCGACGGCTTCCAGCACGGCGGGGTCGATCTGCTCAAGTTCCGGCGCGTGATCGGATGCCTGAACACCGCGGTCGGCGCGGTTTTTGACCACCATGATCAGCCAGGGTTTGGTGTCGTCGAGCTGGAAGGCCACAACCGTGCCCTCGGCGACACCGAACGCCGGAGTGGTGGCGAAAATCGGATCGTCAGCGGCGACGACCCGCTTGCCGAGCTCGGCGTCCTTCCCGGCGCGGACGTCGGCATCTATCAGTTGCCGAGCCCCCTTGGACCCGGCCTCGGAGAGCTCCTCGACCCGCCGTTTCGCGGTAGTTCGGGTGTCGGCCGTGGTGTAGTCGACGGTGACCGCGCTGTTGCGCAAGGCGGCACGACCCAATTCGGCCATGAGCAGCCTGTCCCTGGTCCGCTCGCGGTAGGCGTCGGCGTCGAAGATCGTTCCCTTGGAACCGGCCTCGGCGCCCCCGACCTCTGTGATCAGCTGTTCGACCCGGGCCTGATCGACTGTCAGGCCGGCCCGCCGCGCGGCGATGTCGAGTAGCTGATGCCTGATCCGCAGGGTGACGATCTTGCGCGACAGATCATCGAGCTGGCGACCCGCCGTCAGCTGAGCCCGCGCCTGCGGACCCTCCTTGGTCAGCACCGTCACGAGTTGGTCGCGCACCTGGCCCACCGGGATCTCGGCGCCGTCGACGAACGCGGCGGCACCGAGCTGGCTGGGACCTGAACCGCAACCGCCAATCAGCAACGCCGCGACAGCGACCCCAGCGGCGGCACGCAGGACGGTTCCCACGGGGCTACCCTCTCACGCGGCACGGACCGATCTCCAGGTGGCTGCAGTATCACCCCCGCCCGGTTCGCCAAAGCGATCCATGTTCGGGCTCTGTTGCTGATGATCACGATCGTCGGCATCCCGCTCGGCTTGACGTCGCTGAAGTCGCGCTGGTGCCGTTGGGCACTCGGGTGGTCGGCGCCGACACGGCGTGGGCCCCACCGCAGTACCGGCACGAGCCCGCTTACCGCTGAGGCCGACGGCGACACCCGACTCGCTACCCTGATCCGATGGTCGAGGCGAGCGGGAGCCCGGCGCTATCGACGCACGGTCTCACCGAGAGGCTGCGTCAGGTGCTGGCGGACGCGCCCGGGGTACTCGTCGCGTACCTGTACGGCTCGCACGCCCGCGGGCGGGCCGGGCCGCTGTCCGACGTCGACGTCGCCCTCCTCCTCGATGGCGACGACGAGGATCGCAGGCTGGAGCTCACGGCAGCGATTGCCCACGCCGTCGCGCCGGCACGCGCTGACGTCGTCGTCCTCAACGACGCACCGCCCGCTCTGTCGTACCGCGCACTGCGGGACGGCACAGTCCTCGCCTCGCGTGACGAGCGGGCTCGCGTTCAGCACTGGGTTCGGACGGTCGACAGTTACCTCGACATGGCCCCGGCCCGGCGCATCCTGGCGGCCGGTACGCGCAACCGGTTACGTGAGGGCCGCTTTGGTCGACGCTGAGGTGGTCGACCGGCGGCTTCGCGAGATCGGCCGGCGGCTGGGAGCGCTTCGCGACGTCCGCTCGCGCGGCGAGAGCACCTTCCTCACCGACCCGGCGTTGCAGGCGCAGGTGGAGCGGCACCTCCAGCTTGCCCTCCAGTGCACGATCGACATCGCGCTGCACATCCTCGCCGCTGACACCGACCGGACTCCCGAGGACTACGGCACGGCGTTCCGCGAGCTCGCCGCCGTGGGGGTACTCAAGGAGGATCTCGCCGATCGGCTGCGGCTTGCGGCTGGGCTGCGAAACATCCTTGTGCACGCCTATCTCGATGTCGACCCGGCGCGGATCTGGGTGCACCTGGGCCGCCTCGGTGATCTTGAGGACTTCGCCCGCGCCGTGGACGCGTACCTGGATAGAGCTCCGGAGACGACCGGCCTAACGTGAAAATGTGACCAGGCCGGGTGACGACCGGACAAGTACTATCGCGGCGGCCAATCGGGGGTTGGTAGCCGTTGAAGGTCCCACTACCCCAGCGTGCTGGTGACGAGGGTGGTGCACCAGTCGAGTAGCGCCCGGTCGCGCAGTGGCGGGGCGCCGATGCCGCCGGAGCCTTCGGTGGGCCGGGGAACCGTCAGGGTGTGCCCGGCGGGCTTGTACGCCGCTTGGGGGTAGAGCCGGTTCAGGCGCACCACCTGGGAGTCCCGCAGCGTCACCGGAGCGAACCGGAGCCTGGACCCCTGCAGGACCACCTCCGCCACCCCGTGCGCCCGGCACACCTGGCGAAAGCGCGCGACGTCGAGCAAGGTCACCACCGCGGGGGGTAGCGCGCCATAGCGGTCGCGCAACTCGTCAGTGATGGCGGTCAGCGCGCCGGCGTCCATCGCCTCGGCGATCTTGCGGTAGGCCTCCAGACGCAACCGCTCACCGGGGATGTAGTCATGCGGCAGGTGCGCATCCACCGGCAGTTCGACCCGTACCGGCGCGGGCTCGGCCACGCCCTCGGACGGACCCGCCCCCGCGGCGCTGCGGAACGCCTCGACCGCTTCGCCGACCAGCCGGATGTACAGGTCGAAACCGACTCCGGCGATGTGCCCGGATTGCTCGCCGCCCAGGATGTTGCCGGCACCGCGGATCTCCAGATCCTTCATCGCGACGGCCATGCCGGCACCCAGCTCGGTGTGCTGCGCGATGGTGGAAAGCCGGTAGTGCGCGGTCTCGGTCAACGGCGTCTCAGGCGGGTACAGGAAGTAGGCGTAACCACGCTCCCGGCCGCGCCCTACCCGGCCGCGCAGCTGGTGCAGTTGAGCCAGGCCGAGCAGATCACCGCGCTCCACGATCAGCGTGTTGGCGTTGGTGATGTCCAGGCCGGTCTCGACGATCGTGGTGCACACCAGCACGTCGTACTCGCGGTGCCAGAACCCGGCGACGGTACGTTCGAGCTGATCCTCGTTCATCTGCCCGTGCGCGACCGCGACCCGCGCCTCGCCCACCAGCTCGCGGATCCTTCGAGCGGCCTTCTCGATCGAGGACACCCGGTTGTGCACGTAGAAGACCTGCCCGTCGCGCAGCAGCTCGCGGCGGATCGCGGCGCCGACCTGTTTGTCGTCATAGGCTCCGACGTAGGTCAGCACCGGGTGGCGGTCCTCGGGCGGGGTGAGGATGGTCGACATCTCGCGGATGCCGGCCAGGCTCATCTCCAGGGTCCGTGGGATCGGGGTGGCGGACATGGTGAGTACGTCGACGGCGGTGCGAAGGGCCTTGATGTGCTCCTTGTGCTCGACGCCGAAGCGCTGCTCCTCGTCGACCACCACCAGCCCGAGATCCTTCCAGCGCACGCCGGGTTGGAGCAGCCGGTGGGTGCCGATCACGATGTCCACCGAGCCGTCGGCAAGGCCACGAACCACCTCTGCCGCCTCACCCGCGTCGCTGAACCGGGACAGCCCGCGCACGGTCACCGGGAACGAGTGCATCCGGTCGGAGAAGGTCTGCAGGTGCTGCTGGGCCAGCAGCGTGGTGGGCACCAGCACTGCCACCTGCTTGCCGTCCTGCACGGCCTTGAAGGCGGCTCGCACGGCGATCTCGGTCTTGCCGTAGCCGACATCACCGCAGACCACCCGGTCCATCGGGACACCGCGGCGCATGTCCGCCTTGACCTCGTTGACAGCGGCGAGCTGATCAGGTGTCTCGGTGTAGGGGAAGGCGTCCTCCAGTTCGGCCTGCCACGGGGTGTCCGGTCCGAACATGTGCCCCGGCGAGGACTGCCGAGCCGCATACAGCTGCACCAGCTCAGCGGCGATCTCCTTGACAGCCTTGCGGGCCCGGCTCTTGGTCTTGGCCCAATCCGACCCGCCCAGCTTGTTCAGCGTCGGCAGCTCACCCCCGACGTAGCGGGTGACCTGGTCGAGCTGGTCGGTGGGGATGTACAGCCGGTCCCCCGGCTGACCCCGTTTGCTGGGCGCGTACTCCACCAGCAGGTATTCCCGGGTAGAACCACTGATGGTGCGCTCCACCATCTCCAGGAAGCGGCCGATGCCGTGCTGTTCGTGCACCACGTGATCACCGCTGCGCAGCGCCAGCGGGTCCACCGCGTTGCGGCGGCGGACCGGCATCTTGGACATCTCCCGGCTGCCGGTGCCACCCCGCGCCCCCGTGACGTCGGTCTCGGTGAGCACCGCCAAACCCAGCGCGGGGACCGCGAAACCGTCCTCCAGCGTGCCGCGGACCACGGTGACGGTCCCCGCGGCGGGTGGCTCAACCAGCCCATCGGCGGCGTGCACCGCCGGCACCTCGGCGTCGCGCAGCTGCTCGCAGGCGCGTTGCGCGGTGCCCGCGCCGGGCACCACCAGCACCGCGGCGCCGCCGGTTGCGGTATGCGCGCGCAAGTCGGCGAAGGCGCGTGTGACGTCGCCGTGATAAGGCGCAGCGGAGCTGATCTGCAGCCGCAGCGGGCCTTGAGCGTCGGTGGCCAGCGGGCTCAGCGTCCACCATGCCATCCCGGTGTTGCGGGCATGTTCGGCGACCTCGCCCAGCCCGCGATAGGCCGAGGCGGAAAGGTCGAGCGCCGCGACGTCCACCGGGGCGGCACCGCCACCCGCGGCGACCATCCAGGACGCCTCCAGGAACTCCTCCCCGGTGCGGACCAGATCGGCAGCCCGGGTCCGGATCCGTTCCGGATCGGCGAGCAGCACGTGGGTGCCCGCCGGCATCGCATCGGTCAACAGCGCGAGCTCAGCAGCGCCGTCGCCACCGGGAGCCAACACGGGGATGAGCGACTCCATGCCCTCGGCCGGTACCCCGGAAGCCACCTTCTCCAGCAGCTGCGCGACCGGGCCAGGAGGAGCCTGCGCGACAAGCCTCGCGGCGGCGGCCCGCACCCCATCGGTGAGCAGCAGCTCCCGGCACGGCGGTGCGTGCAGCTCGTCAGCGGGCGCCACAGTGCGCTGGTCGGCGACCGCGAAGGAGCGGATCTCGGAGACCTCATCGCCCCAGAACTCCACCCGTAGGGGATGGTCGGCGGTGGGCGGGAAGACATCGACGATGCCACCGCGCACCGCGAACTCGCCACGCCGGTCAACCATGTCCACCCGTGTGTAGGCGAGATCCACCAGCCGAGCCAGCACGGCGTCGAAATCGTGCACCTGCCCAACGCGAAGCCGTACCGGGGCGATCTCCCCCAGCCCGGCGACCATCGGCTGGATCAGCGATCGCACGCCGGTGACCACCACCTGCAGGGGCCGTGCCGCGTCGCCGGACTCCTCGGGATGGGCCAGCCGGCGCAGCACGGCCAGCCGGCGCCCTACCGTGTCGGCCCGGGGAGACAGCCGCTCGTGCGGCAGCGTCTCCCACGAGGGCAGCTCGGCGACCACCGCGGCGCCCAGAATGTCGGCGAGTTCGGCGGTCAGCTCACCGGCCTCCCGGTCGGTGGCGGTGACGGCGAGCACCGGATGCCCTGCGTGGGCCAGCGCGGCCACGACCAGCGGGCGGGTCCCCGGCGGCCCCTGCAGCTGCATTTCGGAGGCACCCGCCCGTCCGACCAGCTCGCGCAGCGAGGGCTCGGGCAGCACGGCCTCCAGCAGGCCGGACAGATGAGCGGATGTGGTAGGTCGCGCGGTCGCTACGGGCACCGTGGTGAAACCTTTCGGGCCGGACAAATTCGACATCTGATCGACACGGAACGGACCCCTGCCCGGGACGCGACCGGCACGCGGGGTCGTGCTGTCTACGATACCGAGCGGCCTCGTACCCGGTCGCCCCAGGGTTGGTAGTGCTCCGTGACCGCATTACGTGCCGCGTTCGGCGATCTCGGTAATCAGTTCGCCACATTGCGTTGTAGGCTTGAGGAGGTCAATCGCTTATCAAATAGCGGTTCTTATTACCACGAATACAACGGTGAGGTGGGGGCATTGGCGACCGTTGAAAAGTGGGTCGATTCGGACAATCCGGTCGGTCCGACATGACCACCATCGTACTTGGCGACGACCATGCGGTATTCGTGGAATCGCTGGTCTCAGTACTGGTCAGGGAGGGATTCCGAGTACCGGCGGTCGCCCGAAATCTCGCCGGAACGATCGAGGCGGTGCGGCAGCACCGGCCCGATGTCTGCCTGCTGGGTCGACGTTTCTCCGACGGCGACGGCGTTTCCGCGATCGGACGCGTTATCGCGGTGAGTCCAGCGACCCGAATACTCATACTCGCAGCAGACGGCGACGTCGACGCGATGCGCCAGGCCGTCCGCTTGGGAGCCGCCGGCTATGTGCACAAGACATGGGGTATACGCAAGCTGGTCCAAGCACTGGCGCGGGTCATCGACGGTGCGGTTGTGCTGGATGCCCCCCGGGCCACCACCGCGCGATCCGATGTCTCCGAAGCACGCCGGCTCGCCGCCCACCTGACAGCCCGCGAGCGGGAATGTCTCGCGTTGCTCGTCGAGGGACTCGACACCACCGCGATGACATTGCGGCTAGGCGTCTCGACAACCACGGTGCGCAGTCATGTGCAGGCGCTGCTGACCAAATTGGGAGTTCATTCCCGGCTCGAGGCGGCGACCTTCGCGGTGCGGTACGACCTCGTCGATCATGATCAGCATGGCCCGGAGGGCCGCACGAGGACGGGATGACCATGAGCGGGGCGAAGCGGCTGACCGCGGTCCGCGCGGTGAGTCCGTTCCGGGTACTGCTGGTCGACGATCAACAGATGCTGGCCGAGGCGCTGGCGGCCAGGCTGTCGGCCACCCTGGACATCGTCGTGGTCGGGCACTGTACGACCCGGGATTCCCATCCCGAGGTGCTCGCCTCTGTGCTGCGCCCCGACGTCATCACCGTCGAGGTCGCCCAGGCCCACGACGCGGCCGCGCTGTTGACCATGTTCCGCACCGCGTGGCCGCCCGCACACCTCGTTGTCCTCACTGCGAGCCGTGATCCCGAGCAGGCCGTCGAGGCCGCTCGGGCCGGAGCCGACGGCTGGGTATCGAAGGAATCCTCGATCGACACGCTCAGCCACGCGCTACGGTGCGCCAGCCGGGGACATGCCTGCTTTCCCCCCGAGCATCTGGGCCGCGTGTTGGAGGAGCTGCGCGCCGACGTCGGGAGGGCGCAGCGCCGTGAAGGACCGCTGGACGTGCTGACCCCCCGGGAACACGACGTGCTGATGTGCCTGGCGCAAGGCAGCAACCCGGCGGAGATCGCCGACGAGCTCGGGGTCTCGGCGAATACGGTCCGTACCCACACCAACAAGATCTTCGCGAAACTGGGAGTACACAGCCGGCTCGAGGCGGTCACGGTGGCGCGTGGGACGCTTCGCCACTCCCGGCTTCCCGCAACGGACGTACCTGTTGTCCTCTCGTTGCAGGAGCCCACCGTGCGGGCGGAACCGTAGCGTCAGCTCACACCATGAGTGAAGCGATCGACGAGATCCGCGCCCACGACCGCCCGGGTCATCGGGGGCGCCGACCGCTACCTCCGGTGTTGATGTACCACTCGGTGGCGCCATACGACCAGGACCCGTATCTCGTGACCGTCCGCCCCGTCCGGTTCGAGCAGCAGCTTCGCTGGCTGTATCGGCGCGGCCTACGGGGCACCTCGATGCGCGAGTTGCTGGCGGCCCGGCGGGACGGCACCGACCGGGGTCTGGTCGGGCTCACCTTCGACGACGGCTACGCCGACTTCTCCGAGTATGTGCTGCCCGCACTGGCCCGATTCGGCTTCACCGCCACCGTCTTCGTGATCGCCGACCTACTCGGCGGTTCCAATTCCTGGGACGAAGCAGGCCCTCGCAAGGCCCTCATGACCGCCGACCAGATCCGGCACGCAGCGGGGGGCGGCATGGAGATCGGCTCGCATGGTCGGCGGCACGTGTCGCTCACCACAACCGCGGGCGACGATCTGACCGCTGAGGTCTCGGGGAGCCGAGCCATCCTCCGGGAGGTGTCCGGCCAGGAGGTCACCGGCTTCTGCTATCCCTACGGGCACGTGGACTCGCTGGCTACCGACGCGGTGCGCGCGGCTGGTTACCACTACGGGTGCGCGATCTGGCGGTCGCAGGTGACCGGTCTGCACGCCTTGCCACGTACCTACATCGGAGATCGTGACGGGTTCCTGCGGCTGCGCGCCAAGTGGTACCAGCACCAGCTGCGTCCTCGTAGATGAGGTCCTTGACCGTGCTGCACGCGACTCAGCCCACCGACGCCGGGGTGGCCAGGTATGTCGCGGCGGTGGCTGCCGACCAGCTCTCCCGGGGTTGGCAGGTCGTGGTCGCCTGCCCCTCCGGCGGTCACCTCGCCGCCGAGTTGGGCGCGCACCGGGTACCGCGGCTGCACTGGCCCGCGACCCGCTCGCCGGGGACGGACACCGTGCGCGAGACGCAGCGACTTCGCAGGTTGATCAGTGAGTTCGGGCCCGACGTGGTGCACCTGCACTCGGCGAAGGCAGGATTGGCGGGGCGCCTTGCGATCCGTGGGGCCCGCCCCACGCTGTTCCAACCGCACGGCTGGTCGTGGTTGGCAGTTCGGGGACCGACCGCGCGGGCTGCGCTGGCCTGGGAGCGCCTCGCGGCGCGCTGGACCGACTTGCTGGTGTGCGTGGGCGAGGGTGAGGCCGCACACGCGCGCCGCCGGCAGGTAGGTACCCGCCACGTCGTGGTCCGCAACGGCGTGGATCTGGCGAGGTTCACCCCCGCCGACGAGGCTGCCCGTGCTGCCGCCCGGGACCGGCTGGGAGTTGACCAAGAGGTGCCGCTTGCGGTGTGTCTCGGTCGGATCACCCGGCAGAAGGGGCACGACGTGTTGCTCAGGGCGTGGCCCCAGGTTGGGCAACACCACCCAACCGCTCAACTGTGCATCGTCGGTGACGGCGACCTGCTGCCCACGCTGCGTGGCGGCGCTCCGTCCGGGGTGCGGTTCATACCACCGGTCGTCGATCCCCGGCCCTGGTACGCGGCAGCTGACGTGGTCGTCCTGCCATCGCGTTGGGAGGGTCTATCTCTGACCCTGCTCGAAGCGCTGGCCAGCGGCTGCTCCGTGGTGGTCTCCGACATCCCCGGCCTCGCGGAGGCGGCCACCACCGGCGTGGGCGCCCGGGTGCCAGCCGGGGACGCCCGAGCAGTGGCTCGGGCGGTCGCGGCCCGGCTTCTCGACCCCGACCTGCGCGCCGCCGAGGGACGCGCCGCTGCCCTGTCCGCGCGGGCCTTCGACGTGCGGCGCAGCTACGACCAGCTCGCCGCCGTCACAGCCCAGCTGACATACGAGCGCCGTCACTGACGATAACAAAGCTATAACAGGTTGCCAGCCATCCATTTCCTGTCAGCAACCAGATCGCGATGGCGTCATTGCCACCATGGCAACTCGCTGCACTGACCTACGAGACGCTCAATTTGACACCACCGAACTCATAGGCGCCATCACTGCGGCCCACTGTCACCTTGTCGGCTCGACCAGATGGGTCTACCTCCTGATCGACCTCGACTCGCTCTCGCACGTCGGCTCCGCCAACGGTCGGTGCAGCGACGCGCAGCTCATGGCCGGCCTGAATCAACTTGTCACCGTCGCCGCGAGCTTCGGCAGGGTGCGGTTACGGGCCGCTTGTTCCACGCGGACCGCGTTCCGCCATTGGCAAGTTCTTACCACACTGCCGAACAACCCCTGGCAGCCGCGGGTCGGCGTCGACGGCGCTGACCGTTTCGTGGTCGATGAGCTGGAGCACCTCGCCACTCGGAGCACCACCGGATTGGTCCTACTCTTCGGCGGCGATCACGCGTACGCGAGCGCCGTCGGTGCCGTGGTTGCTACCGGCGTACCGGTGTGGGTCGTCGCGCGCGAAGGTTCGTTGGCGCGCTCCCTTCGAAATGTCGCGACCGCGGTCCGGCTGCACGCCGACCCCAGCGACCACCGGCCGGATTCAGGGGCTGTCGTGCCAGACCACCCTGCCGGGATCGGCTGTATCAAATTCGCGCCCGGTGGCAGGTCCGAGCGCATCGCTGTAGCCCAGGGCAAGTACTCCGACTAGGTCTCCGTTAATGCCGAGGCGCAGCCGGATCTCTTGCTCCGCAATCAAAACATCACCCATGAACGTCCCGGATACTCCAAGGGAGTGTGCGGCCAGCCACATGTTCTGGATCGCCGCCCCGATCCCGACGACCTCGAACGTGTATCCGACTAACGAGGTGCCCGGTTTGGCGGCAGCGAGCGTTGGCCGGCCGCCGCTGAAGACTCCCCGATTCTCGACGAATACTCCAGTTGCGACTTGCCGCAGCACCTCAGCCGACTCCGCCGCTGTCGATTTCCAGTCCGGTCGGATATTTCCGGTTACCGGATCCCTTGGCACATACGTGGCCGCGTCGGGCGAAAATTGGATGACATCGGCGAACTCCCTAAGCTTCGCACGATCGGACACAACATGCAGACGCCACGGCTGTGCATTCTTAGAAGAGGGCGCGGCCAGCGCGCATTGAACAATCTGGGAAAGGATCTCGCGGCTCAAAGGCTTCGTGGTAAAAGATTTTCGGACGCTGCGTCGGCTTAGAATCGCCTTCAGCACCCATCGCGCTAGGGGCGACGTGAGAGAGCTGTCTTTGGACGATTCCACTGTGCTGTCAGCCCTCCGAACCTCGATCCCATCCCTCGCGCGCCCCGGTCGCTACGGCGGCCCTCACCGACCACCTCCATTGCGCCCAAGCGGAAGCCACCAGCCGCGTCGCGACGAACCGAACGAACATAACCATAGTGAGCCAGGGCCCAGGCGAGTAGCCTTAACGCCAGAACGGCCCAGCACATGTCAGGGAAGATCACGATGGGTACAACCCTCAGCGTGCCCGAACGGCTCAAGTTCTGTCTGCTGGCTGCCGGGATCACGATCACTGACGCTGCCACCGCTGTGATCCGGGAAGCCAACGGCGACCGGGCAATGACGCCAGCGGACTACGCCTCCACGTCCGGCGTCATCCTACAGCTCGACGGCGACGTTTGGGTAAATGCGCCGATCGCCGAGTACAACTCGAACTTCGTCAGCACTTCCCCCTTTAGGCTGGACCGATCCAGCGACTCCTTTGTCGTCTATGGGAACGGGATGGAAAGTAGGGCCAGGTTCTGGCTTCCTCCACTTTATCACGGTCAGCTGGGCGCAAACGGCAAGCCGCTCAACAATTATGTCTTTACGCACGCTGATCGAGTCCGGCTTTCACCTATAACGGGATGCACAATGACGTGCGAGTTCTGCAACATCCCGTATGAGGACCGGTACTCGACCAAATCCGTCGATGCCATGCTAGTCGCGGTTCACAGCGCACTGCAGGATTCGTTGCAGCCGGCGCGTCATCTTCTCGTCTCCGGCGGCACACCGAGCCGTCGCGACGTAAATTACCTGCGCGAGGTGTATCGCCGCGTACTGGCCGAGTTCCCCGAAATATCCATCGATATTATGATGGTTCCCGTTGAGGGGCTCTTCGATCTGCACGAGCTCGACGAACTCGGCCTGAACGAATTATCTATCAACATTGAGATATTCAACCGCGCGATCGGGGCCAGCTTGATGCGCCAGAAACACCGTCAGGGCATGGAGTACTACTTGAACTTCCTCGCCCAAGCCGCAGAAGTGCTCGGCCCCGGACGGGTGCGCTCGATGCTGATGGTGGGGCTGGAGCCGATGGTGGACACCCTCGATGGGGTCAGGGCGATCGTCGAGCGCGGCTGTGTCCCCGTACTCAGCCCGTTCCGCCCAGATCCAGCGACGCCGCTACGGGCTACGGAACCGCCCTCTGCCGATCAGCTCGAACAGACATACCTGCGGGCCAGAGAAATCGCTTCGGCGGCCGGAATCTCCGTCGGGCCCGCCTGCCCGCCCTGCAGCCACAACACCTTGACCTTCGTCGGGTCGGCTTCGCAGCCCGCGGTGTACCTTCATCCACAACCAACGATGGTCTGACATCAGCAGTGGCGAACCGGCTCCTGTTGTCGGTCGAGGACCTCAACGACGACACAGTCCACAGAATCCTTGATCGAGCTGTCATGCATGCCGCGCGTTCTGTTGGACCCCGTGACAGCGGGCGCCCGATCGTCGGTCTGGTTTTCCTCGAAGCGTCGCTGCGTACCCGGATCGGATTCGCGGCGGCCGCGCTGCGCCTGGGCTGGCACTCGATCGACGTAGCGGAGCGGCGTTCCAGCCCAACCTCGAAGCCAGAAAGCTGGCAGGACACGCTGCGTACTGTCGCCGGCTACGCCGATGTACTGATCGCTCGAATCGGTCACCCATTGTCCCGTGCCGAACTTGCCCATTGGCTGAGGCGACCACTGCTCAACGGCGGTGACTCCGGCCCCGCCGCAGAGCACCCCTCGCAGGCGCTCATCGACCTGTTCGCAATGGAGCAGCTCGGACCAGTCACCGACCTACGGATCGCCGTCTGCGGGGACCTGCGCATGCGTGCCGTACGCAGTCTGCTTCGGCTGCTGGCGCGGACTCCACCGCGCAGCCTGGTGTTGATCACCGATCCCGCGTTGGCCGACGATGAGCCCTCGCCTGCGCCGCTGTTGCCTATCACCGAGCACCGCCCGCCCTGGGACCTCGCCGACATCGACGTCCTCTACGTGGCTGGCATCCCATACGGCGCCCTTCCCGAGCCAGGCCGAAGCCGTCTCCGGGTCGGCGCCACAGCTCTGGCCGAGCTCCGCCGCGATTCGATCGTTCTCTCGCCGCTTCCGGTCATCGACGAGATCCACCCGGACGTGCGAAGCGACGGCCGGCTCAAAATGTTTCAGCAAAGCGACCAGGGATTGTATGTGCGGATGGCCCTGCTCGAGGAGCTGGTATCGCCGCTGCCCTAACCCGAAGTTTCCCGATCTTGAGCGTGGGTGAGCTTGCTGAGCAGGAGTTTGGTTGGTGAGGCTGGTTTTGCTCTGTCTACGTCAGCGTGAGTGGAATCGGTGCGCCGAGTAGTTCGAAGGTCCGCCGTTGCGTTGGGGTAGGCAGGGTGATCTTGTCGAAAGTCGCCTGGCCGAGTGTGATGGTGTTTCGCGTCAGGGTGGCCATGTGTTCGAGCAGGCCACGGAAGCTGTGCAAGAACTCGCCAGCGGTGTCGTGGTGGCAGCCGGCTTTGTGCTCCGCGCTGGCAGATCAGGCGGCTGGGGCGACGGGGTTGTCGGGTGCCGGTGGGTGTTCGTCGGTGTAGGTCAGCGGCGCTAGCGCGGCAAGTAGGTGCCAGGTCAGGTAGCAGGCCAGCACGCAGATCAGCACGTGGGCGTGGACGCGGTCGGACAGGCAGTGGTGGATCGGGCGTAGGTCCAAGTCGTCGGCCCTGATCGAGCGGAAGTCGCGTCAAGGTCGGCGAGGTTTTTGTAGGCGCCCACGGTGGCGGGTGTGTCGAGGCTGTTGGCGGCTCCGCTAGCGTGGATGACGTAGATCCCATCCAGCGCGGCCTCCACAGCGATCGCGGCCTCGCGGCGGGTCACACTCAGGCTGGTGTCGGTGATCGCGGTGTCGGAGTGTTGGCCATCTTGAACTTGTCGATCATCTTACCGACCTTGATCCCGATCCGATCCGCGCCGCGTCTAGCGCCGCTTGGACGCTAGCCCTTGGGTCACCGCCGTGGCGAGAGCTTGTCACTTTTTCCGTGTAAGCCACGGACTAATTGATGTCGTTAGCCTATCATGAGGGTTATTCAGGCGGCCGTGTAGAAGTGCAGGCCGATTACAGCTGAGATGGTGGTCGCGAATGTTGCAAGGGGCGACGGTAGTCGGTGTGCATGATTCTCCAGGTCTTGAAGTTTGCGATGGTCTGTTCGATGACATAACGAACCTTGTTGATCTGCGTGTTGAACTCCTTCTCCCAATCCAGGAGCTCTCGGTGAACGGGCTTCTTGATAGGAGTGATCATGTCATGGCCAACGTATCCCTTGTCTCCTATCCAGTTGCCAGGATCAAGTGTCCGGTGGACCCCTGACTCAATGCCACTTAGCATAAATCGATCTTGGGTCGGCGTGTCGTTCGTGGGTGGTCTGCCTGATGACTGTGATGATCATGCGCTGTGGCGGAGAATGCTCAGGTGGTTGCCGGCGGCCGGCTGACGGAT
>JBOHFX010000160.1:0-28832 GCA_050699875.1 Pseudonocardiaceae bacterium
ACGCCCCTACCACCACGCAACACGCCGAGCGTGCCGCACAACCCCAAACCCAGACATCAACCCACCACAACCCCCACCCACGATCACGCGACGCCAGACCAGCCCCACGGGATCACCAAACACTTACACGCGGACAGCACGATGGTCGTTATCGGTCGAAGCAGGTATATGGACACAGTTGCATTAAGCAATCGGCCCACCCAACCAGTCTTACCGACGACGTCGTCTTCCCGCAGCTGCCACAGTCGGTCTCCGAACAGGCGACGGCGCCACCAACGTGCTGATCCAAAGCATCTGCCCGGGCCGGGTCGTCGGCCACATTCAGGCCCTCGCGGACGCAGTCGCGTACACCCTTCGTTCTTGACGCCTTTACCTACTCCGGGCCCGCCGACCCGTCTCGAATCGACCCCAATGTCTGCGGCCAGCTGTTCCTGCCCGGCGTGACCCTTGACTCCTTCGCCATCCACTCTGCCACCCTCTATACCTACTCCGCCGGCGCCGGAATCGTCTATCCCACCGTCAATCGCGAGCCTCCGCTGCGCTGCTACGCACGCCCCGAAAATTGCACCTAACGTGAGACTGAACCCAGCCAGGCACGCGAAGCACCCGGCGCAGCGTTAGCGGAGCCGGGTTGTTTTTGCCGTTGGTGATCAGGCGGTTGCTGGTTTGATCGTGACGGCGTCGCCGAGAGCCTCGAGTTTGGCGATCAAGCGTCGGGTTTCTCGTTCGGGATTGTGATGACGGTCGTAGAAGTCAGCGCCGAGGTCGGTGTAGGGACTGTCGTTGGTGAGGACGTTCCAGATGATCACTATCAGGGTGTGGGTGAGGGCGACGATTGCCTTCTTCTTGGCTGCGGGGTTTGCGGTAGCCGCCGAAGCGGCGCACGAGACGGTGATAGCGGGCACGCAGGCGCCCGTTGGTGCGCACCGCCGACCACTGTGCGGCGCCTCGATGAGCGCGAGTTGTTCCTGCGCCTGCATCGCATTGTCGCTAGTCACGGCCGCCCCCGACTCGACACACCAGGCCACGGCATTCTCGAGGGTCAGGCGGCCGGTCGGCCAATGCGACTTCAGGTTTGGCGGCCGATGGAGGTGGGGCGTGGTGATTCGGCTGCGGCCCTCAGGGTGCCAGTGCATACGCCACTGATCGATACCGTCTCCGCCGCGCAGCTTGTAGTGGTAGCTGCGCGCAGTTACACGAAACGGATGGCCGAACTCGTTCTTCGCCGGATCTGCATCGATGATCTCGAACTCCATCGAGGCGATGAAGCGACCAACAGCGCCAAGATCCATGCCGTCTGCGCCGTTCAGCACCCACGAGTAGCGCACGCCCCTACGGAACCCGCCCTTCGGGCTGATCAGAAGCTTGGCGACCCCATCGAGGACCCTGAGGGCATCCCTCAGCGGATCGAGGAACGCGTCTACGGCCTCCGTTGGCGTCCTTCCGGGCATGCCAGCATTGTGCTTGGCAGGTCGCCCTACCGGACGAGCGACATGGCTGCGACGACCTCGGAGAGTCCGTCCACATCGTCGCGGTCGGTCTCCTGGTACTCGCCGGCGTCCCATCGCTGGAGGAACTCGGAGCCGCTGATCCCGAGCTCGCGACGCGCGATGCCGTCGAAGACCTCGCCCGCGGCCTGCTCGCTCATCTCACCAACCTCGACGTCGTAAGCTGTTCGGTCTCTCATGCGCCCCCCTTTCCGGTATGCGATGCAATCACACAACACTGTCGCACATACCCACGGCAACGGCGGAACACGTGATCCGATCGGCACATCTGCGATCGTGGCTGTGTCCGTGCGGTCTGTGGCGACCCCAGGGCGCACCATGGCCCACCGTGGGACTGGATCCGGAGGGCACCGTGCGCCGCGGCGCTGCCGGTGCAAGCTTCGCGATGGGGTGGCGTCGGCGTGCAGGCCGGACGGGTACTCGGCCGCTACTAAGCGGTGGCTCCCGACTCCCGGCAGAGGTTCGCGGCCTACTAATCCCAGCTCGCGATCACCGCTCGCAATTGCTCGGCGATCTGCGCGCAGTTCTGCGCCGCGCCTTTTCTAATTGCGCCGCTAAATGGTTGCGAATAGCGCGCAGGGAGCGGAGCCGGTCGCCGTGGCGACCACCCGGGATAAATCGCCCACCATTTCCCCATTTCCAAAGAATGGCGAGAATGCTATTCGTCGAGGCCGAGTGGATACGCGCCACGTTCGCCCTGGTCAGGGCCGCCTCGCTGACCAGCAACGATGTCAACGGAGAAAAAAATTAAGGCGCGGGTCAAGGCCTCGTCGATCGTCGTGATTTTCGGGGGCCTGCCCTCGCTCACTCATCAATTTATTTTCGTTCACCAATTTCACGAGGTCGTCGCCACCCGCACATTCTTTTTTATTCATACGTGGACGTCGCGCCCGCCGTCGATTGCCATCGATGATGTTGCATATGTTGTGAACAGGAGCGTGATTGCTATCATCATTGTTGTCTTTGTCGCCATCGATGTGATGCACAGTGAATGACCAACGATGAGGCCAACGCAATTCAATATCTATTTGTCTACCACACAAATAGCAAATAGCATCTGGTGTTCTCAACCTTGTGCCTGTTGCTTTCCATGCAGTAACCGCTACGGCCTGCACGGTGCGGCATAGCCCGTGCCTCCCCGGGTAGGTAGGGGTGGGGGTAACCGGGGTATGGGGGTGGGGTACCTGGGCCCTATGGGGGTGTATAGGCCCGCAGGCGGCACATCGTGCTGGCCGGCCAGTCCCTGCACACTCGTCGCGGCGGCCCGCCGTGGCAGAAGCGATCGCCAGGCTCTTGGTAACGATGGCCATGCCCCTTTGGTCAGCTGGGCGGCAGCCTGGGAGGCTTGCCGGGCTGATACTGCAGCTCGGTCGCCTTCTTGGCCCTGAGCTGTAGCCAGCGCGGCCCTTCCACGTTGCACATCTGCTCTACCCGTGGCCAATGCCTGATGAGCTGGACCATGAAGTCCCATCGGTCCGCCCGCTTTCCAGGCGGCCACAGGTGAACACAGCGAAGACCGTGATCCTGCGCGGCATCGGCCTCGACGGGCCGCGTTCGAATGTGACGGTCGTTCGTGATCACGACCCAACCTTGGTCAGCAACGATCGGTATCCAGTCTGGGTCGTCTTTCGGAACGATGTCATCTACCGGAGAGCACCTTGCCAACGCCACATCTTTCCGTAGTCGCATGAGCGCCAGTCCCAGCCCGGAGAGGTCCTCGTCGACGAAAAATCGCACGTCACCGAGCGCTGGCGTAGGCTGCTGTCCTCTCACGCGATGCGCAGGTGCCTTCGGAAATACTTCACAGCCTGATCGATTTCTTCCATACTCAGCTCGTACCAAGCGGCGACTTCTTCTTTGTCTTCGCCTGCATCTATCAGGTCGGCAATCGTGGCAGCGCGGACGTTGCGATCCCTGATGACGGGTTCGCCACCCCGCCGACGAACATCCAATTTGATCAAGGGATAGTCGTCGTCTGCATTTAATTCATCGACGAGCTGCCGCTGATCCGGCGTAGTGTCAGGACCGAAATCAGCAGCTTCGACGAGCTTGTCGACGACTGGCGTCCAGATGTACTGATTCGTACCGACCTCAAGTGCGAGGTCTTCAGGAAGGCCGGCTACCTTCTGCGCCCGCCAGACCAAGGTGCGCCCCTCCGGGCGCATAAGCGTGGCGTAGGTCGCTAACGGAAAGTCCTCACCACTTTCTTCGCGGAGGTAGTGAGTCATCCATCGGAGCTTGACAATTGGAAGCTCATCAACGTTTCGCCAGCCGGCGAGCAGTCGCGCCTCGACGTATTCCCCCCAAAGGACCCAGGTCGTGTTGCGCGCAGCCGGTCGGATGATCGGTTCATAGTCACGGCCAGCACGTGTGTAGCCATTGATCCAGCGCTTGGCTGTTCCCTTGCTCAGGTCTAGGAGCCGGTCCACTTGTGGGTAGGTGTAGACCGGCCGATAGAGCAACGAGGCGACTTCAGCCACAACCACACCATCGCACAAGTTGTCCCGAACGTGACAGACGCGCCGCCCGCACGAACTGCTGACGCTCCAGCTTGACCTGGGTTCTGGGAGTAGTTATGACCTTGCGCAGCGCGAGCAGTCTGATGCGATTTGCGAGGCGCATCTCCCTCCTATCGAACGCTTGTTCGAGTACATCGTCTGTGTATAGCACGCCGGGCCGACAGGGTGGCACATTTCGTGGCCGTATGAGGGGTAGGGTCGCCCTATGGGGCATGGGGTAGGTGCCCTATCTCGGGAGTGTCCAGGGCTCTGCTTCGCGTCGGCGGCACTCCTCGACGAACTCCCTGCGGGCGCGGCGGCCTGCCTCGGTGGCCAAGATTTGGACGACCGCGTTGCTAGCCAGCTGCGACCCGAACGCCGCGCGGATGGCCTCAGCGGCACGCGGGTCGGCGTGCGGATCGACACCGAATCTGGCGATCTGGCCATCCAGCTCGGCGAGGACGGCAGCGGCAGGGAGGCGCGAAGCCGGCCGCTGCGTCTCGTCGAACAGCTCGACGAGCTCGCGGCCCAGGTGAGCCAACCCCTGACGGCTTTGCTCGATCACAGCCTTCGGATCCGCCGGCACGGTCACGGCGCTGTGCTCGGCCAGGTCGTAAAACGCCTCGGTGGAAATCTGCTTTGGTGTCAGGTTCCACCAGTTCAGCGGCGCCCCCCCCTCCTCGTCGACGAAGTCGATGCCGACGCTGACGGCATTGAGGAAGCCGCGGCGGTATTTGCTCTCCACCTTGCGTGCGAACTCGTCGTCACGATCGAAGGTGACACTTGCCTTGACCTGCCTATTTTGCTTGTAGGCCGACCCCGGCCGATTGGCGGCCGTGATGCAATGCTGCTAACTTTAGCGTTTGTCCAGCTCAGGGTGGGTGTGTATGCGCCAAGCAGAGACGATGGCGCCCCGCGTCGACAGCTTGAGTCGACCATCGCTTACAAAGCCCCAGGTAGCGCTTGCGCGAAGCGCGCCACGGCAAGCCCACAGCCTCTGGTCCTGATATCCTCAAAACCGCTTCTGACGCGAAGATTCACTGTTACCCCGCGGGTTCCAGGGGGTTGAGGGTGACGGCGTAGCTCATCTTGCGGAGTTGGTCCAGGGCGCGGTTCTTGGCCTTGTCGGGGTTGAGTCGCGTGTAGAAGTCGGCACCGGGTTCGTGGTGGAAGGCACCGTTTGTGATCATGTTCCAGATCGCGATGAGCATGGCGTGCTCGAGCGCGACGATCGCCTTGAGGGGTCCTCGGCGGGAGGCGATGCGCCGGTATTTCACCGAGAGGTAGGTGTCCTTGCTTCGGGCTGCCGACATCGCCGCGACGCCGAGCGCGCCTTTGAGGTAGGGGTTGCCGGGTCGGGTGTGGGTCGACTTGATCCTTCCGGCGGATTCGTTGGGGCCGGGGCAGGTCCCGGCCCGGGAGGCGAGGTGCCCGGCGGTGGGGAATCGGCTCATGTCGGCGCCGGTCTCGGTGATGATCACGTCGGCGACGCCCACGCTGATCCCCGGGATGGTGATGATCAGGTCCCGGACACCGCGAAAGGGCTCGATCACACCTCGATCCCGGCGGTGAGCTCGTCTATGGCGTGGGTGTGCTGGTCGATCAGGTCCAGGTGCAGCCGGGCCAGGAATGCGTGATGTTCGGCGAAGCCGCCGGTGAGGGCCTCGGTCAGTGCTGGGATCTTGGAACGCAGTCGCCGCTTGGCTAACTGCGCCAGCGCGACCGGGTCACGCTGGCCGGTGATCAGCGCCTCGAGCATGGCCCGCCCGGACACCCCGCTGATGTCAAAGGCCACCGAGGATAGCGTGATCCCGGCGTCCTCCAGCAGCTTCTCCAGCCGCTGGATCTCCCGGCCCCGTTCTCGCACTATCGCAGTCCGGATCCGGGTCAAATCCCGCAGCCGACGGATCGGCTCGGGTGCCACGAACGAGCCACCCACCAGCCCGTGGGCACCGAGCTGGGCCAGCCACGCCGCATCAGAAACGTCACTCTTACGACCCGGCAGGTTCTTGACATGCCGGGCATTGACCAGCATCACCTCAAACGGAGCGTCCTCAAGCAGATCATAAAACGGCTTCCAATCATCGCCCGTGGCCTCCATCACCACCAACGTGACCTGCTGGGCGACCAGATACTCACGCAACGCCAGCACCTGATTGGTCACCGCACCCCCGGGTGGTCACCGTCGACCTCGCCGCGGCGCGACCCCAGGGTGACCAGCAAGAACGACTTTGCGGGTCACCCTGGCGCCATACGGGCAACACTTTGGCGGCGCCCGGAGAGAGCCTACGTGATTTGATGACTCGTATGGGTCACGACAGTCCGCGGGCAGCGATGATTTACCAGCACGCTACAACGGTTGAGGACAAAGTGATCGCGGATTGTCTCAGTGGTCTCGTCGATGCTCACCGTGTGAGTCGGAACAAGCTGATGGCGAAAATGACGACGGTTCGGCCAGCGTTCTCGCCCCAGTGAGTTAGTGGCACGTGTGTGGCACGCGAACCTTCACCACCATTGATGACAAAAGAAAGGAACACCTTTGACCTGGGCCCTTGTAATGGAGCGGGTGACGGGAATCGAACCCGCGTCTAGAGCTTGGGAAGCTCTCATTCTACCATTAAACTACACCCGCGGTGCAGAGAGCTTAGCACGGGCACGACATGCGCAGTCCATCCCGGCGCGGAAGCCCAGGGTTCAGTGGCTCATCCTTGTCACGACGTCACTGTCGGTGACCTTGGGGAGGGCTGTGGCCCGGCACCTCAGCGGCGGATCGTACCGTTCCGCCAGGGGTCGGTCGGGACGATGTGACTACTGGGACGCCAGCGACGAGCACGGCCTGTGGGGTTGCAGAGGACCAGTGTTTCGTCTCCGTTTGGCTACGGCTGGGCCTCGCTGCCGGTGAGAACCGAGGTTTACCCCGGAGTGAGATGGGTAATTGGCGGCACCACGATGCCGGAAGTGGTTTATCGGGCCGTCAGGGCAGATGCCGGCGCCCTCGGGGCGCCACCGAGGCTGTAGGAGGGAGATGGAGATGGCGCTATTGCCTGGCACGTTGGGTATGGCAGGACCGTTGTCATCCGACATCCTGGGTCTGGAGGTGACCGAGCATGGTCCCGGCATCCGGGTGGTTACCGTAATGGGCGAGATCGATGGGATGACCGCACCAGAACTGGCCACCTTCCTGACCGCGCAGCTGGTCGCGGCACCGGTCGTGGTGGTGGATCTTGATGATGTTCGATTCCTGGGATCTCCCGGGCTGTCCGTGCTGATCCAGGCGAACGAACTCGCCACCCGAGAAGACCGCGAGTTGTGCTTGGTGTGCAACTCCCAAACCGCCAACTGGGCACTACAGGTCACGGAACTGCGAGAACGCTTCACTTTCGCTGCCAGCGTGTCGGAGGCGCTGAAGAACTGCGCCTGATCCGTTGGTCGTGGCTTACGTCTCACTCGTTGGCAGTAGCACATGGCTAGGGTGTCGACGTGCTGCTGTCCGACCGTGACCTGCGGGCCGAGATCGATGCCGGCCGCCTGGGCATCGAGCCGTTCGACGAGAAGCTGCTCCAGCCCTCAAGCATCGACGTGCGGCTGGACCGTTTCTTCCGGGTTTTCGTCAACACCAGGTACACCCACATCGACCCGTCGCAGCAGCAGGACGAGCTGACCTCGCTGGTCGAGCCGGAGGGTGACGAGCCCTTCGTGCTTCACCCCGGCGAGTTCGTGCTCGGTTCGACGTTCGAGCAGATCACCTTGCCCGACGATCTGGCCGGGCGGCTGGAAGGAAAAAGTAGCTTAGGCCGCCTGGGTTTACTCACCCACTCCACGGCCGGCTTCATCGATCCCGGTTTCACCGGCCACATCACCTTGGAGCTGTCCAACGTGGCCAACCTACCGATCACGCTGTGGCCGGGGATGAAGATCGGGCAGCTCTGCCTTTTCCGGCTCTCCAGCCCCGCCGAACACCCGTACGGCAGCGCCGCCGCGGGCTCCCGCTACCAGGGCCAGCGCGGACCCACCCCGTCTCGGGCCTACCTCAACTTCCAGCGCGTCGATACTCGCCGTTGAACCCGTCGTCAATCAGTTCTTGACGTCAGGGGGTCGTCAAGCGATAGTTGACGACATGACACTTGACGAACTCATCGCCCAGACCCGGGCTCAGGCTCACAGTCTCGACTGCCTTGAGATGCTGGCCAGCGCGGCGCGCAGGCAGCAGGAACTCGCCGACGTGGGAGAGCAGCTGCTCGACCATTTTGTCCAGGAGGCTCGGGCTGCCGGCTGCTCGTGGTCCCAGATCGGCACCGCACTCGGCGTCTCCAAGCAGGCAGCCCAGCAGCGCCACTCCGCAGTGCGGTCACTGATCGGCAAGCTCAAAGAGGGCGTGGCGTCTTCCGTAGAGGGTATGTTCGCTCGCTTCACATCTCGGGCACGTTCCGTTGTCGTGCTGGCTCAGGAAGAGGCCCGGCGGCTTCGGCATGATCACATCGGTACGGAGCACATCCTGCTCGGCCTGCTGGCTGACAGGGACGGAACAGGTGCCCAGGCTCTCGCCGATGCCGGCGTCGTGCTGGACGTCGCCCGGGCGGAGGTTGAGCAGATCGTCGGTTGCGGCGAGGGAACGCCGAAGTGGCACATACCGTTTACTCCTCGCGCCAAGAAGGTATTGGAGCTGGCGTTACGCGAGGCACGTCATCTCGGTCACAATTACATCGGCACCGAGCACATCCTGCTCGGCCTGCTCCGCGAGGGGCAGGGTGTAGGCGCGCAGGTGATCGTCGCCGCAGGTGCGCAGCTCAACCAACTCCGCGACACCGTCCTGGCCAAGCTCAAGCAGCCCGAGATGCCATCCGGAACCGAATAGCGGTTGCACCTCCCGCGGCCTGCGCGATCGGAGCCGATTGGCGGTTTCGGCTCCGTGGGACTCGCTATTCGGAGCCGGCTGGCGGTTTCGGATCGGCCCGTTTGACGCTGGCGAGGAGCAGCTGGGCGACGTCGAGGACCTCGGTGGTCTGGCCGGCGCTGCCTTCGGACTCACGGGTGGTGAGGCCGTCGGTGAGCATCACCCGGCAGAACGGGCAACCGGTGGCGATCGCCGACGTCCCGGTGGCGATCGCCTCGTCGATCCGGTCCAGGTTGACCCGCTTGCCGATGCGTTCCTCCATCCACATCCGGGCGCCACCGGCGCCGCAGCACATCGAACGGTCGGCGTGCCGCGGCATCTCGGTCAGCTGCGCACCGGATGCGCCGACCAGCTCACGCGGCGGTGAGTACACGTCGTTGTGCCTGCCCAGATAGCACGGGTCGTGGTAGGTGATCGCAGGCCCGGCAGCGGGGGCGACCGGCACCAGCTTGCCCGCCCGCACCAGCTGGTTGAGCAGCTGGGTGTGGTGCACCACCTCGTAGTGCCCGTCCAGCTGCGGGTATTCCCGGCCCAGGGTGTTGAAGCAGTGCGGGCAGGTCGTCACGATCTTGCGACGCCCCGGCGCGCGGCCTTCAAACACGGTGTTGAGCACCTCGACGTTCTGCTGCGCGAGCAGCTGGAAGACGAACTCGTTGCCCGATCGGCGGGCTGGATCGCCGGTGCAGGTCTCGCCGTCGCCCAGCACGACGTAGTTGACGCCGGCGTGGTGCAGCAGCTCGGCGGTGGCCCGCACCGTCCGCTTCGCATTGTCGTCAAAGGCGCCGGCGCAGCCGATCCAGAACAGGTACTCGACGTCGTCGGCCAGCTTCTCCTCGGTCAGCTGCGGCACCTCGAAGTCCAAGCCCTTGGCCCAGTCCATCCGGGCCGACTGGTTCTGCCCCCACGGGTTGCCCTTGTTCTCCAGGTTGCGGAACAGCGTGCCCAGCTCGGTGGGAAACTCCGCCTCGATCAGCACCTGGTAGCGCCGCATGTCCACGATGTGGTCGACGTGTTCGATATCGACCGGGCACTGCTCGACGCAGGCCCCGCAGGTGGTGCACGACCACAGCACGTCCGGATCGATCACTCCGCCGACCTCGGCGCTGCCCACCAGCGGTCGAGCGGCCTGTTCCGGACCCGATCCGGGCACCCGGCCGAAGCCGGACTCGGGCACGTGCCCGGGGCTGTCGGCCAGCGCCAGTACGTCGACCTCTTCTGGCACCTGCTGGCCACCGATGAGGTAGGGCGCCTTGGCGAACAGGTGATCGCGCAGATCCATGATCACGAGCTTGGGGGACAGCGGCTTGCCGGTGTTCCACGCCGGGCACTGGCTCTGGCAGCGACCGCACTCGGTGCAGGTGGCGAAGTCCAGCATGCCCTTCCAGGTGAAGTCCTCGATCTTTCCGCGACCGAAGACGTCGTCCTCACCCGGGTCCTCGAAGTCGATCTCCTTGCCACCCGACTCCATCGGCAACAGGGGGCCCAGCGCCTTGGGCGTCCGCTTGGCAGCGACGTTGACCGGCGCGATGAAGATGTGCAGGTGCTTGGAGTACAACACAATGATCAAAAAGGCCAGCATGACGCCGATGTGCAGCAGCAGCCCGATGGTCTCCAGCACCTCGTTGGCGCCCGTGCCCAGCGGTGCCAGCAGCGCCCCGGCCGCTTCGGAGGCGAACGCACCCGAGGGGTAGGGGAAAGTCCCGGTGGTCACGGCAGTTCCGCGGAACAGGAACATCGTCCAGATCACGTTGAAGATCATGAACAGGATGAGCCAGGCGCCGCCGGTGTGAGAGCCGTAGAAGCGCGATGCCCGTTGCCGGCGCTCCGGGGCCTGCCGGACTCGCATGACGGCGAAGGCGATGATCGACGCGAGTACGGCGAGTGCGATGAAGTCCTGGAGAAAGCCCAGCGCCGGCCAGCGCCCGATCAGCGGGATGGCGAAGTTCTCGTCGAACAGCGCTCCATAGGCCTCGACGTAGACCGTGATGAGGATCACGAAGCCCCAGAACGTGAAGAAGTGCGCCAGTCCGGGGCCCGTCCAGCGCAGTAGTCGCCGCTGCCCGAACACCTCGACCAGTTGGATCCGCAGCTGCGTGCTGAGGTTCGCGGCGCGGCTGATCGTCGGCTGCCCGGCCCGGATCAAGGCGTAGAGCCACCGCACTCGTCGACCAGCGAGAACGAGCGCAAGGACAGTCAGCCCCAGGCCGATAACCAGCCGCGCTGCCATCACGACGTCCACCTCCGTTCCTAGTCGCAGATTACGGCTAGTTACTCGGTGGTAGCCAGATGGTGCACGGACCGGTCTGACTCTGAGCGCCACAAGTCGACCAACCGGTACCCGCGTCACAGTGCTCGACGTCGGCACCGACCAGGCGCAGAAGTTCGACGAACTACGCCGCCGGGTCGACGAACGGGGCTGGTGGGAGGAGTACTCGGACGTGGTCGTCGAAGCCATCGAGATGCTGGTCCGAGATCGGCGAGGATGCCAGCACTGCGCGCAGCTACGTCAACACGACATCATTGTCGATCTACAGACTGGGTGAGACGGGCACTGGCCTTCGACGAGGGACGCACCGTTGTCGTACCTCCTCCCTAGCGTTCGCGACGTGAAGCCCTACCTTGCTCCTCGCTCGCATTCGACGCGGTGAGATCACCAACGTGAGCTTCGACGACCTTGTGCGCCTCGTGGAGGCACTGGCTTCCGGGAAGTCGGCGGTAGGGGAAGCCACCGGGTCTACGCGCATCCGGACGTGTCCGAACTCGTCAATCTCCAGGTCGAGCGCGGGCAGGCCAAGCGCTACCAGGTAAGGCAGGTCGCGGGCCTGATACGACGGTATGGTTGGTCATTGGAGGATGAGCGATGAATCCTGGCTATCGGATCGAGGTGTTCTGGAGCAACGAAGACGAGGTCTGG
This sequence comes from Pseudonocardiaceae bacterium, assembly GCA_050699875.1. Taxonomy (GTDB): domain Bacteria; phylum Actinomycetota; class Actinomycetes; order Mycobacteriales; family Pseudonocardiaceae. Next base: position 11,815 of record JBOHFX010000160.1, read on the forward strand.
ATCGCCGACGTCCCCGACCTCCCAATGTGCTCCGCTCATGGTCTGACCCCGCACGGGGCTGTTGCCGAGGTCGAGCAGGCCATCGACGCCTGGCTGGACGCAGCTCGTGTCATGGGCCGGTTGGTCCCGAAGCCGTCCAGCCGGGCAGCCCTCGCCTGATGGGCGCAGCAGGGCTTGTCACAAGCCCGAAAAGCTGCGCGACGCGCATCAGTTACTTGGTGAAGATCTGATCAGCGTTGGGCTGCCGGGGATGTGTCGGTCTGTGGCGTGCGATGCTCGATGGCGGCGAGCTGGCGGTCGTGCGTCCGGGAAAGGGACCTGGATGAACTCCAAGCAGGCGCTGAATGCCAGGCAGACGCTGCTCACCAGGACGAACAGCCACCCGCCCGGCCGCAGCGGGTTCGGCGCAGAAGTACTTCGCGGATGAGGATCGCGGGTAGAAGATCTTGGACGAAATGGCCGTTGTCGGCGTGCAGGGCAGCAGCGCTGAGGTCGAACTCGGCGCATGGAGCGCGGTCGGGGTGGCCAGGCCGCTCGGGGTGGGAACACAGCCGCCGTACTAGGCGTTAGGCCCATCAGATAGGTTGAGCGGGATCCACTCAAGTCAGCTGGCGGAGTCGCCCAGGGGCTTGAGTCAGTTACAGTCAAGTTTGAAAGGGTTGCTCACATGGCTCGTGCGGTCGGCATCGACCTAGGGACCACCAATTCCGTCGTGTCCGTGCTCGAAGGCGGCGAACCCACGGTGGTGGCGAACTCGGAGGGCTCGCGTACCACGCCCTCGGTCGTCGCCTTCGCCAAGAACGGCGAGGTACTCGTCGGCCAGTCCGCCAAGAACCAGGCGGTCACCAACGTGGACCGCACCATCCGGTCGGTCAAGCGGCACATGGGGACCGACTGGTCCACCACGGTCGACGGCAAGAAGTACACCGCCCAGGAGATCAGTGCCCGGGTGTTGATGAAGCTAAAGCGCGACGCCGAGTCCTACCTCGGTGAGGACGTGACCGACGCGGTGATCACCGTGCCGGCCTACTTCGAGGACGCTCAGCGCCAGGCCACCAAGGAGGCCGGCCAGATCGCGGGCTTGAACGTGCTGCGGATCGTCAACGAGCCGACCGCGGCCGCGCTGGCCTACGGCTTGGACAAGGGCGAGAAAGAGCAGACCATCCTGGTCTTCGACCTCGGTGGCGGCACCTTCGACGTGTCGCTGCTGGAGATCGGCGAAGGAGTGGTCGAGGTCCGCGCCACCTCCGGGGACAACCACCTCGGCGGGGACGACTGGGACGAGCGGATCATCGACTGGCTGGTGGAGAAGTTCCGCGCGTCGCAGGGCATCGACCTGAAGAGGGACAAGATGGCCATGCAGCGGCTGCGCGAGGCCGCCGAGAAGGCCAAGATCGAGCTGTCCAGCCAGTCCACCGCGACGATCAACCTGCCCTACATCACCGTTGACTCCGACAAGAACCCGCTGTTCCTCGACGAGACGCTGTCCCGCGCGGAGTTCCAGCGGATCACCGCAGACCTGCTGGACCGCTGCCGCGCCCCGTTCCGCAACGTCATCAAGGACGCCGGCATCTCGGTCGGGCAGATCCATCACGTGGTGCTGGTCGGTGGTTCCACCCGGATGCCGGCAGTGCACGACCTGGTCAAGGAGCTGACCGGCGGCAAGGAGCCGAACAAGGGCGTCAACCCTGATGAAGTAGTCGCCGTGGGGGCGGCATTACAGGCTGGTGTGCTCAAGGGCGAGGTCAAGGACGTTCTGCTGCTCGATGTCACCCCGCTGTCGCTGGGTATCGAGACCAAGGGTGGCGTGATGACCAGGCTCATCGAGCGCAACACGACCATTCCCACCAAGCGCAGCGAGATCTTCACGACGGCCGATGACAACCAGCCGAGCGTGCAGATCCAGGTGTTCCAGGGCGAGCGGGAGATCGCGGCGTACAACAAGAAGCTCGGCATGTTCGAGTTGACCGGGCTGCCGCCGGCACCGCGTGGCGTGCCGCAGATCGAGGTCACCTTCGACATCGACGCCAACGGCATCGTCAACGTCTCGGCATTGGACAAGGGCACTGGCAAGAGCCAGGCCATGACGATCACCGGTGGGTCCGCGCTGCCCAAGGACGACATCGACCGGATGATGCGCGACGCCGAGGAGCACGCCGAGGAGGACCGCCAGCGCCGGGAGGAGGCCGAGACTCGCAACCAGGCCGAGTCGCTGGTCTACCAGACCGAGAAGTTCGTCAAGGACAACGATGACAAGCTGCCCTCTGACGTCAAGGACAAGGTGAACGCCGCGCTGGGCGATGCCCAGCAGGCGCTCAAGGGCACCGACACCGTGGCCATCCGGACCGCGATGGAGAAGCTCGCCACTGAGTCCCAGGCGATGGGTCAGGCGCTGTACGCCGACGCCGCGGCGACCGGCCCGGCTGACGGTGCGGCCGCCGGCGGGCCGGCAGGCTCCTCCGACGGGCGCCCGGGCGCCTCATCGGGCGCTGACGACGTCGTCGACGCCGAGATCGTCGACGAGGAGCCCGGGAGCGGCAAGAGGTGAGCCACGGCGATGGCAGCTTCGGTGATGGCGCTGCCGGTGAGGAGCAGCCCAGGGTCGTGGTGCGAGACAATCGGAGGATCGATCCGGTGACCGGTGAGGTTCGGGTACCGCCGGCGGTGGAGCAGGAGCAACCCACCGCCGGCAGCGTCGGAGCGGACGAGGGCGGCCTCAGCACCGCCGGTGTTCCAGCGCAGGCGGCTGAGCTGGACGCCTTGCAGGCTCAGCTGGACGAGCGAACCGGCGACCTGCAGCGGATCTCCGCCGAGTACAGCAATTACCGCCGCCGGGTGGACCGCGACCGCCAGCTCGTGATCGACGTGGCCAAGGCGCAGGTCGCCGGACAGCTGCTCACCGTGCTTGACGACATCGAGCGCGCGCAGCAGCACGGTGACCTGTCCGGGGCGTTCAAGGCGGTGGCAGAGAAGCTGGTGGCCGCGCTCCACGGGCAGGGGCTGGAGCCCTTCGGCGCCGTCGGTGAGGGTTTCGACCCGGTGGTGCACGAGGCCGTCCAGCACAACACGGGCCCGGACGTCGATAAGCCGACCGTCACGGCGGTGCTGCGCCGCGGCTACCGCCTTGGCGAGCGAGTACTGCGTCCGGCGATGGTGGCGGTGACCGACGCCGAAGGCGAGACCGTGCCGGCTGACACCGTGTCAACTGGTGGTACGGAGCTGCTGGGGGACCGGTTGACGGACCCGTTGGGAGACCCAGCACCGTTTGGTGACGCGGAACAACTGCGGGACAATTGATGCGAGAGGAGGGGTCCGGTGAGCGCCCGGGAGTGGATTGAAAAAGATTTCTACGCAGAGCTGGGCGTTTCCTCCACCGCGTCTGCTGACGAGATCAAACGCTCGTACCGCAAGCTGGCCCGGGAGCTGCACCCGGACGCCAATCCCGGTGACTCAAAAGCCGAGGCGCGTTTCAAGTCGGTGTCCGAGGCCTATGGAGTGCTCTCGGACGCGGACAAGCGCAAGCAATACGACGAGGCACGCAGCGTGTTCAACAGCGGTTTCCGAGCCGGCGGTGCCGGGTTCGGCGGTCCCGGTGGGTTCGACCTCGGTGACCTGTTCGGAACGGCGACGACCGGCCGGGCCGGTGACCCGGGAGGTCTCGGCGACCTGCTCGGCGGGCTGTTCGCCAACCGTGGCGCAGGCACGGCCGGGTACGGCAACCCGGGGTACGGCAACACCGGGGCCAGCCGCCCGCGGCGTGGCACCGACGTCGAGACCGAGGTGCGGATCGACTTTGCCGAGGCGGTCCGCGGCGCCACCGTGCCGATCCGGCTGTCCAGCCCGGCCAACTGCGGCAGTTGTGGCGGCACCGGGGCCCGCGCCGGCACCATTCCACGTGACTGCTCGGCGTGCAGCGGTACTGGACTGATCACCCGCAGCCAGGGCGCGTTCGCCTTCTCCGAGCCGTGCCGGGACTGCCGTGGCACCGGCCGGATCATCGATGACCCCTGTACCGAGTGCGGTGGTCGCGGGGTGTCCAACCGGTTCCGATCGCTGACCATGCGGATCCCCCCCGGGGTCGCCGATGGTCAGCGGATCAGGCTGGCCGGTCAGGGCGATCCGGGCATGCGTGGTGCGCCGGCCGGCGACCTGTACGTGCTGGTGCACGTCACGCCGCATCGGGTGTTCGGGCGCTCCGGTGACGACCTCACCGTGACGGTGCCGGTGTCGTTCCCTGAGCTGGTCATGGGCACGAAGCTGACCGTGCCCACCCTGGATGGCTCCGTGTCGCTCAAGGTACCTGCGGGCACCGCCAGCGGTCGTACCCTGCGGGTCCGCGGCAGGGGCATCGCCGGGCGCAACGGGCAGATCGGTGATCTCCTGGTGACCTTGCAGGTCGACGTCCCCACCAAGCTGGGTCGGGGCGCCAAGGACGCGCTGGCGGCCTACGCTCAGGCCACGGCCGGTGAGGACCCGCGGGCCGACCTGTTCACTCGCGTCGAGGGTTCGGGGGCGACCCGATGATCCCCCCTCCGCCACCGGGTGCAGACCATGACACCCCGGTTTTCGTGATCTCCGTTGCGGCCCAGCTGGCCGGGTTGCACGCGCAGACCCTGCGCAGCTACGACCGGTTGGGGCTGGTCAGCCCCGGCCGTAGCCCTGGGGGTGGGCGGCGCTACTCCGCTCGTGACATCGCGCTGCTGCAAGAGGTGCAGCGGTTGTCCCAGGACCATGGGGTCAACCTCGCCGGGATCAAGCGGATCATCGACCTGGAGAACCAGGTGGCGGCGCTTCGGTCCCGGCTGGCCGAGCTGGCTGACGAGCTCGACGAGGCCCACGCTGAGCTGGCCCGGGCCCACGCCGTCGCCGAGCAAGCCACTGCGGCGGTGCACGCCTCCTACCGGCGTGATCTGGTCCCGGTTCGCCCCGACGACACCGCACTGGTCATCTGGCGCCCCCGCAGGTAGCCCCTAGTCGAGGGTGAACGGGTCATAGGTGATCCGGTCCAGCGGGGTGCCGGCGACGAGCATCCGGGACACGGTGGCTCGGATCATCGCGGGGGAGCCGCAGATCAACACGTCCCGGTCGGCCCAGGCGCCGAAGCGCGTGACCACATCGGCGAGCGTGCCGCGCTCGAACCCGGCCATCCGCGGTGACGTTTCGACCACCGGGATCACCCGCAACCAGGGATTCGTGGTGGTCATGGCATTGAGCGTGTCGAGGTCAGGCAGGTCGGCACGGCTGCGCCCACCGGCGAACATGGTCACCTGCGGGTTGTCCCCCCACTGGCTGAGCTCTTCGAGGATGGCGCGCATGGGCGCTGTGCCGGTGCCGCCGGCGACCATCACCACATCCCGGCCGGATTTCCGATCCACTGTCATGACGCCCATCGGCGCACCGATCCGCCAGGTGTCGCCGACCTGGGTGTGACCGACGATCGACCGGCTGACCGAGCCGCCCGGCACGGCGCGGATGTGGAACTCGATCGATCCGTCCGGGCGCGGGGTGTTCGCCGGAGACAGGTAGCGCCACAGGCGCGGCCGCTGAGGTGTCTCCACGCTGACGTACTGCCCGGCCCGGTATGGCACCGGCCGATCGGGGGTGACCCGCACCACCGCCAGGTCCCAGGTCAGCCGCTGGTGATCGATGACCCGAGCGGTCCACCACGCGGGGGCGGCGTCGGCCTCGGCAGCCTCCAGCATCGTCTTGGCGATCAAACCGTAGGCATCCCGCCACGCCTTCTCCACCTGGGGTGTCCACGCTGAACCTGAATACTGCTTCAGCGCGGTCACCAGGGCAGTGCCCATTACGTCGTAGTGCTGCGCCAGCACACCGAACTTGCGGTGGTCCCGACCGAGCTGGCGCAGGAACGGCACCAGCTCGTCAGGTCGGTCGACGTTCTGCACGATGTGCACCAGGGCACGGAAGAACCGGCTGCGCTGCACCTCCATGTTCGCCGCGAACAGTTCACGGGTGGCTGGAGCCATCGCGAACAACATCGCGTAGAAGAACTGGGTGACCTCCCCGGTGCGCGACTGGATCTGTGCGAAGCTCTCGCGGATCAGCCGCACCATGACCACGGCCGTACCTGAGCGGTACGGGTGGCGGTCGGGGAGGGGCACTCGGCTCCCCACGGCGTCAGCTGTCATGGTTTGAGGAGCGTCTTCTCCAGGGTGGATGGCGAGCAGGAACCCGCCGCGGGCGATGAAAATTCCCGAGGGTTGCGGAACCTTAACGCCCTCCGGCCGGACCTTTGCCCTGCCGCTCCCTTCGCATGTGGGATGTGTCCATTCAGCTGGCCGGTGAGCGCTGCGGCGAAATGGTATGGCACGACCTGAGCTGCCGCTACGGTGCGCCGTACCACCGGATTGAATGTTGAGCGGAACACACTCAACTTTTCTCACGTTGAACCCGTGCAGACGTATCCACAAGCCGACGTAGTTGAGACGACACAGCGGAGGGAACGCTTCGAGGATGGACTCCTTCAACCCCACCACCAAGACGCAGGCCGCCATCTCCTCAGCGGTGCAGGCCGCATCAATGGCAGGGAACCCCGATGTGACGTCGGCGCACCTGCTGGGGGCGCTGCTTGCGCAGGCCGACGGCATCGCGGCGCCGTTGCTGGCGGCGGTGGGTGCGGACGCCACCGCGATCCGGACCGAGTTGGACGGGATCACCCAGCGCCTGCCCTCGGCCACTGGTTCGACCGTGGCCGCGCCGATGTTCGACCGGCAGGCGCTCAAGGCGTTCGCGTACGCCCAAAGCCTGGCGATCGAGATGGGCGACTCGCACGTCTCCACCGAGCATCTGCTCGTCGGACTCGCGGCCCAGAACGGTGCGGGGCACAGCGGCGCGGTCGGGCAGTTGCTACACAGGCACGGCGCCACCCCGGACGCCCTGAAAGAAGCGTTCCAGTCGGTCAGAGGGTCGGCCCGGGTGTCCAGCCCGGAGCCGGAGGGCACCTACAAAGCGTTGGCCAAGTACGGGCTGGATCTCACCGAGCGGGCCCGCGCCGGTGAGCTAGACCCGGTGATCGGCCGCGACGCCGAGATCCGCCGGGTGCTGCAGGTGCTGTCCCGGCGCACCAAGAACAACCCGGTGCTCATCGGCGAACCGGGCGTGGGCAAGACCGCCATCGTCGAGGGGCTGGCCCAGCGGATCGTCGACGGTGACGTGCCGGAGTCGCTGCGCGGCAAGCGGGTCGTCGCGCTGGACTTGAGCTCGATGGTGGCCGGCGCGAAGTACCGCGGCGAGTTCGAGGAGCGGCTCAAGGCCGTCCTCAAGGAGATCACCGATTCGGCCGGCCAGGTCATCACGTTCATCGACGAGCTGCACACCATCGTCGGCGCCGGGGCCACCGGGGAGTCCGCGATGGACGCCGGCAACATGATCAAACCGATGCTGGCCCGCGGCGAGTTGCGGATGGTCGGTGCGACCACCTTGGAGGAGTACCGCCAGCACATCGAGAAGGACGCCGCGCTGGAGCGGCGTTTCCAGCAGGTGCTCGTCGGTGAACCCTCGGTTGAGGACACCATCGGCATCCTGCGAGGGCTCAAAGAGCGCTACGAGGTGCACCACGGCGTGCGGATCACCGACGCCGCGCTGGTCGCCGCCGCGACCCTGTCCGATCGGTACATCACCGCGCGGTTCCTGCCGGACAAGGCGATCGACCTGGTCGACGAGGCGGCCTCCCGCTTGCGGATGGAGATCGACTCGAGGCCGGTGGAGATCGACGAGGTGGAGCGCGCGGTGCGTCGCCTGGAGATCGAGGAGATGGCGCTGGACAAGGAGTCCGACCCGGCCTCGTTGCAGCGCCTGGCGGCGTTGCGGGCCGAGCTGGCCGACCGCCGGGAGCGGCTGGCCGAGCTGACCACCCGCTGGCACATCGAGAAGACCGCGATCGAGACCACCCGGGAGCTCAAGGAGCAGCTCGAGCAACTGAAGGGTGAATCTGAGCGCGCCGAGCGCGACGGTGATCTCGGCCGGGCGGCGGAGCTGCGCTACGGCAAGATCCCCGCGCTGGAACGCCAACTCGCCGAGGCCACCGCCGCGGCACGCGACCCCGAAGTGATGATCAAAGAGGAGGTCGGCTCTGACGACATAGCCGACGTGATCAGCTCCTGGACCGGGATCCCGGCGGGACGGCTGCTGGAGGGCGAGACCACCAAGTTGCTCCGGATGGAGGAGGCGCTGACCCACCGGGTGGTCGGCCAGGCCGAGGCGGTGCGTGCCGTCTCCGATGCGGTGCGCAGGGCCCGCACCGGCGTCGCCGACCCAGATCGTCCCACCGGGTCGTTCATGTTCCTGGGGCCCACCGGGGTCGGCAAGACCGAGCTGGCCAAGACGCTGGCGGCGTTTCTGTTCGATGACGAGCGCGCCATGGTGCGCATCGACATGAGCGAGTACTCCGAGAAGCACTCGGTGGCCCGGCTGGTCGGGGCCCCGCCCGGATACGTCGGCTACGACCAGGGCGGGCAGCTCACCGAGGCGGTCCGCCGCCGGCCCTACAGCGTGGTGCTGCTCGACGAGGTGGAAAAGGCCCACTCCGACGTCTTCGACGTGTTGCTGCAGGTGCTCGACGACGGCCGGTTGACCGACGGGCAGGGCCGCACGGTGGATTTCCGCAACACCATCCTGGTGCTCACCTCGAACCTGGGCTCGGCCGCACTCGCCGACGCGACACTCGACGAGAGCCAGCAGACAGACGCGGTGCTCGCAACCGTGCGCCGGCACTTCAAGCCCGAGTTTCTGAACCGGCTTGACGATCTGGTGGTGTTCCACTCGCTGTCCACCGCGGAGCTGACGTCGATCGTGGACATCCAGATCGGGTCGCTGGCCAAGCGGCTGGCCGCTCGGCGCCTGCAATTGGACGTCAGCGACGCGGCGAAGGAGTGGCTGGCGATGAACGGGTTCGACCCATTCTACGGGGCGCGCCCGTTGCGCCGGCTGGTACAGACGGCGATCGGTGACCAGCTCGCCCACGCGCTACTGGCCGGCGAGATCACCGACGGCGACACCGTCCGGGTCGACCTGGACCGCAGTGCCGGTGGGGGCACAGGCGCACTCACGGTCACCCGCGCGTGAGGGGCTACGGGCTCCTGCTCCGCCGTGCGAACCAGCACGGCGTGTGCTGACCGGAACGGGCGCAATGCCGGACTACGCTCGTCCGGTGTTAGCAGCATTTTCGTCGTGGGTGTGGTTCGTGATCGCCGGATTGGCCGCTACCGCCGGGGTCGCGCTGCTGGCGCTCGATCGGGGACACCGAACCGCGAACCAACGGGAGCGGCGGCGCTGGGCGGCGCTGCGCGGGTGGCGGTTCGTGCTGTCCGACCCGGTGTTGGTCGATCGCTGGCGCCACGGTGTGATCGCTCGAGGTGGCGCGGGGCTGGCCAAGGATCTTGTGATCGGTAGCTTTTTCACCCCACTGGGTCGCCGTCTGGTGCAGGTATTCGACCACGAGCAGGGCGGCCAGATCTCCGGCGTGGTGGTTGCGGTGCAGCGGCGGGTGCACGCCGGTGATCTGGTCGTTGAGATGTGGCTACCAGATCGGCCATTACCGCAGGATCCCGACCTGGCCGTGCTCGGCCCCGTCGGCGATCGGGTCGCCCTGGTCACTGATCTGGACCGAGCTCGCCCGCTGATCGACCACGAGCTGGTCTTCGCGGTCAACACGCTGGGCCCCGACATTCCGGTCGCTTGGCTGGAGCGAGACTGGGTACTGGCCGCGGCACCGTGTGCGGCCACGCCCACGAGGTTGGAGCGGCTGCTACGCGCCCTCGACGAGATCGCCGAGTTGCTCGACACCGCCGACCTCGGCAAGGCTGATGAGCCCACCGACTTCGTCGACTCATCACCACCGGCCCATAAGTAGTGGGCGTGCTCTCCACGTACGCCCCGCGGCTTGACAGGTAGCGTTGGGGCCGGACCCGGGCAGCCGGGTCGTGACCGTAGTTACGTCGTCGAGGGGAGGGCTTGGAGGAAGATCATGCCGGATCCCGGCGCCGTCAGTACAGGTTCGATCGGCCCTGGCCCGATCAACCCCGTGGAGGTGTCGAAGCGGTCGCTGGCGCCGGACCTGGCGCGGGGCGCGATGCTGCTGCTCATCGCGCTGGCGAATGCCCACGTCTACCTCTACGGACACGCCATCGGCGTGCGTGGGTACCCGATCCCGGACTCGATTGCCGACCGGCTGGTCGTGCTGCTGCAGATGACCTTTGTGGACGGTCGGGCATATCCCATGTTCGCTGCCTTGTTCGGCTACGGCATCGTCCAGTTGCTGCGCAGGCAGACCAGCCGCGGGGTAGACGAGGTGGTAGTCCGCAGGCTCGTCCGCAAGCGTGGCGGGTGGCTGATCATCTTCGGTTTCCTGCATGCGCTGCTGCTGTTCTCCGGGGACATCCTTGGCGCCTACGGGCTGCTCGCAATCCTGCTGGCGGGTCTGGTGGTCCGGGCCAGCGACCGGACACTGCTGATCATTATCGGGGTATGGACCGTCCCGACCGTGGCGTTCGGCGCGCTGATGAGCCTGCCGGCGCCGGAGGGCGCGAAGGCCTTCCTGGCGTCGATGGTCACCACCGACCCGCTGGCCGCAGCGGGAGTCCGGGCCCTGGAGTGGGCGCTGCTGACCGCCATCTTGGCGCTTTTCCTTGTCCTTCCCGCGCTGCTGTTCGGGGTCTGGGCGGCGCGACGGCGGCTGCTCGACGAACCCGAGCGGCACCACCGGCTCCTGCTACGCGCCGCGGTGCTCGGCGTCGGGCTGGCCGCCGTCGGCGGGCTGCCACTGGCGCTGATGGCGGCTTCATGGTGGCCTCAGCCATCGACGTGGGAGGTAGCGCTCGCGGGCATGGTGCATACGGTGACCGGGTACGCAGGCGGGATCGGCTACGCCGCGATCGCCGGGCTCGTCGCGATTCGCGTCGGAGCCCGGGTCGGTGAACGGGACCGGCCCGCCCCGGTGGTCGCCGCACTGGCCGCCTGTGGGCAGCGGTCGTTGACCTGCTACCTGCTGCAGTCGGTGGCTTTCGTCGCGGTGCTGGCCGCGTACGGCGGTGGTCTGGGCAACCGGTTGGGGATCGCGGCCACCGCGTTACTGGCGGCGGTGACTTGGGTCCTGACCGTACTTCTCGCCAACGTGATGAGCCGCCGCAACTACCGAGGCCCGGCCGAAGTCCTGCTCCGCCGGCTCACCTACCGGGGCTAGCCTGCGGAGTATGCCGACTGCGGTGATTACCGGGCCCACTGCCGGAATCGGGGCGGCCTTCGCCCGGAGGCTGGCCGCCGAGGGGTACGACCTGGTGCTCGTCGCGAGGGACCGGGAGCGGCTGCAGCGGTTGTCTGCCGAACTGTCGCAGCGGCACGGGGTGAACGTCGAGGTGTTGCCCACCGATCTGGCCAACGCCGGTGAGCGGGAGCTGGTCGAGCAGCGGCTGCGTACCGGGCCGCCGGTGGACCTGCTGGTGAACAATGCGGGGTTCGGGCTCGGCACCGGGTTCATCGATGCCGACATCGCCGACCTGCAGGCTCAGCTGGATGTCAACGTGACCAGCGTGCTGCGGCTGACCCACGCTGCACTACCGGGCATGGTGCGCGCCGGGCGCGGCGCGGTGATCAACGTGTCCAGCGTGGCGAGTTTCCTGCCCGGCCGTGGCTCCACTTACGGCGCGAGCAAGGCGTACGTGACGATGTTGTCTGAGGGCCTGGCGGTGGCGCTGGCCGGCACCGGGGTTCAGGTGCTCGCGCTGTGCCCCGGGTACGTCCGCACCGAGTTCCATGCCCGTGCCGGTATGGACATGACGGGGAGCCCTTCGGCGTTCTGGCTGGACGCCGACGCCGTCGTCCGGGACTGCCTGGCCGACCTTCGACGCGGGCGCACCATCTCGGTGCCGGGCCTGCAGTACCGGGCCCTGGTGGGGCTGGTGGACGTTCTTCCCCGCGCTCTGGTCCGGCGCCTCGCCGGCCGCACCCGGGACCGCATATGAGAACCCATCGCGAGGTGGCGCGAGCCCGGCTGGCGGCGCTGGTGCGAGAGCTGGCGGTGGTGCATGGGCGGGTCACGCTGTCCTCGGGGGCGCAGGCCGACTACTACGTCGACCTGCGCCGCGTCACGCTGCACCACGAGGCTGCGCCGTTGATCGGGCGGTTGATCCGCGAGCTGACGGCCGACTGGTCCTACCAGGCGGTGGGCGGCTTGACGCTGGGTGCCGACCCGGTCGCCACCGCGGTGCTGCACACGGCCGGCCCACCGGTGGACGCCTTCGTGGTACGCAAGGCGACCAAACAGCACGGGATGCAGCGGCGCATCGAGGGCCCGAGTGTCACCGGCCGCCGGGTGCTTGCCGTGGAGGACACCTCCACCACCGGCACCTCAGTGCTCACCGCGGTGGCGGCACTGCGCGAGGCAGGCGCGGATGTCGTCGGCGTGGCCACCGTGGTGGATCGGGACACCGGGGCCCGGGAGGCGATCGAAGCGGCCGGGCTGCCCTACCGCGCAGTGCTGAGCTTCGGGGAGCTGTCGTGACTGGGAACACGGTTTCCCCCGCACAAGGCCCCACGGAGTGGGGCCAGCAGGTGGGCCTCGGGCCATGGCCAGGGCCATGGCCCGAGGATCCCCGCTACGACCCCGAGCTGCTGCGCGACGGGGACTGCCGCAATGTCGTCGACGCCTACCGCTACTGGCGCCGCGATGCGGTGATCGCGCATCAGGACACCCGCCGCCACCCGCTGCATGTCGCGATCGAGAACTTCGGCCACGATCACAACATCGGCACCGTGGTCCGCACCGCGAACGCCTTCGCGGCGGCCGAGGTGCACATCGTGGGCCGCCGCCGGTGGAATCGCCGTGGCGCCATGGTCACCGACCGCTACCAGCACCTGCGCCACCATGACGACATCGCTGAGCTGCTCGGGTACGCGGCCACGGCGGGTTTGACCGTGGTGGCCGTGGACAACGCTCCGGGCGCGCTTCGGTTGGAGACAGCCCGCCTGCCGCAGCGTTGCGTCCTGCTGTTCGGGCAGGAAGGCCCAGGTCTGTCCGCGCAAGCCCGGGAAGGGGCCGCGTTGACGATCTCGATTGCCCAATTCGGCTCCACCCGGTCGATCAACGCCGGGGTCGCCGCCGGAATCGCGATGCACGCCTGGATCCGCGAGCACGCCGATCTCGAGGTCGCCTGGTGAGCGTGTGGGCGGGCCGGGCGGCGGCGGCCGAGCGGGCGGTGCACACCCGGCACCTTCGCTGGCTGTGGGCACTGCCGGACGCCCGGCTGGGCCGGGCCGGTTGGCCCGGCCGATCGACCCGCTGGCACTACTGGTGGCAGGCGCATCTGCTGGACTGCACCCTCGACGCCTACCACCGCGCCCCCACACAGTGGCGGCGCGACACCGTCGCAGCACTGGTCCGCGGCGTCCGGGTACGCAACGTCACGGGCTGGGTCAACCGCTACTACGACGACATCGCCTGGCTGGGTCTGGCGTTGCAGCGCAGTGCGACGCTGGCCGGGATACGCAAGCCGGGTGCGGAGCAGGCCATCATGCACCGGTTGCGATTCGGCCGGGGACCCAGCGGGGGGATGCGGTGGCGAGTCGGTGACGATTTCGTCAACGTTCCGGCCACCGGCCCGACGGCGATCTTCTACGCCCGGCGCGGGAATCTGGGTATCGCCGCGTCCCTGGTGGACTGGATGCTGGAGCACCTGATCGACCCGAGCACCGGACTGATCTTCGACGGCGCGCGGGTGGACCCGGACGGGTCGGTCCGCGCCGTGGAGCGGACCTTCTATACCTACTGCCAGGGCGTACTGCTCGGAGCCTGCGTCGAGCTGGGCATCGCCACGGGCGCGCCGCGGTGGTGGCAGCAGGCCGACGCGACGGTGCACGCGGTCGCCGAGCACCTCACCGACACCGGCGTGCTGCGCGGGCAGGGTGGGGGCGACGGCGGGCTGTTCAGCGGCATCCTGGTCCGCTACCTGACGCTCGCCGCGGGCGCCCTGCCAGACGGCAAGACGGCGGCACGCCTGGTGCTGGACTCCGCCGAGGCGGCCTGGCGCAACCGGGGAGTCGCCGACGGCGGACCGGTATTCGGTCCGCAGTGGACGGTGCCCGCGCGGCCACCCGGCCCGGGCCTGGCCGAGCGTGACCTTTCGGTGCAGCTGTCGGGCTGGATGCTGCTGGAGGCCGCCGCCGAGCTCGACCGCCGGCCCGGGCTAGGCTGACGGGCCGTGATCGATCTCAAGGTGCTGCGGGAGGACCCGGACCGGGTGCGCGCCTCGCAGCGGGCCCGCGGCGAGGACACCGACGCCGTTGATGCGCTGATCGCCGCTGACGAGCGGCGGCGCAAGGCCATCGCCGCCGCCGACTCATTGCGCGCCGAGCAGAAGACGCTGGGCAAGCAGGTCGGTCGGGCCCGTGGCGGCGAGCGTGCCGAGTTGCTCGGCCACGCCAGGCAGCTCGCCGCGGACGTCAAGCTCGCCGAAGCCGAACAGGCCGGCGCCGAGGAGGCACTCCAAGCCGCCCATCGCGCGGTGTCCAACCTGGTTGTGGACGGGGTGCCAGCGGGTGGGGAAGACGACTACGTCGTGCTCAAGCACGTCGGGTCGCCACCGGAATGGGACTTCGACCCGCGCGACCACCTGGAGCTGGGTACCGCTCTGGGCCTGTTCGACACCGAGCGCGGCGCGAAGGTGTCCGGGGCGCGCTTCTACTTCCTCACCGGGCTGGGCGCGCAGCTTCAGCTCGGGCTGCTACAGCTGGCCGCGTCCCGCGCGGTGGCGTCCGGGTTCACCCTGATGATCCCGCCGGTGCTGGTCCGCCCGGAGATCATGGAGGGCACCGGATTCCTCGGTTCGCACGCCGCAGAGGTGTACCGGCTCCGCGACGACGACCTTTACCTGGTGGGGACCTCGGAGGTGCCGCTGGCCGGATACCACGCCGGGGAGATCCTCGATCTGTCCGGCGGGCCGTTGCGCTACGCCGGTTGGTCGTCGTGCTTCCGCCGGGAAGCCGGCTCCTACGGAAAGGACACCCGCGGCATCATCCGGGTGCACCAGTTCGACAAGGTCGAGATGTTCGTCTACTGCCGGCCCGAGCTCGCCGAGACCGAGCACCAGCGCGTGCTGGACTGGGAGGAGCAGATGCTCGCCGCGATCGAGGTGCCCTACCGGCTGATCGACGTGGCGGCTGGGGACCTGGGCAGCTCAGCGGCCCGCAAGTTCGACTGCGAAGCCTGGCTGCCTTCCCAGCAGGCCTACCGCGAGCTCACCTCCGCCTCGAACTGCACCACCTTCCAAGCCCGCCGGCTGAACATCCGCTACCGCGACCCCGACGGCCGCCCGCAGGTCGCAGCCACTCTCAACGGCACGCTGGCCACCACCCGATGGCTCGTCGCCATCCTGGAGAACCACCAGCTTCCCGACGGCTCAGTCCAGGTCCCCACGGCACTCCAACCCGCCCTCGGGGGCCTCGACCTCATTGAGGCGAAACCGCGTTCAGCGGGGTGACGACGTACGGCTGACCCCGCCGAGCCAGCGAATTGCTGGACGTAGGGTCGAGGGCATGCACCGTAGGCCGCGGTTGGTTGCGTCGGACGTGGACGGGACGTTGCTGGATCCGATGGATCGGGTCTCCGAACGCACCCGGACGGCGGTGCACCGGGTGGTGGCTGCTGGGGTGCCGTTCGTGCTGGTGACTGGGCGACCGCCGCGGTGGATCCCGCAGATCATTGAACAACTCGGACACGCCGGACCAACGGTGTGTGCCAACGGCGCGGTGCTTTACGACGCCGCCACCGACGAAGTCAGCTATTCGGTGACACTGGATCCACTACAGCTACGTGACGCGGCGAACGTGGTGGCCACCGCCCTACCGGGCGCCAAGCTTGCGGTCGAGCTGCCCACCCGCAGTGCCGCGGTGAACGGGGCTGACCAGTTCCTTGCCGAACCGGGCTACACGCACCCCTGGCCGGGTGCGGACTCCGCCGATGCCCCGCGCGACATTCTGCTGGGCCGACCGGCGATCAAGCTGCTGGTCCGCCAACCGGGTGTGAGCAGTGACGTGATGGCGGCCGCGGTACGCGAGCTTGTCGGGTCCCAACTGGATGTCACGTACTCCACCGGCCACGGCTTGATAGAGCTCTCCGCGCCCGGTGTCACCAAGGCCACTGGGCTGGCCCGGCTGGCGGGTGAACTGGATATCGCGGCCACCGATGTCCTTGCCCTGGGCGATATGCCCAACGACCTGTCGATGCTGCAGTGGGCGGGGCACGGGGTGGCGATGGCCAACGCCCATTCCACTGTGCTTGAATCCGCCGACGAAATCACCGCGGGCAACTCCGAGGACGGCCTTGCGCTCATCCTTGAACGGTGGTTCTGAACCTTTCAATTGAAACAGCCGCGGTGGGCTTCACCCCTGCTGGAAGGGGTGAAGCCCACTGTCGAGCTCGGATCAGCAGTCGTCGTCGTGCTTCTTGTAGTGCTTGTAGTGCTTGTGGTGGTGCTTGCGGTGGTGGTACCAGTGGTCGTAGTGGTCGTAGTACTTCTCGTACCACTCGTCATGGTCGTGGCGGCCGTAGCCGGACTGGAAAATCCCCGAGACAGTCATGCATCCTCCCTCTTTCGCCTTTCCTGGGAACCTCTGCTTCCCAGGACGAACTGGGGTTGAACCCGCTCGCGACAGGTGGAAGGAGGTAGCAAACGCCCCCCATGTCACCCCGAAGCGGCCTTACCCCCTGCACGGAGGTGTCCCCACACCTCCCCGGCCAATCACACCGACTCTGACTGGCCAAGACCGACACCATCAGTCGTACACCCTCGCTTACCCTGTGTCAACACAACTTCCTTCGAGCACTACCGCGCCCCGTTCGAGACTATGAAGCCACACTGAACATAACTCCACGTGAGCGGAGGTGCGGCGTCGATGCGGCCGAACCCTCCACAGGAGTCGGCTACCTGCTCCAGACTCAAGCGCGGAGAACTCGGCGGGCGGCGGCCAAACGGCGGATGGCCCTCACTCACGATCGGAGTGAGGGC
>JBOHFX010000161.1:0-8249 GCA_050699875.1 Pseudonocardiaceae bacterium
TACCTGCCGGGTCGCCCGGCACAGCGCCAGCCGGGCGACGTGGCGCGGATCCGATGGTTCGTCTTGCTCGTCGCCCATCGGCAGCACGCGGCAGCTGGTGTCGAACCGGTGGTAGGCGGCGGTGAGCTGCTCGAGGTAGTGCACCAGCGCGCGGGACTCATGTAGATCAACTGCCGCGGCCACGATGCGCGGAAACTCGCCCAGCATGCCGATCAAGTCCACTTCATGCGGGTGGTCCAGGAGCTCCAGCTGCACGTCCTCGCAGCTGATCCGGAGGTCGGCAGCGTGGCGGGCCAGTGCGGCCAGCCGGGCGTGCGCGTACTGCACCGTTGGTAGCTCTTCAAGGGCTGCCAACCGGGGAGTTGGCAGCCCTTGAAGAGCACCGAAGCGCTTTCCGGTGGCGAGTACCTGCTTGACGGTCTCGCCCTTGGCGTCCGGCGCCAGCCGCAGGTTGAGGAAGCCGGGACCGGCGACCTCGGCGGAGTGCACCCCGCGGCGCTGGGCCAATTCCTGCGCCAGCCAGTGGGCCAACTCCCGCGGTGGCACTCCCGCCTTGCTTCCCGCCTGCAAGGCGACGTTGGTCGCGTAGTCACCGTGCTCAGGATCCCGGGGTCGCTCAACGGTCACAGTCGCCGACAACGCCGTGGCGTCGACGCCACGACTGGCGAGCACGTCATGGGCGACGGATCGGACCAGGTCGGCGAGCGCAGCGGGGGTCACGCTGACGAGTCTAGGTAGCGGGCGGGCCCGATCGGCCAACCGGTCGGGAGGCCTGCAGCGACGGATCACTAGACTGGCGGCCGTCCATGACCCCGGGTGAACAAGGACCAGACCAGGCATGCCTAGTGGCAAGAGCAGTAAGGCGGTGCGCAACGCGCGTTCGGTGGTGACTGCGACCAAACCCAAGCCTTGGGGCACGGTAGCGGCGGTGCTGGCCATCCTGGTGTTCGCGGCCGGCATTTTCGGTTACCTTTTCACCCGGTACGAGGACCGTCGCGCCTTCATCCCCACCGCCGACAACAAGGACCCCTCGACCCAGATCCAGGGCGTCGTCGTCGAGAACTATGGTGAAGGCCCCGGCCACATCAGTGCCGACCAGCGGGTCGCCTACGACCGCAGCCCTCCTTTCGGTGGACCACACGACACGGTCTGGGCGGCCTGCAACGGGATGGTCTACGAGCAGCCGGTGCGCAGCGAGAACATGGTCCACGCTCTGGAGCACGGTGCGGTGTGGATCGCCTACAACCCAGAAACGATCAACGGCCCGGCGCTGCAGTCGCTGCGGGACCGGGTGGAGGGTGAGAACTACCTCATGCTTTCGCCCTATCCCGGGCTGGACTCGCCGGTTTCGCTGCAGTCCTGGGGACACCAGCTCAAGCTGACTGACCCTGCCGACCAGCGAATCGACCAGTTCATTCAATCTCTGCGGCTCAACCAGTACACCTACCCTGAGATCGGGGCCAGCTGTGAGGTCCTGTCGGGCGTATTCGATCCCGCCAACCCGCCACCCTTCGTCGCTACGCCGCCGGGTCCAGATGCTGTACCGATGGACTACAAGGGTGG
This sequence comes from Pseudonocardiaceae bacterium, assembly GCA_050699875.1. GTDB lineage: Bacteria > Actinomycetota > Actinomycetes > Mycobacteriales > Pseudonocardiaceae. Next base: position 1,564 of record JBOHFX010000161.1, read on the forward strand.
GCGCTCCGGGGCTGCCGATGAGGGGGCACCACCAGCCACCCCGGGCGGTGCCCAACCTTCACCCCCCGCAGGCGGGTGACCGGGGCCGTGGTGGAGACGATCATCGAGACCAGCTCAGGGAGCGCGGGCCCCAGCAGCGCTGAGGACCCAGCCGTCGCAGGGCTGCCCCCCGCGCGCTGGATAAAGCTGCTTGTGTACGGCGGTGCGGCGCTGGCCGTGTTGCTGCTCGGCGCAGCGCTGGGCATGTCCCTGCAGGGCGGGGGTGGGGTCCCGGTGCAACCCGACGCCGGCGCGGTGGACGTCGGCTTCGCCCAGGACATGTCGGAGCATCACCGCCAGGCGGTGCTGATGGCGGGCCTGGCCCGGGAGCGCAGCAACGACCCCGCGATCCGATCGATCGCCTTTGACATCGAAACCAGCCAGCTCGATCAGACCGGCCGGATGCAGGGCTGGCTGAGTCTGTGGAATGCCGCTGCGCTCCCCACCGGCCGGCACATGACCTGGATGACCGACGCCCACTCGATGCCCGGACATGGCGGTGGGCCGGGCAATACCGGGGTGGCGACAATGCCGGGCATGGCGTCGCCCGCTGATTTGGAGCGGCTCCGGGCCTCCGATGGAGCCGAGTTCGACGTCCTGTTCCTCCAGCTGATGCTGCGGCATCACCAGGGCGGGGTGCCGATGGCCCAGTACGCCGCACAGCACGCTGAGACGCCCCAGGTGCGCAACTTGGCCGAGAAGATCGTCGCCTCGCAAGGCGCCGAGAGCGTCTACATGGCCGAGCTGATCACCCAGCGGGGGGCGCAGCCGTTAGCACCGCCGAGCTGAGCTCGGTAGGGTACGCTCTGCACCGGCATGCCCCCGTAGCTCAGGGGATAGAGCACCGCCCTCCGGAGGCGGGAGCGCAGGTTCGAATCCTGCCGGGGGCACTGCACTGATCTCGCATTTTCGCACGGCGGCCGCCCGTGTTGGCGGTGTCGGCGCATCCGCACCATCGCCGACCGGCTCGGTGCCGAGCGCGAGTCCAGGTGGGCCAGCAGGCCCCGTGCCGGGCTACTGCGCGGTGCCCCGCGCAGTAGCCGCGCCGCGACGGGCACGTCGAACACGGCCTCCTGCCACCGACAGAACGAGATCAACGCCGCCAACCGAACCTCCAGGGTCTCCGCTGACGGCGCCTTCTGCGGTGCGACCAGGGCGTGCTCGACCGTGCGGCCGTTGCGCAGCCAGAACAGGAACCCCGACACCCCCGGGACCCCGACCTCTCGCCACCGCTCGGCCTCGGCGCGCTGCTCGGGAAACGTCCATCACTGGGCCAGGGAGGTCGCGTAGCCGCGCACGGTGTTCGGCGACCACCGGTACCGATGAGCCTCCAGCCACTCCTCGACCGGGGCCACCATCCGGTAGTCCTCGTCGATCACGGTCCAAGTGCGCGGCCCAACCGAGGGTCGGACCGCCAAGCTGTGCGCCATGTTGTCGTTCCATCTCGTCGAAGAACACCCGCTGATAGCGATGCACCAACGACGACAATCCACATTAGACACGCCCGTCGCAGACAGTGAAGAGACGAACTCAAGACCCGTTGATAACGGACGGGCCGGAGAAGGAACCCATGACCATCACCCTCCGGCCCGAACCTGCGACTCGCGACGGGACGCGTGATGATCTATCTTCGATACCCATCCCGCCGCACTTTGCCGTCAGCGGCGCCCACGGCGAACGATAGCCCCTCCACCTGCAGGTCTGGGTTCGCATAGAGCCTTATTGGGTGCACCGTTCCGGTCTCGTGGCGGCCACGTTCCCTCCCCTGGGGAGCCGCTTATCGCGGCCCCTGCGATGATCTGTTAGCTTCCTGTCCCGGGAGCACGGTCCGGGATGTGACAGGGTGGACGTCGGCATCAGTCGCCGATCGGGGGCGCGCTCACCACGAGGCCCAAGCCTTGCCGCACCGAGAAGCGCGTCCCTCGACGAGTTCGCGCAACCAGTCCTAGCTTGGGGAGTCCACGTACGAGTAGGAGTACGATGCGCGTGTGACCAGCAGGGACAAGCTGTTGGAGCTCGTCGAGAACCTGCCAGAGGAGCAGGCCGACGAGTTGTTGAGGCTTGCGATGGAGCGGTCCATCCTTCCAGGTCCACGCCAGCCATTGCCGACGTTCGTCGGGATCGGCGACAGCGGTCGATCGGATGTCTCCGAGCGGGTAGACGACTTCCTTGCCAACGGGTTCGGCAGCGCATAACCCATCGTGATCATCGTGGACACGGGCGTCCTCTACGCCTTGGCTGATCGCCGCGATACCCACCACAAGGCCTGCGTGCGCTGGCTGGCCGCCACTCCCCGGCCCTTGATCGTGCCGCCGCTCGTCATAGCAGAGACGTGTTACCTGATCGGCCGGCATCTCGGAGCCACCGCCGAGGCGACGTTTCTCGACGCGTTCGGGCCCGGCCAGACACTGTCACTGGGTGACTTCGTGGAGGAGGACGTGATGCGGATGGCTGTCCTCGTCAGACAGTACGCCGAGCTCAAGCTCGGCGGCACGGACGCGGCCGTGATCGCAACTGCGGAGCGGCTGGGCATCACGCGCGTCGCGACTGTTGATCGGCGCCACTTCACCGTGGTCCGGCCCAAACATGTGGGTTCATTTACGTTGCTACCCGACCCCCTGTGAACGGCCGCCGCTCGGACCCCAAGCGGGCATCCACGTCGGTGACACTCATACGCACCTGAGCTGCACCGGATGACAGGACGGCACCGACCTCGCCGGTGATCTGGCCAGAGGAGAGTATGGCAGCACGTTGCACCTGTTTGCGGCACCATGACGAGTATGAGTGGCAACGCAGCTCCGGGTAAGAGGCGTCCTGGCTCGGTGCGGGACGTGCCGGTGCCCCACGCGCTTGACGAGCTACGAGGACCGCTTCAGGGCACGGTTGGTCTTCCAGCGAGGTTGTTCTGGTCGGGACCCAATCCACGCGAGGTCCGGTGGGATCTTGCTGACCCGATCCGGCGGCGCGATCTGTACGAGATCGTGCTCGTGGAAGGCACGCCGGACGACGTCCGCGAACTGATCAACGGAACGGAGCTGGTTCGCCTGTGGAACCAGATGTACCTCCCGCCGTGGGTTCGGCCGGCGTGGCGTCCGCTGATCAACTCGGCAGGCACGGCAGCCTAGCCACGTACCCCTGGATCCACTGCAGGAACGAATCGCGCGAACCGCCCTGGCCTTGCCGCAATCTCGAACGTTGGCGCTGGCCGGCGGCGGCCCATGATCGCGCTACGCCTGGCACAGGAGAATCCGTCCTGGGGCCACCGCCGGATTCAAGGAGAACTCGGCCGTCTCGGACACCGCGTAGGCGCCGGCACGATCCGCCGGATCCTGACCACCGCTCGACTCGGCCCAGCACCACGCCGGGCGAACACCGGATGGCGGACCTTCCTGCATCCACGGGCCGAGATGGATGTCGCCGAGGCACCATTGCAGGTTCGTTGCTCATGGTGACGGTGCCCGGCAAGCAGTGCATGTCACCACATACGGGTAGCAGGTGGCAGAGTACGCGGCCTCCAAAGATCGCCGCGCATGCAAGGGTTCGTGCAATGTACAAGGCGACACCACAGCCACTCATGACACGCTGAGCAGGCAAACAGAACGGGAAGACACCAAAGCCAGGCATGATCCGGGTTGTACCGGCCGCCGGAGGCGGGAGCGCAGGTTCGAATCCTGCCCGGGGCACCACGTCTGACCAAGCTCATATCAGTGTGGGCTCGCTCGCGGGCTGATCCGCCGGGGCGGTGCTCATGTTGTACTCAGCCACACCGCGCTGACAGATGTGGACGTCGTGTCTTCGTGAGCGATGCTGATGGGGTCGGCAAGAACGCAACGAGATACTAGGCGGCTGGCCAGTCCAGCACCACGCGTTCGGTTCCGCCGTCGAATGCGGCAGTGATCTCCAAACGGCCACCGATGGCGTCGAGGTATCGGGCGAGCAGTTCGATTGTCGCGACCGCTCCGTGCTCGATGTGGCTGACCCGCGCCTTCGACACACCCATTCGCTCGGCCACGTCGACTTGGCGCAGGCCGGCCCGCTTGCGCTGCTCGACCAGCCGCCGCAGCGCCAGCCCGCGGCGCAGTTGCTCGACGCGCTGCGCCCGCTCCTCGGCGCTGCCGAGCGCATCACCCAGCTCCGCACTCACCTCATCCCAGGTGTGCCACTCGGTCACGATCCCACCTCCTTCATCCACTGCTCGTATCGATGCTCCGCGAGCGCCACAGCTCGCACGTACCAGCGCTTCCAGTCGCCCGCCTTGTCTCCAGCGACCAGCAGAACCGCCCGGGTCGCCGGATCGAAGGCAAACAAGATCCGAATCTCGCTCGCACCCGCCGACCCAGGCCGCAGCTCCTTCAGGTGATGCAACCTCGAACCCTTGATCCGGTCGACGATCGGCCGACCAAGCGCAGGGCCCTCGATCGCCAACAAGTCCAGTGCATCGCTGACCTGCCGCAGCGTGTCCCGGTCGGTACGACGAAGGCCGTGCAACCACTGCCGCACCTCGTCGACCATGACGATCTCCCACACCAACGAAGTATACGGCTTTATTGACCCATGTCGCCGGTCGGCTCCCTGAGCTGCACACGCGTGCGACAACCAATCCCGCCGGCCTCGGCGAGGCGGTCAACCCCGGACCGTTGGTATCCAATCGTCGGTCACCGCGTCACCAGCAGTGGTGGCCGTCGCACATGCAAGGGTTCGTGCAATGAACTACGGGACACCACGGCAACTCATGAGGTCCTGACCACGGCAAACAGAACGGGGAGACGCCAGAGACAGGCATGATCGGGGTTTTACCGGCCTCCGGAGGCGGGAGCGCAGGTTCCAATCCTGCCGGGAGCGCCAAGCATAACCAGGCAATATCACTTTGCGTAAGCTAATTTTGGGTCTGATGTGCCGGGGCGGTGCTCATCGGCTACTCAGCAACGCCGGCGTGACAGTCAGGGACGCCGGCCGGCGCGTCTCCGCTGCTGGAAGCCGGTAGTGCAGGTCATCCCTGAACGAGAGTGGCTGTTTGAAACGAAGCCATTGACCTCGCGCTCCCCCGGCTCGCAGCACCATGTCCGCGAGCCGAACGTAGGGCAGCCCTGTATTTTCCGATATTAGCACCTCGGTTAGGCGATTGAGTCGATTATTTTCAACGCCTCGATACTCAGGTTGGTGGATTCAGGGGTTGTCAGAAGCTGCCCCGGGATGTGCTCGTCGTACCACTGCTTCTTTGCCTCCCAACGGTTACGGTAGGTCTCGTCCTGGAGCATCCCGACATGCTCCCAATACCACTCATTGCCCTGCGTCGTGATTGTGAAGTCCGGGAGCGTGAAGGTGCCGTCGGGGGCGTAGAGCGGAGTCTCGTAGGTAAAGGGCACGTCGCGCTCGAATAGCATGTTGGTGATGATTACCTCGCTCTTCGAGCGCACCATGTATGGTGCGCTCGAAGAGTGGATCTTGCTTTCCGTGTACCACTCACCGAGCCGACGCAGCGCCTCGGGAACAGGATTGAACCCGAACAGCGAAGCATTGACTGCTAGGAGGCGTGATTGCTCCAGACGTCGCATCGACAGTAGAGGTGCGACGTCCTCCTCGATCAAGAGTGCTTGGTGTCAGCCACCAAGGGCGGCTCGCGTCCGTGAGGGTCTGATCGGCGTTTTGAATTATCCCGGCGATTGTATTCACGACCTCCTGCATCGCATTGGCGTGCGTGTGCAGAAGAATTGCGAAAACGTTGAAGTGATCCCCCTTTGAAGGTTCGAAATGAAGAAATCAATCGATCAAGCGCAGGTGTTCGGCGACAGCTCTGACACCGTCAGACGAGCAGGCCCGCACGGACCAACTCCGAGCGCAGCCTCTCGGCCGACGTGAAATGGACAGTGGCGATGCCCATCCGAAGGGCGCCATCGATGTTGGACTGCGAATCGTCGACGAACAACACGTCGGCCGGAGCCGCACCCAACACCGCCAGCGCGGCAGCGTAGGCGGCTGGGGACGGCTTGGTGACCCGGGTAGTGGCGCTGAACAACGGCACCGCGATCCGGGCGTGCACCGCCGGCAGCACCAGTGGCAGGGCATCGCGTAGCAACGCGTCGTTGTTCGTCAACAAGGTGCGGGTCACCCCCGGCGCAACGTCGTCGATGACAGCGAGCACCTCGTCGTCGGGGATAAACGCCGAGGCCCACAACTGGGCCAGCTCAAGGTCGTCACAATCCAGTCCCAGCTGCTCACGCAGCACGTCACGGATACTGGCGGCGTCCAACTCCCCGCGGTCACACCGGTCGACGATGCCGCAGCCATAGAGCCGTTCGTCGACCTCTGCGGTCTCGAGGCCCGAGACGGCGGCGAGGCGCTCAAGCCGCGCTGCCGAGTCAAACCGGCACACCACGCCCGCCAGGTCGAGTAGGAGATGCCGCGCCGCCACGCGAGAGACCGTATCCTCTAGGCCTGCGGCAGCGGTAGCGCTGCGCGCGGCAGCTGGCCCCCTGGCCGCTCGCCAGATGACGGCAGTACCGCTGTCCTCCACTGCTCTCAGACCCCAGCAACTCCAACGGCTGCCCGCACCCGGCACAGACCCGCTGCCCGTCCGGCACGTCATGGACCTCCTCGCGGGTCTCCAACCCCGAGTAGTCCCGCCGGCCATGCCCCTTGCTCCCGCG
>JBOHFX010000162.1:0-7972 GCA_050699875.1 Pseudonocardiaceae bacterium
CGGTGGCGCGTCCGTGGAGGACGAGGGCCCAGGCGAGGCATCCGAAGGCGGCGGTGGTGGCGATGGTCCGGACGATGTGCCAGGCGACCCAGCGGGTCTCGTGGAAGGCGTCGCGCACGGCCGCCAGATTGGCGATGCGGTCCGGGTCGCCGGCGGCCCTGAGGGCGTAGTTGAGCGGCTCGTGGACCGCCATGGTGATGACGAACGCTGCCAGGTAGAGGCCGAACGCCACCGCGACCCAGGGCAGCACCGAGTGGTCGTCGTCGCGCCGGTAGAGGACCGCGGCGACGCCGCTCAATGCCAGCGCGCCCATGAAGGTGAGCATGAACAGGGGGTTGATGATGGCTCGGTCGAGGGCCTGGACGGCGCCGACGAAGGTGCGGTCATCGGTCGTGCCGAGGCCCCGCATGATCGTGTGGGCCCAGTCGCCGAACACGCCGGCCGTGAGCCCCATCGTGACAGTTGCGGGCAGCAGGGTGACGACCTGCCAGGATCGCAGGCTCATCGCGGGCTCCCGGGGTTCGGCTGGTCCGTCGGGGTCCAGACGCCGGTGGCTGCGGTGGCTCGGGCGTAGTCGGCGAAGTCCCGCGCCGGCCGGCCCAGGACTCGCTCGACGCCGTCGGCCACCTCGGCGTTGCGTCCGTCGAGCACGGTGCCGAACAGGTCGACGAGGAAGTCGATGATGTCCTGGGGGACGCCGCCCGCGGCGAGACCGGCGGCGAAGTCCTCGGGCGGGATGCGGGTGTAGGCGATGTCCCGGCCGGTGGCCTCGGCGATGGTGGCGGTCGCCTCGGCGAACGTCAACGGGCGGGGGCCGGTCAGCTCGTAGATCTCGCCGACGTGGCCGTCCTCGGTGAGGACCGTGGCGGCGACATCCGCGATGTCATCGGTGTCGCTGAACGGCTCGCCCACATCCCCGGCCGGCAGCATGACCTCCCCGGCAAGGATGGGATCGAGCAGGTAGCTCTCGCTGAAGTTCTGGTTGAAGAAGCTGGCCCGCAGGACGGTCCAGTCGGCGCCCGAGTCCATGAGGATCTTCTCGCAGGCCTCGGCGTGCTCTTCGCCCCGTCCCGACAGCAGCACCAGCCGCCGGGTCCCCGCCGCCAGCGCTGTCTCCACGACCCCGGCGATGGCGTCGGTCGGGTTCGACACCACCAGGTCCGGTACGTGGGTGTAAGCGGCTTCGACGTCCTGGAACACCGGTCCCCAGGTCGACGGCTGATCCCAGTCGAAGGGTAGCCCGGACGACCGGGAGCCGATCCGCACCGGGATGTGCCGGCGCGTCAGGCGCTCGACGAGGCGGCGCCCGGTCTTGCCGGTCCCGCCCAGGACAAGCGTCGGTCGGTGGTGTGCGGTCTCGGTCATGGCCCTCCTCCTCGACGTGGCGGTCTGGTCTGGCCATGCCCACGATCGGCGCGACGGCGGTGGCGAACAACGGCGGAGTGCGCAACGATCGTTAACCGAGAGGTTCACGAACGAGCGGATCGGCGGGCGAGTGACGGTGGAGCAGCGGGACATCGAGATCTTCCTGACACTCGCCGACGAGCTGCACTTCGGCCAGGCGGCCGAGCGGCTGCACGTGTCCACCGCCCGGGTCAGCCAGACGATCAAGAAGCTGGAACGGCGCATCGGCGCGCCGCTGTTTGCGCGCACCAGCCGCCGCGTGGAGCTGACCCCGTTCGGGCGCCGCCTCGACGACGAGTTGCGGCCCGCCTACCAGCAGATCCAGGACGCCATCGCCCGGGCGATGACCGCCGCCCGCGGCGTCCGCGGGACACTGCGGGTCGGGTTCATCGGTGCCGCCACCGGCCGGTTCGTCCTCGATGTGGCCGAGGCCTTCCGGGCCGAACACCCCGACTGCGAGGTCCAGTTCCACGAGAAGCAGTTCGGCGCGGGCCTCGGTCCCCTCCGGGGCGGCGAGTTCGACATGGTGCTCGCCGCGGTGCCCGTCTTCGGCGCCCGCGAAGCGGACCTCACCGGCGGCAGCGTCCTGTTCGAGGAGGACCGACTGCTCGCCGTGTCGGCCCGGCACCCGTTCGCCCGTCGACCGTCGGTGTCATTCGCCGACCTCGCCCGCACCAAGGTCCTTCGCACGCCGCCGACGGTCCCCGACTACTGGGACCAAGCGGTCGTCCCCCCGCACACGCCCGACGGCCGGCCCGTCGAGCGGGGGCCGTCGTTCGGCACGCTCCAGGAGATGCTCGCCCTCGTCGGCGCCGGCTTCGGCACCTATCCGGTGCCGACCCAGGCCGCGAGCTACCACGCCCGCCCCGACGTCGCCTACGTGCCCATTCGCGACGCCCCGCCCTACCGATGGCGGTTCGTCTGGCTGTCCGCCGCCGAGACCGCCAAGATCCGGGCCTTCGACCGGGCCGCCGCCACCCTGGCCAAAGCCCGCAGGACCTGATGCGCGCACCCGAACCGCATCATCGACGGCAACCGGCAGCCACTGCCGCAATGTCCTGCCCTCCCATAGCGACGGCTCGCCCACGGGCTCAGGGTACGGCCCCCACCGAGTCACCAACCGAAGCCTCGCCAGCTCAGCGCTGATCGGTGAAGATCCGTTCGAGGAGCCGTCAACGGCTGCGACAGCAAGGCGTTCTCCCCGGTCAGACATGGAGCCGGAGGTCGGACTCGAACCGACGACCTACCGCTTACAAGACGCCTTCCCCGCGTTGATCATGACGGCTAACAGCGACTTCACCGTCTACAGTGATCCTTCTGAGCACCACAGCGGCTCCGGTGGACGCGAGTTCGTGTCACAACTCGTGTCACGTGGCCGGTAATCGTGGTTCGCGTCTCCCGGGGGCGACACTGCTCGTCGGGGCCCTCAGCGCCGTCGAGCGTTGTGTTTTTGGTGCTTAAGCGGCACACTGATGCCATGACTGGCCAACCACAAGGGATGAGACAGCAGTTGATGTCGACCGGCGAAGTCGCACGCCTACTGGGCTCTTCGCGGCAGCACGTGGTGGACATGTGCACCCGAGGGGAGCTCCCGTTCCTGTGGATCGGGCGGCACCGACGCATAGCACGCTCAGACATCGACCGGCTTCTCGAACGCGAGTCCATCGAGCTGACCCGCGAGCAGGAACGTTCGCTGTGGCTGCACCGGGCTGTGGTCGGGCGATTGGTGGAGCAGCCCGACAAGACACTGGAACTGGCCAGGCAGAACGTGATTGCCCTACTGGGACAACAGGCCCGGTCCGGCATGACGGCACACTGGCTCCAGCAGTGGCTGCGAGTGCTCGACAGCGGCGTCGACGAGGTGGCCGCGGTACTGACCTCCCGCGGCCCACTGGCGCTGGAACTGCGCCAGAACTCCCCCTTCGCTGGAGCCCTGTCACAGGAAACTCGCGCTCGGGTGCTAGCCGCCTTCGTCAGGCACTGGCGCGACGAACACACCGCCGCACATGAGCGATCCGACCCTGAACGGCTCGCCAGCGCATGAACCGCGAACAACTGGCGCACGTCCTACGAGCCGCGTCCAGAATAGTCGACGACCCCGACATCCTGGTGATCGGTAGCCAGTCGCTGCTCGCCAGCTATGACGAGGACGAGCTGCCCCCGGCTGCGACCGCCTCGATGGAGGTCGACCTGGCCTACTTCGACGACCCTGACGATCTGAAAGCCGACACCGTGGACGGGGCAATCGGTGAGTTGTCCCCGTTCCACGAGTCATTCGGCTTCTACGCCCAGGGCGTCAGCATCCGCACCGCCGTACTCCCGGACGGCTGGCGCAACCGCGTCGTCCACTGGTCCAACAACTCGACCGGCCGCGCGCAGGCCGCTTTTCTCGAACCGCACGACTGCGTGGCGTCCAAGCTCGTCGCCTACCGAGACAAGGACCGCGCATTCGCCCAAGCCCTGCTGCACGCACGACTCATCGATACCAGCACACTGCGCAGCCGTATCGACACTCTCCCCGCAGAGGTGGATCCCCGCATCACGCGCCAGCTACATTCCTGGCTCGACACGCAGGAACTGCATCGACCTCCCCTGCATTGACGAGCTAGGGTATATGGAATTGGATCGACGTGGCGCCAAGCTGCTCTTCCAAGTTCTTACCAAACGCGAGAGGGACCGCGAGCGTGGCGATCGCATCAAATGACTCGTTTTCTCATGGACCAAAACATTCACCTATCCTCGGCTGTGCGCGGCCGTTGCCGACCGGTTGACCTTCGCCGGGAAGATTATCGAGACCGGCAGCAGGTCCTACCGGTTGCGTGTCCTCGCGCCGGGTGGCACGGTTCGGCTGGCGACCGCCGCCGCCGATCGGGTTCCACCTGATGACCGGTTCGGTCACCGACCCCGAAGCCCGGTCATCAGAGCTCGGCGCGCCTGTTTATCGGCCCCGGGCCCGGGAGGGATGATCTCGATCAGATCATGGCGGCGCTTGCTCACCGGGTCGAGCCCGGCATAGACCCGGACCCGCAGCGCCCCGCTCGGTAGCTCGTCAATGTTGCCGCGAGTACGTCATACGAGCCCGATCAAGAACTCGATGGGGAACGTATCCCCTGGTCCAAACGGAGCCGGTGGTCGGACTCGAACCGACGACCTACCGCTTACAAGACGCCCCATCCGTGTTGACCATGGCGGCTACCAGCAGCTTCAATGTCCGTAGTGATCATTAAGGTGGCTACAGCGGCTCCGGTGGAAGCGAGTTCGCGTCACAAGTGGTATCACGCCGGAGTGCTGTGGCTGTGATCTACAGATAGATCCATTCGTCCAACACGGCACGGTTGCGTAGGCACCGCGCGCGGACAGCGGCATGTGAGTCCGTTCGGGTCTGTCACCCCACCTCGAATCGCCGTAGGGCGACCTGTTCGGAGCGGGCCAACGAAGAGCTCCCAACATCCCATCCGCACATCGGCATGGTCGTGCGTTCCGCGCTCAGCGGCACGGCGATTCGTTCGAGCACGAAGCCCGCTCACTCATCTGCCTTGACGAGGACAGTCGTCGAAGGGTCGACGTCGTCCGCGTGGGCCAAGGTGGGCAGTTCCTGCCCGGAGAGTCCGGCGAGTTCCAGGGCCGCTTGTGCCGAGAGGTGCGCTGAGCGGATCGACTGTCCGTTGGCGACGGCCGCATAGAACTGGGCCGCATAGGTGATGGCGTCGCCGTCGTCGATCTCATCGGCCATACCGATCGCGAACGGGGCAACTTCCTCGACGAGTCTGTCGATCTGGGAAGCCGAGTTGCAGGAATTCAACAGCACCAGCAGCGGCGGGTCATCTGTTGCAGCGACTGCGTTCGCGAAGGCTTGAGCAGTGACGATCACGCCATGGTGGTGCTCGTCCAGCTCGTCCTCGAACACAATCAAGTCATCGTTGCTGTGACCGGAGAAGTGCACGATGTGAGGGCGGAACTTCGTGATGCCATCGAGGAGATCGCTCGTTGTGGCCGCTGGCCGAACGTCTAGATCAATACGGTCACGAAGCAGGGCACTCTCTACCGCGGCCCGGATACGCTTCTGCTCCCGCCCCACACGCAGGTCGCCTTCGGACGCCGCACCCAAGATCAGCACCCGCAGCCGCTCCACCTTTGGGGCACGCAGTTCCCGCAGCGCCACGCCGACCAAGGTCTCTGTCGCATCCAGCCGTTGGCGAACGGCGGCATTGTGCGCGACCGTTCGACGGGCGGCCTGCTGCTGCTCACGCTTGCGACGGCGCTCCTCCGCGGCCGCTTCCGACTGTTCTGCCCCGAGGAGCCTTCCCTGCAACGCCAACTCCTCCTTGGCATACGCCGACGCCTTCTCCTGCCAGCGGCCGGCTTCCTTCCCCGCCGCGGCCGCATCACGTTCGTAGCGTTCGACTTCGCGCAGCTTGCTCGCTACTGCACTGCTGCTGTTGGACTTTCCGGCCGCTGCCCTTGCCTTGGCTGCCGCCGTGCGCTTCTGAGACTCCCTGGTCCGGTATTCGCCGGCCTTCTCCTCGGACGCCCAACGCTGCTTTCGTTTCCGGTCCAACTGGCCCCGGTACTGGCTCGCGCTCATCCACACACTCCATGTTGATCGCCGCCCCGACCGAGGCGGCGTTGCACAAAGCTATGTCCTGGACCGACAGTCACCGATGAGGGCTCCAGTTCATCGAGCCAGAGGAAATCCACGTCTCGTCGGACGCCGGTCGACCACCCGCTACGCGTCCGCTCATCGGCACGAGAGTACGTGCGCCGCGAGGCATGAAGCCGCGACCGCGAGCGCACTCGTCCTGAACCGAGACGACCATGACGCTACAATGCCGGTCCTTCAAAGACGTCACCACGAGTGGGAGTCAGGCACGCGGATCCACCACAAAGCTGGCCACCACGATCAACGTCCCCACGGAAAGCCGCTGGTCACACCAGGCCCCATCCTTTGGTGATCCTGCCGGAGGCGCTTAAGGAGCAAGGTTTTCGTATGGGGGCTCATCGGTCGTTGACGTGATCTGGCCACCGGCTCGGCTTGTCTCGCTTGTCACTTTTCGTCGATGGCGTCACCGGTGCAGGGCTGTGACCGAGTCTGGAACCCGAAGCTTTCGGCCCAGATCCGCCATCTGTCGCAGCAAGATGAGGCCGTCCTGCGCGTCGATGTCGCCGTTGCCGACCGCGATGCTGACGAGGTCGGCCGTATCGCGGGTCGTGATCCCCTGAGCGCGCGCGTAGCGCAGGGCTTCCCGGTCATCCGAGATCCACCATGAACCAGCGAGCGCGACCCAGTTTGTGATCACGTAACAAGTCTGGGCCTCCCCGAGGTGTTTCAACGGCTGATCGTCAGTACCACCGAAGACTGCACGCCGGATTCTTTCGATCTTCTGCATATCGGGCTCCGAGCTGATCTCGATCACCTCGCCCAGCCAACAGTTCGCAAGCAGTCCCTTCAACGCAGGCACGTAATAGGCAGATTTGGTTGCCTCGTGCGCCACGGCCTCGGTCCATCTCCCACGCCCGTTAAGCACCGACTCGAGCAGGTCGAGGCGATCCACCGCGGCGAAGTTGCAGAGGACCGTGTTGTCCGGGAACAGGAACTCCGTCATGACGCATCGGGGGTTCCGTGTTCCGACTCCAGCGCCTGCCGGAGATCGTCGACATCGGTTCCGAGCAGATTCGCGTAGGGGCGCAGGGTTGCCGTGCCGGATTCGTAGGCGGCGAAGGTGTCTCGGACGAGAAGGCCTGGCGGACGTGGTGTGCTTGCCTCGGCGACCCGCTGCGCGAACTGCTCGCCACCCCCGATCATGATCGCGGCCCTGGCTGCGGTGATCGCCTTGTAACGGTCGCAGGAGCCGGCGTCGATCAGCCGGAGGTGCAGGAGCCGGTAGGCAAGCGCCGAGGGGGTCACCATCAGCTCACCGGAGAGCGCGGCGAAAATCTGTTCCGTGAGGCCGGTCGTCCCGACCGCGTCCCGGAGGGTGTCCTCAGGCATGAGAAACGCGGACGCGAAGGCGTTGGCGCGCATCTCACTGGGATCTTTCGCTTGTGATGCGTCGAAGATGTCGCGGTCAAGGTGGACGTCTTGATCATCGCCCGCGAGCAGGTGGCCGAGTTCATGCGCGAGCGTGAAACGCTGCCGCGCCGGGATGTGCGAGGTGGCCAGAATGATCAGCTTGACGTCGTCGGACGACACCGCCAAGCCGTCACAGCCGGTTCCGAGTTCGACGACGGCCACATCGATGCCGAACACCTCTTCGGTCAGGACGAGCAGACTGCCGTCGCTGATCGAGCGGCCCGCCTGCCTGACCCGGACCAGGGCTTCCTGCGCAAGCTGGCGCCCCTGCACGACGTAGCCGCCCGTACCGAGTCCCGCCGTCATCGGTCGCCACGGTTGCCGGTAGCCGAGCGAGACCATGTCCTCGCGCAACCTGCTGTAGCGCTTCGCCGCGTCGAGGGCGGCACCGGCATCGCCACTCGTGGTCCTGGCCGCTACCGCCAGCGGCGGCTCCTCCCCAGTGATCAGCCAATCCACCGTGACCTGGCACAGTTCCGCGATGCGCGCGAGGTCCAG
>JBOHFX010000163.1:0-28719 GCA_050699875.1 Pseudonocardiaceae bacterium
GGCTGAGCACGCGATCGGCGCCGCGGATGTTGCGGTGATCCGTTCGGTGCTGGCGCGCATCCCTGTACACCTCGGTGAGCAGAAGCGGGCCGAGGTGGAAGCCGAGCTCGCTCGCCACGCCCGCACATTGGATGCCGGTCAGTTAGCGGTGCTGGGCAAGCGGATCTTGGCGTACCTGGACCAGGACGGCCCGCCGCCCAAAGACCAGGCCGAGACCCGCCGCCGGTTTCGCTTCCACGACCGCGACGGCGGTTATGAACTGCGCGGATGGCTGGACCAGGAGGCCGCCGAGATCGTCCGATCAGCGTTGAGCCCGCTGGCCGCACCTCGCCCGGCCACCGACACCGAGGTCGACCTGCGAGACGCAGCGCAACGCGACGCCGACGCCCTGGTCGAACTCGCCCAGCGCGCGCTGGCCGGCGGTGAGCTACCCACCGAAGGTGGCGAACGCCCGCAGATCGTGGTGACCGTCAGCTTGCCGGTGCTGCAGGGCCGGATCGGTGCGGCGTCACTGGCCCTGGGCGGCCCGATCAACGCCGACATCGCCCGCCGCATCGCCTGTGATGCCCGCGTCATCCCCGTGGTGCTGGGCAGCAGGGGAGAACCGCTCAACGTCGGGCGCGCGAGCCAAACCGTGCCCATCGCGATCCGCCGTGCGGTGATCGTCCGGGATCGCGGGTGTGCCTTCCCTGGGTGCTCGGTGCCGGCTCGCTGGTGCGAAATTCACCACGTCATGTTTTGGGCCGACGGCGGTGAGACAAGCGTCGGGAACTGCGTCGCGCTGTGCGGCCGGCACCATCGCCTCGTACACCATTCCCACTGGGGAATCGAGATGGCCGACGGTATTCCACAATTCCACCCACCCCTGCGGCTGGGCGGGCCTCCACGCCGAAATCCCCTGCAGATCGGCCCCGAGCTGATCCGAATCCGCCAGTAGTGACCGACTCCTGCGCTCACGTGCACCGCGAGGAACGACAATCAGTGGTCCGGCGCTCTGGAGCCGCGCACCGACACCAACACGCCGATCGTGGCGCTGGCGACCAGCCGAACCGGTACGGCTCATCGACTGCCATTACGTGCGTGAAGCGGTGCTTCTACGATGTCCGCGACGTCCGCGCGGGCACGAAATAGGGGTACGTGTTGACCGCTCCGCTGGAGGGCGCCGGCTCGCCGGCTCACGCGCAACCCGAGGCTGTCACCGAGGGAATGGGCCGGGCGATCCAGGGCCGGTCACTGCGCCAGATCGCCTGGCTGCGTCTCAAGCGTGACAAGGTCGCGCTGGCCGGTGGCGGCGTCGTCGCGGGCCTCATCCTGGTCGCGATCTTCGCGCCGGTAATCGTCGCGGTGTTCGGGCATCCACCGCTGGAGTTCCACTACGAGAAGGTCGACCCCGAGCTGCAGGTGGCCGTCGGCAACTTCGGCGGTATCGGCCCGGACTTCCTGTTCGGAGTCGAGCCGGTCAACGGCCGCGACGTGTTCAGCCGGGTGGTCTACGGCTCGCGGATCTCGCTGCTCATCGCGTTTCTCGCGACATTGCTCTCGGTGGTGCTCGGCACCGTGATGGGCGTCATCGCCGGGTACTTCGGGGGCTGGGTCGACACCCTGATCAGCCGGACGATGGACGTCTTCCTGGCGTTCCCGCTGCTGCTGTTCGCGATCGCGCTCGCCGGTGTGGTGCCAGACCAGGCGTTCGGCCTGGAGGGCGACACCCTGCGGATCGCGCTGATGGTGTTCATCATCGGGTTGTTCAACTGGCCCTACATCGGCCGGATCATCCGCGGCCAAGCGCTGTCGCTGCGCGAGCGCGAGTTCATCGACGCCGCGCGCAGCCTTGGCGCGCGCAGCCCGCGGATCCTGTTCACCGAGATGCTGCCCAACCTGGCCGCGCCGATCCTGGTCTACTCGACGCTGCTGATCCCGACCAACATCCTGTTCGAGGCGGCGCTGTCGTTCCTCGGCGTCGGCGTGCGACCGCCCACCCCGACCTGGGGCGGGATGCTGTCCGAGGCCACCCACTGGTTCCAGATCGCGCCGAACTTCATGCTCTTCCCCGGGCTGGCGATCTTCGTCACGGTGCTGGCGTTCAACCTGTTCGGCGATGGCCTGCGCGACGCGCTGGATCCGCGGTCGCGATGATGTCCCCCCACCCGGAAGACCAACGCAGAAACACCCGAGGGGGTAACAGATGAGAACTCCTCGCCGAGCCGCGCTGGCCGTGCTCGTCGCGCTGGTGCTGGCCGCCTGCGGCGGGCCGACGTCGGGCGGCGGCGCTGCTGGCGCCGGGGCATCGGGTGGGATCCACAATCCCTCCAACGCGACGGGCGGCACGCTGCGGTTCGCGAACTCCGGGGACTGGGACTCCCTCGACCCGGCCGACACGTACTACGCCTACTCCTGGAACTTCATCCGCAACTACGGGCGGGCCCTGGTGATGTTCCAGCCGGCGCCGGGCCGGCAGGGCGCCACCCTCGTGCCCGACCTCGCCGAGTCGCTGGGCCGCGCCAGCGATGACGCCAAGACCTGGACCTACACCCTGCGCCATGGCGTCAACTTCGAAGACGGCACCCCCGTCACCAGCAAAGACGTCAAGTACGCCGTGGAACGATCCCTGGACAAGACAACCTTCCCCAATGGGCCGACGTACTTCAACGACCTCCTGGACTTGCAGGGCTACACCAGCCCCTACTCCGACCCGGACCCGAACAAGCTCGGCCTGAAGGCGATCGAGACCCCGGACGACCGGACGCTCATCTTCCGGCTCCGCAAGCCGTTCAGCGGTTTCGACTACCTCGCGCAGACCCCGGCCACCATTCCGGTGCCGCAAGCGAAGGACACCGGGACGAAGTACAAGGAGCACGTCGTCTCGACCGGCCCGTACATGTTCGAGACCAACGAGCTGGGCAAGGGTTTCACGATGATCCGTAACCCGCACTGGGACCCGGCCACCGACCCGAACCGCCGGCCGCTGCCCGACCGGATCACCGTCAACCTGAACGTCAACGCCGACGACATCGACAACCGGCTCGTCTCCAATGATCTCGACGTCGGGATCGAAGGCACCGGCGTCGGACCGTCAGCTCAGGGCCGGATCCTCGCCGACCAGCGCCTGCGCGCCAACACCGACTCCGCGCTCGCCGCCAGGCTGTGGTTCACCGCTCTCAACTCCGACGTCGCGCCACTGGACAACATCCACTGCCGCAAGGCGGTGCTGTATGCCGCCGACCGGGTCGGTTACCAGCGCGCCTACGGCGGAGCGACGGGCGGCGAGATCGCCACGAACATCCTGCCGCCGGTGATCCCGGGCGCGCAGCGGTTCGACCTCCACCCGTCGCCGAACAACGGCGGCGACATCGCCAAGGCCCGCGACGAGCTTGCGCAGTGCGGCCGGCCCACCGGTTTCACCACCGGCATCTCTTACCGCGCCGAGCGGCCAAAGGAGCGGGCCGCCGCCGAGACGCTGCAGCAGTCGCTGGCGAGGGCCGGGATCAACCTGGAGATCAAGCCGTACCCGGTGACCGACTACCTGCGCCTCTACGCCGGCAAGCCGGACTTTGCCAAGGCCAATGGCCTTGGCCTGATGGTTTACGGCTGGGGCGCGGACTGGCCCGATGGCTACGGGTTCCTCTCCCAGATCGTCGACAGCCGCGTCATCCGGGTCACCGGAGGCAACACCAACCTGGGAATCAAGGACCCGGCGATCGATCAGCTGCTCGACCAGGCGTTGGTGACCACCGACACCGCGGCGCGGGAGCAGATCTGGGTTGACATCGACCGGAAGGTGATGGAGGGCGCGTTCGCCCTGCCCGGTGTCTGGGCCAAGGGCCTGCTTTACCGGCCGCCGAACCTGACGAACGTGTTCATCACCGACGGCTTCCAGATGTACGACTACGTGGCGCTGGGAACCACCCGGAAATAGCAATGATCATCTACATCTTTCGACGGCTGGTCGCGGCGGTAATCCTGCTGCTGATCGTCACCGCGGCGACGTTCGCGGTGTTCTTCCTGGTGCCGCGGCTGGCTGGGGCCACGCCCGAGGACCTCGCCTCGCGCTACGTCGGCCGGACCGCCTCCCCCGACGTGATCCGCCAGATCGCGGACAAGCTCGGGTTCACCGACCCGATCTGGGTGCAGTACGGCCGGTTCGTCAAAGGCCTGGTTGCCGGCGCCGACTACAGCACGGGCCCGACCACGGTGCACTGCCCGGCGCCGTGTTTCGGGTACTCCTTCCTCACCCAGAACCCGGTGCTGCCTGACCTGCTCGACCGGCTGCCGGTGACGATGTCGCTCGCGGCCGGTGGAGCGCTGATCTGGGTGGTCGCGGGCGTGTCCACCGGTGTGGTGTCGGCGCTGCGTCAGGGCAGTGTCTTCGACCGCGCTTCGATGGGCGTCGCATTGGCGGGCGTCTCGCTGCCGATCTTCTTCACCGGACTGCTGGCGCTGTCGATCTTCAGCTACGGGTTGGGGATCACGGCTCCGGGAGGCAGCTACGTCCCCCTCGGGGAGAGCCCGCTTCGCTGGGCGTACAACCTGATCTTGCCGTGGGTCACGCTGGCGTTTCTCTACGCTGCCCTGTACGCACGGCTGACCAGGGCGGGCATGCTCGACACCATGGGAGAAGACTTCATCCGGACCGCCCGAGCCAAGGGACTGCCGGAGCGCACCGTGGTGGTCAAACACGGGCTACGGGCAGCGCTCACCCCGATCCTGACCATCTTCGGCCTGGATCTCGGGCTGCTGCTCGGCGGCGCGATCCTGACCGAGAGCACGTACTCGCTGCCCGGTATCGGCAAGTACGCGGTGGACGCATTCGTCAACAACGACCTGCCGAAGGTGCTCGGAGTGGTGCTGGTCGGCAGCATCTTCATCATCGTGGCCAACCTCGTCGTGGACCTGCTCTACGCCGTGGTCGACCCGAGGGTGCGGTACTGATGAGCCCATTGCTCGAGGTGCGTGACCTGCGGGTGCACTTCCCGACCGCCGACGGCGTGGTCAAAGCCGTGGACGGGCTGTCGCTGCAGCTCGACCGCGGCTGCCGGCTGGGCATCGTCGGGGAGTCGGGTTCAGGCAAGAGCGTGGCCAGCTTGTCGATCATGGGACTGCATCGGCCCGGGTCTGCGCGGATCTCCGGTGAGATCTGGCTCGGCGGCGCCGAGCTGGTCTCGGCCCACCCCGAGCAGGTCCGCAAGCTGCGCGGCCGGACTATGGCGATGATCTTCCAAGATCCGCTGTCGGCACTGCACCCGTACTACCCGGTGGGTCACCAGATCGTCGAGGCGTACCGGCTGCACCACGATGCCGGCAAGGGGGCCGCGCGCCGGCGCGCCGTGGAGCTACTCGACCGGGTCGGCATCCCGCAGGCGCGCTCACGGGTCGATGACTACCCGCACCAGTTCTCCGGCGGCATGCGGCAGCGTGCGATGATCGCGATGGCGCTGTCGTGCAACCCCCAGCTGCTCATCGCCGACGAGCCGACCACCGCGCTGGACGTCACGGTGCAGGCCCAGATCCTGGACCTGATCCGTGACCTGCAGGCCGAGTTCGACTCCGCGGTGATGATCATTACTCACGACCTGGGCGTGGTCGCCGAGCTCGCCGACGACATCCTGGTGATGTACGCGGGACGGGCCGTCGAGTACGGGCCGGCAAGCGAGGTGTTCTCCTCGCCCCAGCACCCCTACACGTGGGGCCTGCTCGGATCGATGCCGCGGTGGGACCGGGAACGAACGCAGCGGCTGGCACCGATTCCCGGCAGCCCGCCGAGCCTGATCAATGTGCCGTCTGGTTGCCCGTTTCACCCACGCTGCCGGTACGCCGAGCTGACCGGCGAGCAGGCGAGCTCTGTGCGGCCTCAGCTTCGACCGGCGCGGTCTACAGGGGGGCATCTGGTCGCCTGCCATCTCACCGACCAGCTCCGGCAGGACATTTTCGACGGCGAGATCCGGCCGAAGCTGTGACTGCGTTGCTCCGGGCATCTGGGCTGCGGAAGCACTTCCCGGTCCGGCGGGGTCTGCTGCAGCGCAAGGTCGGGGCCGTGCAGGCCGTCGACGGGCTGGACTTCGAGGTGCTTCGCGGCGAGACGCTGTCGCTGGTGGGCGAGTCGGGCTGCGGCAAGACAACCACCGGACGGCTGCTCACCCGGCTGCTCGAACCGACCGCCGGATCGATCGTCTTCGACGGGCGCGACATCACGCACCTCTCGGCTGGCCGGATGCGACCGCTGCGCCGGGACATCCAGATGATCTTCCAGGACCCGTACTCGTCGCTGAACCCCCGGCACACGGTCGGCACCATCGTGGGTGCCCCGTTCCGGATCCAGGGCGTGGACCCGCCCGGTGGGGCGCGTCGAGCGGTGCAGGAGCTGCTGGAGCTCGTCGGTCTGAACCCCGAGCACTACAACCGGTACCCGCACGAGTTCTCCGGCGGCCAGCGCCAGCGCATCGGCATCGCCCGCACGCTGGCGCTGCGACCGAAGCTGATCGTGGCCGACGAACCCGTCTCGGCGCTGGACGTGTCGATCCAGGCCCAGGTGATCAACCTTCTGGAGGACCTGCAGGACGAGCTGAACCTGACCTACCTGCTCATCGCCCATGACCTTTCGGTGGTGCGGCACGTGTCGGACCGGGTCGCCGTCATGTACCTCGGCAAAATCGTCGAGCTCGGTGACCGCAGCGCCGTGTACTCCCGACCCATGCATCCCTACACGGTGGCGCTGCTCTCCGCGGTGCCGGTGCCCGGCCCTGCGCGGCGCAGCGTGGGTAGGAGAATCCTGCTCACCGGCGACGTGCCCAGCCCGCTGAACCCGCCGCCAGCCTGCCGCTTCCACACCCGCTGCTGGAAAGCCCAGGACGTCTGCCGCGCCCAGGAGCCCCCGCTGACCGAGCTGGCCCCCGGTCACCACGTCGCCTGCCACTTCCCAGAGCTTGCCCCCGCGCGTTCTGGGGACAGATTGCAGTAATTCGCGCCGTTTTACTGCAAGCTGTCCCCAGAATGCGAGAGAGGCAGTGCCGGGGGGTGTCAGGTGAGGGGGCGACACATCTCCCCGCTGCGCTAATCCCAAGCCGCGTCGTGCGCACCGTGCTGACCCGCCGCGGACTCATCCGGGATCAGCTCCTCACACCCGCTCCGGCGGCCGCACCGGGACATCTTCGGGCAGGTCATGCGCCCTCGGTCTCACCGCCCATGCCACGGGTCACACTTCGCGAGGAACTCAACCGCGCGGGTCTGCCCTGACAGCCGCCGCGACCCCGCCGCATCCTTACCAGCAGTGCCGCCGAGGGCGTGACCTTGCCGCCCAAGTAGGTCGACAGCCGCGACACCGGGGGTCGGTGCGGTGATGGACTCACCCGATGGAAGCGGCTGGGAGCACCGCAGCGAGCCTTGCTCACGCCGATGGGCTGCGTTCCGTGAGTGACCAGCCAGGGTCTGCAACAGTGACACCGCGCCGTCTCGCCACGTCCAGCATCCGTTCGTCGTAGCTGATCATGGAGCCGAGCGCTGGTCCAAGGCGCAACGCGGCAGCCATGTGAAGCGCGTCCAGGCTACGCAGCTCCGCCGGGTCAAGCCGGGCCGCCTCATCAGCAACGGACACGTCAAGCTCGACTACCGACACCGCCGCAAGCAGGTCAACCGCGAGGTGCACCGCGTCCGGCTCGGTCCGGGCGACCGCGCGCACCACCTCCGTACGGGCGAGGACGCTGGAGACCAGCACGGGCTCGGGCTGCGAACCGAGCCAGGTCTCAAGTTTCGTGCTCTCCGGCTCGTTGACCACGAGCTTGACCAGCGCCGAAGAGTCACAGTAGATGATCACTCTGAGCTCACATCCGCTCGCCGCGCATCTCGTCGAGATGCTCACTGGGATGTGCAATGCTGGCTGCGCTGGCTAGGCCGGCGAATTGGTGCCGGTACCTCGCATAGCGACCGGTCGAGCTCGGGCGGCGTTCAGCCCACGTCGCCCGCCGTTGCCCAGAACGCGCAGATCGGAAGGGCCCCACAGGCGGTCGCCGAGCTCGAAGGATCTCGGCCCGGTATGCAGCATGATGCCGCGGACGAACTGCTTTCCTAGCTCGTCGCAGCCACCCGAGGTGGTGGGCGTCGCGGGGACCGGGTGCAGCGCCCGCCTTGACCTCGTGGCCAGCACACAACCAGCACCGAGATCAACGACAAGGTCGATCTCCTGGCGTCCGCCGCGCTTAATGATGACCCTGCTCTGTTCGACAGTCCGCCGAATTTTCCGAACTCGGACGCCTGGGCCCGGACATAGCGCCGCTTTTTGTCGGTGCCCCATCCTAGAGTTGGGGCATGTCGACAGCGCCAGCGTGGCAGGGCAGTGATGCCGAATTGCTCGCCGCGCTGAGCACATTGGAAACTCGGCTGCATTCAACGTGGGCAGAAGTTCTGTCGGTGGTCGCCGAAATCGATTCCCCACGCTGGAGCTGATCCGGGCGGTCTCGCGAGTGTCACGGGGTGAGGCCCGGGCCCGGATCGCCGCTGCGGCTGACGTGCTGCCCACCTGCGGGTTGAATGGTGCGCCGGTGGAGCCCCGGCTGCCGGAGACGGCGGTCGCAGTGGCAGAGCACGCGATCGGCGCCGCAGACGTGACCGTGATCCGGTCGGTGCTGGCGCGGATTCCTGTGCATCTGGGTGAGCAGAAGCGGGCCGAGGTGGAAGCCGAGTTGGCTCGCCACGCTCGGACGTTGGACGCCGGTCAGTTGGCGGTATTGGGTAAGCGGATCCTCGCGTACCTGGACCAGGACGGCCGGCCACCCAATGATTCGCCCGAGACCCGCCGACGGTTGAGCTTCCACGATCGCGACGGTGGGTATGAGCTGCGCGGATGGCTGGATCGGGAGGCCGCTGAGATCGTCCGGTCCGCGCTGAGCCCGCTGGCCGCGCCCCGCCCGACCACCGACACCGAGATCGACCTGCGGGATGCCGCCCAGCGTGACGCCGACGCTCTGGTCGAGCTCGCTTCGCGGGCGCTGACCAACGGTGAGCTCCCCACCGAGGGTGGAGAACGCCCACAGGTCGTCGTGACGGTGAGCCTGCCGGTACTGAAGGGCCGCATCGGTGCGGCGTCACTGGCCCTGGGCGGCGCGATCAACGCCGACATCGCCCGCCGCATCGCCTGCGACGCCCGCGTCATACCCGTGATGCTGGGCAGCAAAGGCGAGCCACTCGACGTCGGACGCGCCAGCCAAACCGTGCCCACCGCGATCCGCCGCGCGGTGATCGTCCGGGATCGCGGATGCGCGTTCCCCGGGTGTTCGGTACCGGCCCGCTGGTGCGAAATTCACCACGTCATTTTCTGGGCCGACGGTGGCGAGACCAGCGTCGGGAACTGCGTCGCACTCTGCGGCCGACACCACCGACTCGTCCACCATTCCCACTGGCGAATCGACATGGCCAGCGGCATCCCACAATTCCATCCGCCACCCTGGCTGGGCGGATCTCCACGCCGCAATGTCCTCCACACCACACCCGAACTGATCCGAATCCGCCAGTAGTGACCGGACTCCTGCGCTCACGTGCACGCTGCCAATCGCCACCGAATCGCGTTACCAGGCGCCGGCCGCCCACATCAAGGCCAGGATGATTCCGGCAACGGCAACCATTCCGACCGCCAGCAATGCCCAGGCAACGGCGCCACCCCGGGGGTCGTCCGCGCGGTCCAGCTCCGGCAAGCCGGACGTCGTCACGTGCTCCGGCTCGGTCATCACTCCCCCCGTCGCTGCCGTCCACGCCGCTGGCGGTTGCGGACGCCGGTACTCACACACCGGCCACCTGGAGTTCGCGATCTACCCAGTACGGGCGCTTGCGAACCCTTCTGGAGGGTGTGGGGGTCATGCGGGATCATGGCCAACGTCCCCGGGCTACTAGCTCGCTGCTGAGCAAGGCGGGCAGCACGGCTGCGGCCGTGGGCATCGCGCCGATCTCGGCCCGGATGCGGCCTGCGGCGGTCGCGAACCCACGCTGAGTGAGCAGGCGCTCGGTGGCTGCGGCGACAGCGTCGGCGGAGAGCTCGTCGGGTTGCAGGACGAGCGCCGCTCCGGCGGACTGGCAGGTCGCCGCGTTCATGAACTGGTCGGCGCCCTGCGGCAGGATCAGCTGGGGCAGCCCGTGGGCGAGGGCGCTGAGCATGATCCCGGCACCGCCGTGGGCCACGACGAGGTTGCAGTGCGGCAGCAGCAGGCTGTGCGGGATGTACGGCTCGATCAGCACGTGCGGTGGTTGCGGTCCGAACTGCGCAGGTTCCGTGCCGGGTCCGCTGGTGACGACGAGGTTGAGGGGCAGCTCGCGAAGGCCGGCAATCGCGGTTTCGAGCACGCCGGGCGCCTCGTGGAAGATGGTGCCGAGGGTGAGGTGGATGGTCTGCAGGTACGGGAGTGCAGCCAACGCTGCGGGCAACCGCTCGCCGGGCGCCGGCTCGCCTGCTGCCGGGCGCAGCGGCTGGATCAGTTGCCAGCCCACTTCACCGTCGGTGCGCAGGCTCGGTGGCCTGATATTGAGATAGGTGGCCAACTTCAGGCCCTCGGTTAGCTCGGGTACGTCCCACTCACGGCACAACCGCGCGAACCCCGATCCGAACAGGGCGTCCCACATCTGGACCGAGGGCATGAGTCCGAGACCGTGCACAATGTGACGGGCCCCGGTGTGCGCCGCGGCCAGCGCGCCGGCCAGTTCGGTGAACTCATGCACCACGATGTCGGGTTTCCACTGCTGGGCTCGCGGGACTAGCTCGATGGCGCGTTTCGCCGCAGACTCGACGAACACTCCCTGTATCTGCACAGGTAGCCGCTGCTCGGGTGGGATGGCCTCCAGGTCCGGATGGGCGGCGCGCACCGACGCATCGGTCTCGGCGCGGCTGGGGCCGACCAGCCAACTGTCGAAACCGCGGCGCTCGAGCTCCGGCACCATTTCGGCGCCGGTCGCGAAGGCCACCTCGTGGCCAGCGTGCTGCGCTTGCCGAGCCAGCGGCAGCATGGTGTTGACGTGCCCATAAGCCGGGCAGCCGGTGAACAGGACTCGCATGCTGTGCTCCAGTTGCTCGATGTGACGACCCGGGTCCGGATCGAAGATCGGCCGTTCGCCCCGCCGGGCGCAGAGCTCGGAGACACCGCGCGGCCCGCCGCGATGGCTTATCACTGGAGCCCTTCTTCCGTTGTGCCGAACTTCCGGTGTCCCGAACCGACTCTGAACAGAGCCGGTGTGCGTCCTGGCTGATACCAGCGCTGGAAGGAAATGCGGGGCGAGCCGCTCCGGCTCGCCAGGCACCTGCCCGCCGCGGTTTCGCACGCGCGTCGCGACCGCATGCTTCTAAGCTCTCCGCATGGCGCGGTACTTCAATGTGCACCCGGTCGATCCGCAACGGCGCGCGATCGGTCAGGTGGTCGAGCTGGTCCGCGGCGGTGGACTCATCGCCTACCCCACCGACTCCTGCTTCGCCCTCGGCTGCCAGCTCGGCAATTCCGACGGCCTGCACCGGATTCGCGAGATCCGCGACCTCGACGACAAACACCACTTCACCCTGGTGTGCCGGGACTTCGCCCAGCTCGGCCGGTTCGTCCACGTCAGCAACACCGCCTTCCGGCTGATCAAGGCATCGACCCCGGGCAG
The DNA here is from genome assembly GCA_050699875.1 of Pseudonocardiaceae bacterium. GTDB lineage: Bacteria > Actinomycetota > Actinomycetes > Mycobacteriales > Pseudonocardiaceae. Next base: position 11,614 of record JBOHFX010000163.1, read on the forward strand.
CTACACATTCATCCTGCCCGCGACGAAGGAGGTCCCGCGCCGGCTGCTGCGTCCGAAGAAAAAGACTGTCGGGGTGCGGATTACGCAGCACGCCGTGGCGCAGGCGCTGCTTGCCGAACTGCAGGAGCCACTGCTGTCGTCCACGCTGCTGCTCCCAGATGAGCCCGAACCGCTGACCCAAGGCTGGGAAATCAAGGAACGGCTCGACCACGCGGTTGACGCGGTCGTCGACTCGGGCGACTGCGGCACCGAGCCGACGACCGTGATCGACTTCTGCGGATCCGAACCCGAGATCGTGCGCCGAGGCGCCGGCGACCCGTCCCCTTTCGAGTAGCGCCCACAGCTCTACCGGTCATCCGCCAGGCAGTCAGCGGTCGAGGCGCGGTCTCGGCGCTGGTGGTTCACCGAAGGTGGCCTCCCGTGGCAGCGCCTCCAGGCGCTAACCCAAGCGGCTGGCACCTCGGTCGGCGCGGCGGCTCTGCGGTAGGTTCGTTGGCCGGAGGGCTCTTCGTGGAAAAGCCGATCACGATCGCCATTGCCGGCGGGGGTTACGGGCAGAAAGTGGCCCTGCCCGTCTACGCTGAGCTGGCGGAGTTTGAGCCCGTCGCGGTGTGGTCGCGGCAACCCGACCGGGCTCGGGAGCTGGCCGATAAGGCCGGCGTGGGGCTTGGTACCGCCGATTTCGACGAGCTGCTGTCGGTGCCGGGGCTGGAGGCGGTGCACGTTGCCACCCCGGTGGCCACGCACGAACAGTTTGCCGTCGCCGCCGCCGAGCGAGGGCTACACGTGCTGTGCGAGAAGCCCCTGGCCGACAATCTTGAAAGTGCTCGCCGCATCGTGGCAGCCATCCGGTCGGCCGGCGTGGTCGGCGTGATCGACTACGAGCTGCGGATGAAGGAAACCCGCAGGCGGGTCATCGAGCGTGCGCGTGAGGTGGTGGGACGACCACGAATGGCGTCGGTCTCGCTGGTCCAGTCCGATCACGCCGATCCTGACTCACGTCCGTACACGTGGGTGCACGACGCCCGGCTGGGGGGCGGCCGGCTCCAGGGCTACGGGGTGCACGACCTCGACCTTCTGCTGGAAGTCTTTCCCGATGTTGACGCCGTCGCTGCCGCCACCGAGATCGGCGTGCCCGTGCGCAGGGCGGATGACGCCAAGCTGCGGCCTGTGACGGCTGAGGACGCCTACGCGCTGCTCCTACGGTTCCGCGGCGGGGGGCTGGGGGTGGTGACCCTGGTGGCCACCGCACGGCACGGGCGCGGCGATGTCATCGAGATCCACGGTGATCAAGGCACGGTGCGGCTGGACAGCGATCGGCGGGTCTGGTGGGGGCGCGCCGGTGAGGAGCTCCAGAGCGAGGGCCCGCTCGACGCGAGCTCGACCGCAGCGTTCAAGCGGGTGGCCCGAAACTTCTGGGCGGCGATCCGGGAGGGGGCGGCGCCCGAGCCATCGCTGGAGGAGGGACTGCGCGTGCAGGCGATCTTCGACGCCGTTCGTACAGCCGACGTCGAGCGCCGCTGGGTAGCGCCCGAGCCCGTCACCTTGCCCTGACGGTGTGTGGGCACGGGCGAGCGGGGGCCCGAACCTGGGCGGGCGGACGGCCATGAAGTACCTGCTCGCCAACTGGAAGATGCACACCACCGTCGATCAGGCGGTCGCCCTGCTCCAGGCGATACAGGAGGGCCTGCGGGAGCGGGCCTGCCGAGGGCAGCAGCTGCCCACCGTTATCGTCTGCCCTCCGTTTGTGTCGTTGGTGCCCTTGCAGGCCGTAGCCGACAAACGGTTTGTGCGCTTGGGCGCCCAGAACTGCCACTGGGAGCAGGAGGGCCCCCATACCGGGGAGATCTCACCGGTGATGCTCACCGGCCTGGCACAGTACGTGTTGATCGGGCACAGCGAGCGGCGGGCCGCCTGCGAGTCCGACGAGCAGATCGCCAGAAAGGTGGCGGCGGCTGCCGAGGCGGGCCTCACACCCATCCTCTTCGTCGGTGAAGACGAGCCCGGAGCCGGTGCCCGCTGGCAGATCGAGTACCGATTGAAGCAGGGAATCTCCGGCATCGACCTCGGCCAGCAGACCCTGCTGGTCGTGTACGAGCCGGCCTGGGCTATCGGCGCTGATCGTGCGGCCGATGCCCAGTACGTCCGGGAGATTGTCACGGGCCTTAAGGACTTGTTGCGCCGGCTCGGGGCGAGCGACCCGAAGGTGATCTACGGCGGAACGGTGAAGAAGGAGAACATCGAGCAGTTCGCCAAACTCGAAGTGCTCGACGGCGTGGGCGCCACGCGCGCCAGCCTCAATGCCCGAGATTTCTTGGCGATGATCGACCGAGTGACTGGCTCCAGCTGACGCCGAAGGTGGCGCCGGCCCGCGAGCACCACCGCAGCGGAGTACACGGGCGAGCGGCTACGGCACCGCGCCAGTCATTGCGGACAACCAGTACGTTTCGCTCCACGGGCGCTTTCACGTCCCGTCACGTACCGTGGTTTAGATCAGCTCGTCACCGATCCGGTTGGAGAGTGAGTCCGTGCCGGCCCCATTCCCGAACCTGCGATCCCGTGTCACCACCCACGGCCGCAACGCGGCCGGAGCGCGGTCCCTGTGGCGCGCCACCGGGATGACCGACGACGACTTCGGCAAGCCGATTGTCGCGATCGCCAACTCCTACACCCAGTTCGTGCCCGGCCACGTGCACCTCAAGGACCTCGGCGACCTTGTGGCGTCGGCGATCTGCGAGGCCGGCGGTGTGCCGAAGGAGTTCCACACCATCGCCGTCGACGATGGCATCGCCATGGGCCACGGCGGCATGCTTTACTCGCTGCCCTCGCGCGAGGTGATTGCCGACGCCGTCGAGTACATGGTCAACGGCCACGCCGCCGACGCGCTGGTGTGCATCTCGAACTGCGACAAGATCACTCCTGGGATGCTCAACGCTGCGATGCGGCTCAACATCCCGACCGTCTTCGTCTCCGGTGGCCCGATGGAGGCCGGCAAGGCCGTCGTCGTGGGCGAGACCGTGCACCCGTCCAGCGACCTGATCACCACGATCGCGGCGTCGGCGTCCTCGGCGGTTGACGACGACGCGCTCGAGCTCGTCGAGCGCTCGGCGTGCCCGACCTGCGGGTCGTGTTCGGGGATGTTCACCGCGAACTCGATGAACTGCCTCACCGAAGCCCTCGGGCTGGCGCTGCCCGGCAACGGCTCGACGCTGGCCACGCACGTGGCGCGCCGCGAGCTCTTCTTGCAGGCCGGGCGCACGGTGATGGAACTGGCCACGCGCCTTTACGGCGAGGGTGACGAGTCGGTGCTGCCGCGGTCGATCGCCACCCGCGAGGCGTTCGAGAACGCGATCGCGCTCGACGTCGCGATGGGCGGCTCGACCAACACCGTGCTGCACGTCCTCGCAGCCGCACAGGAGGGTGCGATCGACTTCGACCTGGCCGCGATCGACGCGATCTCTCGCCGCGTGCCGTGCCTGTCGAAGGTCGCGCCGAACTCCGATTACCACATGGAGGACGTGCATCGGGCCGGTGGCATCCCCGCGATCCTCGGCGAGCTGTGGCGCGCCGGGCTGCTCAACACCGGCGTGCACACCGTGCACTCCCCGTCGCTGGAGGCGTGGCTCGCGGAGTGGGATGTCCGCGCGGAGCGCCCGTCCGACACCGCCGTCGAGCGATACCACGCCGCCCCCGGCGGAGTACGCACCACGCGGGCGTTCTCCACGGACAACCGCTGGTCGTCACTCGACACCGACGCCGCGGGTGGCTGCATCCGCGACGTCGAGCACGCATACACGAAGGACGGCGGGCTCGCGGTGCTGCGCGGCAACATCGCCCCCGACGGCGCGGTGATCAAAACGGCCGGCATTCCCGAGGAGCTGTGGCACTTCTCCGGTCCGGCGCTGGTCGTTGAGAGCCAGGAGGAAGCCGTCTCCATCATCCTGACCAAGAAGGTCAAGCCCGGCAACGTCATCGTCGTGCGCTATGAGGGGCCGGCCGGCGGGCCGGGGATGCAGGAGATGCTGCACCCCACTGCGTTCCTCAAGGGCGCCGGACTGGGGAAGGTCTGCGCGCTGATCACCGACGGCCGGTTCTCCGGCGGGTCGAGCGGCATCTCGGTCGGGCACATCTCCCCCGAGGCCGCCGCGGGCGGGGTCATCGGGCTCATCGAGGACGGCGACACCGTCGTCCTCGACGTCACGAGCCGCACGCTGCAGGTCCAGGTCGCCGACGAGGTACTGGCCCAGCGCCGCGCCAAGATGGAGGCAAGTGAACGCCCGTGGCAGCCACGGGACCGCGACCGCCCGGTGACCAAGGCCCTGCACGCCTACGCGGCGCTGACGACGAGCGCCGACAAGGGCGCGGTCCGCCGCATCCCCTGAGGCCTCATCCCCGCGCGAACCCGCCAGCCTTCACCGCCGGTCCAAGGAGGGCACAGTGCGCACCACGAATGTAATCCACCAGAGCCTGCGCATTCCCGTCGCGGGCGTCGTGCTGGAGGCCGACGTTGGGCTGCCCACGTCTCCGCGCGGTGCGGTGCTGTTCGCACATGGTAGCGGCAGCGGCCGGCACAGCCCGCGCAACCGTTATGTGGCCGGCGAGCTCAACCGGGTCGGCCTGGCCACCGTGCTCGCCGACCTGCTCACGGGGCAGGAGGAGCAGGTTGATAATCGGACCGCTGCGCTACGGTTCGACATGGAACTGCTTGCCGTGCGAGTCACGGCGCTGACCGACTGGATGGTCGACAACGAGCTCACCGCCGGCCTAGGCGTCGGGCTCTTTGGCGCCAGCACCGGCGCTGCCGCCGCGCTGATCGCCGCAGCGGCCCGCCCTGCCACCGTGCAGGCCGTCGTCTCCCGCGGGGGACGACCCGACCTCGCCGGCGCTCACCTGCACCAAGTGCACCAGCCCACGTTGTTGATCGTTGGGGAGCGCGACCCGGTCGTGGTCGAGCTCAACCGTCAGGCGATGACGAAACTGGCTGGCGAGAAACACCTCGCGATCATTCCGGGCGCCTCGCACCTTTTCGAAGAGCCCGGAGCGTTGGAATACGTGGCTCGCCTAGCGCAGGACTGTTTCGTCCGCCACCTCCGGTCAGTATCACGTCGTGAAACGGCCGCCGACCAGCCTCGCGAAACCGGATAGAGGGACCATGACTGTCAAGTTGAACAAGAGGGCGTCGACTACACAAGGAGCTTGATCGTCGCTGCCCAATCCGCAGTCGCACCAAGATCGCGTGGTCAGGCGTTCATCTCTCCCGTCCGTCCAGTCCCCTCCTGTCGGCCGAACAGGTACGCTCTGGTCGTCGTTGTTGTGGAGTTTCGCGGGGGTGGGTTTCGCCGTTGCCGGTAGCTGTCACCTCCGATGACGAATTCCACGGCGCGGACTGCAGACGGTCGATGGCGGATTGGGCCAGCAGTGGAGTCGGCCGGCCATCATGATCGCCATCTCCGTTGGCTCCCGGTTGGAGGTGACGATCATGGAGGCCTGCCGGTGGCGTTCCACAATTTCCGGCGGCCGGTGTCGTCGTTCGTTCATTGCGCAGCAACCGCATGCACGTCCTGAGAAATCCCCTGTGGCCGACACCCTCAGTCTGCGCCCACCCCGCCGACGAGCGCTCCAGCTCAACGGGATGTGTTCGAGTCGCACTTAAGAACCGCGCGGGCCAAGACAACCAGGACGGCCCGCCGCGCCGGGTGATTACGGGTGGCTTAGGGGGCCTCCGCCCGGTGCTCAGTGCCGCCCCCCCGAGGGTCTTGTTGACGACCTTGAAAGTCTCGAGTACGAGTGGCAGCAGATCGCGGTCTGAGAGGAACGCGCCAGTGGGTGCCCGCCTGGTGCGCAACGTGGCAAGCAGCGTGCGGGTGTCGAGGCGGCGGCGACGCGCCGCGACGAGTACCGACCGCGGGAAGGCGGTCTCGTGGATCCAGATCGCCTCTCGGCTGGGTCGCCCGGGGGGCGCTGGCAGCCTGCATGCGTCGCGATAGGCCACATCCACCAGGTTCACCCCGGCGGCGGCGGCCAGTGCGGTCTGCAGGTCCGCTCGACCCACGGTCGGTTCGGTGATGAGCATCCGCCCATCTCGAGTGCTGCGCCGAACCTCCAGCGAACCGAAGCCGACGTGGCCGGCGGTGTCGAGCAGCCGCCGGGTCAGCTTGTGCAACTCCGCGTCCTGGTGGGTGACGGCAAGTGCAGTGCTGCCCGTGTCCACCCGCCACTGGGTGATCTTTCGCCCGACTTGCGCTGCCAACTCTTCCCCGTTGCGGTTGCGATAGGTCAGACAAAAATAAACGTCGCTGTCTCGGCCCGGGATCCACTCCTGGACGACGAAGCGGTCAGCGGCGTCGAATGGAGCGAACGGAAGCCGTTCAAAATCGTCGGGAGTGTCGAGTCGGTAGGCCGTTCCGTACCTACTGAAGTCCTGCCATTGTGGTGTCCGCTCGACCGGCTTGAACACAACAGGAAAGGTCATCTCGCGCAAGGCTGCACGCAACTCGCCAGGGTTGTCAACGATCACTGTGTGGGGCACCGGGAAGTCGTTGGCCACGGCCCACTCGTGGAAAACCGACTTGTCCAACAATCGGTCAACGGTCGGCAGGTCGGGCAGCACGAAGTCGAACTGCGTGGTCAGTTCGTCGGCGTGCTCGGCGACGATGCGCACCACGATGTCGTCCGCGGGGAACAGCGCCATCGGGCCGTACCGCGCGTAAGCCGCATCCAGGGTTGCCAGCCATGCTTCCGTGGTAGGCGCGCTGACCTGCAAGACGCTGTGCCATAGCCTTGAGCGGCAGGTCGGCGCCGACGGGATGAGGGACGCGCCAACGATGGGGACTCCCGCGTCGCGCACGCCCCGAGCGATGGCCAACCCAATAGCGGTCCCGGCACCTGCGATCAGCACCGGCGGCAGCAACGCGTTCAGATGCCCTGGGCTGCTTCGGTCGACATCAGTATCCTTCTCGGTGAACAATCGGGATCCCCCCCATACGTAGGACAGCCGCTGTAGCCCTCCCAGCCTTGCGGTTGACCACGCCCCTGTTGCCCCCATGAGTGGCCCCGGAGGGCCCACTCCAACGGATCCCCGGGGGGATCCTGTACTGCTTGTCATCGCCAGTCGGTCCCAGGGTGTTACACCGAGCACAACACTTGGCGCAGCTGCTCCATCGCACGCCCGAGAACCTCAGCCCGAGCGTCCACGGGGCTCAGTCTCACCGGACAATGCTGATCCCGCCCCTTCGAAAGATTGGCCGATCAGGCCCGCCTTCACAGGCCACCGCCCCGGGAACGAGAGCACTGTGAAACTGACACCACCGTGTCTCCTTGTTTATGAACCAGATTCTCGGAGGTCCTGCCCGCGCTTGGCGCGGTCGTGTCGAGTCGGCGACTGCGAGTCCATCACCGGCTGCTTCCTCGGACGCCGGCCTGTCGGTGGGATGGCGCCTGCGGGGCCTCGCTACCGTTTGCTCATGGACGAAGGCAGGTCGGCGCACTCTTGCCTTGGCCCCACCTCCGACACACCGGGACAGGGTCTCGGTGGCGAGGGCAACCGAGCTCGCAAGGCCGACAGCCCGGCCGAGGTGGGCGACCCCGGCGAGTCGCCCACCGACGATTCGTCCGACTACGCACGCTCGGGTACCGCACGGGGCTCGATCACGGTGGCGGCCTGGACCATGATCAGCCGGATCACCGGGCTACTGCGTGTGGTGGTCATCGGGGCAGTGCTGGGGCCGACCTTCTTCGCCAATGCATTCCTGGCGGCGAACTCGGTGCCCAACCTCACCTTCGCCGCGCTGGCCGGGCCAGTCCTGGCGCTGGTGCTGGTTCCTGCGCTGGTCCATTCGCTGGCCGAGCGCGGAGTGGCCGCATCCGGGCAACTGCTCAGCAGAGTCACCGGCTACCTGCTGTTCTGGGCGTCCGTTACCGCCGGCGCGATGGTGCTGGCGGCTCCGCTGGTGGCGCTGGCGGTGACCGCAGGCATTCCGGATGACGCCACACGCTGGCGGGCCTGGCAGCTGACCATCATGATCGTGGCGTTCGTGGCGCCGCAGGTGATCTGCTACACCCTGGCGGCGGTCGGCGCCGCGGTGCAGCAGGCCAGGGGTCGGTTCGCGCTGGCCTCCGCCGCGCCCGCGTTGGAGAACCTCGGCATGATCGCCACTGTGGTCGTGTTCGCACTATGGCACGGGACCGGTGTGGAGGTGCCGGACGTCTCGGGCGGCATGCTGTTGGTGCTCGGGGTTGGCTCCACATTGTCCGTGGCGGCGCACGCGGTGGCCCAGCTCATTGGGGCCTACCGGCTCGGGCTGCCGGTCCGAGTGCGCGGTGGTTGGCGGACAGATCCGGACGCGCGCGAGGTCACCCATCGGATGCGCCGTTCGTTGATCGTGACGGCGTTCCCCGCGTTGTCCATGTTCGTCATGCTGGCCGTCGCGGCGACGGTGCCCGGCGGGGTGTTCGTGTTCCAGGCTGCCCTGTCGATGTACTTCGTGATCGCCGCGATCGGGCCCAGGGCCGTAACCGTGGCGACGCTGCCCGGTATGAGCGCCGCGGCGAAGGACGGCGATGTCGGCCGTTTCGGTGCGGCCTGGCGGCAGGCGCTGACCTACTCGGTGATCGCCAGCATGCCCGCGCTGTGCCTGCTGCTCGCGTTCGCCGGGCCGGTGGCGTCCGCGCTGGCCAACGGCGAGCTGCACGAGCCGACCATCATGCGGTGGCTAGCCGCCTGCCTTGCGGTGTTCGCAGTCGCGCAGCTCGCCCACGCGTTCTACGAGGTGTCTCGACAGGCGCTGTTCGCCCGGTTGGACACCAACGGGCCGCGGCGGGTCAGCACCGTGGTGATGGCGACACGAATGGTGGTTGCGCTGAGTGTCCTGCTCTTGCCCGCCGACGGCTACCGGCTGGTCGGGTTGTGCTGTGCGGTGCTGCTCGGCGACCTGGTGGCGTCGCTGATGACGCTCTTCATGGTACGTACTGCGATCCGGCCGGAGCGGCTGCTCGACTTGCGCAAGCTGGCCATCGTTGGGGCGGCCACGGCAGCCATGCTGCCGGCGTCCACGTTCGGTTCCTGGTTGGTTCAGCACGAGGTGCACGACCGGCTGCCACAGCTCGCGGTCGGCTTCGTGATGGGCGTGGTGGCGCTGGCCTGCTTCGGGCTGGTGTTGGTCCTGCTGACCGGTCAGCTGCCAACCGTGATTGCTAAGGTGCGCGCCCGGTTGAGTAACTGACGCCGCAGGCTACGGCCACACGTGCCGTCATGTGTCTTCAGCCGGTCGGTCGCTCCCTTCAGGCTCAACAACGGCGCGGCCACCTCGCAGCGCACTCCCATCGCGGTGAAGGCGTAAATCGTGAGGCTGAGAACCGTTACGGTCCGGACACCCCTGCGGCAGCGCTCGTTTGCGGTGTCCCCGCCCGGTGATCAGTGCCTTCCGGAGGATCTTGTTGGCGACCTTGCCCGTCTCGAGCAGGAGTGGCAGCGGGTCGCGGTCTGAGTAGAACGCGCCGGTGGGTGCCCGCCTGGTGCGCAACGTGGCAAGCAGCGTGCGGGTGTCGAGGCGGCGGCGACGGGCCGCGACGAGCACCGACCGCGGAAAGGTGGTCTCGTGGATCCAGATCGCCTCTCGGCTGGGTCGGCTCGGTGGGGCTGGCAGCTTGAGTGCGTCGCGATAGGCCATCTCCACCAGGTTCACCCCGGCGGCGGCGGCCAGTGCGGTCTGCAGGTTCGGTCGGCCCACGGTCGGTTCGGTGATGAGCATCCGCCCGTCTCTGGTGCTGCGGCGAACCTCCAGCGAGCCGAAGCCGACGTGGCCGGCGGTGTCGAGCAGTAGCCGGGTCAGCTTGTGCAACTCCGGGTCCTGGTGGGTGACGGCAAGAGCGGTGTTGCCAGTGTCAACGTGCCACTGGGTGATCTTTCGCCCGCCTTGGGCTGCTAGTTCTTCGCCGTTGCGGTTGCGGTAGGTGAGACAGAAGTAGACGTCGCTGTCTCGGCCCGGAATCCACTCCTGGACGACGAAGCGGTCGCCGGCGTCGAATGGAGCGAACGGAAGCCGTTCCAAATCGTCGACGGAGTCGAATCGGTGGACCTTGTAGTGTTTACTGACGGCGCGCCATTGTGGCGTGTGCTCGACCGGCTTGAACACAACAGGAAAGGTCATCTCGCGCAGGGCTGCGCGCAACTGGCCAGGGTTACGGACGATCGCTGTGTGGGGCACCGGGAAGTCGTTGGTCACGGCCCACTCGTGGAAGACCGACTTGTCCAGCAATCGGTCAACGGTCGGCAGGTCGGGCAGCACGAAGTCGAACTGTGTGGCCAGTTCGTCGGCGTGCTCGGCGATGATGCGCACCACCGTGTCGTCGGCTGGGAGTAGCACCATCGGGCCGTACCGCGCGTAAGCCGCATCCAGGGTTGCCAGCCATGCTTCCGTGGTGGGTGCGCTGACCGGCAGGACGTTGTGCCATAGCCTTGAGCGGCAGGTCGGCGCCGACGGGATGAGGGAGGCGCCAACGATGGGGACTCCCGCGTCGCGCACGCCCCGAGCGATGGCGAGCCCAGTGGGGGTTCCGGCACCTGCGATGAGCACCGGCGACCCTTGCCGGTCGGCGGGATCACCAACATTACTGTCAGTCATCTGCGGGACGCTAGCTCATAGCGCAACGAGGTAAACCTACGACCGGCTTCGCCGCTCACCTATTCACCCAGCTGAGCCATGCCAGCTCGCGCGGACGGTCGCTGGAACGCCTGATCAGTCCTACCGGGCCGACCCGACAGCTCGGTTCCGGCGCTGGCAGGGCGAGGTTTCCCCGCACCGCAGTATCAGGAGAGTCGATCGAACAACGCCCACAACGCGCAGGCAGCGTTCCCGTTCAGTCAGGATTCCTACATCCACGTAGTCGAGGCATGAAGTAGCACGGCCCCCTGCGCCCGTAGCGATCCTGGCGACGAGGCCGCTCGCTCGCCTCGCTGGTGGCTCGGGACAGACACGTGATCGGGCAGCTGGCGGCGCCCGGGGAGGACGACGTCTGCCGTTACACGCCAGTCGCAATCAAAATAGGCGTGGTGCTCTGCCTGCTCCTCAACGGGTCCGGTCGCTCTTACCGGCATGACCCTGTATCCGCTGGCTTTCCCATCAGACACTAGGACGCAAGATGGACACATACACAGCGGTACGAGAAATCAGCGATCTCTTGCACGAGGCGGCTGCGACGCACCACCGTGTTTTCCGAATCGTAGATGGGGCTGACGAGGATTGGGCCTCTTGGTACGCGGATTGGCTCATCAACCTCTCAGAACTATCGGCATTTCTCAAGACGAAGCCGGTGCGTAGCGAGCTGGTCTACCTGCTCGTTGGGTTGGACAAGCAGTACACCGCGGACAGTCCTGACGAGCCTTGGGAGTCTTACTACGCTTCCCGACTGCTTGACCCCATCCGCCACTCCTCAAGCCATGCGGAATGGGTCTCGTACGCCGAGGCGAGAAGTCTCAGTGCGTTCTCGTCGTGCTGGTTGTTCACCTCGCGGCGGATAAATTCGGCTCTTTCGGAGAATGAGACGGGAGCGGGCTCCTGCGGCACCTGCCCCGGAACGAGCAGGAGACCTCTTCCGTCGTCCGTACGAATGATCCGCAGCCTGCCACGACGCTCGGCTGCGTCCAGGTAAGGCAGTTTTCCCTCAGCGAGTCGCTGCTCGTCCTCGGCCAACCGAGCGAGCACGAACTCTTGCAGTTCTCCCATACGGCTACGGCCTCCTTCGCCACGTGGCCAGGTCGCTGGAAGCGGTGACCGCCACCTGCTGCCGTAGCGTAATCAAGCGGGGCGCCTGCTCCGCCGACATTGCGCACCCTCGTACGCGTCCAGCTGGGCGTGCGGGTGAAAGTCCGTGGGGGTGGAGGTCAGGATGGGGTGGGTGAGAGTGTGCACCCGCCAGTCCCCGCGGGCGAAGCTCATCGTCCAGTGCGTCTCGCCGCGGACCGAGGAAGTGTCATCGCCGGTCACTACGCTTCCCGGCTGCTCGACCATTTTCGCCCGTTCGCCAGCTCATGCCGACCCCTGCCCGCGCTCTCGGCCTCTGCTCGAAGGGTGCAGGGTGTGCCGCCGCCGGGCCTTGGGGGCCAAGCGTGACGTTCGTTCGGGACGCCGTGTCGTTTTGATCTGCCGGCGCAGCCAGTCGCGGAGAATGATCGCCTCCCTCCTCGGGAGCCCGCCCAGGGCCGCACCGCTAGGTCACCGACGCACCTGGTGTGGTGGCACCGTCGTCCTTCGGGGTTGGCCCAGGTCTTCTGCGTGGCTTCCACTTGGTCGAGCTACCGCTGGGACGGGTTGGCATCGCCGTATTCGTCGTGCCAGTTCCACCACTCGTACGGCGGGGTTCGGGGATAGTCCTCGGGCGAGTCCTCCCACTGCTCCTGGCGCCCGAGCGCGGTCATGTCCAGGTAACTCCAGGTACTCCCCAACGCCTCGTCGCCACGGTTGTTGATGAAGTAGGTGCGGAACACGCTGTCGCCGTCGCGGATGAACGCGTTCGTGCCGTGGTATTCGTCCACGCCGGAGTCGGTGTCGAACTCGTCGGTCATGGTGTACCAGGGCATGGTCCAGCCCATCCGCGCCTTCACGCGCTCGATGTCTGGCTGCGGCGCGCGCGAGGCGAAGGCCAGAGTGGTGTCACGGGCGTTCAGATGAGCGACGTGAGCAACCTGGTCGGCCACCATGGAGCAGCCGCGGCAAGCGTGGTCGGGCCAGCCGAACACGCCGGGCTCGAAGAAGGCGCGGTAGACGATCAGCTGACGGCGGCCCTCGAACAGGTCAAGCAGGCTCGCTTTGCCCTGGGGTCCGTCAAACTCGTACTCCTTCGCCACGGCCAGCCACGGCATCCGCCGACGCTCCGCGGCCAGCGCGTCTCGGGCGCGGGTCAGCTCCTTCTCTTTCACGAGCAGCTGCTGGCGCGCTGCCTCCCACTCCTGCGGCGTGACGATCGGGGGGATCTTCATTGTGGTGTCCACCTTCCAGTTCGTGGTGAATCCGTGATCAGTGATGTCCTCGGGTTTCGTCGAGCGGGGTTGTGGTGGGCCCGCGAGCCGACCGGTCGAGGTGGTCCTTCAACGCGTCGAGCGGGCCGTCCCAGTCGCGGGCCAGCGCGGCCAGGAACTGCTGCGCCACCTGCATCGGCGCTGAGCGCAGCCGGTACCGGACCCGGCGTCGCTCCCCCGGTTCGGCCGTCACCAGGCCGGCCTCGGCCAGCAGGGTTAGGTGTTTGGCGATCGCCTGCCGCGTGATCGGCAGACGATCGGCCAGGTCCGTGGCCGTGGCCGGACCACCCGAAGCGAGCGCGGCCAGGATGGCGCGGCGAGTGGGGTCGGCCAGGGCGACGAAGACCTGCTCGGCGATCGCCTCGACGTCAGGCGGCATCGAGGTATTGGACCAGCTCGCCCAGCTCGCTCGCCCAACCCCGGGTGTTGCCGTCATACGCCGTGCGGTAGGCGTCCTCCGGCAGCTGGGCGAAGCCGGTTTCGATCACGGTCAGCCGGGTTCCCGCACCGACCGGTTCGAGCGTGAACTCGACGTAGGTGCGGCGCGGATCGTCCTCGGGAAGGCCGTAGATGTGCCAAGTGAAGCCGAAGACCGCCGGCTCCTCGACCCGCTCGATACGCATGTCGGCCTGGTGGCCGCCGGTCCACGTCATCCGGACCGCACCACCCGGACGCAGGTCGACCGTCGCTTCGTTGCCGAACCAGGCGCCCAGACCCTCAGCCGTAGTGAGCGCCGCCCACACCTTGCCTGGCGGGTGAGCGACCTCCACGGTCCGCTCGATGTGATCAGGAAACCCCATGACAGCCTCCAATAGATAGCAACTCAACGGTTGCTACATTATAGCAACCGTTGAGTTGCGTCAACGGTCCTGCTTGAGAGGTCGCCCGGCCTCGCGGAGAACAGACCCGTGCTCGGATTGACCGACGTCCCGGAGTCTCCGCGGCAGGATGACCACCATTACCTTCTACTGTGGCGCCCGGGCCACCGTTACGAGGCGCACAGCTGGAACTGCCGGGAGTGATCGAGCAGCAACCGGGTATCGGCATCGCGGCGGCCGTTGCACTTGGCGGCCAACTCTGTGAGCACGTTGGTCGATCAGCTCATCGACCTTGGGATGCTTGTGCGGGATACCGATCCTGAGGATCGACGCGCCGCACGACTGTGGTTGACCGAGACTGCTCTGCTGGCTGCCCTCGACTCTCTGGAGGAGCAATGACTGCGTCGCCTGCTGTACGGGGTCGGGGAATCCGGCATTGTTTCGGTGAGACGGTTGCCGTCGACGGGGTTGACTTCGACGTTGCTGCCGGGACGGTGTACGGCTTGCTCGGCCCCAATGGCGCTGGCAAGACCACCACCCTGCGCATGATCACGACGTTGCTGCCCACGCCGGTCGGGACAAATCGAGGTTTTCGGGGTAGATGTAGCCCGGCACAAGCTCGCTGTTCGACGCCAGCTCCAGCAACCCAAGCGCGGTGTCCACATCCCGCAGACCCACTGCGACCCCGCTGCAGCGCCAAGTGCCGCCACCAGGCTAACTCCCTTGGCGTCAAGCACTGTGTCGCTACTCCTGTGATCCCGCGCCACCCGTGATGCCGTTGGTGCCGACGGTGGCGGCGATGTCCCCGGCGGTGTTGTCGATGGTGCCGGCCGTGCCTTTGATCGTGCCGACTCTGGCCGCGATGTCCCCGGCGGTGTTGTTGATGGTCCCAGCCGTGCGGTTGATCGTTCCGGCCGTGGCGTTGATGGTCCTCGCCGTCTCGTCAATAGACTTTGCGAGGTCCGCGATGTCGCGGGCGGTGGCGTCAACCGTGTTGAGCTGACCCTGCAGCGGCTTGGCGCTTTGCAAGATCGATGCGGCGAGCTCATTCGTCCGGTTCAACTCCGCGACCGAGTTGGTCGCCACATTGATCTGGCCAGCGTTTCCCGCGATAGCCTGAGCTTTCTTGTCGATGCTCTGCGCCGCGGCCAGGGTTCGGGCCAGCAGCGCGGCCGCGATACCGATGACCAAAACGCCGACGACCAAGACCACGACGCTGACCATGTTGAACAGTCCAGCTCCGCCGCTGCGGGCGCGAGCGTCGGTTCTAGCCAACTCCACCACCGCTTCCCGAAGTGCAGGGCTGTTCACAGCTTAGTGCGGTACGTGTTCTGGCGAGGTGTGCTGGGACCTGGCCGGCCTTTACTGACCTAGCACGTCCCATGACGAGTTTTCGCAGCTGCTCGTCGATGTCTTGGAGCCGGGCGCGACCCCTGCCGCCATCGCCGCACCATCCAGCGCTCTTCCCAGAAGTCCCGGTCGAACCTGGTCATGATGCCGCCTCGCCACGCCCATCGAGGCCATCGCCACGATCGCCCGTGAACCGTCGACACGGAGCAGTTTCGGTTCTGTGAGCGAACCGTTCGTGGTCGACGACCACTGAGTCGGGGTCTGCGCTCGATCCGGCTATCATCCTTGATCACCCCGGCCACATCGTGCCTCGACCCTCAGGGGCCCGTCTCCCGGGTTCGTCACGGTCCTGGTGGCCGCGGCGGGCGTCGCGGTCGAAGATCCCCAGGATCTCGGCCGGTCCACCCACTGCTCCGATGGCGTGCGGAAGCATCGTGGGAAACTCCGCAGCCTGGTTGGTCTCGACGCGCAGGCGGCGGCTTCCCAGGAGCAGCATCGCGGTGCCGGAGAGGACGACCAGCCATTCCCGTCCCGGGTGGGCGCGCAGGCGCGAAGGGCTGTCTGGCGGCGGGTCCACCATGCGTTGCCGTACGACGGTGATGCCGGGATCCGCGCGCACGGTCCACCGCATCGTCTGGCGGGCCGCGTCGTGGACCGGGTTGCTGACGACGTCCTCGGTGGTCGTCTCGACCAACTGGTCGAGGGAGGTGTCCAGTGCGCGGGCGAGTGTTACAAGCTGGTCCAGGGCGAGGCGTCGCTGTCCGGTCTCGATCCGGCTGAGCGTGGAAGGACTGAGCTGGGCACGGGCGGCAAGAGCATCGAGGGACCAGCCCTGTGCCACCCGCAGGGCACGGAGTCGTTTGCGTACGAGGCTGTCGAGATCACCATCGTCTTGCTTCATGGGCAAGATGCTATGCCAGTTTGGCATGGCGTGCGTAGCGTCGTCATCGGATGGGTCCACCCGGGGCCCTTCGGATGCGAGGAAAGGCCACGCCCATGTTCCCCACGATCGCCGGGTTCGAGTCCGACGAACTGCCCGCCGAGACCGTCGATGCCGTGGTGATCGGCGGCGGTGCCGCTGGGCTGAATGGCGCGCTGATGTTGGCCCGCTCCCGCCGCTCGGTCGTCGTGATCGACAGCGGCACTCCCCGCAACGCGCCCGCGGAAGGTGTGCACGGCCTGCTGGGCGCGGAGGGCATCCCGCCGGTGGAGCTGCTGCGCGCCGGCCGGGAGGACGTGCGCCGCTACGGCGGACGGATCTTGGCCTGCGAGGTGACATCGGCTGCCCCTGCCGCCTACTTCGCGGAGGGCGACCCCCGCTTCACCGTCACCGTGGCCGACGGCAGGACCCTGCAAGCTCGTCGGCTGCTGGTCGCCACAGGGCTGCGCGATCAACTGCCCGACGTCCCCGGCCTGGCGCGGCACTGGGGGCACGGCGTGGTGCACTGCCCGTACTGCCACGGCTGGGAGGTGCGTGACGAGCCCATCGGCGTGCTGGCCGTGGGACCGGCCTCCGTCCACCACGTCCTGTTGTTCCGGCAGTTGACCGCGGACCTGGTGTACTTCACCCGCGGCACCGACCTAGACGAGGACACCCGGACTCGCTTCGCCGCGCGCGGCATCCGCGTCGTGGACACCCCCGTGGTGGAGATCGAGTCCACCGAGGACGCCATCGCAGGCGTTCGGCTGTCCGACGGTCAGATCGTACCCCGCCGCGTCATCGCGGTGGCCACCACGATGCTGGCCCGTACCGACGGCCTGGCCGCCCTGGGCCTGCCGATGCAGGACCTACCCCACGGCATGGGCCGCCGCTTCGTCACCGGCCCCGCAGGCACAACCTCGGTCCCGGGTGTGTGGGTGGCGGGCAACGCCACCGACCTGACCGCACAGGTCGGCGCGGCCGCCGCGGCGGGCGCCCTGGCC
>JBOHFX010000164.1:0-43008 GCA_050699875.1 Pseudonocardiaceae bacterium
CGACATACTCAACACTGCGACCCGCCCCCCACTCCGGAGCCGGCAACGCCCGCCGATCCACCTTCCCCGTCGGACCCAACGGCAACCCATCCAGCACCACAAACACCGCCGGCACCATATAATCCGGCAACGTCCGCGCCAACCACGACCGCAAATCCATCGAATTAAGCACCACATCACCGGCCGGGACCACATAACCCACCAGTCGTAGGGAACCAGAGCTATTGTTTTCGGCCAGCGCGGTCACGACGACCTCACTGACATCGGGATGCCCGGCAAGCGTCGCCTCGATCTCACCCAACTCAACGCGGAATCCGCGAATCTTCACCTGGTGATCTACCCGCCCCAGGTACTCCAACTCACCGGTAGCGTTCCACCGCACTACATCTCCGGTCTGGTACATCCGTGAACCTGGCGCGCCAAACGGGTTGGCCACGAACCGCTGCGCGGTTAGTCCTGGTCGATCCCAGTAACCACGGGCCAATCCACGACCTGCCAGATACAGCTCCCCCGGCACGCCAACTGGAACCGGCCGCAACCCGCCATCGAGCACATACACCTGGGTGTTGCTAATTGGCCGGCCGATCGGTGGCGCTTGGTCACCGTCAAGTGCATCCGCATCCCGATACCACGCCGCGGCATAGACTGTGGCCTCGGTCGGACCGTAGATATTGGCAATTCGCCGGCATGACGTCGCAGCCGCGATTTCGCGCGCCGTCCGCGCGGAGAGAGCCTCACCAGCCAACACCACAGTGTTCGCCGTCACCGATGCACTGCCTTGGGACACCACCTGAGACAGCGCCGACGGCACTGCACAGATCAAACTGCCGGCGCGCGGCCCGACCTCGCCGAGTGCGACAACATCGCGCACGACTTCGATGCTGCCGCCGGTGACCAGCGGGCTGACCAGTTCAAACACCGACACATCGAAATTCAGCGACGTGGCGGCCACCACCCGCGCCAATCCCGCCGCCCCGAATTTCGAGGCTGCCCACATCGCCAGATGAACAACACTGTCCTGGGTGACCACGACGCCCTTGGGCCGTCCCGTCGAACCCGAGGTGTAGATCACGTACGCCGGGTGAGCTCCCGACATAGGAGCCACCCGACCCGCGTCGGACAGGTTGCCGGCGGGACAATGAGCCACCGTTGCAACAACCTGCGGGTCGTCCAGCCGTAGCCGAGGAACCGCCGAGTCGAGCGTCGACAGCCGGCCTTCGACCTCGGCAGTGGTCACCACCAGCACGGGTCGGGTGTCAGAAAGCATGAACGCGACCCGCTCCGCGGGGTAACCGGGATCGATTGGCAGATACGCTGCGCCCGTTTTCCAGACCGCCAGCAGCGCCACCACCATGTCCGCCGAACGCGGCAGCGCGAGCCCGACGAACCGCTCCGGACCCACGCCGAGGGTGACCAGCCGATGGGCCAGCTGGTCGGCTCGCTCGTTCAGTTCGCGGTAGGACAGTTGCGTGCTCCGGCACACCACAGCCACCGCTTCCGGTGTGCGGTCGACCTGGGCTTGGAACAACTGCGGCAACGTCGCTGCGGCGACCTCACCAGCGGTGTTGTTCCACTCCACCAGGACCTGATGCCGCTGCGCCGCGGACATCCACGGCACCTGAGATAGCGACCATTCCGGTTCATTGGCCATGCCAACCAGCAGCAACCGCAACCGCTCGGCCATGGCCGTCACGGTGAGTGCATCGAACAACCGCGGGTCATAACCGAGGTCGAACCTTAGGCGCCCATCCAGGTAGGCGCGCAGGCTGAGCGGGAAACTTGTGGTGTCCCGGGCCTGGACCTCACGGATTTGCAGACCCGGCTCATCTTCCGGTGGCACCTCGAAGGGGTAGTTCTCGAAAACGATCATGCTATCGAACAGGTTGACCCCAGCAGGCAGGTCACTGCACAGCTGCACCTGGGCCAGGGACACAAAATCGAATGGGCGTGACTGGGCCTGCGCGGCCTGCAGCTCACGCAACCACGCCAGCACCGCTGTGGTCTCCACGACGCGCACCCGGGTCGGCACGGTGTTGATGAACATGCCGACCATCGACTCCACACCCGCCAGCTCGGCCGGCCGACCGGACACCGTGGTACCGAAGACAACCTCGGGTTCCCTGCTGTAGCGGGACAACAGCACTGCCCAAGCACCCTGCACGAGCGTGTTCAGCGTTAACCCGCCGCGTTGCGCGAAGCGCTGCACCCGGTCCGACTCCTCAGTGGAGAGCTCAAGCCGTACCGTCTCAGCCGACTCGGCCCGGTGCGCTTCTCGAGGCTGGCGGTCGTAGGGCAACGGGGTCGGTGCGGTGAACCCGGACAACACCTGCCGCCAGTGCTCCTCGGCCTGCCGCTCGTCCTGCTCGTCCAACCACTGCAGGTAGTCCTGGAACGGACGTCGCGTGGGCAGTTGGGGGGTCCGGCCGTACACGATCGCCGCGTACTGCTCACGCACCTCGCTGAATATCTGGGCCAGGCTCCAGCCGTCCAGCACCACGTGGTGCGAGGTCCACATCAGCAGGACCTGATCATCGGTCAGGGTGGCGATGGTTAGCCGCAGCAGTGGCGGTACGGTCAGGTCCATCCCGGCAGCCCGATCCTGCGCGACCACCCGCGCCAGCTCCCGATCCCGCTGCACATCCGGCAGGTCGCGCCAGTCGTAGTAGGTCGTCGGCACGACGACCCGGTGGTGGACTACCTGCAGCGGCTCATCGACTCCGTCCCAGGTCACCGCGCTTCGCAACGCCGGCGTCCGATCGGCAACCCGCTGGCAGGCCGTGGCCAGGGCACGCGGGTCGGATACGCCGTCCAGCAGGAGCCGAGCTTGGTCGAGATAAGCGCCGGAGCCGGTATCCACCAGACTGTGGAAAAGGATGCCGGCCTGCAGCGGCGTCAGCCGGTGAACGTCCTCGATCGCTCGCCCGTCCCCAACCAAGCGGTCGACCCCGGCTTGGTCAAGGCGGGCCAGCGGGAAGTCCGAGGGGGTGCGACCGCCGGCTTCGGGCTGGGCGCAGTGCTCGACAATTTCGTGCAGCGCCTGGATCATCTCCTCAGCCAGCCGGCGCACGGTGGCCTTCTCATGCATCTGGTCGGAATAGAGCCAGGTCAGCTCCAGTTCGCCGTCCGTCACCAGCCCCGAAACGTCCAAAAGGTGCAGGGCCGGCGCCTCGGGCGCCAGCTCGGCGCCCACCCCCTCGCTGCGGTCCCGGATTAACCCCTCCGCGGCGCCGCTGGTATCCCACTGCCCGTGGTAGTTGAAGCAGATTTGCGGCGTTGGGTCAGAGCGCAAGACAGCAGCTGGGGAGTCCTGGGTGGTCAGCTCCCGCAGCGCTCCGTAGCTGAGCCCGCGGTGCGGTATGGCACGCAGCTGCTCCTTGACTGATGTCAGTGCGGCACGCCAGTCCGCGCCCGCCGGTACGGTGAGTGCGACCGGGAACTGGCTGGTGAACCAACCGACGGTGCGAGACAAATCCACGCCGTCGAAGATTTCCTCCCGGCCATGGCCCTCCAGCGAGAGCAGCACCCGTTGACGCCCGGTCCAGGTCGACAGCACCCGACCTAGGGCGCTGAGCAGCACGTCGTTGATCTGGGTCCGGTAGACGCCCGGCACCTGATGCAACAAGGCGTCGGTCTGCGTCCGGGCAAGCCGAACGGTGACCCAGCAGGTGGAGCCGGCAGTGGGTACCCCACCGGGATGGTCCACCGGCAGCTCGACGGGCACCTCGCGGCAAACCTGCGTCCAGTACGGCAGATCGGGGTCCAACGCCCCGGACCGGGCATGGTCAGCGAGCCGGTGTGCCCACGTCGTCGCAGCGGTGCCGGTGGGGTCCAGCGTCACCTCGCGACCACTGACCGCCTGCTGGTAGGCCGTGTCAAGATCGTCGAGCAGGATGCGCCAGGAAACACTGTCGATGGCGAGGTGATGAACGGTGACGAGAAGCTGGGTTCGCTGCCCGGAGCCGCGCTCACACAGCGTTGCCCGGATCATCTTGCCGTTATGCAAGTCAAGGTCGGATCGGGCGGCGGCGGCCGCGGCCTGTACCGCGGCCCGCTGTGCCGACTCGGCCAGCCCAGACAGATCGTGGCGCACGAGCAGCCCACTGGGTCTGTCGGGGCTGGGTTGCTGCCACCAGTGACCGTCGTGCTGGGTGAACCGCAGCCGTAGTGCGTCGTGACGGGTCACGACCGCCTCGACAGCGGTCTGCACAGCGGTCGCATCGACATCGTCGGCCAGTTCCAGCAGCACGGACATGGTGAAGTGCCGCAGCGGCCCGTAGGTGCTGAAAAACCACTGCTGGATAGGGGCAAGCGGGGCGGGGCCATCGACCGGGGCAGCCACCTCACCAGCACTGTCGATGGCGCCGACCAGCGGGGCCAGGGCAGCGATGGTCTGGCGTAAGAACAGGTCTTTGGAGCTGAGCTCAAGCCCGGCCCGGCGAGCTCGGGAAACGACCTGGATGCTGAGAATGGAGTCCCCACCCAGCTCAAAGAAGTTGTCGTGCGCCCCCACCTGTGGCACACCCAGCACCCCAGCCCAAATCTCGGCGAGCTGCTGTTCAGTAGGAGTGCTCGGCGCGACGTACCCGGCGGTGGGCGTGGGCCGGTGGCCGGCAGCGGGCAACGCCCGCCGGTCGATCTTGCCGCTGGGCGTCATCGGCAGCGCAGGCAAGACTTCCACCGCTGAGGGCAGCATGTAGTCGGGAAGCACCCGACTGGCGAATTCCCGCACCGCCGCGAGGGTCGGCGCCTGAGCCGAAGCCGCGGCCACCACATAGGCCAGCAGGTAGGGATGCCCGTTCTGGCTGGCCAGGCTCACCACTACCTGGGCGATGTCGGGATGGCGCAGCAACGCCGATTCAACCTCACCCAATTCGATGCGGTATCCCCGGATTTTGACCTGCTCGTCGGCGCGGCCGGCGAACTCCAGCTCACCGGCCGCGGTCCAGCGCACCAAGTCCCCGCTGCGATACATCCGCGCACCGGGCACGGCGAAGGGGTTGGCCACGAACCGCTGCGCGGTCAACCCCGGTCGGCCCAGATAGCCACGGGCCAACCCGATCCCGGCGATGTACAGCTCCCCGGTCGCCCCCACCGGAACCGGCTGCAGCCGCGAGTCCAACACGTAGACCTGCGTGTTGGCGATCGGGGTCCCGATCGGCACTGGCCCCTCCGCGGTCAGCGGCCGGCTCCAGCTCGCCACCACTGTGGACTCGGTAGGTCCGTAGGCATTGATCATCATCCGGCCCGGCGCCCAGCGCGCCACCAGCTCTTTCGGACAGGCCTCCCCGCCCACAATCAGGCAGCGCAACGCCGCCAACCGCTGCGCCGCTTCGGCAGGCAGCGTGCTCAGTGCCGCCGGGGGAATCAATGCGTGGCTGATGCACTGGCCCTCTAGCACGTCCATCAGCTGCTCGGCCAGCAACCGACCCGGTGGAGGCACCACTAACGCGGCCCCAGCCGGCAGCGCCAAACACAACTCCAACACCGAGGCGTCGAAACTCGGGGAGGAGAACTGCAGAACCCGATCGCCCGATCGCACCTGAAAATGCTGGGTCTGAGCGGTGGCGAAACTGGCCAGCCCCGCATGGGTCACCACCACGGCCTTAGGCCGGCCACTCGAGCCGGAGGTGTAGATCACATACGCCGGGTGGGACAGCAGCAACGACGCTGCCCGGTCAGCGTCCTCCACCACGGCCGCATCGGTTGCCGCCAGATCCGCAGACCAGCGCGGATCGTCCAGCACGATGACCTCGGCGTTGCACCGCAGCCGACTCACGTACTCGGCGAAGGCCAACACCGCCACCGGATCGGCGTCGGCGAGCATGAAATCGATCCGCTCACTGGGATAGTCCGGATCGACCGGCACGAACGCCGCCCCCGCAGTGACCACGGCGAGCTGCGCTACCACGATGTCCACCGAGCGGGGCAGCACCAACGCCACGATCTGTTCTGGGCCTGCCCCCCGGGCTATCAGCATCCGTGCCAGCCGGTTCACCCGCGCTGCGAGCTGCTCGAAACTCAGCCACCCGGCCTCGGAAATCACCGCCGGTGCCTGCGGTGTCCGGGCCACCGCGGCAGCGAACACCTCCGGGAGTGTTGCCGAGGGCACCATCCGCCCGGTGTCGTTCCACTCGACCAACACCAGGTCCCGCTCGCGCGCCGAAAGCACCGGCAGTTGCCCCACCTGCCGGTCTGGATCAGCGGTGACGCCGTTCAGCAATACCAGCAAGTGATCTGCCATCCGCTGCATCGTCGTGGCGTTGAACAGGTCGGTGTTGTAGGTCAATGCGCCTCGTAGCTCGCCGGCTACTACGCGAAACTCACAGGTGAGGTCGAAGGTGGCGGGTTGTTTGGAGATGTCGACGGTGTCGATGCGAAGTTCGGCGAATGTCGGCGGGGTGCGCTGTTCCTCGTTGAGCAGCACCATGACGTCGAAAAGCGGATTGCGGCTGGCGTCGCGTTCGGTGTGTAGGGCGTCGACAAGCCGGTCGAAGGGCACTTCATGGTGTGCTAGGGCGTCCAGCATGGTCTGGCGGACGGTGTCGAGCAGCGCGGTGAAGGTCTGCATGCGGTCGACTGGGGTACGCAGCACCAGGGTGTTGACGAAGAATCCGACCATCCGCTCCAGCTCGGGACGGGTGCGTCCGGACGCGACCGTGCCGACGGCGATGTCGTCCTGACCTGACCAGCGGGCGAAGAGCACCTGGCAGGCGGTCGCCAGCACGGTGAACAGGGTGGTGTCGTGAGCGCGGGCGAGCTGGCCTAATTGGGTGGCGACCTCGGCCGGGATGACGAAGTGTTGAATCGCGCCCGCGACGCTGCGTACCTGCGGCCGTGGACGATCAATGGGCAGCTCCAGACGGGAAATCCCCGACAGCTGCTGTGTCCAATAGTCAAGCTCGCGTTGCAGGGCTGGCCCGGATAGCCGGGTGCGTTGCCAGCTGGCGTAGTCAGAGTATTGCACTGGCAGCACCGGCAGATCGACTGTATGACCCTGCCTTGCGGCGGTGTACAGCGCACCTAATTCCTCGACCAGCACCGTCATGGACCAGCCGTCGGTGACGATGTGGTGGACAGTGAGCAGCAGGACGTGCTCGTCGCTGCTGAGGTGGACTAGCAGCACCCGGAAGAGGGGACCCTGGTGCAGGTCGAAGGGGCGGCGGTGTTCCGTGGACAGCACCGCATCCAGCTCCTGGGCCGTTGCGTCGGGCAGCTCGAGCACGGTTACCGGCAGTTCCAGCACCGGGTGCACGACCTGCACGCCCGTGCCGTCTATCTCCTGGAAGGTGGTCCGCAATGAGTCATGCCGGGCCACCAGTTCCCGCACCGCCGCCCTCAGCGCCGGCACCTGAAGCACACCGTGCAGGCGCAGCGCAAGCCCACTGTTGTATTCCGCGCCTCCTGGCTGGAACTCGTTTAAAAACCACAGCCGTTGCTGGGCGAACGACAGCGGTAACGGCTGGGTCCGGTCGGCTGGAGGAATCGTGTCGGACTGCGTCGCCTGGCCGGCCAGGCGACGGCGCAGCGCCTCCTGTAGATGGGCGGGCAGGGCAGCAATTCGACTGTCTTTATCGGACGACATAACGATCTTCCTCACATTCCACCGTCGTTGCCGTCCCCGAAGGCAACGCGTTCGAGTTCGCGCAGGATTGCGTCTTCCACAATTTCCGCCAACGCGGAGATGCTGTACGCGTTCAGAACGTCCCGCGGGGTCACGGTGATATCGAATGCCTCTTTGATACGGGCAATGATGAGTAGGCTGCGGATGGAGTCGCCGCCGAGTTGGAAGTAATTGTCTTCGACGCCGACTTTGTCCACGCCGAGCACGTCGATCCAGATTTGAGTCAGCATGCGTTCGGTGTCGGTGCGCGGTGCGGTGTATCCGACTGTGGGTATGACAGCTGCGGTGGGCTCAGGTAGAGCGTTGCGGTCGAGCTTGCCGTGAGGCGTCAGGGGCCACTCATCCAGCGCCAGCAACGCTGAGGGCAGCATGTACTCCGGTAGCGAGCCGGCCAGCAGCCTGTGCAATTCACCCGGCTCCGGTGCCCGACCTGGTGCCGAGACGGTGTAGCCCACCAGCTGCGCGTTGCCGGCCTCGTCGTTGCGGGCGAGCACCACGGCGTCGTCCACGTCGGGGTGTCGGCGCAGGATGGTTTCGATCTCACCGGGCTCGACACGGAAGCCGCGGATCTTGACCTGGTCGTCGGCGCGACCGAGGAATAGCAACTCGCCGTCGGCGCTCCAGCGCACCAAATCTCCGGTGCGATACATCCGGTTGCCAGCGAGGCCGAAGGGATTGGCCAGAAACCGCTCCGCGGTCATCCCGGCACGGTTGAGATAACCCCTCGCCAACCCGACCCCGGCGATGTAAAGCTCCCCGGCCACCCCGATTGGCACTGGCCGCAGTTCCGTGTCGAGTACATAGCAGCGGGTGTTGGGAATCGGCGCGCCGATCGGCGGTGTCACCTTCGCGACCAGCGGTTGGCTCCAGGTGGCCACCACGGTGGCCTCGGTGGGCCCGTAAGCGTTGATCACCCGCCGACCCGCGGCCCACCGGGCTACCAACTCCGCGGTACAAGCCTCCCCGCCCACCACCAGGGTGGTGAACTCCGGCAACCGGCTTGTCGCGAGCTCCGCGGGTACCGTGGCCAACGCGGCTGGCGGGATCAAGGCATGGGTGACTCGGTGCTGCGCAAGCACCTGCGCCAGCGCCTCGCCTAGCAAGGGACCCGGCGGGGGCACTACCAACGCCGCGCCCGCCGGTAGCGACATACACAACTCCAGCACCGAGGCGTCAAAGCTGGGCGAGGAGAACTGCAATACTCGATCCCCGCAACCCACCGCGAAGTGCTCGGCCTCGGCAGCGGCGAAGTTGGCTAACCCAGCGTGGGACACCACCACCCCCTTGGGTTTGCCGGTGGAGCCGGAGGTATAGATGACATAGGCCGGATGTGCTGCCAACAACGGCGCCTTACGCTCAGCATTGGTCAGTTCCCGGCTGGGCATCGCCGCTGCCGCGGCAACCGTGCCGGGATGATCGAGCACTAGCACTGTGGAGCCAGCCACCACCGGCAACTTGGCCGCTATCTCGGCCAGGGTCAGCACCAGCACCGGGTGAGCGTCGGCAAGCATGAAACCGATCCGGTCCACCGGATACCTCGGATCGATCGGCAGGAACGCCGCTCCCGCCTTGGCCACCGCCAGCTGTGCCACCACGATCTCCACCGATCGCGGCAACACCAGGGCCACAGTCCGTTCCGGACCAGCGCCACCGGTGATCAACAACCGAGCTAACCGGTTCGCCCGTGCATCCAGTTCGGCGAAGGTCATCACCCCATCTTCGAAGATCACTGCCGGCGCGTCCGGTGTCCGGGCGACGGCCGCCTGCACCAACTCCGGCAGCACCACCGCCGGCACGTCCCGGTCGGTGCGGTTCCACTGCTCCAGCACCTGGGTCCGCTGCGCCGGGCCCAAAATGTCGATGGCGCCCCAGCCAACGTCGGGTTGAGCAGCCAGCACCGTCAGCACTTGGAGGAAGTGCGCGGACATCCGCTCGATCATCGCGGGATCAAAGGCGCACGGGTCGTAACCGAACTCGATGGTCAACTGTTGTCGTGCCGAAACGACGACGGTGAGCGAGTAGTTGGTGGTTTCCACGGCCCGCAGGTTCCGAACCTCAAGGCCGTACGCGGCAGCGGCCTCATCGTTGATCGGATAGTTCTCGAACACCACGATGCTGTCGAACAGCTGATCACCGTCGGGTAGCTCACTCCAGGTCTGAAGCTGGGCCAACGACACGAACCCGAACCGCCGCGACTCAACCTGGGCGGCCTGCAATTGCCGAAGCCACTCAACCACGCCAGCTGCGCTGTTCACCTCGACGCGCACCGGCAGCGTGTTGATGAAAATACCGGTGATCTCGTCCGCCCCAGGCAAATCCGGCGGCCGGCCCGACACCGTCGCTCCAAAACACACGTCGTCCTCGCCGCTGTAGCGCGACAGCAGCAGCGCCCACACACCTTGCACGACCGTGTTGAGCGTGAGGCCGTGGCGTTGAGCGAACCCGGCCACCTGACCGGAGTCCTCCTCGGTCAGCTCAGCGGATAGCCATCGCGACGAGCTACTGCCATACGCCTGGGTCGGCGGCTGCTGATAGGGCAACGGGGTCCGGTGCTCGAAGTCCGCGAGCACGCCACGCCAGTACTCCTCGGCATTGTCTTGATGCTGTTCGCTAAGCCACTGGAGGTAGTCCCGGAACGGACGTCGGGCCGCTGGCCCAGACCCTGCGCGGTGGCTCGTGTCATAGCAGGCAAAGAGATCCGACAGCACCTGGAAGACGCTCCATCCGTCCAGTAGCACGTGATGGAAGGTCCAGATCACCTGTACCTCGACGGCTGAGAGCTGCGCCAGCACCACCCGCATCAGCGGTGCGGTGGTCAGCTCCACGCCCTGAGCGCGGTCCCGCTCAAGCCATCTTCTTAGCTCCTCCCGTTGATCAGCCTGGGAGAGGTGCTGCCAGTCGGCGTAGGCGACCGGCAGACAGACATCACCATGCACCACTTGCAGCGGTTCGGGCCCATCCCAGGTGACGCTGCTGCGTAGCACCGGTGTCCGGTCCACCACCTGCTGCCACGCCGCACCGAGCTGCTGGGGAGCGGTGACGCCGTCCAGCACGAACATGACCTGTTCGACGTAGAGTCCCCAGTCCTGGGACAGTCCGTGAAAGACCATGCCGGCTTGGGTAGGGGTGAGTGGGTAGATATCTTCGACGCCGCGGTCGTTGCCGACGATGCGGTCGACCATGGTCTGGTCGAGGTGGGCAAGGGGAAAGTCTGATGGGCTGCGGCCTCCCGCGTCGGGCTGGGCACAATGCTCGATGATCTCCTGCAAGGCCCGTAGCGTCGCTTCGGCCAGGGCCTGCACGGTGCTGTCGCGGTGTGTTGCCGGTGAGTAGAACCAGGTCAGTTGTAAACGCCCGTCCTGGGTCGCCCCGACGACGTCAATCAGGTGGGCACGGACGGTTTCGGGAGCAGCATCACCGACCAGCCCACCGCACACCCCGGCGAACAGGTCCTCAGCGCCGTCGGGGACAGCCGGCCAGTCGAACTGGCCAAGGTAGTTGAAGCTGATCTGGGGAGTTGGCGAAGTCACGTCGAAGGCGTTGGCGAGGTAGCGCAGCGCGCCATAGCCCAGCCCGCGGCCGGGTATGGCGCGCAGGTACTCCTTGACCGCGATCAGGCCTCTGCCCCAGTCCTGACTCGACGCTACCGGCAGGACCACCGGGAACAGGGTGGTGAACCAGCCCACGGTGCGCGACAGGTCAATCTCGTCGAACAGTTCCTCGCGGCCGTGACCTTCCAGATCGATCATCACCCGTGCGCGGCCGGTCCAGGAACCCAGTACCGCAGCCAAAGCGGTCAGCAACACATCATTGATCTGCGTGCGGTACACCTCAGATACCCGCAACAGCAGCGCGCTGGTCTGCTCGGTGTCCAAGGCCATCCGCAGCGAGCGCATCGCGCCTACCGTGTTCGGGCCAACACCGTCGGTGGGCACCGGTTCGGTGTGTTCCATGACCTGCTGCCAGTAGTCGCGCTCATGGTCGAGCCCCCCAGCGGTGGCATGCTCAGCCAACCGCAGCGCCCACTGCCGAAACGAGGCTGTCTTTGCGCCCAATACCACCCGCTGCCCAGCTACCGCCTGGGCGTAGGCACTGGCCAGATCCTCCAGCAAAACCCGCCACGAGACACCGTCGATCACCAGGTGATGCACGGTCAACACCAACACCGGCCGCCGCCTTACCCCCAGCTCAGCCAGCACCGCTGCCAGCAGCAGACCCCGACCCAGATCAACGTCGGCCTGCGCACCGGCCACCATCCGGCCCACCACAGCCTGCCAGTCGCCACCGGCGCCCTCGCCGGATTCACCGGACACCTTGACCCTGCGTAGCACCTCAACCGATTCGATCGGGCCGTTGTACTGGTGCCAATGGCCGCCACGGTGCTCAAATCGCATCCGCAGCGCATCGTGATGCGCAACCATCGCAACCAGCGCAGCCCGCAATGCCGTCAAGTCCACACCCTCGGCAAGCTCCGTCCACAGCGACTGATGAAACCGCCTCGGCACCTCAGCCTGAGTGCAGAACAACCACTGCTGGATCGGAGTCAACGGCACCATCCCGGTCACCGGACCCTGTTCAGCCGAGATCGGTGACACAGTGGCGGCGCGCGCGGCCGACCCAGCAACCGTGGGCTGGCTGAATACATCGCGGGGCGTCAAACACCATCCGGCCGTCCACGCTTTCGAAACGACCTGAATGCTGAGGATCGAATCTCCACCCAAGGCGAAGAAATCGTCCGTGACGCCGACGCGCTCCACCCCTAGCACTTCGGCCCAGATTCGGGCCAGGGCCTGCTCCAGGGGGCTACGCGGTGCGAGATAACCGTTATCCGCAGGTTGCCAGTCGACGACTGGCAACCTGCGCCGGTCCAGTTTCCCGTTGACGTTCAACGGCAACGCCGCCATGGTCACGAACGTGGAGGGCACCATGTGGTCCGGTACATTCCGCTGCAACCAGGACCGCAACTCCGCCGAACCGGGAACGGTCGATCCGACCGGTACAAGGTAAGCCACCAGCCGCTGATGACTGTCATCGTTGCGCTGCGCGACCACGGCGACCTCGGCGACATCGGCATGGCGCATCAGGGCGGCCTCGACCTCACCGGGTTCGATCCGGAATCCTCGAATCTTGACCTGCTCATCAGCTCGGCCCAGAAAATCCAATTGTCCCCGACTGTTCCACCGCACCACATCCCCGGTGCGGTACATCCGCTCGCCCGGAGAGCCGAAGGGATGAGCCACAAATCGGGCCGCAGTCAACCCCGCTCGGCCCAAGTACCCTCGTGCCAACCCGATTCCGGCGATGTACAACTCCCCCGGCACACCGACCGGGACCGGCTGCAACCAACCATCCAGCACATAAACCCGGGTATTGGCGATGGGCCCACCAAGACTCGGCGGGCCTGGCAAGTCGTCCAGGCGGGTCGCAGTGGACCAGATCGTGGTCTCGGTCGGCCCGTAAAGGTTGGTGACCTCTACGGCCAGATCCCGCATCGTCGCTGCCAACGCTGCTGACAGCGCCTCCCCCCCGACCAGCATGCGCACCCCACGCACATCCTCGGGGAACGTCGACGCGATCGTCTGCCACAACGACGGGGTCGCCTGCATGATTGTGACCCCACAGTCGTGAATCGTCCGCATCAGCGCGGTCGGGTCAGCGACCACGTCCTGAGCGACAACGACAGCCGCGCCCGACAACAGCGGCAAGTACAATTCCAACGCGGCGATGTCAAACGCGATCGTCGTCACCGCGAGCAACCGGTCCCTGTCATCCACTGGGAGTAATTTCGCCATCGAACCAAGGAAGTTGGCCAGCGCGTCGTGCGGGATCACCACCCCCTTCGGGGCACCGGTGGAGCCGGACGTGTAAATCACATACGCGGGATGACCCACCCACAGTGGCCCTATCCGATCGGCGTCAGTGACATCGTCGGCCGAATAACCAAAGATTTTCTCGACGGTTTCGGTGTGATCGATCATCACCCTTGCCACACCCGCCGGTAGGCACCCGGCTGTTTCCTCAGTAGTCAACACCACAGCCGGGTCCGCGTCGGCGCACATAAATGCGATCCGCGCACCCGGATAGCCATGATCGATCGGCAAGTACGCCGCTCCGGACTTACTCACCGCCAGTAGCGCCACCACCATGTCCACCGAACGCGGCAACGCCAGCCCCACGAACCGCTCCGGACCCACACCCAGCCCGATCAACAACCGCGCCAGGCGATTCGCCCGATTGTTCAACTCCCCATACGACAGCTCCACTCCACCACATACGATTGCCACAGAATCCGGCGCACGCGCCACCTGAGCCTCGAACAACTCCGGCCACGCCACCGTCGGCACTTCTTGGCCGGTGTCATTCCACTCCACCAGAAATCGATGCCGCTCGGTCTCGGTCAGTACTGGTAATTCCCACACCGATCGGTGAGGGTCGGTGGCAATCCCGGCTAGCAACATCTGCAATCGCTGCACCATCGCCGACACCGTCGTCGCGTCAAACAGCTTCGGGTCATAGGCGAGTTGTAGTTTGAGCCGGTCACCGAGAGTGGCTTGCAGGCTCAGCGAGAAGTTAGTGGGTTCGCACGCCTGGAGTTCGACCAGCCGCAAACCCGCCTTAGTGGCCGATGCGGGGTCGAACGGGTAGTTCTCGAATACCACCATGCTTTCGAACAGGTTGGTTCCAGCCGGGAGATCACTCCAGGCCCGCAGTTGAGCAAGTGCGACGAAGTCGAATTGCCGCGACTGGATCTGTGCGGATTGCAATTCACGCAACCACGACGCAACGTCTTGCCCTCCGTGCACCTGGACGCGGGTCGGCACGGTGTTGATGAACATGCCGACCATCGACTCAACCCCGGCCAGCTCGGCCGGCCGCCCGGACACGGTCGTCCCGAACACAACGTCGGTCTCGCCGCTGTAGCAGGACAGCAGCAGTGCCCACGCGCCTTGCACGATCGTGTTCAGCGTCAGGCCCTCGCGTTTGCCCACCTGCTGCAACCGGGCCGTGTCCAGCGCCTGGAGTTCAACGTCCACCACTGCGGAGGACTCCGCTCGATGTGCCTCAAGAGGTGGGTGGTCATAAGGCAGCGGGGTAGGTGACTCGAACCCGGACAGCACCGCCCGCCAGTGCGGCTCGGCGTGGCCCTCGTCCTGCTCGCCCAGCCAGTGCAGGTAGTCCCGGAACGGTCGCCGAGCCACCAACGCAGGCGCTCGGCCGTCCACGATCGCCGCGTACTGCTCGCAAAACTCACCGAATACCAGCGCGGCGCTCCACCCGTCCAGCAATACGTGGTTAAAGCTCCACACCAGTGCGACCTCGTGGTCGGAAAGCGTGGCGATCTCCAGTCGCATCAGCGGCGCCACAGCAAGATTCACGCCTAGGGCACGGTCGCGCTCGAGCAGCAGCGCCAGCTCCTCCCGCCACTGCGTCTGCGTCCGCTCCGTCCAGTCGTGGTATCCAACCGGCAAGGTGGCATTGCGGCGCACCACCTGCAGCGGCTCGTCCAAGCCCTGCCACTGCACTACGCTGCGCAAGATCGGCGTTCGATCTACCACCCGCTGCCACGCTGCTCCACACGCCCGCGGATCCGACACACCCGACAGCCGCAGCTGCACCTGGTTGAAATACGTACCCGAGCCGGTGTCGAGCAGCCCGTGAAAGACCATGCCGGCTTGCATGGGGGTCAGTGGATAAATGTCGTCCACATCGCGGCCGTCACCGGCGATGCGGTCCACGGTGTCCTGGTCAAGACCGGCCAGCGGGAAATCTGACGGGCTGCGCCCTCCCGCGCCGGGCTGGACGCAATGGGTGATGATCTGTTCAAGGGCCTGCACCATGGCCTGGGCCAACGCCCGTACCGTGGCTTCCCGGTGGGTATCTCGCCCGTAAAACCAGGTCAGCTGCAGACACCCGTCCTCAATCACACCGACCACGTCAAGGGCATGCCCGCGGGCAGTGCCGGGATCAGCATCAGCGGTCAGGCCACCCCATACCGCCGCGACCACACCGTCTGCGTCCTTGGCACCAGCCGGCCAATCAAACTGACCCAAATAGTTGAAGCTGATCTGCGGAGTTGGCCACGCCACGTCGACTGTGTCGGTCAGATAACGCAACGCGCCAAAACCCAACCCACGATGAGGGATAGCCCGCAGGCACTCCTTCACCGCAATCAGGCGCCGACCCCAATCTTGGTCCTCGGCAACGGGCACAACGACTGGGAACAAGGTGGTAAACCAGCCAACGGTGCGCGACAAATCGACATCGTCGAACAACTGCTCGCGACCGTGACCCTCCACATCGATCAGCACCTGCCGCTGACCAGCCCACGAACCCAACACCGCAGCCAAAGCGGTCAGCAACACATCATTGATCTGCGTGCGGTACACCTCGGGCGCCCGCGTCAACAGCGCACTGGTCTGACCGGAATCCAACGCCACCTGCAACGAACACATCGAACCCACCGTGGCGGACCCGACACCATCAACCGGCAGCGCCAGATCGGTGTGCCGGGCCACCGCCTGCCAGTAGTCCCATTCGTCGTCAAAACTCCCCGCGGCAGCATGCCCAGCCAGCCGCAGCGCCCACTGCCGAAACGACGTCGTCTTAGGCCCCAAATCCACCGCCGCGCCACGCACCACCTGCCGGTAAGCGGTCTCCACGTCCTCCAACAAGACCCGCCACGACACCCCATCAACCACCAAGTGATGCACGGTCAACGCCAGCACCGGACGCCGCCGAGTGCCGAAGTCGAACAGCACCGCCGCCAGCAGGCAACCACCGGCCAGGTTGAGGTTGGACTGGATGCCGGCCAGAACCTCGTCCATCACGGCCCGTCGGTCGTCGTCGGTGTGTATGCCGGATAGATCGATCTGGTGCAGGATCTGGACGTGCTCGGCAGGGGAGGTGTGTTGGTGCCAGTGGCCGTCGCGGGGCTCGAACCGCATCCGCAACGCGTCGTGATGGTCCACCAGTGCCGCCAGCGCGGTGCGCAACGCGATGTGGTCCACGCCCGCGGCGAGCTCCACGCGCAGCGACTGGTGGAAGCGTGACGGTATCCGTGGTGGTGTCCCGGTCTGGGTCTCGCACAACCAGTGTTGAATCGGAGTCAGCGGCACCGGCCCGGTTACCGGTCCGTCCTCGACTGGTTTGAGCAGCGCCGTGACGGTGATATTCGGGGCCAGCGACGCGACGGTGTGGTGCAGGAAGATGTCGTTGGACGTGAGGTGTAGGCCGGCCCGGCGCGCACGGGACACTACCTGGATGCTCAGAATGGAGTCCCCGCCGAGTTCGAAGAAGTTGTCCTCGACCCCGACCCGCTCGAGGCCTAGCACTTCGGCCCAAATCTCGGTGAGGATGTACTCGACTTCGGTCCGAGGCGCCGCGTAGTCGCGGCTGGCGCCCAGTCCCCAGTCCGCCTGGGGCAAGGCAGGACGGTCTACATTTCCGTCCGGATTCAGTGGGAGCGCACCGAGTGCGACGAAGGCCGACGGCACCATGTAATCCGGCAGCGTCTGGCGCATAAACCCACGCAACGCAGAAACATCCGGCGCTTCGACATTTGGCGCGGGCACCACATAGGCCACCAGGCCTGGGCGCCCGTTGTCCGTACTACGAGAGATAGCCACGGCCTCGGCAATGCCGGGATACCGCAGGAGAGCGGCCTCGACCTCGTGCAGGTCGATCCGGAAACCACGGATTTTCACCTGGTCATCCGAGCGGCCCAGGTACTCCAACTCGCCCCGGGCATTCCAACGCACGACATGTGCGGTGCGATACATCCGGGAACCCGCAACACCGAACGGGTTAGGCACGAAGCGCTGCGCGGTCAGACCCGGGCGGTGCAGATAACCGCGTGCCAAGCCGTGACCACTCAAGTACAGCTGTCCTGGTACACCGGCCGCCACCGGTTGCAGGCGAGCATCGAGCACGTACGCCTGGGTGTTGGCGACCGGCCGCCCGATCGGCGGCGGCTGCTCCCCGGCGGTGAAGCCTGGCGCGCCATGGAAGGACCACGCGGTGGCACATACCGTGGTTTCGGGAGGACCGTAGAAGTTGACGATCATGCGGTCCGGAGTAGCCGAACGGATCTCCCGAAGCACCTGGGCCGACAGCACCTCTCCCGCCAGTACCACGGTGTCCGCGGCCACCTTTGCCTGGGTGATGAGCTGGACGAACGCCGAGGGCGCCGCGCTGACGAGGCTCGCTACCCAGCCACCCGCCCTCGGCTGTGCCAGCTGGAGTAGGTCGTGCACTACCTCGACTGCTCCGCCGACCACGAGCGGGCAGAAGATCTCGAACACTGACCCGTCGAGGATGAGCGATGTAGCCGTGACCATCCTCGACAGCTGTGACGACCCGAAGTCCGACGCCGCCCACGCCGCGAGCGCCACCACGCTCGCTTGCGTGACGACGACCCCCCTCGGTGGACCCGTCGAATCAGACGGGTAGATCACGTATGCCGGGTGGTCTCGTGACAAAGACCGCACTCGCTCGGCCTTGACCACATTCCGGCCAGAACAGCGCGCGAGTTCCTCGGCGGTCGCGGCGTCGTCGATGACCAACCGGATCGTTCCCGGTGCCTCGGGGACCCGGTCCGCCACCGCGCTGGTCGTCACCGCCAACGCCGGGCGCGCGTCGGAGAACGTGAATCCGACCCGCTCCGCCGGACAGTCGAGGTCGATTGGCAGGTAAGCCGCACCGGCTTTCCACACCGCTACCAAAGCCACGACCATGTCCGCGCAACGCGGCACCGCCAACGCAATAAACTGCTCCGGGCCCGCCCCCCACGCGATCAATAAACGAGCCAAACGATTGGCTTGCTCATTCAGCTGCCGGTAGGACAGCTCCTGCCCGCCGAAAACGACTGCCACCGCATCCGGCGCCCGCGCTACTTGGGCCTCGAACAGCTCCGTCCACACAACTGCGGGCACTGGCGCAGCGGTGTCGTTGCGCTCCACCAGCAATCGATGCCGCTCGGTCTCGGTCAACGACGGAAGCTCAGCAACCTGACGGTGCGGATCCTGCGCGATTCCCTCGAGCAGCACCTCCAGGTTGGCCACCAACCCCACGACGGTGCCGGCGTCGAATAGGTCGGTGTTGTACTCGACGGTGACGTTGAGCGAGCAGTCCCGGGGGATGAACTCCACGACGAGATCAAACCTGGAGGACAGGCGAGGCAGGTCATATTCGGTCAGGCGCAGGCCGGCTACCTCACGCGGCCGCACCATCTCCTGCTGCAGCACGACCATGGCCTGCACCAGTGGGGTGCGGCTAGGGTCGCGCTCAGGCCGAAGTTCCTCGACCAGACGGTCAAAGGGGACCTGGTCGTGAGCAAAGGCCTCCAGCACAGTCTCCCGAACCGCGGCGAGAAAATCGCTGAAGGGTCGGGTGGGTTGCACCCGCGAGCGCAGCACGACGGTATTGACGAGGAAGCCAACCAGCTTCTCCAGCTCGGCCCGATCACGCCCGGAGGTCACGGTGCCCACGGCGATGTCTTGTTGGTTGCTGTAGCGGGACAGCAACAGCTGGACTGCAGCGGTCAGCGTGATGAACAACGTGGCTCCGTGCGCTTGCCCCACCGCGGTCAGCCGCCGTACCAGGTCGGCCGACAAGTCGTGACGGTGCACCGCGCCAGCGGTTGTACGCCGCGAAGGCCGAGGTCGATCGGTCGGCAGTTCAAGTGCCTCGATACCCGTGAGCTGGCGCTGCCAGTAGTCCAGGTGTGGTTGCAGTACCGAAGCGTTGAGCTGACCGCGCTGCCACCCGGCAATGTCGGCGTACTGGACCTCCAGCCCCGGCAACCGGGCCGAGGTCCCACTCACCGCAGCGGCATACAGCTCGGTCAGCTCGTCGATCAGCAACGCAACCGAGGCGCCGTCGGTGATGATGTGATGCTGGCTGAGCACGAAGACGTGGTCGTCTGCGGCCAAGCAGACCAGCAACGCCCTGGTCAAAGGACCTTGCCGCAGGTCGAACGGGCGGCTCAAAAACTGCGCCACCACCTGCTGTGCAGCGTTGTCGTGCTGGCCGGCTTGCTGACCGTTGTGAAGCTCAGTGGCAGCCGTGCCGGACACATCCAGCACGTCCAGCGGGATTTCCCCGCGGGTGGCGACGCGCGCGAACCCGTGCCCTTCGACCGTCTCGAACGTCGTGCGAAGTGACTCGTGGCGGGCCACCAACCCGGTCAGCGCCGTCCGTAGCGCGGCGTGATCCAACACGCCGGACAACCGCAGCCCGATGCCGGTGTTGTACTCAACACCCCCGGCTGACACGTCATCCAGCACCCACAGCCGCTGCTGAGCCGGCGACAACGGCAACGCCTGCTCCCGTGACAGCCGGGGAATTGGCATCGCAGGCAGGGCCGGTGCCGCTGCCGACAGGTCCTGCGCCAGTCGGACGACCGTGCGGGCGTCAAACAGCGCACGGATCGCCAGGTCCACCCCGAGGGCCACCCGGATCCGGGAGAGCACTCGTAGCGCCGTAAGCGAATCGCCGCCGAGCGCAAAGAAGTCGTCGGTGACACCGACGACGCGCACTCCGAGCACGTCGCCCCAGATCCGGGCTAAGAGCCGCTCGGTCTCGGTGCGGGGGGGCACCGAGTCGGCAAATTCGCCGCGGTCCGTGGACGGCGCGGGCAGGGCGCGACGGTCCAGCTTCCCGTGCGCACTCAGAGGCAATGCGTCAAGCAGGACGAACGCCGCGGGCACCATGTAGGCCGGCAACGTCTCGACCAGCCACGCGTGAAGCTGCGCAACCGCCGGAGTCCGACCTGCGGCGGCGACCACGTAAGCCACCAGCCGGGATGCGCCGAGCTGGTCCCGGCGGGCAACGACCACTGCCCGGTCCACATCGGGGTGGTCCTGCAGGACCGTCTCGATCTCACCGGGCTCGATCCGGAATCCCCGTATCTTGACCTGCTCGTCAGCTCGCCCGACGAACCGCAGCTGGCCGTCGGTTCCCCACCGCACCAGATCCCCGGTGCGGTACATCCGAGTGCCGGGGCCAGCGAAGGGATTGGCTACGAATCGGGCAGCGGTCAATCCCGGCCGCTGTAAATATCCTCGCGCCAGTCCGGCTCCGGCGACGTATAGTTCGCCGACCACCCCAACCGGCACCGGCTGCAGCGCCTGGTCCAGTACGTACACCCGGGTGTTGGGGATCGGCGACCCGATCGGCGCCCCGTCCGCCGCGGACAGTGCTTTACTCCACGTCGCCACCACCGTCGATTCGGTAGGCCCGTAAGAATTGATCATCCGTCGGCCTGGTGCCCATTGCGCCACCAGTTCCGGGGCACACACATCCCCGCCCACGATCAGCGTCCGGAACAGCGGTAAGCGCGCAGCAGCCACTGCCGGCACGGTGGCCAGTGCGGCCGGCGGGATCAACGCGTGCGTCACCCTCTGTTCAGCCAGCACCCTTGCCAGCTGCTCACCAAGCAACGGTCCGGGTGGGGGTATCACCAACGCCGCCCCCACCAGCAGCGACATGCACAACTCCAAGACCGAGGCGTCGAAGCTGGGCGAGGAGAACTGCAACACCCGATCTCCCGCCGCCACCGCGTAACGCTCGACTTCCGCGGCCGAGAAACTCGCCAACCCGGCATGGGTGACCACCACACCCTTGGGCCGCCCGGTGGAACCCGAGGTGTAGATCACATAGGCCGGATGAGCCAACAACAGCCGCACCGGCCGATCGGCATCACTGGGCGCACGGTCGGGCATCCCGTCCAGTTCCGCGAGCACCGCCGGTTCGTCCACCGTCACAATCGGTATGGCCTCGTCAACAAGATCAGTCACACCGGTTGCGATGGGAGCCACCGCGCCGCAGGTCAGCACCACGGCCGCGCCGGCATCGGTCACCATGAACCGGATCCGCTCGATCGGATAAGCCGGATCCACCGGCAGGAACGCTGCTCCGGTCTTGGTGACCGCCAGTTGCGCCGTCACCATCTCCACCGATCGAGGCAGCAGCACGGCCACCACTGTCTCCGGACCCACCGCGCGGTCCAGCAACAACCAAGCCAACCGATTCGCCCGCTTGTCGAGTTCGCCATAGCTGACCAACCCGTCCTCGGCGACGACAGCGGGCAGCTTCGGGGTCCGCGTGACCGCCGCCTCGAACAGCGCCGGCAAGACTGCAGCGGCGACTTCCCGATCGGTGTCGTTCCACTCCTCGAGCATCCGAGCACGTTCCGCCTCGGTGGTGAGGCCAACCGTGCCCAGAGGCACGTCGGGAGTGATGGCGAACGCGGACAGCACCCTGGTCAGCTGCTCGCCCAGACGCGCCACTGTGGCGTGTGCGAACAGGTCGCTGCGGTACTCGATGGTGCCGGACAGTTCTACGCCCGACAGCGGAGCTCCCGACAGCTCAGGATCCCGCTTGATCAGGCGTACTGTGAAGTCTGCGCTGAATAACAGGGGCAGCTGCGAACACGCCACCGCCGCGCGGGTCGGCTCCGGCCCCAGGTTCAGCTCCTTGGCCAGGTAGTCAAACGGGATGTCGGAGTGCTGGTACGCGGCTCTCGCCGTGGCACGCACTGCTGAGAGGACTTCCCGCAACGGCGTTGCGTCGCTCACCTGGGACCGTAGAAGTAGGGGATGACCCGATCCCGGTGCCGGGGTGGCCATCGCGATGTCCTCTTGAGCTGAGTAGCGGAACAGGAGGACGTGGCAGGCCGCCGCTGCGAGATCGAGTAGCGTGACGTCGAGCCGAGCGATGAGTGCCAGCAGACCCGTGGTCACGTCCCCCGGCAGTACGAAAGCATGAGCTCCGATGGCAGAGCGTCTGCCTACCGGCTTCTGATCAGTCGGCAACTCTGGGGCCGACATGCCGTCCAGCTGCTTCGCCCAGTACTGCAGTTGCTCGGCGAATGGCAAATCCGCCGTGCTGGCAGAGTCGGTGAGCCCTCCCCTGGGCCCAGAAATCTGTTCGTGAGCCACCATGTTTTCTTGCGTCCTTCCCACATGGTGCAGCGCTGTTGGATCCGAGGACACGCACTCAGGCAGAAAGGGGACGCACCGAATCCGCGGGCGATCGAGCTTTCGGGAGGGTGGCGGGCCGTTGGCGCTGGGCGAGCCGGCCACCGATCAGCACGTGATCGATCTGCTTCGTGGCTGGATCTCGCAAAAAGCGGCCGACATGCACGCGCCGCCCCGACATCACGTCTTGAAGCACGAAATCCAAACGGTCGTAGAAGACCAGTCGGGCGACGAGCTCGTCACCGTTTGCCAGGTACAGATCGCCCCCTTCCGCGGCAGTGACGTCGTACTCCGCGGGGCCGTTGGAGTAGCGGCCCACACACTCGGCCGGGGATGCGATCGCCGCCCGCGCCGGAAGGTCACGACGATGCACTGGCAACGGCAGGGTCGGCGGACGTAGTGCGGTGCACAACTCGTCCCACAGGTACGACCCAGTGTTGGCGTTGGTGGTGAGGGCCACCACCCACCCCTCGGCCGGTTCAATCCGCAGGTAGCAGGACATGCCACTCACGTTGCCGTCATGACCGACCCAGTTGGTGGTCCCCTCCCGGAATATGGCCAGCCCGCAACCCCAGCCGTCGGCCAGCCCAAACGGGTCGGCGCCGGGGACAGCCTGGCGCATCCATTTGGCATAGGCGGCAGGAACCAGCTCGGAGACCCCAGATCCGACGTGCATCGTCCCCAGGGCCACCAGATCGACGGCACTCATCGCCAGCGCCCCGGCCGGGGCTTCGACGGATGCCAGCGATTGCGACACCGGCCGAGTCTTACCTGAGGTCATGTTGACTGAGTGGCCGGCGGCGATGGCGCGTGCCGAAGGCGCTGTTCCCCGCCCCAAGATCGTGGATTCTACCGCGAGCGGCCGCAGCAGGATCGATTCCATGGCCTCCGCCCATCTCATTCCCGTGATCGTTTCGATCAGGTGGCCGACAAGCGCGTAGTTCCGGTTTGAGTAAGAAAAACCGGTACCGGGCGACGAAATGAGATCTTGACGGCGGCAATGCTCACGTACGTAGCGGCCCAGCGATAGGGTCGACAGGTCTGGTACGTCGGGACTGGAAGCGAAGCCACTCGTGTGGCTAAGCACGTGGCGCAGGGTAACTACACCGCCCAGGTCAGGCAGCTCCGGCAAGTACTCGTCCAGGGGCGCGTCGAGCTCCATGTCACCGTCCGCGACCAAGATCATTGCCAGGGTTGCGGTCCAGGCCTTGGTGATCGACCCGATGGCGAAGGGGGTGTCTCCGGTGACCTCGATGCCCGCTCCGTACTCCAACTCCCCAAGCTCGACAGCAACGGTCACCCCACCACGGTGCACGGCGAGCTGCGCTCCGGGAACGTGGTAGGTGTCCACCAGCGCGGCCATCGTGGCGGCCAACCAAGCCGGCTCGATCGGCATGGGACGGGCGCCCATATGGGCGTCACCCGTCTGGGTGTTAATGTGGCCCCGACTTGACTTGCTTGAGTTGTGCCCTCTCCCGTTCTCACCGCTCCGTACAACGAATGCAGCCGCCGGCCTCATAGCCCGCACGTTAGAGTGTCACTCTTCGGCGCGTCTTAGGGACGGCTTAAGGAAACTAGGTAGTTTAGAAGTCTGTGGGTTTAGTCTGTGGGTTCAGGCAGGGATGGCTCCGACCAAGCCCGTCTCGTAACCGACGATCACGAGTTGCGCACGATCCCTGGCGTCAAGCTTGGCGAGCAGCCTGCCGATGTGTGTCTTCACAGTCCCTCGGCTCAGACGCAAATGGTGTTCGATCTCGCTGTTGGACAGTCCCCGCGCGATGAGGGTAAGCACCTCCCGCTCCCGTTCGGTGATACCGGCCAGCGTGCGTGCCGGACGCCGGGCCGGCTCCGGATGTCGAACGAACTCGGCGATCAACCGCCGGGTGACGCTGGGAGCGAGCAACGCCTCACCGGAAGCAACTACGCGTACCGCGTCCAACAATTTCGCGGGGGGCGTGTCCTTGAGTAGGAAGCCGCTGGCCCCGGCGCGCAGCGCGGCGTACACGTATTCGTCCAGATCGAACGTCGTGAGCACAAGGACCCTCGGGGCGTGCTCGTGTGCGGTAATTCTCCTGGTCGCCTCGATGCCGTCCATGCCCGGCATTCGCACATCCATGAGGACCACGTCGGGCTCTTCGGCCTGGACCTTCTCGATGGCCTCCGCGCCGTTACCCGCGTCACCGACCACCACCAGGTCCGGCTCGGTCTCCATGAGTACCCGAAGGCTGCCCCGCAGCAGCGCTTGATCGTCGACGATGACCACGCGGATCTGTGGGTGGGTCATAACGCCGCCTCCGCGGAACCAAGTACGTCGGCGGTCATGCGGTCCCCTGGGTCTCATATGGCAGGCGGGCATGCACGGCGAACCCACCGTCGGGTTGCCGACTCGCCACCACGGTTCCGTGGTGCAGGGCCGCTCGTTCCCGCATGCCGATCAAGCCGTGGCCGGGCTCGCCGACCGGGCGACTCGGTGCCCCGTCGTTGATCACCGACAGGAGTAGTTCACCCGACTCAGCGGTGATGCGGACGATGCACCGGGCAGGTGCTGCGGCATGTTTGATGACGTTGGTCAACGCCTCCTGAACGATCCGGAATGCAGACAGCTGCACCGCCGCAGGCAGTGCCGGGATGGGCCCCCGGTCAAACTCGACCTCGACGTCTGCCAGTCGCGCGTTCTCAACCAGTTTGGGCAGCTCATCAAGGCCTGGGCTGGGGCCCAGCTCGGCGTCCTCAACCGAGCGCAACGACCCGAGCACGCGCTGGATGTCGGCGAGCGCGGCTCGACTGACGGTTTCGATCACATCGAGCGCTTCCCGGCTCTCTTGCGGCCGCGCGTCGTACACGTGATTGGCCACAGCGGCCTTCATCACGATCACGCTCATGCTGTGCGCCACCACGTCGTGCATTTCCCTGGCGATCCGCAATCGCTCCTCGGAAACGGCCTTCTGCGCGCGTTGTTCGGCGAGCTGGTGAGCGTACTCGCGACGCGCCCGGGCGGTCCGACCGAGCGTCCACCCTGCACCCATGGCAAACCACGAGGTGGTCAGCGCGGAAAACAGATCGGTATACCGTGGGTTGGGTGTGACGATGAGTAGATGGGGACCGAGCGCGGTTGCGGTAAGCACTGCTGTCACGGTGACCCCAAGCAGCGCGACTCCGAGCGCGACGGCCGAGCGCCGCGGTTCCAACGATAACGCGACCGGATAAAGCGCGACCGCGACGGCGAGCACGGTGGCCGTCAGCGAGATTCCCAGCAACACGGCGACCATCGTCGAAGCCAGAACGACGACCAGCACCGCGATGGGTCTGCGCCGCCGAACCACGAGCGGAAGGCTGACCGCAAGTGCCATGAGCCACACCAGGAAGCCCATCCCGCTGGCGACCTCAAGCGCGGTGTGTAGGGTCGTGTAGACGACGACGAACATGATCGCCGCCACCGTCAGCAGGTTGATCACGACGAGCCGGACCGGGGTCTTTCGCAGCCACAGCCGCCACACGCCGGATGCGGCTCCAGCGGATTCGCTCACATGAGCCACGGTAGCCTCAATCGGGAGATCAACGCTTCAGACCAGGGTCCGACCCCCAACTCCGGATCGTGCTCCGATGTGTGTGTCCGTCGCACGCGGCAGCATTGTCGCATGATCGAGGTACGCGAGCTGATCAAGGACTACAGCGGCAAGCGCGCGGTGAACCGGCTGTCATTCACCGCCCGCCCGGGCGTGGTGACCGGCTTTCTCGGCCCGAAGGGCTCAGGAAAGTCAACCACCATGCGCATCATCCTCGGCCTGGACGCTCCGACATCTGGCACAGCGCTCGTGAACGGGAAGCGCCAACCGGCCATCAACCGGCCGGCGCACACCGTAGGCGCACTGCTCGAGACCAACGCGATGCACCGGGAGCGGAGCGCGGTGGACCATCTACGGTTCCTTGCGCACGGCAATGGCATCGGCCAGCGCCGGGTAACCGAAGTGCTAGAAGAGATAGGACTTTTGGCGATGGCTGGGGAGCGGATCAGCGGCTTGTCTCCCGACATGCAACAACGGCTCGGGATCGCCGGTGCGCTGCTCGGCGACCCGAGCGTCCTGGTGTTCGACGAGCCCATGCAGGGTCTGGACCCGGAGAGCATGCCGTGGATCCGCGACCTGATGCAGTCGCTGGCCGCTCAGGGCCGCACGGTGCTCGTGTCCAGCCACCAGATGAGTGAGATGGCGCTGGCCTCCGACCACGTGCTCATCATCCACCGTGGCGAATTGATCACGGAGGCGTCCACCTGGACGCTGACGAACTGTCTCCGGCGAGACGTGTTCGTGCGCACTCCCCGCCGCGGCGGGCTGGCCCGTGTGCTGACCAACATGGGTGCGACGGTACGCGCCGAATATGGCGGTGGGCTTTCGGTCATGGGCATGGAGGCATGGAGGATTGCGTCGGCCGCAGCGGCGCATTACATACCGATCCAGGAACTGACTCCGCGATGCACGTCACTCGAGGACTTCTACCAGGAATTGATCAGCGCTGGTGGCGACTAGCGCCCGCGGTCACGCCTGCGCCCGCACTGCCTTGGTCACTTGTGAACGGCTGTCAGCCAACCTGTCTTCGGCACCGTCCAGACGACGCATCAGCATACTGATCACCGCCAGGCACTCCAGGGTCTCGTCCAATGCAGCAAAAGCTGCCCCACCGGCATCGTGTGGATTTCGCAGCGCGAGCATCACGCCTGTGAATATCAGCCGAAATCCCTCGCGCTCGTCGTCGGCCGCTTTGCCCGTTGTCGTGGTGATGTCGAGTTGCGGCGGCCGCGTGCCAAATGCCAACTCCATCAGCGCACGCCCCGATGCGTCGCTAGCCGTCAGTAACCGAATCCGTTCCTCGACCGACCGCCACGCCTCGAAGACTGCCTCGGACAGCCGTTTGTCCGCTGCCAGCGCAAGAGCGACGGAAATCGAAGGATGTAAGACCGGCGTTGTGGCCTCCTGGACCACCTTCCGCACGCTCGGCACGCAGGTGACCTCGATATGATCGTCGATAGTGCTGGCACCTGGAATATACGGATGGATGACGTCGATCACGACCATGTTTTGTGGCTCACCGTCAAGAAGGC
The DNA here is from genome assembly GCA_050699875.1 of Pseudonocardiaceae bacterium. Lineage (GTDB taxonomy): Bacteria > Actinomycetota > Actinomycetes > Mycobacteriales > Pseudonocardiaceae. The sequence continues at coordinate 27,698 of JBOHFX010000164.1, forward strand.
AGTACTCCACGTAGTCGCCTATTTGTACTTCCGTCCCGATCGGTAGCAGAACCGTGTTTCCTTCTGTCCGAGCCGGTGAACCTATGCGTGTTTCCATACCCTCTTGCTGGCGCCGAATCAAAGTGGCGAAGGAGGTAAAGAAGATCATCTCACCTCCGAAGTCCCCAGCTCGTCGCAAACATTCCGGTGCGGCTGTAGAGTCCTCCAGGCCACTCCCCAGTGACCATCGCAGGTAGATACATCGTTGTTACAGATGGCGGCCGATCGCACTCGTTGATCCAAGGACACACCCGCCTGGCCGCGCACCCACGGGCGGGGGTGGTTGTGGCACCATCACTCACAGTCTCCGGACGGCGCGGTCCGTCACCGGCGAGGCCGCTGACCCGCTCGGGAGTTGTGCATGATCACTTCGCTGGAACGCGGACGGTACGACTGGCCGTGGCGCGGCGGTGCCTCGTTCGTCACTACGGACGGATCCCAGGTGATCCTGGGCGGCACGGCGCTGGACGTCTCCCGGCCGTGGTCGTGTGGATTCATCGCTGTGGTGCGGGGTACTCGCCGATCGTTCACGGTCGCCGAGATCGGCGCCTTCGATTGGCACAGCAGCTACACCACGATCCCCGATGAGTTGGTTCGCCAGCTCTATCGCGGTGGTGAGCTGGTCGTGGGCATCCGGCACGATCCTCTCGACTACCGGGCCGCCTGGCGCGGGACATGGTTCGAGCTGCACACTCGGGCCACCGGACCCGCCCGCGGGATCCCGATGATCTTCGATGCGTTCCGGTTGACCGATACCCCGCTCGGGATGCTGGTGCAGCCGCGAAGCGCCGGCCAAGCCCAGCTGGAACCGATCCGGGTGGCCAAGCAGGTTCCCGGGATCGGGTATCTGACGATCGAACGCCCCGGCGCCAGCCAGGTTACGGTCCCCGAATTCCGTGGCCATCCGACCCGGTACGGGGAGCTGTGGCGCCAGCCGCTGGGAGTCGGCGCGCAGGGTCGGTCGCGGTCGGACGCGTTGGTCTTGGCTACTCCTACGGCGATCACTCGACTGGTTCCGGGACCGGCTGACACCGCGGACCTCAACGTTGCGTTAGCCTTCCTGGACGACTTGAGCGTGACCTGGGAGCCTGCATGATCCTGCTGGGAGTGCCCGTGCTCGCGGGCGCCTTCCTGCTGGTCGAAGCTGGGCTGGAGCATCTGCGGGCACCGAGAGCCCTAGCTCGGGCAGCCGGTACCGGCGTGGCAACGGCTCGGGCCATCGCGGTCGTCGAATTCGTGATCGGGGTGCCGGCGGTCGCCGCAGTGGTCTTCGGCACCACCGAGCTGCGCTGGGCGCTGGCCGCGCAGGCGGTGATGTATCTGGCCTTTGCCGCCCACCTGTCGTGGCGGCGCTACCGGCGAGATGAGTCGGACTGCGGCTGCAACCGGATGGGCACTCAGGTCGGTCCCGGTGGGATCGCCAGGGCCGTCGTGTTGGCGATCGCCACACTAGCGGCGACGGCCCTGCATCCGGCGGCCGCGCTGCCCGGTGGAGGAGCCGCGGTCCTGCTGGTGGCCTGCGCGCTGGTGCTGGCCGTACTCCTGTACACCCTGCCGGCAGCGGTCGACGGGCGAGCAGCGTGAGCGTGCTCACCGCGGCGGTGGTGCTGGGTTGGGGTTGTTTGGCGGTGCTGGCGTTGGCGATGGCCGGGATGCTGCGGCAGCTGCGGGAGTTGCAGGCCGAGGTCGCCCAGCTCGGCGCGCCACCGTGGCGAGCGACCACGGGTCGGCGGGTTGCGCAACTGACCGGTGAGGCCCCCTTGGTGTTGCTGGTTCTCGACCCGGGATGCGGGTTCTGCGACGCGGTGCACGAGCCATTCACCCGGCTGGCCGGCGAATACCCCGACACCCGGTTCGAGGTGCTGTCCCCCCGGGCCCGGTGGCCTGATACGCCCCACATCCGGTCTCGGGTCGACCCAGGGCTTGTCGCGGAGCTCGACCTGCCGTGGGCGCCGGCTGTCTTACATGTCGACGCCGGCGGCGCGGTGCTGGCCGGGCAGCCGGTGGTGTCCCCCGACCGCCTGGACACCCAGATAGCCGGCCTGCTGAACACCGGCAGCGCGATCGGCCGGTAAGGAACCTCATGAACCCAGCCGACATCCCACCGATCGAGGCGCCCGAACCCGACGCACCGCCGCGCGCCGTGCAGTTCATCGGCCTAGCGCCTGCGATACGCCGGCGAGGATTCCTGCGCATCCTGGGCACGGCGGCCACCACCCTGGGCCTTACCGTGCTGGGATGGATCCCGCTGGCTCGTCCGGCCAAGGCGGCGCAAGGCAGCGAGCATCCCGACTGCGGTCGATATAACGACGGCGCGGGCGGCATCATCTGCTACGGTGCTCCGTACTCGCCGTCGTACTGTGGCCGCGATAAGTGGTTCAAGGATGGCTGCTTCGGGGACTGGGACGGCGGGCTCACCTGCTACCAACCGAGAACGATCTGCCGCGCCGGCGACGAAGCGCGCGACGCCTGGCTTTGGAAAGCGGACGATGTCACTTACCGCTGTGCTGACGGCGATGTCCACTACGACGGGGCGCCGAACCTGGAGCAGGTGATCTGCAACGCGGTGCTGACCCAGCAACCAACGAAACCATCGCGTTCGTCGCGACTGCCCTGAACGATGGGACAACGCGTGCGACGCGCCGTATCCGGTCCCGTGCTGGTGACCGGCGCGCTGACCGCGCTGGCTGCTGTCGCTGTGGCAGCGCCGGTGGCGCACCGGGGCTGGCTGCTGGACTGGCTGCTGCTCGGCTTGACCGCGGGCTACGCGCTGTCCGGCTCAACATGAAGCGCCAACTCGGCGTACCTGCTGAGCTCGCCGGTCTGGCGGGATTCGTCACGGACCTACTTCACCATCGGCCTGCTTGCCGGCGGAGTCACCACCAGCATGCTGGCGGTGACCGTGGGCAGCCTGCTGCGGCCGGTGATACCGGCGGGCGTGCCGGCAGCGCTGATCGTTGCGGTCGCGCTGTTCGTGCTCGCCGGCGAGTGCGGGCTGCACCACATCGCGCTGCCACATCGCCGGGCGCAGGTGCCCTCGACGGTAATCGCAGCGGGTGGGGATCCGGGAGCGCTGCAGTTCGGCTTCGAGATGGGCTGCGGGGTGCGCACCCATATGCCGAGCAACCTGCCCTACCTGCCGTTGATGATGGTGCTGCTGGTGGCTAGCTGGGCGGCGGCGGTCGCGGTGGGGTTCGGTTTCGGCCTGGGCCGGGCCGCGACGGCGCTAGGTCGCCACCACAGCCGGGACTCGACGTGGTGGGACGCTCAGTGGCAGCGCCACGAGCCGCTACTGCGGATCATCTTGGTGCTGGCCGCGGTGATGCTCGCCGCAGCCATCCTGCTGTCCTGACCACCACGTGTGAACGACGAACACGGGTGGCTGTCGTGAACTCGACGCTACCGACGTCCATGTGGCACGGAAACGTCGGTGGTGCCGAGTTCACGGCGCATGCTGACCGAGCGGCTCCAGGTCGTCGTCGTGCAGTGGCTGGTCTGCGGGCAGGGGGCGGCGGAGGCGGCGGCCGATGAGCGACTCGAGTTGCGTGGGGGGGATCCCGCCGGCCGGCTTCTTGGCGATCAGGTCATTCGCCGTGAGGACGTGGCCGGCCGGCAGCGCGCAGCGGGCCACCAGCGAACGGCCGAACAGCGCGCGCATCGGCGCCAACTCGGTCGCCATCTGGTTCTTGTCCACCGGCGATCCGAGCGCCGCACTGATGTAACGGACGCCGTCGACGAGCGTGCGGAGTTCGGCTGTGGTCACCGAAGCCGCCACGTCCGGGCCGAACATCTCACGGGACAGCGTCACGTGCACCTCGATCACACGCCCGCCGAGGGTGACCGCCGCCAACGCCGGAAAGATCGTCCCGGAGTGGTCGGACAGCCCGGTCGCGCACCCGTAGCGCTCCCGGATCTCGCCCAGGACATTGAGCCCGACCCGCTCCGGCGACACCGGGTAGGCCGACGTGCACTGCAGCACGGCCAGCGGCCCGGCGCCTGCCTTTCGCAGCCTGGTGACAGCGCCGTCAAGCTCGGCCCAGTCGCTCATCCCGCTGGACAGCAGCACTGGCACCCCGGTCCGAGCCATCGCGTCGAGCAGCTGCGGGTTGGCGACCTCACCAGAGGCAACCTTCCACGCGGCGACGCCTACGCGGCGCAGCAGATCGACCGCTTCCAGCGAGAACGGTGAGCTCAGGAATGCCAGCCCGCGATCCTGCGCGTGCTGCCGTAACCCGGCCCAGGCCTGCGCGGGGAACTCCATCCGCTTCCAGTAGTCGTAGCGGGTGCCGTCGGCATAGCTGAACTTGACCCGCCAGGGCTCGTCGGTCCGGCTCTCGGTGGCGGCGATGTGTGTCTGGAACTTCACCGCATCGGCACCTGCGTCGGCGATCGCATCGATGAAGGCGTGCGCCGTGCCCAGGCTGCCGTCGTGCGCCTGGCCGACTTCACCTACCACCAGGACACCGCGGGCCCAGTCGAGTACAGTCACGCTACGCATTTTCTATCTGCGCGAACGGATGAATATCGTGACACGAACGATGATGAACGAGCAGATTGCTGCGCTCGGTTACGACTATGGTGAGCTGGCCACTCAGCGACCCGCGGCGTGCAACCTGTGTGGAGCTCGAAGCCGCGCCGTCGAGGTCGCCACCCGTGATCGTTACGGCTACCCGGCGACGTTCGTGGTGTGCCGAAGCTGTGGACTCGGCTACCTCAGCCCGCAGCTGAACGCCAGCCAGTATGCGCACTTCTACTCCGAGGTTTATCGCCCACTGGTGTCGGCCTACCACGGCCGCCGCATCGACGCTCATACCGTGCAGCTCGAACAGCACGGCTACGCCGCCGGGCTCGCCGCGTTCCTGATCCCGCTGCTGTCCTCGTCGCCACGCACCATCCTCGATGTCGGCGGCTCGACGGGAGTGGTCTCCAGAGTACTGGCCGCACACCTGAACGCGCGCGCCACCGTGCTCGACCCCGCACCTGACGAGCTCGCCGTCGCACAGGCTGCGGGTATGGAGACGGTCGCCGGGCTCGTCGAGGAGTTCGATCCGGGCCGGCGCCGCTGGGATCTCGTGCTGCTGTGCCAGACGATCGACCACCTCCTCGACGTCCGCGGCTCGCTAGCGGCACTGCGCCGGATGACAGCGCCCGGCGGCTGCGCGTTCGTCGACATCGTCGACGTCGATGTCCTGCTGCACCGAACCGGCAGCATCGAACGGGTAGTCAAGATCGACCATCCCTACTACCTGACACACACAACTGCTGCGGCGTTGTTCGCCCTCGCCGGTTTCACGATCGTCGCGCAGCGACTAACCGATGACGGGCACCGAGGATTCGTGCTGGCCCCGGGCCTGCGGATCGAGCCCGACTGGGTGGCGCTGCAAGCAGGCGCAGCGCAGTTCCTGGAGGCAGTCGCCTGACTCGTCCGTCCTGCCAGCGGCTCCGGCACCGGGCGCTCACTGCGGGTCATTTACGATGGCGGTGATACCTCCTGTACATCCTGTCGTCTCAGTGTCCCGGCATCAGGGAGTCATCGACGTGCCCGAGCGTCGTAAGAAGGTATGCGTCGTGGTTGCGAGCCGGGCCAACCTGGCGCGGATTACCACGGTGTTGGAGGCCATCCGTGACCACCCAGTGCTGGAGCTGCAGGTAATCGCCGCTGCGTCTGCCCTTCTGGAACGCTTCGGCAGTGCAGTAAAGGTACTCGAGGCCGCCGGTTTCATACCTAACGCCAAAATTCCATTCATCATCGAGGGTCAGACCCCGGCGATGATGGCAAAGTCCACCGGACTTGGCCTAATGGAATTGCCGACCGCATTCGAGCGGCTCGAGCCCGATGTCGTGGTTACCGTTGCCGACCGCTTCGAGACGATCGCGACGGCCATCGCCGGCGCCTATATGAACATTCCCGTGGCACACACCCAGGGCGGCGAGGTGTCGGGCTCCATCGATGAGAGCGTCCGGCACGCTATCACCAAGCTGTCCCACATCCATTTTCCGGCGACCGAGCTCAGTGCCCGCCGCATCATCGCCATGGGTGAGGACCCGCAGTACGTCTTCAACGTCGGCTGCCCGTCGATCGACCTGGTGGCTCGCAGCCGATCGGGTACCCGCCATGACGCGCTGCTCGACCACTGCGGTGAGGGATCGCCGGTCAATCCGGACCAGCCCTTCCTGCTGGTGATGCAACACGGCGTCACCACCGAGTACGGCCACGGCCGCACCCAGATGACGGCGACCTTGCAGGCGGTCTCCTCGATCGGAATGCAAGCGCTGATCTTCTCGCCCAACGTGGACGCGGGCAGTGCCGAGGTAGCCACGGGCATCCGGCAGTTCCGCGAGCAGGGCCTCGCCGGCCGGTGCCGCTTCTTCCGCAATCTGCCCGCCGAGGACTTCGCCCAGCTGATGACGCACTGCGCCTGCATGATCGGCAACTCGTCGGCGGCCCTGCGCGAGGGCTCATACCTCGGCACGCCGGCCGTCAGCATCGGCACCCGCCAGCACGACCGGGAGTCCGGCCCCAACGTGGTGTTCACCTCGCATGACCCCGCCGACATCGCCGAAGCGGTCCGGGCCCAACTCGCGCACGGCCGCTACCAGCGCAGCGACCTGTTCGGTTCTGGTACCGCCGGACGCGATATCGCCCACGTGCTCGCCACGGTGCATCCCCCGGTCCAGAAGCGACTTCACTACGACCCCGTCGCCTTGCTCGGCAACCGCGCTCAGGTGTAGCCGACGCCGTCACGCAACACCATGGCGACCAACTGCTAGAACGCCACCAGCGCAGCAGATGGCCCCTATGGCGCGGCGGGAGGCGCTACTCAAACCCGGAAGCGGGGGACAACCAGCGGGGAGTCTAGAGCTGCGTGGCCGACCTCGATCGCAGCCGGTTGCGGGTGTCCAGGACTCGATCTGCGTGCCGCTCGAAGAGTTCCCAATCGATCGCGTCGTGGTCGGCGAGCACGATCACGAGGTCGGCTGTGGTGATCTGCCGCGACTCGCAGGGCACCATCCGGATGTAGCTAGGGATCTCGTCGACGTCAATGAGCGGGTCAATCGCTCGGAGATCACCCCCCAGATCATCGAGTCGTTTGGCTACCGCGATCGCCGGCGATTGCCGGGTATCCCGCGAGTTCCGCTTGTAAGCCAGCCCCACGAGCAGGATCCTGCTGCCGTTGACGCACTTGTGCTGCTGGTTGAGGTATGTGGCCACCCGGGCTACGACGTAGTCGGGCATGTGATCATTGACGTCCTTGGCAATCTCGACGAAGCGGAACGCGTGCCCCAGGGAGCGCCGCGCCTGCCAGGACAGATATAAGGGGTCGATCGGCAGGCAATGCCCGCCGACCCCTGGCCCCGGCGTGAACCTCATGAATCCGAACGGCTTCGTGGTAGCGGCGTCGATCACCGACCATACGTCCAGTCCGAGGCCGTGGCAGTAGATCGCCAGCTCGTTGACCAGGGCGATATTGACATGACGGAACGTGTTCTCCAGCAGTTTGGCAAGCTCAGCCTCCCGGAGTCCCGGCACGGGGACGGTTCGTTCGACGAGTCGGCCATAAAAGTCCTGCAGAGCTTGCAGCGATGCGTGGTTCACACCTGCGATGATCTTTGGAGTGTTGTGAAACCGCCAGGTCTCGTTTCCCGGATCGATGCGTTCGGGGCTGTAGCCGGCGTAAAACTGCATTCCTGCGCGCAGTCCCGACCCGGCTTCGAGGATCGGGATAAAAACCTCTTCGGTGGTACCGGGATAGGTCGTGGACTCAAGAATGACACAGCATCCAGGGCTGACGTGCGTAGCGATCGTCTCTGCGGCGTCTTCGACATAGCTCAGATCGGGCGCACCGTCACGCAAGGGAGTCGGTACGCAGACGACCGCGACGTCGAAGCCGGCCAGTGCTGCGGGATCGTCGGTGGGCAAATACCGTCCGGTGCCCAACGCTGTCGCCAGGTCACCGTCGGTAACGTCATCGATGAACGTTTCCGCCTTGCGCAGGCCGTCGACACGAGTCTTGTCTATGTCGAAACCGACAACGTCGAGGCCGACCTCCACAGCCCGAATAGCGACCGGCAGGCCCACATAACCCTGACCCACCACGACGACACGGCGCGACGAAATGCCGGAAATGTCGTACACGGACCCCCCGAGGCAATTGTCGCCATGAGCAACCCTCCGAATACTAGCGGTGGGAAGAAAGGTCGTCATCCGACCTTTTGCACGTTCGCTCGCATGGGCGCTACGGTCGATCAGGTCAACTGAACACGCGGGAGCTCGCACCAAAGCGGGCTGAGAGGGCAGCTGGGCACCGCTCGGGGCTGTCGACCGCAGAACCTGTCCGGGTAATGCCGGCGTAGGAAGGGCGATCCATGACCGTGTCATACAACCGGCTGCGAGACCACACCATCGAGCCAGCGGTGACCACCGGTCCGATCAGCGGGTCGCGGAAGGTCTATCGCGAGCTGGGTGATGGGCTGCGGGTACCGGCCCGCCGGGTGGAACTGACCAACGGCGAGCACTTCGACCTCTATGACACCTCGGGCCCCTACACCGAGTCCGAGGTGACCATTGACGTCCACAACGGGCTTCCCAAGCTGCGGGCGGCATGGATCGCCGCCCGTGAACCGGTGGAGGGTGCAGCCACCCAGCTGGCGTGGGCCAGGGCCGGCATGGTCACCCGCGAGATGGAGTTCGTCGCGGCTCGCGAGGGTCTTGACGTCTCGCTGGTACGCGACGAGGTGGCTCGCGGCCGCGCGGTGATCCCGGCCAACCACCGGCACCCCGAGTCCGAGCCGATGATCATCGGGAAGAAGTTCCTGGTGAAGGTCAACGCCAACATCGGCAACTCGGCGGTCACCTCCTCCATCGAGGAGGAGGTGGACAAGATGGTGTGGGCCACCCGCTGGGGCGCTGACACGATCATGGATCTGTCCACCGGCAAGCGGATCCACGAAACCCGCGAGTGGCTGCTGCGCAACTGCCCCGTCCCGGTCGGCACCGTGCCGATCTACCAGGCGATGGAGAAGTGCCACGGTGACCCTGCGGAGCTGACCTGGGAGATTTACCGTGACACCGTGATCGAACAATGCGAGCAGGGTGTCGATTACATGACCGTGCACGCCGGCGTGCTGCTGCGCTACATCCCGCTGACGGTTCGGCGGGTGACCGGCATCGTGTCCCGCGGCGGGTCGATCATGGCGGCCTGGTGCCTGGCGCACCACCGCGAGTCGTTCCTCTACGAGAACTTCGAGGAACTGTGTGCGATCCTGCGCCGCTACGACGTGACGTTCTCGCTGGGTGACGGCCTGCGCCCGGGTTCCATCGCCGACGCCAACGACGAGGCGCAGTTCGCCGAGCTCAAGACGCTCGGGGAGCTGACCCGGATCGCGCGGCGTCACGGCGTGCAGGTGATGATCGAGGGACCGGGGCACGTGCCGATGCACAAGATCGTCGAGAACGTGCGCCTGGAGGAGGAATGGTGCGACGAGGCGCCGTTCTACACGCTGGGGCCGCTGGCGACGGACATCGCACCGGCTTATGACCACATCACCTCGGCCATCGGCGCGGCGATGATCGCGCAGGCGGGTACCGCGATGCTCTGCTACGTCACCCCGAAGGAACATCTCGGCCTGCCCGATCGGGATGACGTGAAGACCGGCGTGATCACCTACAAGATCGCTGCGCACAGCGCTGATCTGGCCAAGGGCCACCCGGGCGCGCAGGCCTGGGACGACGCGCTGTCGACGGCCCGGTTCGAGTTCCGCTGGCACGACCAGTTCGCGCTGGCGCTGGACCCGGACACCGCGCGGTCCTACCACGACGAGACGCTGCCCGCCGAGCCGGCGAAGACCGCGCATTTCTGCTCGATGTGCGGGCCCAAGTTCTGCTCGATGCGCATCTCCGCCGACGTCCGGGCCTACGCGGCCGAGCACGGGCTGTCCACCGTGGAGGCCATTGAGGCAGGCATGCAGGAGAAGTCGTCCGAGTTCACTGCGGCCGGCGGGAAGGTGTACCTGCCAGTACCCGGGTCGTGACCGCCGCCACACCCCCGGTCGCGCTGACCATCGCGGGGTCGGATTCCGGGGGTGGGGCGGGCCTGCAGGCCGATCTGCGCACGTTCACCGCGTGCGGGGTGCACGGTTGTGTCGCGGTGACCGCGGTGACGGTACAGAACTCGCTGGGTGTCACCGGTTTCGTGGAGATTCCTCCATCCGCCGTGGCCGACCAGATCCGGGCGGTGGCGACCGACATCGGGGTTGGCGCCGCCAAGACCGGCATGTTGGCCTCGGCGGAGATCATCTCTGCGGTGGCCGGGGTGTGCGACGAGGTCGGCATCGGTCGATCAATACCGTTTGTGGTCGATCCGGTGGCCGCCTCCATGCACGGCGACCCGCTGCTGGCCGAGGATGCGCTGGCCGCGCTGCGCTCGGAGCTGTTCCCCCGGGCGGCCCTGGTGACCCCGAACCTGGACGAGGTGCGGCTACTGGTCGGCATGGACGTCCGGTCCCGCGCAGACCAGTACGAGGCCGCCCGTGCGCTGCATGCGCTGAAACCGCAGTGGGTCCTGGTCAAGGGCGGACACCTGCGTGAAGACCCGGAATGCCTGGATCTGCTGTATGACGGCAGCGAGTTCACCGGCTTCACCAGCCCCCGGCTCGCCACACCCCATACCCACGGTTCCGGCGACACCCTGGCCTCGGCGATCACCTCAGCACTGGCCCGCGGCGTCGCGATGCCAGAAGCCGTTGGGTACGGCAAGCGCTACATCGAGCAGGCGGTCGCCCACGCATATCCATTAGGAGCGGGAGTGGGCCCGGTCTCCCCGTTCTGGCGCCTCCAGCCGCCTTGAAAGGCCTTCTCAGACCCGCTGTCCACGCCTAGCTGACCACCCGTTCCGGCGATGACGTGACGCGGGTCACCTCACACTGCTGCTCGTGGACACCCGCGAAGGCCTCTCGATCGACTGGTGGCCGTGGGCCTTTGTGGCCGGCGGTATGCTCGGTTGCCTGGGCGGGCTGCTGCATCCCGACATGGACCCGACCCTGAGCGGGCCGCCCGTGCTGGCCGCATGGGTCGGTGACCCGCTGTGGATTCCTTCGCACAGCATGATCCTCGCCTCTTCGTTGCTCTTCCTGCCCGGCCTGCTCGGCCTGGTTCGCAGCCGAGTGCCGTTGCCGAGGACCGCGCGGCAGCCGGCCTCGGTGGCCGCCGCAGCGTCGATCGTGCTGATCCTCGAAAGCATCGCCCATCTCGCGGCAGCCTTCGACGAAGCCGCCGTGCTGGCCGGCCAGCCGACCCCGTTCTTGACTGGACATCTGATGGGCGCAGTGATTGCCTACCCGCTGTTCGGGTTCTCGGTCGCCGCGCTGGCCGTGCTCAGTGGGCGAAGCCTGGCCCACCCGATCATCGGCGTGCTCGGCGCGATCGGCGCCGCCGCCTGGGGTCTTGCACCGTTGGCGGTTGGCCCTCTGGGCATCGACGCCCTCGGAGTGCTCTTCAGCGGTGGGCTACTGATGGCGGCGTGGTTCGCGGCGGTCGGCCTGCGTGCCCTGAAGCGGCGCCGGTCCGACGTCCTGGACACGACAACCGCATCTTCCGCCGGCTCATGACGGCGGTAGTCGCTCTGGTTCAAAGCGGTGCGGCAACGGGTGCTTGATCAGCTCGCGGCGTAAGCACGGCGGCACTCCTGCCCTCCCCTCGTAGGACTAACCGCCCGGGGTGGCCTGATAATTGCCCGCAGCGGATGGAGCACGGGTACGGAGCAGTTGCCGGCTGATGCCGGCGTTGAGGGCTAGTTCACGACCAGGGGCGTGCTTCGAGCCTTGTGGAGGTTTCGCCGAAGACCCATTGGCTCGCCTCACACTCGGCGATGAAGTCGGTGGGGAAGCCCGCGGTGAAGTCGACTGCTGCCGCCAGGCGCTGGATGGCTTCCTCGGGCAGGACGACGTCGGCCGCACGCAGGTTGTCCTCGAGCTGCTCGACGCGGCTTGCCCCGATGATCGGGTGCACGGCACGGGACCGGGCACGGATCCACGCGATCGCCACCTGGGCCGCGGTGACGCCCAGCTCGTCGGCGACGTCCTGCACCGCACGTGCGGCGGCGTGGTCACGCGCGCTGAGGGACTCGGGTGCGACCGGGGTACCGGTCCCGGCGCTTCCCGGCCTGGTGAACTTCCCGGACAGCACTCCGCCTGCGAGCGGTCCCCACGTGGCCACAGTCATCCCCAAGGCCTCCGCCATCGGCAACAGCTCCCGCTCGATGTCGCGGTTGAGCAGGTTGTACGGCACCTGCAGGCCAGCGAACGGCGTCCAGCCACGCCACTCGGCCAGGGTGTTGGCCCGGCTGACCAGCCACGCCGGGGCATCAGAGATACCCACGTACAGGATCTTCCCGGCGCGCACGGCGTCGTCCAGCGCCCGCATCGTTTCCTCCACCGGGGTGTGCCTGTCCCACACGTGCACCCAGTACAGGTCGATGTAGTCGGTGCGCAGCCGCCGCAGGCTGATCTCCAGTGACAGTGCGAGGTTTTTGCGGTGGTTGCCGGCGGCGTTCGGATCGTTGCGGTCTCGGGAGATCGTGTACTTCGTGGCGATGACGAAGTGATCGCGCCGGCCTTCCAGAATCTCGCCGAGGATCTTCTCGCTTTCTCCGCCGCGATAGTTGATCGCGGTGTCAATGACGTTGCCGCCGGCTTCGGCGTACAGGTCGAGCATGCGGCGGCATTCCTGCGGCGGCGCGCCTCCCCCGCCGTGCTCGCCGAAGGCCATGGCGCCCAGGAACAGCTCGGACACCCGCAACCCGGTCTGGCCCAACAGTCGGTAACGCATGCGAAGGTTAGTCACTCGGGTTGAACGAATTGCACGTCGAGCTGGATCCTGATGACGTCGCCGAGCATGGCGTCCATGGAGCCCAAGCCGAGGCCGAAGTCGCTGCGGCGGAACTCGCCCCTGGCCTCAAACCCGGCGTGTTGGCGGCCGTCGACGGCGAAGTCCTCGATCCCGCGCCCTGTACCCGCGTCAAGCGGAAGGCCATCGTGGGGCGGCGTGCGACGTCAAGCATGTCGGGGGCGCGGAGGTGTGCGTCCCGGTCAGCGTTTCCGGTGTCGATCGAGTCGAGGGCGACGGTGGCAGCGACCGCGTATCGCTGGTCGTCTCACCGATGATGAGCTCGGCTTCCAGCTGGCCGAAGCGGCCCCGCACCTTCGATATCCCGAGGTGGCGGATCGTGAAGCCGGCGGCCGAGTGATGGGGTTGAGGACCCAGCCGTGAAGCCGTCACTCCCGGCGAGGTGGGGTTGCCCAACGGCACCCGACGTCGCACGTCGGGTCTGCGCCGTGCCGAGCTGGCCACGCTCGCCGGGATCAGCGTTGACTACCTCGCGCGGCTCGAGCAGGGACGCGATCGCCACCCTCCGCTCAGGTTCTCGGTGCGGTGGATGACGCGCTGCGCCTGTCCTCCGACGAACGTGTCCACCTCCGCCGCCTCGCCAAGGCGGGCCGATGGCTACCTCTGCACGGGGGCGGAGCTCGCCCACTCCATCGAGCGTGGCCGACGCTCCAACTAGAGATGCCGTGAACTCGACGCCACGGACGTTTCAGCGATGCCGGAGGTCGGTAGCATCTAGTTCACGGTGTCGAGCGGCGGGCGCGGTGAGAGGCGTCCGTATCGTGTCGCGCATGGACCCGGTGACGCGGCTGGTGCTCGTCCGGCACGGAGAGAGCCGCGCCACCGTCGATCAGATGATGGGCGGCCACGCTGGCTGCCGGGGCCTGACGGAGCGGGGTAGGCGGCAGGCGGAGGCACTGGCCGACCGGCTGGCCGGAACCGCTGAGCTGGCTGACACGTCGGTGCTGCTCACCAGCGTGCTGCCGCGCGCCGTCGAGACCGCCGAAATCGTCGCTCCTGCCTTGGGCGGGTTGAAGGTCGTGCAGAACTGCGACTTCTGCGAGTTCCATGTCGGTGAGGCCGACGGCATGTCATGGGAGGAGTTCCGGGAGCGCTACCGGCCGGAGGAGTACCGGTATGATCACTTCCGACCGCTGGCACCGGGTGCCGAGAGCCGGGCAACGTTCTTCGCCCGGGTGGGGACTGCGCTGGCCGGTGTCGCTGGAGAACACGCCGGCGCCACGGTGGTCGTGGTGTGCCACGGCGGCGTGATCGAGGGATCCTTCGTCGCGCTGGGGAACCTGCCGCTGCGGCGAAGCTTCGACCTGGCGATCGGGAACACCTCGCTCACCGAGTGGACGAGTCCGGCGACAATGGTCACCGACGGGCGGCGTTGGGCGCTGGCGCGCTTCAACGACACCGCCCACCTCGCCAATGTGGACTAGGACGACCCGTTGTGCTTGCGGTCGATGACCGCTTCCAAGCCGTCGAGCAACGACGTCAGGCCGAATTCGAGGGCCTCCTCGCCGCCGATGCTGAACGCATCCTCGGGCAGTCGAGCGACCTCCGGGTAGTCGCCGCTGGCCATGGCCTGGTTCAGGGTCGGTGCCTGGGTAGTCCAGAACTCCTCGTCGGTGATACCGGTCTCTCGGACGACCTGCTGCTGCAAGACGTAGGTGCGAGCGGTGCCGGTCACGTAGTGATCGACGGCAAGGATCACCGCCATCTTCTCCCGACCAGTAAGACCCAGACCGTCTAGGCCGGCCAGGACGAAATCCAACCCGGCAAGGGCATTGGGTCCCAGGATCGGCCGAGACTGGTTGACCTGAAGCAACCACGGATGGCTGAGGTACAGCTCCCAGGTACCACGGGCCACGAGCTCCATGCTGGTTCGCCAGTCCTTGCCCCGTCCGTCCGCCAACGCCTCCGGTGGTCCGTAGACGTGATCGAGCATCAGATCAAGCAGCTCAGCCTTGCCGGGGACATAGCGGTACAGCGACATGGTGCCGACATCGAGCTCGGCCGCGACCTTGCGCATCGACAACGCGGCCAATCCTTCGCGGTCGGCCAGCCCCACCGCCGCGCTCACGATGCGCTCCAGCGTCAGGCCCGGCTTCGGGCCGCGGTTGGCGGGTTCCTTGCCCTGCCAGAGCAGTTCAAGGCTCCGGCTGAGGTCACCACTTCCGCTGTGTGCCGTGGTCATGATGACCGCCATCCTAGGCTGGAGATTTGATTTGGGCACGTTGTACGCTATCTTGGGTACAACGTACCCAGTTAACCCCTCTCAATGGAGGAGAACTACCGATGTCATCCCAGTACTCGGTGCTAGCCGAGGGTATGCGGAAGCGGTACGGCGATAAGCAGGCGCTCGACGGTTTCGATCTCGCCG
>JBOHFX010000165.1:0-4832 GCA_050699875.1 Pseudonocardiaceae bacterium
ACCAACAACCTGCCTACCCGCATACAGTTCACTCACAGGGGCCTCCTTCGTCGTGGGAAGTGAGCACCCCGAGAGTGCCTCGGGACGGTCACGGGGAGCGGAGGCCCCGCTCCTTCATCGCATCAGATAGACGCATAGGGTCTGGTCAGATAGACGCTGACGTGGTGGTCACATGGACGGTCGGGCCGTGGTCATTTAGCCGGAGTCACCAGCCCCGGGCGCGCCACTCGGCGAGGTGGGGGCGCTCGGCGCCGAGAGTGGAGTCCGTGCCGTGGCCGGGATAGAACCAGGTGGAGTCAGGCAGTTGGTCGAACACCCGGGATTCCAGGTCGTTCATGAGGCTCGTGAAGTCCTCCGGCGACGTTGTCCGTCCTGGGCCCCCGGGAAACAGTGAATCACCGGTGAACAGATGTGGTGCGCCGTCGGCGTCGCGGTGCAGCAGGGCAATCGAGCCGGGGGTGTGGCCGCGCAGATGGATCACCTCCAGCACCACCAGGCCGACAGCCACGGTGTCTCCGTGGCCGACCAGGCGGTCGGGAGGGACCGGCAACAGGGGTGCGTCCACTGGATGCGCAACCGTCCGCGCCCCGGTGGCTCCGGTTACTGCGCCGAGAGCCTGCCAGTGGTCGCCGTGCCGGTGGGTCGTGACGATCGTCCGCAGATCGGGCCGGTCTGGCCCGTGTCCCAGTAGATCCATCAGCCGCTCGGCGTCGTTGGCCGCGTCGATCAGCAACGCCTCGCCGCTGACCCGGCAGACCAGCAGGTAGGCGTTGTTGTCCATCGGCCCTACCGAGACCTTGGTGACGGTCAGCGTTTCCAGTGTTCGCCGCTGCGCCGGTCCGCCCGGTTCGACCGCGCCGTCATAGTCCTCGAGGATGGTCACAGCTACCGACCGTATCGCGCTCGTGGCGGCTTTCCATAGGTTCCACCTGCCGGTTCGCGGATTCCCGGAGGCCGCAATGAGGTTCCCTATGTCGGTTTCGGACTACGGAGTCCTGCCGGCGATGGGGCGCTGAGTCCGTGACTGTCAGACCACCCGCATAGCATGGGTGGGCCTGTCCGGCACCCAAAACCGCCGGATCCGAAGGGAGCACCTTGATCCGATGGCCGACAGTGGCTGACCGACTCGTCGTCAGGGGCGCGCGCGAGCACAATCTGCGCAGCGTCGACCTTGACTTGCCCCGCGACAGCCTCATCGTGTTCACCGGTCTGTCCGGTTCGGGAAAGTCCAGCCTCGCCTTCGACACCATCTTCGCCGAGGGTCAGCGCCGTTATGTCGAGTCGCTGTCGGCTTACGCCCGGCAGTTCCTCGGTCAGATGGACAAACCCGACGTCGATTTCATCGAGGGTCTTTCCCCGGCGGTGTCGATCGACCAGAAATCCACCAGCCGCAACCCCCGCTCCACCGTCGGCACGATCACCGAAGTGCACGACTACCTGCGTCTGCTCTACGCCCGCGCCGGGGAGCCGCATTGCCCAGTCTGCGGAGAGTTGATCTCCCGCCAGACTCCACAGCAGATCGTCGACCAGGTACTGGCGCTGGAGCCGGGCACTCGGTTTCAGGTCCTGGCGCCGGTGGTGCGCACCCGCAAAGGTGAGTTCGTCGACCTGTTCGCGGAACTGCAGTCGCAGGGATACGCCCGAGTGCTCGTCGACGGCACCGTGCACCCGCTTACCGACCCCCCCAAGCTCAAACGGCAGGACAAGCACGATATCTGCGTGGTAGTCGACCGGCTGTCGGTCAAGGACGGCGCGAAGCAGCGGCTCACCGACTCGGTCGAGACCGCGCTGCGGCTGGCCGACGGCCTGGTCGTGCTCGATTTCGTGGACCGCGACGAGCACCACCCGCACCGGCAACGCCGGTTTTCCGAACGGATGGCTTGCCCGAACGGCCACCCCATCGGTGTCGACGACCTGGAACCGCGCTCCTTCTCGTTCAATTCGCCCTACGGCGCCTGCCCGGAGTGCACCGGAATCGGAGTGCGCAAGGAAGTCGACCCCGAGTTGGTGGTGCCCGACGAGCAGCTCTCGCTAGCCGAGGGGGCGATCGCACCGTGGTCCACCGGGCAGACCGCCGAGTATTTCGAACGGCTGCTCGAAGCGCTGGCCGAAGCCGTCGGCTTCCGGATGGATACCCCATGGCGACGGCTGCCGGCCGGCGCGCAGAAGGCCGTACTACACGGCTTGGACGAGCAGGTTCACGTCCGTTACCGCAATCGCTACGGTCGGGAGCGCTCGTACTACGCCGCCTTCGAGGGCGCCATCCCGTTCCTCGAACGCCGGATGAACCAGACCGAGTCGGAGCACATGCGCGAGAAGTACGACGGCTACATGCGGGAGGTGCCCTGCCCGGCGTGCCGTGGCACCCGGCTCAAGCCCGAGATTCTCGCCGTCACCCTCTCGCACTCCACCGCCGGCAAGAAGTCCATCGCCGACGTGTCGGCGCTGTCGGTCCGCGATGCCGCGGCCTTCCTCGACGGCCTGCATCTGGACGGCAGGCAGGCGATGATCGCGGGCGCGGTGCTCAAGGAGATCCAGGCTCGGCTGCGTTTCCTGCTCGACGTCGGGCTGGACTACCTGTCTCTGGACCGCGGCTCGGCCACCCTGTCCGGTGGCGAGGCGCAGCGGATCCGGCTGGCCACCCAGATTGGTTCGGGGCTGGTCGGAGTGCTTTACGTGCTGGACGAGCCGTCGATCGGCCTGCACCAGCGGGACAACCACCGGTTGCTGGCAACCCTCACCAGGTTGCGTGACCTGGGTAATACGCTCATCGTCGTCGAGCACGACGAGGAGACCATCCGCACCTCCGATTGGGTGGTGGACATCGGTCCGGGGGCTGGCGAGCACGGCGGCCAAGTGGTGCATAGCGGCCCGTTCCACGAGCTGGAGCGGCACGACACCTCCATCACGGGTGCTTACCTGTCGGGCCGGCGCAGCATCCCGGTGCCGGCGACCAGGCGTCCGGTGAATCGCTCGCGACGGCTGAACGTGGTTGGGGCGCGGGAGCACAACCTGCGTGGGATCGACGTGTCCTTCCCGCTCGGTTGCCTGGTCTCGGTCACCGGGGTGTCCGGATCGGGTAAGTCGACGCTGGTCAACGACATCCTCGCGACAGTGCTGGCGAACCGGCTCAACGGCGCCCGTCAGGTACCGGGGCGGCATACCCGGGTCACCGGCCTGGACCACGTCGACAAGCTGGTCAAGGTCGATCAGTCACCGATCGGGCGAACCCCACGGTCCAACCCGGCCACCTATACCGGTGTGTTCGATCGGATCCGCAAGCTGTTCGCCGCCACCACCGAGGCCAAGGTCCGCGGTTACCAACCCGGGCGGTTCTCCTTCAACGTCAAGGGCGGCCGGTGCGAGGCCTGCGCGGGCGACGGCACCATCAAAATAGAAATGAATTTCCTGCCGGACGTGTACGTACCGTGCGAGGTGTGCCAAGGCGCTCGGTACAACCGGGAAACCCTTGAGGTGCACTACAAGGGGAGAACAATCGCTGAGGTGCTCGATATGCCGATCGAAGAGGCGGCGGTGTTCTTCGAGCCGATCTCGGCGATCCACCGGCACCTCAAGACGCTGGTTGATGTCGGCCTCGGATACGTCCGGCTCGGGCAACCCGCACCGACGCTGTCCGGCGGTGAGGCCCAGCGCGTCAAGCTGGCCAGCGAGCTGCAGAAACGTTCCACCGGCCGTACTGTTTACGTGCTTGACGAGCCCACCACCGGCCTGCATTTCGAGGACATCCGCAAGCTGCTCGGCGTGATCAACGGGCTGGCCGACAAGGGCAACACCGTCATCGTCATCGAACACAACCTTGATGTGATCAAGTCCTCGGACTGGGTGATCGACATGGGTCCTGAGGGCGGCGCGGCCGGTGGCACCGTGATCGCCGAGGGCACTCCAGAGCAGGTTGCCGCCATCGACACCAGCTACACCGGGCAGTTCCTGCGCACCGTCGTCGACGCGCAGCACACAACGGCACCGCCCCGTCGCCGGGCCACCGTCGCCGCGGGTCAGTAAGTGGATTAGTCCTTCGTCGAAGGGGCTACCACGTCGGCGATAACGCACGAGAGGACAAACCCGGTCTGGTGGTCCATGTGAGCCGCGAGGAGACGTTCGTATCTGCTGTTTGCGCCGTCTTCGCCGTGAGCGGAGTGCCGGGCCATGGTGCGCCGGCGCCGTTCGGGGCGTGACCTGCTAACATGACGGCGCGACCAGCTTCTGCTCCGGCGGAAGCGGCCAAGTGGAGCCCCGCTCCCACCCGTACCGCCTTGGGGCGGTCGGGTCCGGTCCCGGAATCCTGAGGGGGATTCTGGCGTTTACGTCGTGAGGTGTCGATGAGACACAACGCGGCGTCGATCGGTCGGATCTGCGGGCCCCGCACGCCGGGAGGCGTTCGGGGCCGCGTTGCGTCCAGGGGGTGTCACTGGGCAGAAGTGCCCGCACGCCCGGTCGCGCCGTGGGATAGGACGACTGAGGAGGCCACATCACCGTCGAGACACGCATTAACGAACGCATCCGCGTTCCCGAGGTTAGGCTGGTTGGACCGAATGGCGAGCAGGTCGGCATCGTCCGCATCGAGGACGCGCTGCGACTAGCTCAGGAAGCCGATCTCGACCTGGTCGAAGTCGCGGCTCAGGCGCGTCCTCCGGTCTGCAAACTCATGGACTTCGGCAAGTTCAAGTACGAGACCGCGCAGAAAGCCCGAGAATCTCGCCGCAACCAGCAGCTGACGGTCATCAAGGAGCAGAAGCTCCGCCCCAAGATCGACACGCACGACTACGAGACGAAGAAGCGCAGTGTCGTACGGTTTCTCGACGCGGGACACA
>JBOHFX010000166.1:0-13139 GCA_050699875.1 Pseudonocardiaceae bacterium
GCCGATCCGTCCGGTATCGTGACCGGCGGTAGCGTGTCCGAGCGGCCGAAGGAGCGCGCCTCGAAAGCGCGTGAGGGTTCACGCCCTCCGTGGGTTCAAATCCCACCGCTACCGCCATCTAGCAGGAAGAACAACGTGTGATGGCGTGGGCTCGTTCGGCGTTCTGCCGCCCCCGTCTCAGTTTCCGTCTCACTCGACCAGTGGAAGGAGGCGCTGTATCCGCCTGTCTCCGGTTGTTCCGAGGGGATGAGGGAGGTGCCGCAGCTCTGGCGTACCGTCCTCGCGGGCGGAAAAGCACGCGGCGATGCCCAGCATCTCAAGCAGGTCCGCATCGGCGGGCTTGGTGAACGGGGTCCGGGATTGGAAGTCCGACCACCAGGCGCCGATGTCGCCCCCGTAGTCGCGCAGGTGGCGCACCGACTTGCCGAACTGAGCCAGGTAGCACAGCTCGTATAAGGCGTCTCCGGCGTGGCTGGCCAACGCACCGAACAGGTCCGGCCGCAGCATCGGCGTGATCATGGCGCCGAACCCGCCGGAGGATTTGCCCATGATTGCCCGGTGCGCCCGGTCGGGTAACGTCTGGTACTGCGCATCGACGAAGGGCACGACCTCCTCGCACAGGTAACTGTGGTAACGCCCGGTGCCCGGCGAGTCGACAAACTGGCTACCCCCATAAGCCGTCCAGGCGTCCACGAAGACCACCACAGTGGGCGGGACGTCACCGGCGGCGAACACCGCATCGGCTGTTTCCGGGAATGGCTGCCGGTACGGGCTGCGGTTGCGCCACATGGCCAGGTGCCCGGTGTAGCCCTGGAGCACATAGACGCTTGGGTAGCGCTGCCGGGAGTCGTCGTAACCGGGAGGGACATAGACCCACAGCGGGCGGCGCTCGGGGTCACCCAAAGGGTTGTCGCGCAGCAGCACACTGTCGATCACGAGCTCGTCCAGTCGGCCTGTAAGCGCGGCGGACCAAGGCAGCATGCCACTCACCGTACGTGCACGCGTCAGCGGTGGGCGAGCCAAGTACGCGCGAGTGACTGACTGCGAGCGTGACTACCCCGGACGCGGCGAAGAGCCGATCCATGACCGTCGAGCCGTCCTCGATGACTTTCTGTGCGTCTTCAAGCCGGGTCGACACGGCCCGGACGCGTCGCTGCTGCATCAGGCTATGCGCTCGCTCCCGCTCCGCTCCGCGAGCGCGCCGGGCGGCTGGCGCGCGACGGTAGGGCCCGGCTGTGGATGTGGAGTGGTTGCGCCCGGGAAAGGGACGCGCGCATTGTGCGGAGCCGCCCCCCAGCCTCAAGCCCGCTGCGCGTCCCGATCCGCCCGGCCTCTCCGGGGGATGATCGTTGGATAGTGATCGGCACTGTGACAAGGATGTCACGTACGGAGGAGCCGGACGGATCGGAAGTAAACGGCTTGATGACCCTGGGGCCCCTACAGCTCCTCGGCCGGCTATCGCCGGCAGGCCAGGGGCCTGCCGTAACTGACACCCGCCTCTCTCTCCCTCCGTTCGGGCATACCGCACGGCCAAGCTCCCTTTGCTATCGAAACCATAGACCGTACCGTCGGCGTAATACAGTCCCCCAGTAAGCGATTGCAGCCTTCCAGCCATCTTCACTGTATGTGCGCATTGTCTGCCCTAAATGATAAGGTCTATCCTGACGACGTGTTTTCTTTGCTGCATCCACAGTATGGACGAGGAGACCGCTGATGCCACTAGTCCACTTCTTGTGTTCCGTATGCAACTTCTCGACGGAGTTCACAAGCTCATTGACGCCCTTGGGTCCGATAGCTAGTCCTTCGTACATGCGAAAGTCGAGGACATACGTTTCGGGGCCACAATTGTGACCTTTCTGGTCCTTGTATTTCACAGTTGCCTGGTAGCTCAGAGGGTAAGGATAATCCTTCTCGAACACTGTAAAACTGACCTCCCAGACCGCTCGCAGCCTACGACCTGGCGGAAGCATCGGAATCGGCTCCCGAAGCATTCGTACCTGTTCGATTTCTTTCATGCTCGACCGCAACGGCTCATTGAACTTGATGGCCACATCGAAAGCGGGAGTCTTGCCGATATTTTCAACGGTTAACATGAACAGGCTGCGCTGTTCGACGTCAATCGACACGACAACATAGGGACGCGTCTGTTCGCGACGAAGCGTCGTTGCTTCAGCAACCTGCCGATAAACGAAATACAAAGTGGAAGCCAGAACCAGGAACGTGGCCCAGCTGGCAGCGGCGGTCCAAGCCACCGCACTCGTTATGAACGTTTCCATGGGTGGGAGGATGCCACCCAGTCCCGACGATGCCGCGATCGACTGTGTAACAGCCCATGTAGCAGCAGTCTGCGAACGATAGCCCTGCACGCAGCGTCCACCACCGCATCGCCGCAGGTGAGCTACCTCCATCACACGACCGCACACGGCATGCGCCAACACGGAAGACGCGGTAAGCAACGTCACCGACAACAAACCGGCACCAACGAACATCAACACAGCTACGGTTGTCAGACGCCCGCAGTAGCATCCGCTACATGGAACCAGAGCAGCGAGTACGCACGATCCGCTACCGAGATGCTTCGGGCAAACTTCGGGAGTCCACATGCCGGAGTGTCCCGAGTGCTCCTCGTCCGACGAGCATGCCCCTTCGCATATGGGGTCTCGGGCCTGTCGATCAGGATCGCTGGCGTCCGGGGGCACAAGTGCACACTGTGCCTGTGACGTGTGTTTCTGATGCTTCCACTGTGGGCGGTCCTGGCAGGATGGCCACCACAGAGACTCACCACCGAAGTCGTCGCGATCAACCATGTAGCAGCCGTGTAGCAACGATCCGCGACGACAGCCATTTCACACAAGCTCAACCACCAAATCGACGCAGGTAAGCCGTCTCCCTTACACGACGCACACGGCCTGCCGAGGCTTTGGGAGCGAGGGGTCGCGGGATCAACCGCCGTTGATCTGACACGTAGGCCAGTAGTTGCGGCAACTTCCGTCAAACCATCCGGTCGGACCGCCTAATACGGGTACGGACCGGTAGTCGCCGTGCGAAGCAACTCCAGCTCACCGGCCGTACCCCGAACCATCGGGTAGCAATACGAACACTCGATCTTGAAACAGCGGGTTTGAGGTTCGAGTCTCTCTCCGCACCGAACCGGGCAACGGCCACGCCAGTGTCGACTGGCGGACGGCCCAGGTAGTCGGCGCGCAGCTCGCGGACGATGGGCGGCCCGCAACCGTTGGTTACGACCACCGAAAGAAGGCCTTCATCACCGTCCCTTATCGCGGCATGTGTCCTGGAAATCGGAAGGTCGCGCCGGGAACATTTCCGCTTCCAAGTCCAGACAGAGCCGAGGTCCAACCAGCGACATTTGACCCCACAGAACGTTGATGAGCTGGGGAAGCTCGTCAGCGCTAGTACGCCGCAGGAACGAGCCGACCCGGGTCATCCGCGGATCACGGTCGATTTTCCAGCTGCCGTTGACCGAGGTGTCCTCATCCCGCAGCTCCCGAGCAATGAGCTCGTCGAGGCCTTCGCGAGCTCTTCAACCACACCACGATTCCACCCACCACGGTCCCCATGCCCCATAATTTGCGACCAACTTACCCGCCGGGAGTTTCCGGGCGGGTAAGTGCCTCCGCCACGACTGGCTGGCTGTGGCACGCGGACTGCTGGGGACTGCTTGTCGCGGGTGACGGCCCTCGTCCTTACTGTCCCGCTACCGCCGGGCCAGGCCGGGACTGGGCTGTTCGGTCTGAAAGTATCGTGCAGGCTAAGGTCTTGATCGCCAGCCATACAGGATCATTTGGTTCGACCTTGTAATACAGGGGTGCCCGGGAGCCGGCCCGCGGCAGAGGCGTGGCTACGCCCGCTTCGGCGAGCCGTACGAGCACATCACGGGCCATGGGATGGTCGATACCCGTCCGCTTGGCGATCATCTGAGCGGTCGCTGTGCCGCCCTCAGCATCCAGCGCACACACAACCTCGGCGTACTTCTCGTTGCCGAAGACCTTGGCGGACACGCGCCGCACCGACTGCATCTCCATGCTTTGGCCCTGTACCGTCATCTGTAACACGTGAAGCGAAAGGCTTTACGCTTGACGGTGGAGGTGAGCATCGTGCGGGACCTGCTCTGGCGTGTCGCTCGACGTAGGGGTTACCGTCATGATATGGCACGGTCGCGCAAGGTTGAGCCCGAGCGCCTTCCCGATGCGATCAAGGGCTGGGAGGGTCACTGGGTCGCGCTCAAGGACAGCGAGGTCGTCGCCGCTGCGCTCAACCCTCATGAGCTGGTCTACAAGATCCAAGAGATGGGTCCGGCTGCGGAGGGCGCCATCGCGAGGTATGTTCCGCACCACTCGGAATTGATCGTTATCGGCGTGGGATAGCATCCTGTGTATGGGACACCGATTTCCTTATCGAGAAGAGGGTAACCCGCCTTCTCTCCGTCCCACGCTCGACATAGAGCTGCGGTTCGGCCCGAATGGCCTGTGGCGCACCAGTGCCCTTATTGATACCGGCTCGCCTATTACGATCTTCGACCATGGTACGGCGCAGGCGTTACTAGTCCGCTTCAATCATGCCGGCGCCGAGACAGGCCAGATCGCAATACTGGGCGCTAAACGAACGGTACAGTTTGAATATGTTGAGCTGTTGATCGTTGCCGACCTGTCTTTGCACTGGACGGCTCGTGTCGGATTCATCACGGACCCGACCTTCGTCATGCCTTTCCAGGGAATCCTCGGAAACGACGGTTTTTTGGACAAGTGGGCCGTCACGTTCAACAAATATTACGACTATTTTCTTCTTAGTCACCCGGACGAAGGTAGCTACTAACCGCCTCGCTCACTCTCCGCTGGGCCACCAGTAGACCTCCCGGAAGGCTATCTCGGCGCAGCTGGAGGGTAGCTGCCGGCTGTCATTGAGGAGGTCATCCCAGCGAGTCGAGCCACCTGTTGGTTAGGTCGCGGAGGACGCGGCGACTTTCCTCGATGGTCATGGTCTTGGTCGGGGTGTCCTCCGGTCCGCGTGCGTGTCGCCCGTCGGGGCCACTCGTGTGTGGATGGTTGGCGGTACCAGTGAACGCGCTGAGCTCCTCCTTGGTGATCCACCCGGTTGCGATGAGGCCCTTCTGCCCGCCGCCGACGGCGTCCCGGATGATCTCGTACACCTTGTACAGCTCTACCCACGAGAGCGTGTTGGCGTTCCCGACCAGCGTCAGCAGCTCGGCGACATCCTTGTTAGAGGAGGCCAGCGCGAGGTAGCGTGTCCCCGCTGGTTCACGCTCGACAATCACACCGTTGATCGCGACCCTGGCGTTGAGCGCGCCGCAGCGCGCCTCCGCGGTGCCCACGACGACGACGGTGGCGGTATCGCGTACGCGAGCCTCGTCGGTCACCTCGGTGTGTGTGTGCGTGGCACCGTCGCGGTCGTTGACGTAGCGGTTCGTGAGTCGGACAGGCCGGAAGCCGGCGTCCCAGATGGACGCGTAGCCGTTGATACGCCCCAGGATCGAGTTCGCGGTCTTCCGCATTCGACCGGCGTCCTGAAAGAGGTCATCGAGAGCGGTGGCTTCCAGGAAGTACCCTTCCTCGGCCTTCACAATCTTGGAGTCTCCGCTCGGGAACAGCTCCGCGAGGGCTTCCAGGTCGAACTGGTGGCCGTCGAGCTGGGCCTTTACCGCCACGCGCGGCCCCAGGTGATCTCAGACATGGTGCGTCACCCTACTCGGTGGCTGTTGGCGGCCTGGCACCCCGCGGGGAGCTATCCGGCGAGGTGCCGAGGGCGGGGCCGCCTCCGTCAGCCGTTCGTAAGCGCGCCCACCAACGGGTCAGGTCAACGAAATGATTGCGACCGAGCCCGGCGCCAGACCAGCTAGTGACCTCCCGTCCGTCTCAGTTTCCGTCTCAATCCGCCCCGGTACGACCCCACCACCCACGCGTCACTGTTTGCTAGATCCGCAGGACAGCGAGTGTCTGGATGGTCGCGAACGGATGGGGACGGACCTCGAAAGCGCGTGAGGGTTCACGCCCTCCGTGGGTTCAAATCCCACCGCTACCGCCAACTAACAGGCAAGACACCGAGCGGCCGACGAGGCAAACCCCGCGCTGAGGCGCTGGTAGGTGAGCGCTCGTCACTCGCCGAGTTCACCACTCCGAGACGGGTGCGCTACTGTCGGGGGATGTCAGCGCAGTTCTAGAACGAGCACAGCCCGCCCATAGATTACGCCGAAAGAT
This sequence comes from Pseudonocardiaceae bacterium, assembly GCA_050699875.1. Lineage (GTDB taxonomy): Bacteria > Actinomycetota > Actinomycetes > Mycobacteriales > Pseudonocardiaceae. Next base: position 6,234 of record JBOHFX010000166.1, read on the forward strand.
TACGCCGAAGACGCAGATCTACACCCCGGTCGAGCACTGGAACCAACCAGGCGCGCCAGTGACTACGCTCAACATCGACATCCTTCCCAACACCGTATCCCCGTCGGAAATATATTGTCGAGCACTTGGGACGATCCGCGTTTTTTTTCCGCATCCACAACATCGAGTCATACCTTCGATCGTCGAGACCGTCGACCCACTCTTGTAACCGACGCTGCCCGTGCAGCTGGCTGTCCGGCGGGCGATACATGGTTGACGGGTGTTATAGCCACGTGCAGAGTAGTCAGCGGTCTACCGAACGTCCGGCCATACACTTACCCGGAGAGGACCTGATCGCAGGCATGGGAACCGCAATGCCCATCGTTCATGTTCTCGATCGGGTCAAGGAGGGTCATGGTCGGGGACTAAGTGTGCTAGCGCTCGCAGATGCTCAGCATGACGCTGGCTGGGACGTCAGGCTCTTGCTTAGCGGGGTGCACAGCCGCAACCTATTACCCTCACGGCCCTCCCACCAAGCACTCCTTGGCGACCTCGCCGTAGACGTTTACCGACGAGTTGATGCAATAGACGCAGTCGCTGTGGCACTCGAACAACAAACTCGCTTAGGTGATGTGCTCATCTGTCACGGGGGGGTCGATCTCGCTTCTGCGTGCAGGTTGACGAATCGCTGGGTGGTCGCGGCGGTGCACTCAGACCCCAGCGCATGCCTCGGTTATCTCCCCGTCGGCGAACTTGAATTGCTGCGCGCTCGAACCGACCACTGGATTGCCTGGGGTAAATTGGTGGCCTGCCAGCTCTCGAACCTAGTGGGAGTTGACAAACGACTAATCACGGTCAGCGGCCAGCATATCGAGCCTCGCCGCCCTGCTATAGCGAAACTCCCCGGGTCTCCAGCGTGGTAAGTGTTCGGTGATCGGGTGGGATGGCATGGTGGAGGCCCAGCCGTGTTGATGGCTGGGTGTGTTGATCGGATTGTGGGGCCGGTGGAGGGTGTCAGCCGGGTTGGGTGATCTTTGGTGGGTCGTGGTCTCGGCTGTGGGTGGGGTCGGTGGGGTCGAGGGTCCAGGGCAGGAATCGTTGCAGGGCCTGGCCTTGAGGGGGCTTGCCGCCAGCCTCAGCGCAGGCGTTGAGGTAGTCGTTGAGGTAGGTGAGTGGCTCTTGGTGGTGGCGTTGGGCGGTCGCGGTGATGGTCCAGACTCGTGCGGCCAGGTGCGCTGACCACTGGGCGTGGCTGCCGTAGTAGTTCTTGCGCCCGACGACCGGGGTTCGCAGAGCGCGCTCGGATTTGTTGTTGTCGAGGTCGGGGTCGGGGAAGTCGCGGTGGCGGATCAGGCCGTCCCATTCGCGGTCCAGGGTGGCCAGGACCTTCCGCGCCGCGGGGTGCAGGCCGGGTCCGGCCGCCTGCTGGTGGCGGGCGGTGTCGATGGCGGTCAGCGCCTGGTCGAACCCGGCTTGTGCCAGGGTGTGTTGCGCGGTGGCCGGTTGGGCGGCGGCCATCGCCTGGTGGGCCAGGTACAGATCGCTGATCCGCGCGACCCAGGCGTTGGCCCAGTACTGCAACTGCTGGTGGGCATCCCCGGCGCGGATGAAGTACCTGCGGATATGCGCCCAGCACCAGAGGGGATCGACGCCGTCGATCCGGGCCAGCGATTGGTAGGCGGTATAGAAGTCCGTCGACAGCAGCAGACGCCGCCCTTCGGTCAGCGCACCGTCGGTCCGCTTGATCCCGAAGTGACGTTCCAGCACGGTGGTGTTGCGGGTGGGATCCATCCGGAACACCACCGTGTCGTCGGCGATGAACACCCACAACCACCACCGGTGCCCGTCTTTGCCCTCAACCTGCTCGAACACCCGCCAGCTGGTCTCATCCGCGTGCACGTGCACCGCCTGGGCGTTGCGGGCACCAATGGCTTCCTCCAACGGCGCCAGCAGATCGCCGGCCGCTTTCAATACCCCGGACATGGTGCCTTCGGCCACGTCGAGCCCCTCAGCGGCCAACGCCTTGACGATCCGGTGCACCGGCAGACCCAGAACATACTTCTGGTACAGCAACCGGGCCAAAAACGTGTGCGTGAATCGGCCTTTGCCGACCGGATTCGGTGCCGGGGGCGCGATCACCGTGCGCGGGCCCGGGCACTGACAACGACGCCGATACCGCCGCCTGCGGTGCACGATCCGGGTGATGCTCACCTGCCAGTCGATCTGCTCGCTGCACTCCGAGCCCAAAAACTCGAACTGCTGCCCACACCCCGAACACACCCGCTGCCCGTCCGCCACGTCGTGGATCTCCTCGCGGGTCTGCAACCGCGAGTAATCCCGCCGCCCATGCCCTTTACTCCCGCGCCGCTGACCACGCCCAGCCACCTCGTCATCGCCAGGGCCCGAAAAGCCGGGTGGACCAGCGGGGTCTGCCAGGCCATCGCCGCCCGCCGGATCCCCCACCCCACCCGCGCTGGCCTTCTCCGACGAACGCCCAAACAGCATCCGGCTCAAAACCGCGACCTGCTCGGCCAACTCCAGGATCCGGGCCTCCGCGCCCGCCAGACGGTCCACCGCCTCATCCAGACGGCCTTCGGCCGTCAACGCACGCTCACGCCACAACCCCACCTCGGTGGCCACATCGAACACGGTCTGAGCAGGCACGGCATGCAGAGAACAGCACAAAAACGCCCAACACCACCAACCACGCCGAGCGTGTCACGCAACAGACACCAGCGGGCAGCCAACCCGAACTTGATCAAGCGACGCCAGACCAACCCCACAGGATCACCGAATACTTACCCAGCGTGTTTGACGGTCGCACGAGTCCATCCGGTCAAGAACCACAGGATGATTCTCGAAGCTCTTGCGTTGCTGGCACAGAGCAGACCGCAGGTTCACTGGCACATGGTTGGCAGCGCCGATGATCTACACTATCTCCAGGGGTTGCGCGCGACTTCCGAACGCCTCGGAGTTAGTGAATCTGTCACGTGGCATGGCCATCGCAATGACGCTGAGGCCCTGATGCTCGACTGTGACGTGACTGTACTCGCATCGCGGAGCGAGGGGGTACCGAGGGCTATCCAAGAAGCAATGGCCTTGGGTGTCCCGACCGTCATGCCGGCTGGTCTCGCGCCTGACCTAGAAGGCGCTGGACTGCCGATTCTTTATCGTTCGCAGCACCCGCGTGCTCTGGCGAGAGCGATCGAGACAGCTATGATTGCCGACCCCGTTCGGTTGGCCTACGCGGCGCAGTGGGTAACGCAACGCTGGAGCCGGGATGTCGTGCTGAGAGACTGGGAATCAATTTTGGCTCATCTTGCCCCCTCATAGCCCATCTGGAAACAGGAATTTCAGCATCTCACCGATGTGCCTGTTATGTGTATAAGGGGTAACGGCCAGGGCTGCGCGCTCCACTTTACATCGGACTTCGGCAGGTCGATCCAACATTCGCTTGATCGTGGCCACATACTCGGTCGGAGAATTCTGCTGCTCCACGAAGTAGGCGTCATCGCGGGCGAGGACCTCTGGGATAGACGTGTTCCGGATCGGTGGTGTGCCACGAGCACGCAGGGAGGTTCGGATGTAGAGGTCTGAGGCTTCGTGTGTGGTGCTGTGCTGGTGATGGAGGTGGGCCCTCCGGGACCGCTCTGCAGGGGGAGGTTCCAAACCACCGCATGCTGCTGCGTTCGGAAACGGTGTGGTGGTGAGCGATGCGGAAAAGGCGCAGGCTAGGCGTCAGGTGTGGGTCGAGAAGGCGAACGTGAGTGAACCACTGATGAGGCGTCGTAACGATTAGGTGACATCGAAACCGGGGTCCCACAAATGTCCCGGGAGCAGTCAGGCGGGTGCCTGTTTATTGGCCTGGTGGTGTCCGGCGTAAAGGTGGCGCGAGCTCGATTCAGGCTCCAGCACGGAACGTGGGAACTCCTCACCTCGGTGAGGGGGGCGGACTGTCCCGTAGTAGTGGTGAAGCTCCTGTAATGGGGGTGGAGCGAAGGGGACGGGTCGTCCGGGTTCAGCTTGATGATCAACCAGCCGTGGGTTGGGAGGAGTCGGATGAGTGAGCCGAAGCCGCAGGGGAAGCCTTTTGTGATCGACAGGAATGTCGTGATGGAGGCCTACCGGAAGGTGGCGGCCAACAAGGGTGCACCCGGGGTGGACGAGGTGTCGATCTCAGAGTTCGAACAGGATCTGAAAGGGAACCTGTACAAGATCTGGAGTGCGTCCAGCAGAGCGGAAGGAGCGGCTGTGGGTTGAGGTATTAGTGGCTGATCCTTGTGTTCGTCAGCTCGTCGTCGCCTGCCGGTGTGAGTCCGGTCCGGGTAGCTGTCAGGAGGCCCGGTAGCAGGCTGGCAGCGTCGGAGGGAAACGTCCGGCGTTGAAGCCCAGCGTCAAAAGCCCTGTCAGGGGGAGCGATGATGCGGTCCGTAGCATGAAGCGAAGCCTGCGGCGTCGTCAATGTAACCCACTTTTGGTGGGGATCAGGGAGTGCCGAGCCCCCTCCATCAGGGCGAAGGCCATGGAAGGCACTGAAGACCTGGAAGTGCAGGTGCCGAAGGACTCCCCGGCGTATGGGGCTCGGAACGTATCAATGGTGGCGACGGGAACTGGAGAGGCCCTCCCCGGCCCGGTGACCTGCGGAGAGTGTCATCGGAAGCGGCGTGCCCTATAACCGGTATTCCGGGAAGTGGGTGTGTGTCGGGTGGGCGTCGGAGGCGGCAATAGTACCGATTGAGCCGGCAGGACAACAGAACCTGCGGTGAGGGAAGGGCCGCTGCTTCGTCGATGCGTCGTGCTGACTTGGAGGGGCCCGGTGAGTGTCCAAAGTGACTAGTCCCGCCGCTGTGGGATCTGTTCCGGCAGATCCGGTTCGTGCCTTGCAACATACGCTGTACCGGGCGGCCAAGGCTGATCCCGGGCGACGGTTTCATGCGCTGTGGGACAAGGTCTTCCGCAGAGATGTCCTGTGGCGTGCGTGGGTTTCGGTGTTCCGCAATGGTGGGGCACCGGGCATTGACAAGACCACCCTGGCTGACGTTCAGGAGTACGGGGTGACCCGGCTGTTGGATGAGTTGGCCACGGAACTGAAGAACGGTAGCTACCGGCCGTTGCCCGCGCGACGAGTGCTGATACCCAAGTCGGGTGGGTCGGCGGAGATGCGTCCGTTGTCGATTCCTTCGGTTCGTGACCGGATTGTGCAGGCCGCGTGCAAGATTGTGCTGGAGCCGGTGTTCGAGGCGGACATGTTGCCGTGCTCGTTTGGGTTCCGGCCGAAACGCGGTGCGCATGATGCCTTGCAGGTGCTCATTGATGAGTCCTGGCGGGGTCGCCGGTGGGTGGTCGAGACGGATATCGCTAACTGCTTCTCGGCGATACCGCGTGAGGAGTTGATGCACGCGATCGAGGAACGTGTTTGTGACCAGTCGGTCCTTAAACTGCTGCGCGTGATGCTACGCGCTGGGGTAATAGAGGACGGAGGGGTGCGGCGAGAAGTAACAGGTACGCCACAAGGCGGAGTGATCAGTCCGTTACTCTGTAACGTGTACTTGCACCGGCTCGACCGGGCATGGGACGTGCGGGAGCACGGAGTGCTAGTGCGCTTCGCTGATGACGTGCTGGTGATGTGTCGATCTCGGGAGCAGGCCGAAGCCGCGTTGGCGCGGCTCGGAGAACTGCTGGCAGAGCTTGGTCTGGAACCGAAGGAAGCCAAAACGAGGATCGTGCGTCTAGAGGTCGGTGGTGCCGGGTTTGATTTTCTCGGCTTTCATCACCGGCTGGTCCGGGTGACCGGACGCCGCAATCATAGGTGGTCGGTGACGTTCCTGGCTCGCTGGCCTGCGGACAGGGCAATGAAGCATGCCCGTGACCGGATCAGGGAGCTGACCCGCCGGTCGCGGTTACTGCTTCGGGTTGAGGTGATCGTGGAAGATGTGAACCGTTTCTTGCGCGGCTGGGCCGCGTATTTTCGGTACGGCAACTCCGCGGTACGCTTCGAGAAGATCATGCATCACATGTGGACGCGGATAGCGCTGGTGATCGCCAAGCGTCATAAGCGCTCTCGCGCGTACGGGTGGTCCGTGCTGGCCTGCCAGTCCCCGGACCACTTCGGGCTGATCTCGCTGTCCGGAACCGTTGTCGCTCCCAGGCCCTTCAAGGACTGGCGGGGAAAACCGAATGCCGGCGGTGAACGACGTCGGTAAGCCGTGTGCGGGAGAACCGCATGCACGGATTGACGGGCGGGAACTGGAAACGGAGCCACGATCAGGCCACGGCCACGGAGAAGAACAACCCCATGGGAAACCGTGCGGTCCAAATGACCCTGTGACCTACCGTCGATCAAAGCCACCGCGCCAGTTCCCGACCCTCCATCGGCTGTCGTCGGGGACGTATTTCCCCCCGCCGGTGCGGGCGGTGCAGATCCCCAAGCCGCATGGGCCTGGGGTGCGGGTGCTGGGCGTGCCCACGGTGGCCGACCGGGTGGCCCAGACGGTGGTGCGGCTGTATCTGGAGCCGCTGGTGGAGCCGGTGTTTCACCCGGACTCCTACGGCTACCGTCCGGGCCGCAACGCGTTGGATGCGGTGGCGGCCGCCCGGGTGCGCTGCTGGGAGACCGACTGGGTCTTGGACCTGGATATCTCCGCGTTTTTCGACAGCGTCCCGCACGAGCAGATCCTGGCGGCGGTGGATTATCACACCGATCTGCGCTGGATCCGGTTGTATGTGGCCCGGTGGCTTGCTGCGCCGATCCGGCAACTGGATCAGACCCTGCAAGCACGGGATCGTGGTACCCCGCAGGGGTGTCAACGATCAAGAAATTCCCCCAATGTGAGGGGTTGGCGATCACATAATTCCCCCAGCGGACGGTCACGGAATTCCCCCAGGGGAGGACGTGCGTGTCGGTGCCGGGTTTGGTCCTCGACAGAC
>JBOHFX010000167.1:0-111997 GCA_050699875.1 Pseudonocardiaceae bacterium
GTCCATGGTCCCCGGCAGCACAACGCCCCGGGTCCGTGGACTCCGGGGCGTCGTGGTGGTCTGTGTCGCGCCTCACATCACCACGGGCACCGGGACCCGGTACCCATAAAAAAAACGGTGGCGACTCAGCACGGCACCGAGTCTGCCACGTTGCCTGCCGCGCCGTCCACCTTCTCACCGGGGTCAGGGGCGTGCTCGTCGGCCATCCGGTGCGCCGCTGCCGCTAGCACAGTGAGTCCCACGATGGCTACCCCCACGGACACCACCAGCAGCGCGATCAGCCGGCCGGTGGAGTCGTTGATCGCCTCACCGGTCCCGCCGGCCAGCACGCCGAGGGACACGTAGAAGCAGGAGTAGAACAGGGAGCCGGTCGCGGTGAGCTGGATGAAGCGCTTCGGTGGCACCTTGAGGGTGCCGGCCAGCAACGGGATCAGGTAGTTGAACAAGGGCATGAACTGGACCAGCGCCAGGGTGCGACCGGCTGGGCCCCGCAGCAGCCGCTCCGCCTGCGTCCACCGCTCGGGGCCGACCCGCCGGCCCAGCCAGCTGCGCCGGATGGCAGGACCGTTGCGCCGGCCCACCGCGTAGCTGACGGTGTAACCCAGCACGGTCCCGATCACCGCACCCGCCACCACGATGGGCGCGCCGGCCACGCCCACCGCCGCCGCCGGGACCAGCAGCACCAGGTCGCCCGGCAGCAGCGCACCGATCAGGGCCAGGCTGTCCACGAACATCACCAGCATCATCGCGACCAGCAACAGGACGGGCGAAGCCTCCGCCACGTGTTCAAGCCAGCTGACGGGATCCACGGCACCCTCCTGCGGTCTGACACTGTCTGACGCTGCGGAGTGGCCCCCTGAAGCACTCTGCCTCTCGACAAACTCTGCCTCTCGACCAACTTTGCCTCTCGACCAACTTTGCCTTTCGAGAGGATTGTCCGCCATATCCGCGGATTACGCCTTCAGCGGACTCTCAGCAATGCCCGGCTCGTCGGTGCCTCCCGGTACCGTTGTCGCCACGATGAGTGCCTCCGTTGCCAATTCTCCCGGCGCAGCCCCCCCACCGGACCTGCTCGCCGGACTCAACCCGCAGCAACGTGCGGCGGTGGAGCATGCCGGCTCCCCGCTGCTCATCGTTGCGGGAGCGGGGTCCGGCAAGACTCGGGTGCTCGCCCACCGCATCGCCTACCTGCTCGGCCAGCGCGGCGTCGCGCCCGGCCAGGTGCTGGCGATCACCTTCACCAACAAGGCCGCCGCTGAGATGCGAGAGCGGGTCACCGCACTGGTCGGCCGGCGTGCCGCGGTGATGTGGGTGTCGACGTTCCACTCGATGTGCGTGCGGATCCTGCGCCGCGAGGCTCGACACCTTTCTGGGCTGACGTCGAACTTCTCCATCTACGACGCCGACGACACCCGCCGGCTGATCACGATGGTGGCCCGCGACCTGGATCTGGACCCGAAGCGGTACCCCGCACGCACGCTGGCGGCCAAGATCTCGAACCTGAAAAACGAGCTGGTGGCGCCCGGGAGTGCCGCTGACGCTGCGTCTGATGACCTCGATCGCCGGGTGGCGGAGGTCTTCGACAGCTACCAGCGGCGGTTGATCGCGTCGAACGCGCTGGACTTCGACGACCTGATCATGCGCACGGTCGAGCTGCTGCAGACCCTGCCTGACGTTGCCGAGCACTACCGGCGCCGCTTCCGCCATGTCTTGGTCGACGAGTACCACGACACCAACCACGCGCAGTACGTGCTGGTCCGCGAGCTGGTCGCGGCGCCGGCCGAGGGTGCGGGCCCCGCGGAGCTGTGCGTGGTGGGTGACGCCGACCAGTCCATCTACGCCTTCCGCGGTGCCACGATCCGCAACATCGAGGAATTCGAGCGGGACTTCCCGGACGCCCGGACGATCCTGCTGGAGCAGAACTACCGGTCCACCCAGACGATCCTGTCCGCAGCGAACGCGGTGATCGCCCGCAACTCCGGCCGCCGGGACAAGCGGCTGTGGTCGGCCGCCGGGGACGGCGAGCCGATCGTCGGCTACGTCGCCGACAACGAGCACGACGAGGCCGCGTTCGTCGCCTCGGAGATCGACCGGCTGGTCGACGGCGGCGAGGCCAGGTTCGGTGACGTGGCGGTGTTCTACCGGACCAACAACTCCTCCCGGGTCTTCGAGGAGGTGTTCATCCGGCTCGGGTTGCCCTACAAGGTCGTCGGTGGGGTGCGCTTCTACGAGCGCCGTGAGGTCCGCGATGCGCTGGCTTACCTGCGGGTGCTCGAAAACACCGAGGACACCGTGTCGCTGCGCCGGATCCTCAACACACCACGCCGGGGGATCGGGGACCGCGCGGAGGCAGTGGTGGCCACCTACGCCGAGCGGGAACAGATCTCCTTCGCGGCGGCGCTGCGGGCCGCCGCGGCCGGCCTGGAGATCCCGCTGCTCAACCCGAGATCCCGTAATGCGATCACGGCATTCGTGGTGCTGATGGACGAGCTGCGGGAGAAGGTGACAGCGGGCGCCGAGGTCGCCGAGGTACTCGATGCGGTACTGGAACGCACCGGCTACCGTGCCGAGCTGGAGGCGTCGGAAGATCCGCAGGACGGCTCCCGGCTGGACAACCTCACCGAGCTGGTCACGGTGGCGCGGGAGTTCGGGTCGGAGATCGGCCCGATCGTCCCGGTCGAGGACGGCGGAGCCGAGCCCGGGTCGCTGGCGGCGTTCCTGGAGCGCGTCGCGCTGGTCGCTGACGCGGACCAGGTGCCGGATGACGATGGCTCCTCCGGTGGCGTGGTCACCTTGATGACCCTGCACACCGCCAAGGGCTTGGAGTTTCCCGTGGTGTTCCTCACCGGCTGGGAGGACGGGCTGTTCCCGCACCTGCGCGCGCTGGGCGACCCGACCGAGCTCGCTGAGGAGCGCCGCCTTGCCTACGTCGGGTTGACAAGGGCACAGCTCCGGCTGTACGTGTCCCGGGCGATCACCCGGTCGGCGTGGGGCCAGCCGATGAGCAACCCTGCCTCGCGCTTCCTGACCGACGTGCCCGAGTCGCTGGTGCACTGGCGGCGCGAGGAGCCCGAGCGGGCCGGTCCGGTCGGGCGAACGGTCTTCGGGCGTCGTGGTTCTGACGTCACCGGCAACGATTCCGCTCAGGCCGGTGTGGCGGCCCGCGGGTTGCGCTCGACCCCGTTTCGGGGCTGGCAGGACACCCCTGCGCTGTCGCTGGAGGTGGGGGACCGGGTCACCCACGACAAGTACGGGCTGGGCACCGTGGTGGCCACCGACGGCAGCGGCCCCCGCGCCACCGCCACCATCGACTTCGGCTCCTCGGGGACGGTCCGCCTGATGCTCATCGGCGGCGTCCCCCTAGCGAAGCTGTAGACCCATGAGGGCTCTTGGGGTACCGGGGCACTTTCGCTATGCCGCGACGGCGCGGCGCATCCGGTCACACCACCGGCAAGGTCGTTTGAGTGCCCTGACCCGGTGGCTGGTCCAGGCTCGCGTGCGCGCCCCGTCCACGCTTTCTCATAATGTGCTCGACGATGTGGGCGGCGTCGGCGCCTACTCCGGTGAGCAGCGAGGACGTCGGGGTGTGCAGCCAGCGCAGGCCGACGGCGTACAGCCCAGGGTGCGTGGTGACGCCCCTGACGTGTCTGGGATATCCCCATTCGTCCAGCACCGGCAGGTCTACCCAGCCGAAGTCGAGCTGGTAACCCGTCGCCCACACGATCGCGCTGATGCCCGCGACGTCGAGGTTAAGCTCGGTGGTCGTCGCCGGCGTGAAGTGGTCGTACGGCGGCCGGTCGTCGGGTGGCGCGTCGATACCAGCCGCAGCGATGTACGCGTCGAACATCGGCCGGAACTCGTCATTGAAACGCCGGTCGGCGAATGCCAGCCGCTCGTCGAGGTCGTCGCTGAACCGCACCGTCGCACCGGTCGCCGACTCCAGCCGCCCATACAGATGGACACCCTGTTGGGCCACCTGTCGCAGGTTGATGTCGTGGCCGCCGTCTTTGCCAGAGACGTGCGGATCGCAGCCGAATCTTGCGGCCGGCGAGGGGAGATCCTCAACGGTGGGGAAGCGAACGCCGACCTCCGCGCCGTGCAGGAACCATTGCAGCAGCCACCAGAAGACGTCGCGACCGCGGTACCGCCGAGGGACGTGGGGACACATCGAGACGGCGAGGTGCACCTCGCGACCGGCCTGGTGCAGCTCCTCGGCGATCTGGGTGCCCGACTGGCCGGTGCCGACCACGAGCACAGCACCGTCGGCAAGCTGTTCCGGCCGGCGGTACTTGAGCGAATGCAGCTGCTGGATGTGGCCCGGTAGCAGGCCGGCCGCGGCTGGAACCTTCGGTCGCTGATAGGGCCCGGTCGCAAGTATGACGTTACGGGCCAGCAACGTCGTACAGTCGGTGTACGCCTCGAAATGGTTGTTCGACCAGGCCAGCCGGTTCACGGTGGTGCCCAACCGCACGGGTGCGGTGAATGCGGCGAACGTTTCCCCTCCATCGCCAAGGAATTCACCGGGCGCCCCGGTGTGGACCGGGTCACCGGCGTAGTCCTGCAGGTAGTTCACCACCTCGTGGCGTGCCATGAAACCGTCCGGATCGGGACCGGCGTAGGGCATGCCGGGCAGCAGGACGCCGAAGTTCGGTGCGACCAGGCAGAAGCTGTCCCAACGGTCGAGCCAACCGCCCCCGAGCTGGTCCCGCCGCTCCACGACGAGGTGCTCGACCCCGGCTTGGGTCAGCCAGTAACTCGTGGCCAGACCCGCCTGCCCGCCCCCGATCACCAGCGTGTCAACGCTGTCGAGCGCCTCGACGGAACCTTGCTCTGGCGCGGTCGTTGTCACGGCTTCTCCATTCGGTGAGCGCGTGTGCGGGGCATCGGGTTGTTCAACGAATGTGCTGCTAGAGCGAATGATGGAGCTCGGCGAGGAGGCCGCGCTTCGGCGAAAGCACCCAATTTCCGGGGCCGTGCAGTGGGTATTTCGACCCGGGAGGGTGCTCAGACGAGCCGATGCTGATACGCGTAGGCAGTGGCGGCCGCTCGCAACCACCCCACCGCGCGCACCGGCCCAGGGAACAGGCACGTCTCACTCGTCCGCCCCCGACATCTCGCCGCACCGGCACCTGGGAGTTTGTTCTGGTTCTCCGTGCTGATTGTGCTGCACGGCCGGCCCCGTCGGGTGGTCCTGGTCTTCCTCGAGGAGAGCCGCCGGACAGGCCCGTGATACGACGACGTCAATTCACAGTCTGGAACCTGCTTGAGACCGTCGCCCCAGCCAGCGGTTGTCAGGGTCGTCCGCTAGCTTCCGAACGTATGTTCGACTAAGCTGTTGGGGGTGCCGGATGGACGAGCGGTTGCGACGGGTGTTGCGGGAGCGCGTGGAGGCGTACCTGCGCGACGCCGAGCGGTTGCTCCGCGGGGCGGAGCCAGGAGCGGCCTGGCCGGCGGTGCGAGTTCGGTTGCTGCCTCTTGTCACGGCCTGGCGGGGCCTCTTGGGGCAGCACAATTCTGGTCTCCGCGGGCGCTGCCGGCACTGCGACCGGGCGTTGCGCCGGTGGCACAACCGGCACCCGCCGTGTTCGGTGTGGCGCGCGGCGCACGCCCACCTGGCTGGTGGGTGGCCATCGGAGGCCGGTCCGTGATGTGGCCAGCAGGTCGGTCAGAAGCCGACACCGTTGTTGCGCAGCCAGACCATCGGGTTGATCTTCTGCCCTGCCGCGTTCCACACCTCGAAGTGCAGGTGCGGCCCGGTCGAGAAGCCCCGGTTGCCCATTTCGGCGATTTTCTGGCCGGCGCGGACCTTCTGGCCCTGCGCGACCAGCGAGCGATTGATGTGCCCGTAGACAGTGGTCGTGCCGTCGGAGTGCAGGATGCGCACCCAGAGACCGAAACCGCTGGCCGGTCCGGACTCCGCAACCACGCCGTCGGCGGCAGCGAGGATCGGCGTCCCAATCTTGTTGGCGACATCGATGCCCCAGTGAAACACTCCCCATCGGCTTCCGTATCCGGAGGTGAGAGTTCCCTTTGTCGGCTGGATGAACCGGATCCGGCTGGCCTCGGCCTCCCGGGCGACGCGCTGGTCGACGAGGCGCTGGCCCTTGGCCATGGCTTGCACGGCCTCGACCGCGGCGGTATCGGCGGGTCGAGTCAACGGGAGGTACTCCGGTGCCGGGGCGGCCCCGCCGACACCGGTCGCCGGCGTCGCGTCGTGGGTAGATGCCAACAACTTGGCCTCGTCGGACACCGTGGTAGGGGTGTTGTCGAAGGTCTGGCCCGCGGCTACGAAGGCGCCAGCAGCGACGGCTGCTACCACCACCCGCCCGCGCACGGCTGGCGAAGGCGCCGTGATGCGATGCGCCACCCGGGCACTCGAGGGGCCAATACGAAGCGCCGCCTCAACTACCGGAGATGGTCGATGGCCACCTGGGGAGCGGTGTCGAGCCAAAGACCTGCCTTCCGTCTCGGGCGAGTTTGTACCGACACCGGGTGGGGTATCCCGGGAGAACTGGTGGATCCAGTCCTGTCAGCCGTACTCGGACCGTGTCCGTGGACCGCGGGAAGGTAACCAAGCGCGACGCCTACAGGCAAGGCGCCTCTCCGAGTTATGCTCGGCTGTATCGGCCAGCGTCCGTTCTCACGCGCCGTGCGGTCGACGCGCCGGTCCAGGCGGAATCGTCTAGGCGGGCCAGAGCGCTGGTCACCGTGTGCAGATTGCGCGGATCCACCGGCAATGACAGGTGTCCGACATCGCTGAGGTCTCCACTGCTAGTCCCCGCACACCGGCAGGTCGAGCGACCGTCGTGACGGTGCGGGACAGCGCGCCCAGCGTCACGCGCAGTGGTGCCGCCAGCAACCCCACTGCCTGCCATGCGTGATCAACCGGCGCGCCGCGTGCCAGGGCTGGCCAGCGGGGTTCATGGGGTCACCACAAGTGTCGATGCGCCCGAAAGCTTGCAGGCGCCTTGCGGGGCGCAGTTGCCGACTACCCTTGGGTCAATGAGCGGGCGTATCCGGGTGGTCGTCGCCAAACCGGGGCTCGACGGGCACGACCGTGGCGCCAAGGTCGTCGCTCGGGCCCTGCGCGACGCCGGCATGGAGGTTGTCTACACCGGCCTGCACCAGACTCCGGAGCAGATCGTGCAGACGGCGCTGCAGGAGGACGCCGATGCGGTGGGGCTGTCAGTACTGTCCGGTGCCCACATGACCCTGTTCGCCAGGGTTATCGAGTTGCTAGAGCGCAAGGACGCAACCGACGTGCTGGTCTTCGGTGGCGGCATCATCCCCGACGAGGACATCCCCCAGCTCACCAAGCTCGGGGTGGCCAAGGTCTTCACCCCGGGTGCCACCACGCACGAGATTGTCGACTGGGTGCGCAGCGCGGTGGCCGCCCGTCCCAGTGGTGTATTCCCAGTGGAGTGATCCCAGGTGGAGTGATCCCAGGTGGAGTGATCGCTGTCACTCCTGCCAGTGAGCCGCTGCCGGGATTGCCTGGATAGGGTCGCCGGGTGGATCTGTACGAATACCAGGCGAGGGATTTGTTCGACGCCTACGGTGTCCCGGTGCTGCCCGGCCGCGTCGTCACCACCAGCGCGCAGGCCGAGGCCGCCGCTGCTGAGCTCGGCGGCACCGTCGTCGTCAAGGCCCAGGTGAAGACTGGTGGCCGCGGCAAGGCCGGTGGCGTGCAGCTGGCCCGCACGCCGGAGGAGGCGCAGCGCAAGGCGGCGACGATCCTGGGCATGGACATCAAAGGCCACACCGTGCACCGGGTGCTGGTCACCTCTGCTGCGGACATCGCCGAGGAGTACTACCTGTCTTTCCTGCTCGACCGCACAAACCGCACCTTTCTCGCGATGGCCAGCGTGCAGGGCGGGATGGACATTGAAGAGGTCGCCGCGACGACACCCGAGGCACTGGCCAAGGTGCCGGTGGACCCGATCTCCGGTGTCGATGCCGCGAAAGCCGCCGAGATCGTCCGGGCGGCCGCCTTCCCTTCGGAGGTGGCGCAGGCGGTGGCCGACACCGTGGTGAGGCTGTGGAATGCCTTTGTCACCGAGGACGCCACCTTGGTGGAGGTCAACCCGCTCATCCGCGACCCGCAGGGCGCGATCATCGCGCTGGACGGGAAGGTGACCCTGGACGACAACGCCGCCTTCCGCCACCCCGACCACGCCGCGCTGACCGACCCGGCAGGGCAGGACCTGCTCGAGGCCAGGGCCAGGGACCGCAACCTCAACTACGTCAAGCTCGAAGGGCAGGTCGGCATCATCGGCAATGGTGCGGGGCTGGTCATGTCCACTCTGGACGTTGTTGCCTACGCCGGCCAGGCGTACGGGGGGATGCGGCCAGCCAACTTCCTCGATATCGGCGGCGGTGCTAACGCGCAGGTGATGGCCGACGGGCTGGACATCGTCCTCGGTGATCCGGACGTGCGCTCGGTGTTCGTCAACGTCTTCGGCGGGATCACCGCCTGCGACCAGGTGGCCACCGGAATCGTGCAGGCGCTCAACATCCTGGGCGACGCCGCGACCAAGCCGCTGGTGGTCCGGCTGGACGGCAACAACGTCGCCGAGGGGCGCCGGATCCTCGGGCAAGCGGACCACCCGCTGGTCACGATGGTCGACACGATGGACGCCGCGGCGGCCAAGGCCGCCGAGCTCGCTGCACTGACTCACACCAAGGGGGCCTGACCGGTGGCGATCTTCCTGACCGAGGACTCAAGGATCATTGTCCAGGGAATGACCGGCGCGCAGGGGCGCAAGCACACCCAGCGGATGCTCGATGCGGGCAGCCAGGTCGTCGGCGGGGTCACCCCAGGCAAAGGCGGCCAGACCGTCGACTTTCAGGGCGCGTCGTTACCAGTATTCGACTCGGTGGCCGAGTCGATGGCTGCCACCGAGGCCGATGTCAGCGTGGTCTTCGTTCCGCCCCGGTTCGCCAAGGCCGCGGTCGTCGAGGCGATCGACGCCGGCATCGGGCTGACCGTGGTGATCACTGAGGGGATCCCGGTGCAGGACGCCGCCGCCTTCTGTGCGCGCGCCGGCGCCACCGGGCTGGCGACAAAGCCGGTACGGACCCGCATCGTCGGCCCGAACTGCCCTGGGGTGATCAGCCCCGGCGCGTCCAACGCGGGGATCATCCCCGCCGACATCACCGGCCCGGGCAAGATCGGGCTGGTGTCGAAATCCGGCACCCTCACTTACCAGATGATGTTCGAGCTGCGCGATATCGGTTTCTCCACGTGCGTGGGAATCGGTGGTGACCCGGTGATAGGCACGACACATATCGACGCGCTGCAGGCATTCGAAGACGACCCCGATACGGCGGCGATCGTGATGATCGGTGAAATCGGCGGGGACGCCGAGGAGCGCGCGGCCGACTACATCAATGCCCACATCACCAAACCGGTCATCGGTTACGTCGCCGGCTTCACCGCTCCAGAAGGCAAGACGATGGGCCATGCCGGCGCGATCGTCTCGGGCTCTGTCGGCACCGCCGCCGCCAAGAAGGAAGCCCTGGAGGCAGCCGGCGTCCAGGTCGGCAAAACACCCAGCGACACCGCCGGTCTGATGCGCAAGATCATGAAGTCGCTGACCCCCGTTGGGGGCTCTTAAGTAGGGCCAACCCGGCTGGGAAGCGTCCGTAATCACTGCCAACCTGCCGGCGAGCCAGCGAGTGCAGTACTCCGATCCGGTTATATCGGAAGCGCGTCGGCGAGGTGATCGCCGTCGGTGGACCACCTGGCTGCGAGGGTGAGGGCTGTGAGCCTCCTGCTGTCGCCGGTGTCCCGTGGCCCAGCAGGTGAAGCCACCCGCCTGGGCCGGGCCGCGACGATTGGCGCCGCCTGCCTACCTGCAGTCGCGAGTTACCTGACCGCGGTCGCCGTGCTCACCGCAGTTGCCGCGGCCAGTGGGACGGCCACTTCGGTGGCGTGGGTCGCGCGCGCCGGTGCGGTGGGCTGGTTGGCCGCACACCACGTCCCCCTGACCATCGACGGGGCCCCGCTCGGCGTCCTGCCGCTGCTGCCGACCCTCCTGCTCGGCGCGCTGGTCGCCCGCGGTGCGGCCGACGTGGCGAACCGCGCCGGCGTCCAACAGCCCGCCGAGGCCGGATGGGTGGCCGGATCGATTGCCGGCATCCACGGCATTCTGGGCGCTGCTCTGGCGCTGATCGCCACCCCTGCGACGGTCACCGTGGATGCCGCACAGGCCGCCGTCGGCTGCGGGCTGGTCGCGGGCGTCGCCGCGGGTCTGGGTCTGGCTGGGCCTTGCGGGCTGTTGCCCGCGGCGCTACGCCAGGCGCCCGACTGGGTGCGGCCTGGCCTGATCGTCGGGCTGTGGGGCCAGGCGGTCCTGCTCACCGCCGGCCTCGCCGTGGTGCTGATCGGGCTCGTGGCCTCTGTGCCCGAACTTGTCTCCATGGCGGGATCTGACGCCGGCAGCATCCTGGGGCTGATCGCCCTGTCGATCGGCTACCTGCCCAACGCGGCGATCGCCGGACTGTCCTGGCTGGCCGGACCAGGTTTCTCGGTAGGGGCGTTGTCGGTCAGTCCCGTCACGATGCAGGCCGGACCGGTGCCGGCGGTGCCACTGCTCGCCGCCTTGCCGCAGGGTCCGCCACAACCCTGGTGGGGCCTGGCCCTCGCGGTGCCGTTGCTGGTCGGCGCGGCCGTGGGGCGCCGTAGCGCGGCCGCTGGCCGCGACGTGGCACAACGGCTACGGATTCTCGGGGCGGCAGCCGTGGTACTCGCGCTGGGCAGCGCAGTGCTGGGTGCACTGGCCGGGGGCCGTCTTGGTGTCGGCGCATTCGACCCTGTCGATATCCCTTTCGGGACGCTGGCGGTTGCCGTGCTGGCCGCCACCTTGCTGGGGGGTAGCGTCGCCACACTGCTCGTCTCCCGCGGTGTGGAGACCGAACCCAGCGCAGCAAGCGCAACCGACGAGACCGCAACCGGTGAGACCGCAACCGATGAAACCGCAACCGACGAGACCGGAATCGACGTCGAACAGGGCGAAACCGCCACCCAGGACAACGCCACTACCCAAGACGACTCCGGACCCGACGACCAGCCGGACGGGGGCTGCGACAACCCCGCGCCTCCCGAACCGGGCAGCAGCGCTGCGCAGGTTGACCCGAACAGCTCTGCTGTCTAGCGCGCATTGAGGCCAGGGCGCTGGCCCGTACACTCGGGCGAACGGGCGGGATCGCAGCGAGGGAGCGGGATGGCCAGGCGGGTGGGCTCCGGCGACGCCGTCGGCGGCAGTGACAAAGAGGCGGATGTGATCGTGGTCGGGGCCGGGCCGGCGGGCTCGACAGCGGCCGCCTACCTCGCCCGCGCCGGGCTGGACGTGCTGCTGCTGGAGAAGTCCACGTTCCCCCGCGACAAGGTATGCGGCGACGGGCTGACCCCCCGCGGGGTCAAGCAGCTGATCGACCTCGGTATCGATACCAGCATCGAGGCCGGCTGGTTGCACAACCGGGGATTGCGGGTGGTGGGCGGCGGAACAACCATCGAACTGCCGTGGCCCGACCTGGCCAGCTTCCCGCCATACGGCGCGGTCCGCCAACGGCTGGATTTCGACGAGATGCTGGCGCGGCACGCCGAGAAGGCCGGCGCCCGGCTCCACGAGCTCAGCACGGTCACCGAGGCGATCACCGACGGGCGCACCGACCGGGTGGTCGGGGTGAAAGGCCGGCAGGGGCCGGACAAGCAACCGATGACCTACCGCGCCCCGCTCACGCTCGCCTGCGACGGAGTCAGCGCCCGGCTCGCGCTCAGCCTGGGGATGGACAAGCGAGACGACCGCCCGATGGGTGTCGCGGTACGGCGTTACTACACCAGCCCCCGTACCCACGATGACTTCTTGGAAAGCCACCTGGAGCTGTGGGACCACACCAATCCGGAGCTGCCCAGGCTGCTGCCCGGTTACGGCTGGATCTTCGGGATGGGCGATGGGACGTCCAACGTCGGCCTGGGAATCCTGTCCACGTCCACGGCCTACGGCAAGACCGACTACCGCGCGCTGCTGCGGTCCTGGTTGGACGGCACCCCTCAGGAGTGGGGTTTCCGCGAGTGCAACGCCACCGGCAAGATCGCCGGGGCGGCCCTGCCGATGGGTTTCAACCGCACCCCGCACTACCGTGGCGGCCTGCTGCTGGTCGGGGACGCCGGCGGCATGGTGAATTCGTTCAACGGTGAGGGCATTGCCTATGCGATGCAGTCCGCCCGGCTCGCCGCGGAGTGCGCCGTGCAGGCCCTGGCTCGGCCGGACGGGTTGGCCCGAGAGCACGCGCTGCGGCGTTACCCGGTCGCGCTACGCGAAGAGTTGGGGGGCTATTTCCGGTTGGGAAATATCTTCAGCCGCCTGATCGGCCACCCGCAGGTGATGCGGGCCGCGACCCGCCACGGCTTGAAGCGCGCCACCCTGATGCGTTTCCTGCTCAAGCTGCTGGCCAACCTCTACGACAGCCGGGAGGGCGACGCGATGGACCGGGTGATCACGGCCATGACGAGGCTGGCGCCGAGTGTCTGATCAACCGGGCCTGATCAACACGCTGTCCGCTCTCAGTATAATGCCTGATCGAGGGCGGATTTTAGGTTAGCCTCAAGGCAGCGCGTGACCGGCTCGCACGTAGGGTAGAGGCGGGACGTTCACGACGACGGGAGGAAGGGACGCGAGTGCTGCAGCCCTACGTTCCCCTGGTGCTGATGCTGCTGCTGGCAGGGGGTTTCGCGGTCTTCTCCATCGTCATCGCCCCCCATGTCGGGCCGCGACGGTACAACAGGGCCAAGCTCGACGCCTACGAGTGCGGTATCGAGCCGTCCCCGCAACCGGTCGCGGGGGGTGGGCGAATGCCAGTGGCGTACTACCTGACCGCGATGCTATTCATCCTGTTCGACATCGAAATGGTGTTCCTCTACCCGTTCGCAGTGGCCGCGGACTCGCTGGGGCTGTTCGGTCTGGTGGAAATCGCCTTATTCATCGTGACGCTCGGCTTCGCGTACGCCTATGTCTGGCGACGCGGCGGGCTGGACTGGAACTGATCATGGGCTTGGAAGAGAAGATTCCCAGCGGGATCCTGCTGACCAGTGTGGAGAAGCTGGTCAACTGGACTCGCAAGTCGTCGCTGTGGCCGGCCACGTTCGGGCTGGCCTGCTGCGCGATCGAGATGATGACCACCGGAGGGCCCCGGTATGACCTGGCCCGGTTCGGGATGGAGGTATTCCGCGCCTCTCCCCGGCAGGCTGACCTGATGATCGTGGCGGGCCGGGTGAGTAACAAGATGGCTCCGGTGCTGCGGCAGGTCTATGACCAGATGCCCGAGCCCCGTTGGGTGCTCGCGATGGGGGTCTGTGCTTCCAGCGGAGGGATGTTCAACAACTACGCGATCGTGCAGGGTGTGGACCACATCGTCCCGGTGGACATCTACCTGCCCGGCTGCCCGCCACGACCGGAAATGCTCATCGACGCGATCCTCAAGCTACACGCCAAGATCATGGACGAGCCGCTTGGGGCGAAGCGCGCTGCGTTGAAAGCGGGCCAGCACACCGAGATGGTGCCCTCCTCGGTGCGTTACGGCCCGCAGAAGGACCCAAGACCATCGGGAAGTGGCCGGTCCCAGGTCATTGAAGCTCGGAAGCCGTGAGCGCAATGACCGGCAGTGACGCCAAGGACGCCACAGAGGATGACGCCACAGAGGACAAGGGTATGGAGCCAGGCCGGACCAGCTCGGCCGAGATGACCAGCGTCGAGCAGGCCGAGCACGAGGCCCGCGGTGGGGTGGTCGCGGGCCGGGCCCGGCAGGGCATGTTCGGCGTTCACGGATCCGGGGACACCTCCGGCTACGCTGGGCTGGCGCTTCCGGCCTACGTACCGGCCCCTGCACAACGCCCCTATGGCGGCTGGTTCGACGAGGTCACCGACGAGCTACTGGCCGCGATGCAGGAGCGCGGCGTACCCGCGGCGGCTATCCAGCAGGTGACCGTGGATCGTGGGGAGATCACCTACTACGTGCGCCGGGAACACCTGGTGGCGCTGTGCGGCACCCTGCGAGACGATCCGGCGTTGCGTTTCGAGCTGTGCAGCTCGGTTTCCGGCGTGGACTACGGCCCCGAAGTCGAGCAGCGGCTGCACGCGGTGTACCACCTCACCTCGATGACCTACCGGCGGCGGATCCGGCTCGAGGTTGCCGTCGACGTTGACGACGCTCACGTGCCCAGCGTGGTCGAGGTTTATCCGACCGCGGACTGGCAGGAGCGGGAGACCTGGGACATGTTCGGCATCGTCTTCGACGGTCACCCAGCGCTGACCCGCATCCTCATGCCCGATGACTGGGATGGCCACCCGCAGCGCAAGGATTACCCGCTCGGTGGGATCCCGGTGGAGTACAAGGGCGCCGAGATCCCACCGCCGGACCAGCGGAGGGCCTACTCGTGACCAGCCGGCAACAGCACAACGAGGCAGAGCCAGCGCACACGGTCGGCAGTGGAACCAGTGACACGGCCGGCGGCGCTGGTAGCGGTACCACCGGGTCAGACCCCTACGCCGCTACCGCACGGGAGACCACCGAGGGCCGGGTGTACACCGTCACCGGCGGCGACTGGGACAGCCTGATCGACGACTGGCGCCACGACGAGCGCATCGTCGTCAACATGGGGCCACAGCACCCCTCCACGCACGGCGTGCTGCGGCTGGTCCTGGAGCTTGAGGGAGAGGTCGTCACCCAGGCCAGGTCGGTGATCGGCTACCTGCACACCGGTATCGAGAAGAACTGCGAGTACCGGACCTGGACCCAGGGCGTCACTTTCGTCACCCGGGCGGACTACCTGTCGCCGCTGTTCAACGAGGCGGCCTACTGCCTGGCCATCGAGAAGTTGCTGGGGATCACCGCGCCGCGGCGCGCGCAGGTGATCCGGGTACTGCTCATGGAGCTCAACCGGGTCGGCTCGCACCTGGTGGCAATAGCCACTGGGGGTATGGAGCTCGGCGCGCTGACCGGGATGACCGCCGGGTTTCGCGAGCGCGAGGAGGTTTTACACCTTCTGGAGTTCCTCACCGGCCTGCGGATGAATCATGCGTTCATCCGACCCGGCGGCCTGGCCCAGGACCTACCTGAGGGTTACGACACCAAGATCCGAGACTTTTTGAAGGTGATGGATTCCCGACTGCCGGACTACGACAAATTGCTCACCGGGCAGCCGATCTGGAAGCAGCGGCTGCAAAAGGTGGGCTACCTGCCGCTGGATGGCTGCCTGCAGCTGGGTGTCACCGGTCCGATCCTGCGCAGTGCCGGGCTGGAGTGGGACCTGCGCAAGGTCGAGCCCTACTGCGGTTACCAGGAGTACGACTTCGAGGTCCCCACCTCGACTGACGCCGACTGCTATGCCCGCTTCCTGCTGCGGGTCGAGGAGATCCACCAGTCCCTCAAGATCGTGGCGCAGTGCCTGGGCAAACTGGAACCAGGCCCGTTCATGGTGGAGGACGCCAAGATCGCATGGCCGGCGAAACTGTCCATCGGATCCGATGGGATGGGCAACTCGCTGGAGCACGTCCGCAAGATCATGGGACAGTCGATGGAGTCGCTGATCCATCACTTCAAACTGGTGACCGAGGGATTCGCGGTGCCGCCGGGCCAGGCCTACTTCGCCGTGGAGTCACCGCGCGGCGAGCTGGGTTACCACCTGGTGTCCGACGGTGGGACCCGGCCGTTGCGGGTGCACGCCCGCGACCCCAGTTTCGTCAACCTGCAGTCAATGCCGGCGATGAGCGAGGGCGGCCTCGTGGCCGACGTCATCGCTGCAGTGGCTTCGATCGACCCGGTGATGGGAGGCGTGGACCGATGAGCCCGGCCGACAACCCGGCCTTCACCGCGCGGCCTGCGGAGGCGCCGGAGGCCGCGCACCAGGCCGCACCGACCACGCTGTCCACCGCACAGGACGTGCCGGTGGAGCGGCCCGTGCGGGTGGACACCAGCGTGTTCGACGGGCAGACCAGGCAGCGCGCACAGGAAATCATCGCGCGCTACCCGCAGCCCCGCTCGGCGCTGCTGCCTTTGCTGCACCTGATGCAGAACGTGGAGGGGTATGTCAGCCAGGCCGCGATCGCGTTCTGCGCGGAACTGCTGGAGATCACTACCGCCGAGGTCAGCACGGTGGCCACCTTCTACACGATGTACAAGCGCAGGCCCGCCGGCGAGCACCTGGTCAGCGTGTGCACCAACACGTTGTGCGCCACGCTTGGTGGCGACGAGATCTACGCCCGCCTGTGCAAGCGGCTCGGTATCGGCCACGAAGAGACCGCAGGGCGGCCAGGCTCGAAGGGATCGATCACCCTTGAGCACGCCGAATGCCTGGCGGCCTGCGATTTCGCCCCGGTGCTGCAGGTGAACTACGAGTTTTACGACAACCAGACTCCGGAATCCGCGGTGGAGCTGGTGGACGCGCTACGCCGTGGGGACCGGCCAGCGCCGACCCGTGGTGCGCCGTTGACCGACTGGCGGACCGTCGAGCTGCAGCTAGCCGGCTACTTCGGCACGCCCGAGGAGATGCGGAACGCGGTGGACGCACCGTCGGCGGCGAAGGAGACGCTGGCCGGCAACCGGCTCGCTGAGGACAGGGGCTGGCAGGCACCGGCCATACCGGACAAGGCCCCGCCACTACCTGAGGTTGCGGACAAGAAGTGACGAATTCGACAGGAGGAGCGGTGCCGGAGCGGACGCTCACCCCGGTGTTGACCCGGCGGTGGATGTCGCCGAAGTCGTGGACCCTTGACACCTACGCCCAGCTTGACGGCTACACCGCGCTGCGCACGGCGCTGGCCGCGCACCCCGATCAGTTGATTCAGCTGATCAAAGACTCAGGCTTGCGGGGACGTGGCGGCGCCGGTTTCCCCACCGGCATGAAGTGGAGCTTCATCCCGCAGGCCAAACCGGGCGAGCAGCCCACTGGGCCGGCGGCCAAGCCCACCTACCTGGTGATCAACGCAGACGAGGGTGAGCCGGGCACCTGCAAAGATGTGCCGCTGATGATGGCCGACCCGCATTCGCTGGTCGAAGGCTGCATCATCACCAGCTATGCGGTCCGGGCTCACCGGTGCTTCATCTACGTTCGTGGCGAGGTGGTGCATTGCCTGCGCCGGGTGCAGAACGCGGTCAACGAAGCCTATGCCGCTGGCTATCTCGGCAGAAATATCCTCGACTCCGGGTTTGACCTGGACATCGTGGTGCATGCGGGCGCCGGGGCCTACGAGGCCGGTGAAGAGACCGCGCTGCTGAACTCGCTGGAGGGCCGTCGGGCGGAGCCCCGGCTCAAGCCACCGTTCCCAGCGACCTCTGGGCTGTACGCTGCGCCCACGGTGGTGAACAACGTCGAGACCATCTGCAGCGTGCCCTACATCATCAACGGCGGGACAGACTGGTTCCGCTCCATGGGCACCGAGAAATCGCCCGGCCCCAAGATTTACTCGATCTCCGGACATGTGCAGCGACCGGGCCAGTACGAGGCACCGCTGGGCATCACGCTGCGCGAGTTGCTGGATATGGCAGGAGGGATGAAGGGCGGCCCGCTGAAATTCTGGACGCCGGGTGGCTCGTCAACCCCACTGCTCACCGCCGAGCACATGGACATACCCCTGCATTTTGAGGGGGCAACTGAGGCCGGATCCATGCTGGGCACCACTGCGGTCATGGTCTTCAACAACACGGTGAGCGTGCCGTGGGCGGTGATGAAGTGGACCGAGTTCTACAAGCACGAATCCTGTGGTAAGTGCACCCCGTGCCGGGAGGGGACCTACTGGCTGACCCAGATCCTGCAGCGGATGGTGCGGCATGAGGGCACCCCGTCGGATGTGGACACCATGCTCGACGTCTGCGACAACATCCTGGGGCGGTCATTCTGCGCCCTCGGGGACGGTGCCGCCAGCCCGATCACCAGTGGTATCAAGTACTTCCGGCAGGAGTTCCTTGACCTGTGCGTCGAGCAGGACGGCTTCGGCAGACGCGCTCAGCAGGCAAAGCTGGCAGGATCGCACCGATGACGCTGGCGAAGCAGGCCGCTGATTCTGCCGATGGCGGCGGCCCCCAGGCCGTCCCGGAGCGGCACGTCCGGCTGACTATCGATGGCCGCGAGGTCGACGCGCCCAAGGGCGAGCTGGTGATCCGAACATGCGAGCGCCTGGGCATCATCGTGCCACGGTTCTGCGACCACCCACTGCTCGACCCAGCAGGCGCCTGCCGGCAGTGCCTGGTCGAGGTGGAGATGGGTGGGCGCCCGATGCCCAAGCCGCAGACCAGCTGTACTCTTACCGTGGCTGATGGCATGGTCGTCAAGACCCAGCACACCTCGGCAGTGGCGGATAAGGCTCAGCAGGGTGTGATGGAGCTGCTGCTGATCAATCACCCGCTGGACTGCCCGGTCTGTGACAAGGGCGGCGAGTGCCCGCTGCAGAACCAAGCAATGTCCAATGGCCGGGCGGATTCCCGGTTCGTCGACACGAAACGCACTTTTGCCAAACCGATTGCGATCTCCCGCCAGGTACTGCTGGACCGGGAGCGCTGCGTGCTGTGTGCGCGTTGCACCCGTTTCTCTGAGCAGATCGCCGGGGACGCGTTCATTGAGATGCTCGAGCGCGGTGCCGCCCAGCAGGTCGGAGTGGCGGCCCAGCAGCCGTTCCAGTCCTACTTCTCCGGCAACACCATTCAGGTCTGCCCGGTCGGTGCACTGACCAGTGCTGCCTACCGGTTCCGGTCGCGGCCCTTCGACCTCGTCTCCACCCGCGGAGTGTGCGAACACTGCGCGAGCGGCTGCGCGCAGCGCACCGACTGGCGGCGGGGCATCGTGCTGCGCCGCCTGGCCGGTCACGATCCGCAGGTCAACCAGGAGTGGAACTGCGACAAGGGTCGTTTCGCCTTCGCCTATGCCACCGCGCCGGACCGAATCACCCGGCCGCTGGTCCAGAACCCGGCCGGTGAGCTGGAGCCGGCATCGTGGACCGAGGCGCTGCAGGTCGCGGCCGAGGGGCTGCTCAGGAGCCGGGATCGCGGCGTCGGAGTGCTCACCGGCGGCCGGCTGACCGTCGAGGACGCCTACGCCTACGCGAAGTTCGCCCGGGTCGCGCTGGGCACCAACGACATCGACTTCCGCGCGCGTCCGCACTCGGCGGAGGAACTGGATTTCCTCGCTGCACATGTGGTCGGCGTCACCCCGGACACCGGCGGGGTCACTTACGACGACCTCAGCGCGGCCCCCGCGGTGCTCTGCGTGGCTTTCGAGCCGGAAGAGGAGTCACCGATCGTCTACCTGCGGCTGCGCCGCGCTGCCCGTGACCGCCGCATGCCGGTGTGGCACCTCAGCCAGTTCACGACTCCCGCGGTGCGCCGGACTCTCGGCACGCTGCTGCGGGTGGTGCCCGGTGGTGAACCAGAGGCGCTGGACACCTTGGGTGATCCGGCGCGCGAGGAGCTGTCCGCGCCGGGGGCGGTGCTGCTGGTCGGCGAGCGCGCCGCCGAGGTGCCCGGATTGTTCTCCGCGGTGGCCCGGTTGGCCGTGGACACCGGCGCCCGGTTGGTCTGGGTCCCGCGGCGGGCCGGCGAACGGGGGGCTCTGGACGCCGGCGCGGTGCCGACACTGCTACCCGGCGGCCGGCCGGTGACCGACCCGGTGGCCCGCGGG
Source organism: Pseudonocardiaceae bacterium (assembly GCA_050699875.1). Classification (GTDB taxonomy): domain Bacteria; phylum Actinomycetota; class Actinomycetes; order Mycobacteriales; family Pseudonocardiaceae. Next base: position 19,673 of record JBOHFX010000167.1, read on the forward strand.
GAGGTCGAAAACGCGTGGGGTGTGACGCTGCCGAGCCGGCCCGGGCGGGACACCGCCGGGATCGTCGCCGCCGCGGCGGCCGGGGAGTTAGACGGCCTGGTCATCGCCGGTGTGGATCCCGCCGATCTGCCTGACCCCCGGTTGGCCGAGCAGGCGCTGAACCGGGCCGGGTTCGTGGTGAGCCTGGAGATGCGGTCGTCGCCGGCGACCCGGGCGGCCAACGTCGTGCTGCCGATCGCCTCCGCGCTGGAGAAGGCCGGCAGCTACCTCGACTGGGAGGGCCGCCGCCGCGAGTTCGGCACCACGATCACTTCCGGCAGTAGTGTCGCCCGCGCGGCACTGCCAGACTGCCGCGTGCTGGACAGCCTTGCCGTTGAGATGGACGTCGACCTGTTCACCCAGACCCCAGCGTCGGCGTGGGCCGGTTTCGCCGCGCTCGGCCCGTACGGCGACCTCAACAGGAACCCTGGCCGGGAATTCCCGCAAGTGTCCGCAGCGCCGGTTCCGGAGGTCGGCGGGGGGAAGGCTTTGCTGGCCACCTGGCGCCAACTGCTGGACAACGGGTCAATGCAGGACGGCGAGCCTAACCTGGCCGGCACGGCCCGGCCCGCTGTCGCGTTGCTGTCCGAGGCCACCGCAGGTGACCTCGGGGTGCACATCGGTGGAGAGGTCACGGTGTCCACTCCACTGGGTTCGGTGACGTTGCCGGCGGCGGCCGGCGACCTGCCTGCCGGCGTGGTGTGGGTCCCAGGTAACTCCGGAGCCGCTACCGTCCGGCGCAGCCTCGGCGTCGGGCACGGTGCCGTGGTCACCGTGAAAAGCGGTAACGGCACTGTGACTGACAACCCAGGAACCCACGAGCCGGTAACCGGAAGGGCGCGGGGAGGCCGGTCATGACACCTACAGAGGCGCTGCTAGCCGACGACCCGTTGTGGCTCATCGTGCTGAAGGTTGTCGTGATCTTTGTGTTCCTCATGGTCATGACGTTGTTCATGATCTGGCTGGAGCGCCGCGTGGTCGGCCGTATGCAGCACCGGCCGGGCCCCAACCGGGTCGGGCCGTTCGGGTTGCTGCAGTCCCTGGCCGATGGGCTCAAGCTGGCTTTCAAGGAGGACATCCAGCCGGTGTTGGCCGACCGCTGGGTGTACGTGCTGGCCCCGGTGATTTCGACGGTCACGGCGTTCACGGCGTTCTCCGTGATTCCGCTCGGTGGGGAGGTATCGATCTTCGGAGAGCGGACCGTGCTGCAGGTCACCGACCTGCCGGTCGGCGTGCTGGTGGTGCTGGCCGCTTCCTCGCTGGGGGTCTACGGGCTCGTGCTGTCTGGTTGGGCGTCGGGCTCGCCGTACCCGTTGCTGGGCTCGCTTCGGTCGGCCGCGCAGGTGATTTCGTATGAGATCGCCCTCGGGATGTCGATCGTCGCGGTGATCCTGTACGCGGGTTCACTGTCCACGGCCGACATCGTGGAGGCCCAGTCGCAACAGTGGTGGTTCGTCTTCCTGCTGTTCCCCAGCTTTGCGGTGTTCGTCGTCGCGATGGTGGGCGAGACCAACCGCGCTCCCTTCGACCTGCCCGAGGCGGAATCGGAACTGGTCGGTGGGTTCCACACCGAGTACTCATCGCTGAAGTTCGCGCTGTTCTTCCTCGCCGAGTACGTCAACATGGTCACGGTTTCGGCGATGGCGACCACCCTGTTCCTCGGCGGTTGGCACGCCCCCTGGCCGCTGGCCGGTGGACCGCTCGACAGCGGCTGGTGGGGGCCCTTGTGGTTCATCGGCAAGACGCTGGCATTCCTGTTCGTGTTTATCTGGCTGCGTGGCACCCTGCCGCGGCTGCGTTACGACCAGTTCATGGCGTTGGGTTGGAAGGTGCTGGTGCCGGTCAGCCTCGTCTGGATCGTGCTGGTTGCCGGTGCCAGGGCGCTGCGTGGCGCTGACATCACGCCGACCCAGATCCTCGTGGTGGGCGGCATCGTGCTGGCCATGCTGGTGGTCGTCGCTTTCCTGCTTCCGCAGGGTTCTGCCCAGGGCGATTCCGCCCAGAACGGTCCGGTGCAGAGCGGTCCCGGGCGGGTGCCGACCGCAGGTTCGGACTACCCGGTACCCCCGCTGGACCTGGTGGTGCCGCCACCACCGCCCCGGCGCCCAGTGGCGAGTGCTTCCGGGGTGAGTACGACCCTGTCGGGCAATGGCGGGTCAGCAGGGTCATCGGCGAAGCAGGAGGACGGTCATGGGACTGCTTGATCCGGTCAAGGGTTTCGGGGTCACCTTCTCCACGATGTTCAAGAAGGTCGTGACCGAGGAGTACCCCGAGGTCAAAAAGATCCCTGCGCCGCGTTTCCACGGCAAGCACCAGCTCAACCGGCACCCCGACGGGCTGGAAAAATGCGTCGGCTGCGAGCTGTGCGCCTGGGCCTGCCCGGCCGACGCGATCTACGTCGAAGGCGGGGACAACACCGAGGAGGCCCGCTACTCGCCCGGGGAGCGCTACGGCGAGATCTATCAGATCAACTATCTGCGGTGCATCAATTGCGGCCTGTGCATCGAGGCCTGCCCAACCCGCGCTCTGACGATGACCAACGAATACGAGGTGGCTGACGACAACCGCCGAGACCTGATCTACACCAAGGAAGACCTGCTCGCGCCGCTGCTGCCTGGGATGGAGCAGCCCCCGCACCCGATGCGGCTGGGTGACACGGAGAAGGACTACTACGTGCAAGGTCCGACCTTGGAACGGCGTTCGGGTGCGGTGGGCGAGGAAGAGCGGTGAACCCGCTGACTGTCGTGCTGGCGCAGCCAGTCCCCCCCGTACCGGTCGACACTATCGGCCTCGGGGAGACCATCGCGTTCTGGATCCTGGGTCCGCTCGCGCTGGCCGGTGGGCTGGGGATGGTCTTCGCACGCAATGCGGTGCACTCGGCACTGTGGCTGGCGCAGTCCATGCTGTGCCTGGGTGCGCTGTACATGGTCCAGCAGGCGCCGTTCTTGGGTTTCGTGCAGATCATCGTCTACACCGGCGCGATCATGATGCTGTTCCTGTTCGTGCTGATGCTGGTAGGAAGGGAGAGCGTCGACTCGGTGGTCGAGGTGCTGCGCGGTCAGCGGGTTGCGGCCGCACTGGGCGGGATCGGGTTGGCAGTGCTGCTGGTGGCGATGCTGGGCCGGGCCTTCACCGGGGTCACCGCCGCCGGGCTGGCCACGGTCAACACCACCGGCGGTGGCAACGTCGCCAATATCGGTCGCATCCTGTTCACCGACTACCTGTTCCCTTTCGAGCTCACCTCCGCGTTGCTGATCACCGCCGCGGTCGGCGCGATGGTGCTGACCTTCACCGAGCGTGCCAAGCAGGGCAGGTTGACCCAACGCGAGCGGGTAGAGGCCCGGCTCCGCGGTCCGCGTCCGTCACCGCTGCCTGGCCCCGGGGTGTTCGCCACCATCAACTCGGTGGCCACCCCGGCACTGTTGCCGGACGGATCGGTGGCTCCCGAGTCGATGTCCGAGCTGCTCGATTCCACCGCCCGCGAGCGACTGGACGATGACCGTCGCAGCGTTGCCGGCGCCGGCACGGAACCTGACGCTCGCGCCCTGCGCGGGCCGGTGCCGATCACCGCGCCTGAGGAGGGGGACGGACAGCAGAAATGACCCCGACGTACTACCTGCTGTTGTCGGCGCTGCTGTTCACCATCGGCGCGGTCGGCGTGCTGGTGCGCCGTAACGCCGTCGTGGTGTTCATGTGCATCGAGCTGATGCTCAACGCGGTGAACCTGACCCTGATCACCTTCTCCAGGATCAACGGCACCCTGGACGGGCAGATCATGGCGTTCTTCGTGATGGTGGTGGCCGCCGCCGAGGTGGTGGTAGGCCTGGCCATCATCATGGCGATCTTCAAGACGCGCCGCTCGGCCTCGGTCGACGAAGCGAACCTGCTCAAGTACTGAAAGTCAGCTGCAGGCGATTTGTGCGCTCTCCCGACGGCTGTCACGTATCGACCCGGAGCGGGGCATGCCGTTTCGTCATTCTCTCAGGACTACTGCTCGCTGCGTGCGCGAGGACGCTCCCTGCCCGGTGGGGGAACCCGCCGAAGACGGGCACGTCACCGGGCAGTATCGGATGCCACCCCGGCTCGTACTGTTGGTGTGACGCGGGCAATCCGTGTCAGTCCCTGATTCGGTCATGTGCTCGCCCCGCCCCCGCCAACCAGCACGACTGGGCCGAGATCGCCAAAGCTCTGAACACAAACCCTGACGAGGCACGCCTACGATTCGACCTCGACTCGCCTATCGCCGATGGCAGGTGGCCTTACATCTGATCCTCCCTACGTCAAACGTCAGCGGAACACTCCGAGGCCCGCTAGGCTCGGTTCGCGACACCAACCGGGCGCCGCACACACAAGCAAGGTGTGCATCAAACCCGGGACGCTTCAGCCCGCCGTGCACCTCGACCTGTGGCTCGCCACGACCAACGGCGCCAGCTTCGGCCGACTCTCCGTAGGGTCCGCAGACAGCGCCTATGGCCTGGTCAACCCCGCAAGGCGGTGGGCCGGTGCGACCCTGTACGACGGCGGATCCATCGCCTACCTCGCCCGCTCGGCCGGCCACGACGAAGCGATTGGGCTGCGCGACGGTGCTCATGTCCTTCGTCTACGGCGTGGTGCTGTTCTCGCAGTGGCCGGGGTTCGGCGCCGCCGAACGGACCCGGGAGCTCAGCGCCGGCGAGATCCGCCTGCTCGGCTATCCGGCCCGCTGCTCAGCGATCACCCGTGGCTGTTGGATCACAACCGACTCTAGCTCGCGGACACGCGCGACTAACCGTTTCGACCAACGCCTCCAACGATCCGGAATCCGACACATTGATATCATCCCGGGATACGCCTCAGCGCGGGTAGCGACACACACGACCAACCAGCTGAACGGCTACCTGTGTCCTGCTGGTCCTAAGCCGATGCGCGTGTCCAGCCCACTGCGATCGTGTTGACTGATGGTGCGTCGGGTAACTCCTCCCGAAGCGTTGACGGGACGTACCAAGAGACGTTAAGAACAGCCGCCTGTACCTCTTTTCCAAGCTCGAACGATACATTACAAAAAGTGCCTGTAAGACTGATTTTACACGGCGGCATGCGGCGATCAGGAGCGACTACCTCACATTTCTGCACGGCAGGTTCTTGGACTGGAACACCGTTGCCATCAAGAGGTCGAGTGAAGTATCTCAGTTCAACTGCATACGGCGCTGCCGCTGTTTCAATGCGAATGTCTGTTTTGTCAAAATTTACTTTCGGCCACCGTAAGGGCTCAGTGTAAATATAGCGCTCATACTTGCCATCTGATATCCAATCTCGATAAATTGTAACACCTGGCGTGCCCTTCATCGTTATTTCTGGTGGTTTGCCAGGTGGAGGATCGACCTTTCTCATTTCGACTGTTTCACTACTGCCGCCACCAGCATCACTTGCAGCTTGAGCGCTAACGTCAGAAGCATTATTCGCACCGCAGCCACTAGAAACTAGTAGACTAAAGAATAGGGCGCCTGCTACCATGTAGAGGTGTCGTCGAGAAATCATTGGCAGTATCCTCAAGCGAAAGTTGGTGGCGTATGGAAAGTCTTGTTGTCACACTTCCAATCAGCGGCTATCAGTTCCGAGAGCTCTCAGAGTGTGAGCTTGAGTTGACGTTGCCTAGCTGTTCACCTGATGTAATTGAGACGCACGGACTAGGATTGGAAGGCCTCAGCAGAAGATACAATAAGCGCAGTTCGATCGCAGTTTTGTACGGCGCACTTCAGGATGGATTGCTCCCGCAGGTGACAGGTTTAACGAGGAAAAGTGGCCGGTCGCTGTCGATTACATTAGTACGTGTTGGGGACAGTCACTGGGCTGCGGAGCTGGAGGGAGCGTTCAATCAAGTCCAGGTTCTGTATCGGGACAAGCTCTGGACCGAAGAGCTTCCTCCAGCCTAGCCTCAACTGTCGAAGTGCTCAGCAGTAGAATCGATTTGACTGACGGGTGTCTCCCGTATATGTCGTACCGCCATCCCACGCCTCATGGTACCCGTTAGTTTCGTAAGTGTAGGTTCCCACGCCATAGCACCACCACCGAGCCACAGCATCGTAGCTGGTAGTTGAGAAATTGCGGGAACTCGACCCCGAAGCTAGGTACTCGGCCCCATACCAACGGCCTCGATACATTGAGTTCCAGACGCTAACCCGAGGAAGCTGAACGTTGCACCGCGTCCTAGAATGCGTACTCGCATCACCATTAGATTTGTGAGGGTAATCCGTTTGTCCGTAGCACCCGTATGGGTTTGGTGCTATCTGTTGAGTGGTCACGTCACCGCCTGACGACGAACCACCGCTAAGCTGCGTCCTCGCGACTCCGCCCGGTGTGCGCCTGTCAGGGTTATCGATACGACCGTTGGGTGCATACTTGACGTCCCCACCTGGCGGCGGCGGTGGGGGTGTTGGGGTTGCCGCCTGCGCAACACTCCCAGAGATTGCAAATGTGATGACGATTAACGCGATTATCGTTGTTATACGCTTGAACATGCGTACTCCCCTGTCGTCGACATTGATCACGCGGGCAATGTCGAGCTGGTGCCTGACTCCGTGTACCGTGGGCTCCAAAATTGAACGCGACAAACCGTGCAAATGAGCAGTGGATGGCGACAGATCTCACTGTGGATGGCTGAACGTCATACCCTCGACGCTTTGGCTCGCGGCGGACTTGGTCTAGTGCCTCAGTGGCCCAGGCTACGATGTGTGTGGGTTTGGCGTCGGAGCTGAAACGGGCTCAGGCGCGGATCGCTGAGCCGGAGGCCGGCTGGGGCGTCATTCGAGGAATTTTTCGATCCCACCGTCGGCGGATTCGATTGCGGCCAAGGCCAAGCGGCGGGCGGATCACTCGTTGCGGGAGCGGTCGGCCGATCGCAAGCCCGGTGGACAGCCGGGACGCAAGGGCTCGGGGCTGGCCCCGATGGTGACACCAGATCGGACCGAGACACTGCCCTCGCCGACGGACTGCTCGGGGTGCCGACGCCCACGGCCAACCTGTGCCTGGATCGCCCCACGCGATCACCGTGCGCACCCTGATGCGCGGCTGGTCTACCACGCGCCGATCAGCTCCCGGTCCAAGAGCTCCATCGCTGCTATGGGCGTGCTCGACGGCTACGCCGGTTGCCTAGTCCGCGACGACTACGCCGGCTGGTTCCAGTTCGACACCCAACTGGCCGGCGTCCAGCAATGCGCGACTGATCTGAGCCGCCACGCCAAAGGTGTGCTTGAGCTGTGCACCCCACCCAGCAGCGATGGCCGGGCAATCATCGATGTGCTACGCGAGGCAGCCGCCGCCGTCGCTGAGGCTATCACCCACGGGCGCGAGCAACTCGACCCCAACTACTGGCCGACCTGCGTCAACGCTGCGACAACGTGGTCCGCTGGGGCCTCACGATCAACCGCCACCGCGACTGGGCCAAGGGCAACCACCCGGACACAACCTGGCTACACGTCTCCACAACAAGGCCGAACAGGTCTGGAGCTTCACCCGAGACCTCGCCGTGCCCTGGGCAAACAACGCCAGCGAGGTGGATCGTGGCAACCCCGATATGGTCCGGCGTGTCGATGTGGCGGGTGGGTAGGCCGACTGTGAGGAAGGCTGATGCCGCAGCGGGAACAGGATGCCCAAGAAGCGAATACCGGTAGCCGAAAGGCGACGGGAAACCGGGACGAGGTCGGCTCGCTCCCAGTCGGGTTCCGCATAACTGGCCGGATACCGAGCCTGGTGCCCGGGCCCGAAAGGGTGCTGATGTGAGCCGGATGAGCCTGTGACGACGACCTGTCAAGATCACCGGAGCCGAAGGGCAAGTTAGGCGCGATGACGGGTCACGCGTTCGCGATGGCGATAGCTTGACCCATGAATGGACACATTGTCTTGCAGCACGAGAAGCGGCGCGGTGATCGTCGCGAGGAATGATTCCAGGAATAGCCGGGTCGGGTAGCGGACGCTACTGTTTGCGTGGTCTCAACGCAACCATGGAGCCCGCGGGATACTTGTCGGCCTCGCGCAGCTGCCAACCGCTGCTGACTGGATCGCGCTCCGCGTTGGGAAAGTCGGGGAAGGGAGTCAGGTAGCCATGTCCGCGACGAACGAGCTGTGGATATGCAAATCGATCTATAAAGGGCGTCTTGGCCCACAACCGGAGCCACCACGGAGCAGCGCGCAAATCGAAGTTCGCACCGTAGCCGCGTGGGAGGTTGTCCCAGCCTTCCAACGACATCCTACGATGGTATACCTCTCCCCTGCGGCCAGCCTGGACGTCCGGGTTTAACCAGCGACGGCGCCGGACGACGTGCCGGCGGGCACCGATGGTGGTTCAGGCTACGACCCGCCCGGATGAGGTGATGCTGGGTGGGCAGGGCCACCCCCCTAAACTGAGGCGACGGTGACGACGTGGTGACCGGTGCTGCCTCGGTGTGCTGGAGTGCTACCAGACCTGCTGCTGCTTATACCGACGAACGGAGTACCCGGCATGACCGAGGTCTTGCCTCCAGTGACTGCCGCCGTTGGTTCCGCGCAGTACGCCTGGCTGCTCGTCGCGCTGCCGGCCTTCGGTGCGCTGGTGCTGTTGGCCGGCGGTCGCCGGACCAATGCCTGGGGCCACCTGCTGGGCTGCGCGACGGTGCTCGCCTCCTTCGTCTACGGCGTGGTGCTGTTCTCCGAGTGGCTCGGGCTGGACGCCGAGGAGCGGACCCGGGAGCTGAGCCTGGGCACCTGGTTCGCGGTCAACTCGCTGCAGGTCGATTACGGCCTGCGGATCGACCCGCTGTCGCTGACCTTCGTGTTGCTCATCACCGGCGTCGGCGGGCTGATCCACCTGTATGCGATCGGCTACATGGATCACGATCCCGGGCGGCGCCGGTTCTTCGGGTATTTCAACCTGTTCGTCGCGGCGATGCTCATCCTGGTCCTGGCGGACAACTTCGTCACGCTCTACCTCGGTTGGGAAGGAGTGGGCCTGGCCTCGTACCTGCTCATCGGCTGGTACCAGGACCGCCCGAGTGCCGCGACAGCGGCGAAGAAGGCCTTCTTGATGAACCGGGTCGGCGACGTCGGCCTGGCCATCGCGATCTTCCTGATCTGGCGGTCGTTGGGCACCGTGCAGTTCACCGAGGTATTCGCCCGCGCTGGTGAGATCGGCGCGCCGACCCTGCTGGCGATCACCCTGTTGTTGCTGCTGGGGGCATGTGGCAAGTCCGGCCAGTTCCCGCTGCAGGCGTGGTTGCCCGACGCGATGGAGGGCCCCACCCCGGTCTCGGCGCTGATCCACGCCGCGACGATGGTGACCGCCGGGGTATACCTGATCGCCCGCTGCGCCCCGCTGTACAACCTCAGCACCACCGGCCGGCTCGCGGTCGCGACTGTCGGGGCAATAACCCTGCTGCTCGGGGCCATCATCGGGTGTGCCTACGACGACATCAAGAAGGTCCTGGCTTACTCCACGGTCAGCCAAATCGGCTACATGATCCTCGCCGTCGGATTGGGCCCGGCCGGCTACGCGCTGGCTATTGCGCACCTGCTGACCCACGGCTTCTTCAAGGCCGGGCTGTTCCTCGGCGCGGGGTCAGTGATGCACGGGATGCACGACGACGTCGACATGCGCCGGATGGGTGGACTCGCCCGGCACCTGCCGATCACCTTCGTCATCTTCACCACGGGCTATCTGGCGCTGATCGGATTCCCGTTCCTGGCCGGCTACTACACCAAGGACGCGATCATCGAGGCCGCATTCGGCGCGGGCAGCGGTGTCGGTTGGGCCTTCGGCGGCCTTGCGATGCTGGCCGCTGGGCTCACCGCCTTCTACATGACCCGGCTGATGCTCATGACCTTCTTCGGCGAGCAACGCTGGCGGGACCTGCCCACCGCGGACGGCCAGGAGTACCACCCACACGAATCCGGCCCGGTGATGTGGGTGCCGATGGTGCCGCTGGCGCTCGGCTCGCTGGTTGCCGGCTTCTTCCTCATCTCGGGTGAGCGGTTGGCGCACTGGTTGGAGCCGTCGGTGGGTGAGTTGGTGCACAGCCACGCCGCCCCGTTCCCGGTTGCGCTCGTCCCGCTGTTCACCGTGCTGATCTCGGCGGCCGGCGCACTGCTCGCCTGGCTGATCATCGGCCGCAACCCGGTGCCGGTCGTCAGGCCCGAGCGGGTGTCGCTGCCGGTGGCCGCCGCCAGGGCCGATCTCTACGCCAACGCGATCAACGAAGCAGTCATCGCCAGACCCGGTACCTGGCTGACCCGGGCGCTGGTGTTCGTCGATAACAAGGGCGTGGACGGGGTCGTCAACGGCACCGCAGCGCTGTTGGGCGGCACGTCGGGTCGATTGCGCCGATTGCAGACCGGCTTCGTGCGTAGCTACGCGTTGGGCATGCTCGGCGGCTCGATCGTGGTGATCGCTTTGCTGCTGGCGGTGAGCTACGTATGACCGGTGGCGGTCTGCTGCTGGCGATGCTGCTGCTGCCTCTGGTGGGCAGCCTGGTGGTCGCTCCGATGCGTTCCGCCCCAACGGTGGCCAAGGTCACCGCGCTGGCGTTCGCGCTGGGCGAGCTGCTGCTGGCGATTCTGGCCTGGTCGGCCTACGAGCCGGGCGGCGAGCGGCTCCAGCTGAGCCTGTCCATCCCGTGGATCCCGGCCTTCGGAACCCGCTTCGCGCTCGGTGTCGACGGCATCGCGTTGGTGATGATCGCGCTGATCAGCGTGCTGGTGCCGATCATCATGGGTTCGTCCTGGGCGGAGAAGCTGCCTGAGGGCCGCACCGCAGCGGGTTTCTACGCCCTGCTGCTGGCCAGCCAGTCGATGCTGGTCGGGGTCTTCGCCGCCACCGACGTGTTCCTGTTCTACCTGTTCTTCGAGGTCATGCTGGTGCCGATGTACTTCCTGATCGGGCGCTTCGGCGGGCCGCGCCGGCAGTACGCGGCGGTGAAGTTCTTCCTGTATTCGCTGCTGGGTGGGCTGATCATGCTGGCCAGCGTGATCGGCGTTTTCGTGGTGAGCTCGCAGCAGCTGGGCCAGGGCACATTTGACTGGGCGACGCTGGTGACGATCGCCAATGACATCCCGGAGAGCACCCAAATCTGGCTGTTCCTCGGGTTCTTCGTCGCCTTCGCGATCAAGGCGCCGCTGGTGCCGTTGCACACCTGGCTGCCTGACGCCGGTGCCGAAGCCCCGGTGGGCGCTGGCGTGCTGCTGGTCGGCGTGATGGACAAGGTCGGTATCTACGGCTTCCTGCGCTACTGCCTGCCGCTGTTCCCCGATGCGTCACGGACGTTGGCCCCGTTGGTGTTGGTGCTCGCCGTCGCCGGGATCATTTATGCCGCGCTGCTCGCCGTCGGCCAGTCGGATATGAAACGGTTCGTGGCCTACACCTCGGTGGCGCACTTCGGTTTCATCGCGCTGGGAGTTTTCGCCTTCTCCACCCAGGCGCAGGCCGGTGCGGTGCTCTACATGGTCAACCACGGCATCGCCACCGGGATGCTGTTCATCGTGGTCGGCATGCTGATCGCTCGGGGCGGCTCCCGGTTGATCAGCGACTACGGCGGCGTGGCGAAGCTCGCCCCAGTGCTGGCCGGGATGACGCTGGTCGCGGGGCTGGCGTCGCTGGCGCTGCCCGGCACCAACTCCTTCGTCTCGGAGTTCCTGGTGCTCATCGGCTCCTACCCGCGGCAGCCGGTGTTCACGGTCATCGCCACCGCGGGGATCATCCTGGCCGCGCTGTACGTGCTGTGGTTCTACCAACGGGTCATGCAGGGCCCGGTCCGGGGCGCAGCCGTGACTCGAGGTCCAATCGCCGGCTCAGCCGGCGCGACGCTGGACGGGCCAGGGGCCGCGACCGCCCCGGATGCCGTCGAGCAGCGGCAACGGACCCGGTTCCCTGACCTGTCGATTCGTGAGGTCGCTGTGCTGGTGCCGCTGGTGGCGCTCATCTTGCTGCTCGGCTTCTTCCCGCAGCCGGTGTTGGATGTGATCAACCCGTCGGTCGGGGCCACGCTTACCGAGGTCGGCCTCACCGACCCGGTCGTCGGGCAGGGAGGCAACTGACGTGCTCGACCTTTTGGGGCAGTTCCTTACGCAGGCCCAGCAGCTGCAGGCGCCTGCGGTCGACTACGGGGCGATCGCCCCGATGCTGGTGGTGCTCGGGGCGGCCTGCGTCTCGGTGCTGGTGGAGGCGTTCGTGCCGCGCACCCGCCGGTGGCCGGCCCAGGTCGGGCTGACCCTGCTCACGCTGGGAGCCGCGGGCGCGGCGCTGGGCTTGCATCTGTACTCGTTCTCCCGTGGCGAGAGCGACGTGGTGACGCTGGCCGGGACGGTGGCCGTCGACGGCCCCGCCCTGTTCCTATGGGGCACGCTGCTGGCCCTGGGCTTGGCGGCGATGCTGCTCATCGCGGACCGGACGGTCGAGCCAGGGGGAGCGTTCACCGCCGACGCCGCGGTGCGTCCGGGTACTGCGCAAGATCGCGCGCAGACCGCGGGCGGCGCCACGGCCACCGTGACGGAGACCACTATGCAGACCGAGGTCTTCCCGCTGTTCTTGTTCTCCCTCGGCGGGATGATGGTCTTCGTCGCAGCCAACGACCTACTCACCATGTTCATCGCGTTGGAGGTGCTCAGCCTGCCGCTCTACCTGATGGCCGGGATGGCCCGCCGGCGTCGGCTGCTGTCCCAGGAGGCCGCCGTCAAGTACTTCCTGCTAGGGGCATTCTCCTCAGCGTTTTTTCTCTACGGGGTGGCGTTGCTGTACGGCTACGCGGGTTCGGTCAACCTGTCCCGCATCGCCGAGGCATCAGTGGGCACCGATCGGTCGGACACGCTGCTGTTCGGTGGCCTGGCGCTGCTGGTGATCGGGCTGCTGTTCAAGGGCTCGGTCGGGCCCTTCCACGCTTGGACGCCGGACGTATACCAGGGCGCGCCGACACCGGTGACGGCGTTCATGGCGGCGTGCACCAAGGTTGCCGCCTTCGGCGCCATCCTGCGGGTGCTGACGGTGGCGTTCGAGGGCACCCGGTGGGAATGGCGCGGCCTGCTGTGGGGCGTTGCGATCGTGTCGATGGTGATCGGTGCGGTGCTCGGCCTGACCCAGACCGACATCAAACGTATGATCGCCTACTCATCGGTGGCGCACGCCGGCTTCCTGCTGGTCGGGGCGATCGCGTTGACCGAGGCGGGTCTGTCCGGCACGATGTTCTACTTGCTTGCCTACGGGTTCACCACGCTGGCTGCGTTCGGCGTGATCACGTTGGTCCGCGACGCCAACGGTGAGGCTACTCATTTGTCCCAGTGGGCCGGGCTGGCAAAGCGTTCACCGTTGACCGCCGCGGTGTTCGCCTTCTTGCTCTTCGCGCTCGCCGGTATCCCTCTGACCAGTGGATTCACCGGAAAGTTCGCGGTATTCAGCGCTGCGCTGGCCGACGGGATGGCGCCGCTGGTGCTGGTGGCGCTGGTGGCCAGCGCGGTGGCCGCGTTCTTCTACCTGCGGGTGGTCGTGCTGATGTACTTCAGCGAACCCGCGGCTGACGGACCAACGGTGAGCGTGCCCGGGGCCTTCACCACCGCCGCGATCACGCTCGGCGTGGTGATCACTCTGCTGCTCGGGGTGCTGCCCACCTTCGCCCTGGACTGGGCCGCGCTCGGCGTGTTCGCCTCCTGATGCGGCAATGAGCAGATCGACATCTGAGCAGGTCGCCGGCGTGGAGCTGACCGACCCGGTGCTGCGCGCGTACCTGGAAAAGGGCTTGGCCCAAGTCGAGGAGTTGCTGCACCGGGAGGTGCAAAGCGAGTTCCGCTTCCTCACCGAGACCTCGCTGCACCTGGTCGATGCCGGTGGCAAGCGGTTCCGACCGCTGTTCACCCTGCTCGCCGGCCAGTTCGGGCCGGATCAGGGGCGAATGGCCGATGTCGTGCGTGCCGCTGCGGTCGTGGAGCTGGTCCACCTGGCCACGCTCTACCACGATGACGTGATGGACGAGGCCACCATGCGCCGGGGCGCGGACAGCGCCAACGCCCGCTGGGACAACACGGTCGCGATCCTCACCGGCGACTTCCTGTTCGCGCACGCCTCCCGACTGGTCGCCGACCTCGGACCGGACGCTGTGCGCATCATCGCCTGCACCTTTGCCGAGCTTGTCACCGGCCAGATGCGCGAGACCTTGGGCCCGACTTCCGGCACGGACCCGGTCGCTCATTACCTGGCCGTGGTGGCGGAGAAGACCGGCTCGCTGATCGCCACCGCGGGCCGCTATGGGGCGATGTTCTCCGGTGCCCCGCAAGAGCGCATCGACGCGCTGCGCCGGTTCGGCGAGACGCTCGGCACCGCGTTCCAGATCTCCGACGACATCATCGACATCGCCTCACCGGCTGCCCAGTCCGGCAAGACGCCTGGGACCGACCTGCGTGAGGGCGTGCGCACCCTGCCCATGCTCTACGCCCTGGCCGACGGCGGACCGCGAGCCGACCGGCTCCGCACCCTGCTGGCCGGCCCGCTCACCGACGACGTCCTGGTCGCCGAGGCCCTCAAGCTGCTGCGGGAGTCACCCGGCCTGGACCGCGCGGTACGCACCCTGCGCTCCTACACCGACGCGGCTCGCGCCGAGCTCGCAGTCCTCCCCCCCTGCCCAGCCCGCGACGCGCTGGCCTCCGTCACCACCTACTTATCCGCCCGCACTGGCTGACCTACTCCCAATCTGGGGACAGATTGCAGTAATCGACTCAACAACTGCGTTCTGTCCCCAGATTGCGCAGCGAACCCAGCTGCGGGGCGATCTCATAGTGCACAGCATCGGAGTGCGTGGACATTGCGGCGGTGGCGCGTAGGGTGGCTTTGGTGGCGATCACAAGGTCGCGGGGGGCGGCTGCGGCTCGCTGCGCGAGCCCCACTGCGGCGGCCACCACCGCCTCGTGCGCGGCCGGCGAGCGGGGAGCAGTGTCCACCTCGATCACGCGGTAGGCCAGCCCGGTTCGCACCGCCTCCAGGGCGTCCAGCGGCGTGCCGAACAGGGTCATCGCCGCGGCCGTCTGGGGGCCGACGGCTTGGCGCGCCAGCCAGGTCATGCCACCACCGGGATGGATGGCCAGCTGCAGGAACCGCGCGTCGAACAACGCGCCCGGGCCGACCAGGCGCAGGTCGCAGGCCAACGCCAGGTTGAGCCCAGCGCCCACGGCGGGTCCGTTGACGGCCGCGATGGTGGGCACCGCTGCCTCCGCGACGGCCAGGAAACCGGCGTAGATTCGACGCAGATCATCCTCGAAACCCGACTGTCCGATGCCGGCAAGCGCGCCGAGATCACCCCCGGCGCAGAACGCCGGCGGCGCTCCGGTGATCACGATGGCGTGTACCGATTCGTCGCGGTCGCACGCTTGGACGGCTCGGGCCAGCCGCTCGGACAGCTCAAGGGTCAGCGCATTGCGGCGGGTCGGATCGGACACCGTCAGCACGGCGACGCGGCCGCGGCGCTCTTCTAGCACGTCCATGACGGTGAGTGTGTCTCAGGGCGCGGGCGCGCGATGCAGCGGTCGCTCCAGAAGGGTGGAAAGCACCACGGCGGAGACCGTCCGCTCCACGATGTCCACCGCCCGCAGCCGTTCCAACGCGGACTCCAGGTGCGCGATACTCCCGGCGCGCAGATGCACGATCGCGTCCGCCGCCCCGGACACCGTGTAGGCCGCCACCACCTCGGGCAGCAGAAGCAGGCCGTTGCGGATCCGGGAGGGCGCCACATTGCCGCGGCAATGCACCTCGACGAAGGCCTCGGTGCCCCACCCCAGTGCGCCCGGGTCGACCACCGCGGTGAAGCCGCGCAACACGCGGGCGTCCAGCAGCTTGTCGACCCGGCGCTTGACGGCGGGCGCGGACAGCCCGACGATGCCGCCGATCTCTGAGTAGCTGGATCGGGCGTCGGTGACCAGCTGCGTCACGATCTGCTCGTCAATGGAATCCATACGCAACATTCTGCTGGTCAACGAGCAACAAAGTCACCTTGTATGCGAGCGATTCCGCTACATACCATCGAATCATGTCGTCTGCTCTGAAGCTGGTGAGGCCACCGCGGGCCGGTACCACTCGCCGGTACCTGATGTGCCCGCCGCGGTACTTCACGGTGAGCTACACGATCAACCCCTGGATGGATCCCAACCGGCCGGTGGACACCGCGCGGGCGATGGCGCAGTGGACGGCGTTGGCCGACGCCCACCGCGCGCTTGGGCACACCGTGGACCTGATCGGTCCTGAGCCGGGCCTGCCGGACATGGTGTTCGCGGCCAACGCTGGAACCGTCGTCGACGGCATCGTCCTGGGCGCGCGGTTCCGCAACGCCGAGCGGGCCGCCGAGGCCGAGCACTACCGGCGCTGGTTCGTCGCCCACGGCGTGCCCGGCATGGTCATGCCCACCGCGGTCAACGAGGGTGAGGGAGACTTGATCTGGACCGGCAGGCTGCTGCTGGCCGGTACCGGGTTCCGCACCGAGCCGACCGCGCACTCCGAGGCCCAAGAGCTGCTTGGGGTGCCGGTGGTCTCGCTTCGGCTGGTCGACCCCTACTACTACCACCTCGACACCTGCCTGCTGGTGCTCGACGATTCGCCATCCGACCCGCTGATCGCCTATTACCCGGCGGCGTTCTCCCCGGGCTCGCAACGAGTGCTGGCCCGGTTGTTCCCTGACGCCGTGATCGCCGGCGCGGCGGACGCCGCGTGCCTCGGGCTCAACGGGGTGTCCGACGGCCGCTCGGTGGTGCTACCGCCGGAAGCGGTAGAGCTGGGACGCGCGCTGGCCGTCCGCGGCTTCGAGCCGGTCTTCATCGACGTCTCCGAACTGCGCCGGGCCGGTGGCGGCCCCAAGTGCTGCACATTGGAGCTACGCGCCTAACCCTCCGGTCGACCTGCCGCCACGACGTGGGCCGCGGAACCCAGTACCCGACGGGCGCGTTGCACTGATCGGAGCCAGAAACACTCCGGGGAGGTGCTATTACTGTGCACAACCACGTCAACGGGCTGAAGACGGCCTTGCTGCTCGGCGGGCTGTCGGCGCTGATGGTGCTGATCGGATCGTTCTTCGGCCGTACCGGGTTGCTCATCGCGCTGGTGTTCGCGCTGGGAATGAACGCTTATGCCTACTTTAATTCCGACAAGCTGGCTTTGCGTGCGATGCACGCTCGGCCGGTTTCTGAGCCCGAACAGCCCACGATGTATCGAATAGTTCGCGAGCTGGCGACCGAGGCCCGCCAACCGATGCCGCGGCTGTACGTCAGCCCCACACACGCGCCCAACGCCTTCGCCACCGGCCGCAACCCACGCCACGCCGCGGTGTGCTGCACCGTCGGGATTCTCGAGCTGTTGGATGAGCGTGAACTGCGCGGGGTGCTCGGTCACGAGCTCTCGCATGTCTACAACAGGGACATCCTCATCTCGTCCGTGGCCGGGGCACTGGCCGGCATCGTGACGGCATTGTCGAACTTCGCGCTGTTCGCTGGAATGTTCGGGGGCGGCGACGAGGAGCGCCCCAACCCGATCGCGATGCTGCTCATCGCACTGCTCGGGCCGATCGCGGCCGGTATCGTTCAGATGGCGGTCAGCCGGTCGCGGGAGTACCAGGCCGATGCCTCCGGGGCGGCGCTCACCGGTGATCCGCTGGCTCTGGCCAGCGCGCTTCGCAAGCTGGAGTACGGCACCCGGGTGGCGCCGCTGCGTCCTGAACCCGCGGTAGCCTCGCAGTCTCACCTCATGATCGCCAACCCGTTCCGGCCGGGTGACGGTATGGCGCGGATGTTCTCCACTCACCCCCCGATCGCCGAGCGGGTGCAACGCTTGGAGGCGATGGCCCGGCGCCAGCTGCCCTGAATCAGCGTCAGAATCCTGAGCGCGCGACTTCCATGACGTACTGGCCGTAGCTGGATTTCGCCATCGCTTGGCCCAACGTATAGCAGGCGTCGGCGTCGATGAAGCCCATCCGCAGCGCGATCTCCTCCAGGCAGGCGATCCGCACCCCTTGACGGTGTTCGAGCACTTGAACGAACTGCCCGGCCTCGAGCAGCGACTCATGGGTCCCGGTGTCCAACCAGGCGAACCCGCGGCCCAAGTCGATCAACGTCGCGCGGCCCTGACGCACGTAGTGCAGGTTCACGTCGGTGATCTCTAATTCGCCGCGAGCCGATGGGGTCAGCGAGCGAGCGACCTTCACCACGTCGTTGTCGTAGAAGTACAGGCCGGTGATCGCCTTGTTCGAACGCGGGACTGCCGGCTTCTCCTCGATGGAGATCAGGTTCCCGGTGGCGTCGACCTCGCCGACGCCGTAGCGCTGCGGGTTCTTGACCGGGTAGCCGAACAACACACAACCGTCCAAGTTGGCCGCGCACTGCTGAAGCCTGCGGGAGAAGCCGGGACCGTAAAAGATGTTGTCACCCAGCACCAACGCGACCGGGCCGTCCCCGATGAAGTCCGCGCCGATCACGAAGGCCTCGGCCAAACCGTTGGGCTGGGGCTGCTCGGCGTAACTCAGCTGTAGCCCCAGCCGGTTGCCGTCACCCAGCAGGCGGCGGAACAGCGGCAGATCCGACGGGGTGGAGATGATCAGAATCCGCCGAATCCCGGCCAGCATGAGCACCGACAGCGGGTAGAACACCATCGGCTTGTCGTACACCGGCAGCAACTGCTTGCTGACGGCCTGGGTGATCGGATGTAGCCGGGTGCCACTGCCGCCGGCCAGGACGATGCCCTTCACGCCGGTCAGCATCCCATCCGCTGAGGCGCTCAGCCGCACGGCGCAGCGCGCCACGGTGAGGGGGGAGGTGCAACGGCGCATCACGTCAGTGGGTCCGGGGTTCAATATTTATGTCGCAAAGTCGGATCCTTCGTTACCGGTGAGCACTGGAATCGGTGCGGCATGCCACCGACGTCTGGCGTGCGGCGCCTCGCCACCTGGCTCGCCGAAACGGCCCGACCACCTCGACAGCCGGGTAGGGCAGGACCACCGCGCGTGTTTGAGCGTTCAGTGCACCTTCTGCCACGTCTTGCAACCCGAGTACGCCGCACAGGGCGTCGGCCGAGCGTTGCTGCCGTGCCGGCACCGCCAACCACATGCGAAGATGTCTCGACAAATTACGGGTGTACGCAAAGATCCTTACGCCGCGCGGAATCACATCGTTGTCGAAGAAGACAAGTTGGAAGAGGAGCGAGGAACATATCTCTGCATTCCGACGCGTGTATGGCAGCAACGACGCCCGCGGTGGCAGTGTGACACGAACTGTACTTATTTTGTGCTGGCAGGCTAGGGGAGTGGCTCTGATGCCGCTTGGAGCGCCCGGAGCGCTCCTGATCACCTATAGTTGGTGAACTGAAGGGCGACGCCGAAATCGCGACCCTTCAACAGTGCGATGATGGCTTGCAGATCGTCCTTCTTCTTGCCCGAGACGCGTAGCTGGTCGCCCTGAATCTGGGCCTGGACACCCTTGAGTTTCTCGTCCCGAATCGCCTTGGCGATCGCCTTGGCCTTGTCCTGGTTGATGCCTTGCAGGATGCGCCCGGTGGCCCGGTAGATCTTGCCCGAGACCGCCGGTTCGTCCACTTCAAAGGACTTCAACGAGATGCCCCGCTTCACCAGCTTGCCCTTGACTACGTCGACGGCGGCGCGGCAGCGCTCCTCGGTCTCAGCTTCGATCGTCATCGCCTCGTCGCCGGTCCAGGTTACCTTCGCCCCGGTGCCCCGGAAGTCGAACCGGGTCGACAGCTCCTTGGCCGCCTGATTGAGCGCATTGTCCACTTCCTGCCGGTCGGCCTTGCTGACCACGTCGAACGATGGATCCGCCACCGCATCCTCCTCCCATCGAGCCGATCCCGACCTTACCCACTAGACCCCGCCCGCCCGGGTGTCACGGACTGTGTATCCTAGCTACCGGCCGGTGCACCCGGCCTCAGGCGGGTTGCCCGAGCGGCCAATGGGAGCGGACTGTAAATCCGTCGGCTGATGCCTTCCAAGGTTCGAATCCTTGACCCGCCACGCAGCAGAAGCGGTCCCGGACCAGCACTAACATGCCAGGGGACGATCTTCGTGTAGTCCGGTTGTGTCCGGCGCTTTCCGGTAGTGTGCGGCTGGTCGGGGCCCTATTCGGGCCCTAGCGCCGGTCTAGACGAAGAACTTCCGCAACGCGTTGATCAGCTGAATTCGGGAGTCGCCGATGACAGTGGGAGCAGCCTCGACAAAGCCGTGACGGCCAGCACTGCCGGATGGGCCGAGCGCGGTGAGCGAGACGGGAAACTGGGCAGCTACCAGGCTGCGCAACGACGGGTTCTGTCAGCCGGGCACCGTCGCTCGAAGTATCTGAACAACCGGGTGGAGAACTCCCACCAGCCGACCCGGCAACGCGAACGAGCCATGTAACGGTTCACCTCAGCCCGGCACGCCCAGCGATGCCTCTCCGCGTTCAGCGGCATCTCTCCACACTTCCGGCCCCGCCGTCACCGCCTCGGCGCCCAGGAGTACCGCAGTGCGATGGCCACCCGATTCACCACCTGGGACGAGATCACGGGCACAACCACGGCCGCCTGACACCGGCCTCGGAGATCAACCCGGCCGATCCAACCATGCCCATATCACCAAACAGCCTAGCAAGTTGACAATGCCAGCCAGACACCGTGGCTGATGATCTCCGCCGGGAAGCGAGACCCTCGGTACGACGGCGCGTCGACCCCCACCAGCCCAGCTCCTCCCATCCCACTGCGAGCAACCAGGAGATCCTCTCAGTCACAAGGCAGGCGACCAAGTTGATGGTGCCTGCCAGACACCACCAACATGGTCCCGAACATGGCAGTAAAGACGACTGAAGCGATCGCCCCAGATACCGTCTGTCAAGCAAGTGTTTTGATCCCATCAGCGTGCAGCGCGCCAAGACCGCCAGCCACCGGAACAAGCACACCATGATCAGGTAGAGCAGTCGAAGACACACGGTCGAGGATCGTGCCTGATTGTCATCTGCTCTGAGCGCCCTCGGCCTCCTGCCCAGACGGCCGCTCCTTGTGGCCTAACTACCTTGCGGCGACACGCACTGGTCACATTGTGACAGTCTGTGCTCATCTGGTTACGGTCAGCGGGAGCTATAGTAGCTCCCCGCATACATAGCCGGGGACACTAGACGGCGGTTGATGTTCTGACGTCGCGTCGAGCAAGGAGAAGGGTGCTTTGTCCAAAATCCTGAAGATTTCCAGCGTCGCTACTCGCCGCCCCCGACTTGCGGACCAACGCCGTGATAACGAGGTCGCTATCGCGCCGGCAAACGCTGCATGAACGGCGTCGCACGGGTTAGACTGGCGCCGGTCGCGCTTGACCCTGCACCGAAGGGATCGATCGGTATGAGCACGGTAGCGAGGCCGCCGGTGAATGAGGTTGTGATCGCGGTTTCGTTCGAGCCGCAGCCTGTTCTAGAGGGCCCTCGACTGATGACTAGCCTGAACAAGATTTTGGCAAAGTTTCCAAAAGTCGACGAGTTAGTTCCATACGACATGCCGTTGGAACAGCCGTTTGAGGAGCAGGTTTTCCGGCCTCCTGCTCCTCCAATTCAGTTCATAAGTACGCCTAATTTGCAGCGCCGCTACTGGTTTACGAAAGAGGGACCTAACGCACCGCTGCTTTTGCAAATACAATCCAACTACTTCGCTGTAAACTGGCGCCACCAAGAGGGCGAGCTGTACCCAGGATTCGATCGCTTGAATGCAGAATTCGATGAATGCTTCACCTCTTTTCAAGAGGTGGTCGATATCCTGGGCGGCCCGCCGCTGCGAGCCGCCCAGGTTGAGCTGACTTACATTAACATTCTCCAGCCTGATAAGCTGTGGGGAGGCATCCAGGATCTCCACAAAGTGGTCAATGTGACTGTGCCGGAAATGAACAGCTTCGAGCAGTTCAATTTGGCCTACTCCCAACCTGTTAAGACGGAGTCTGGCGCCTTCTTTGGCCGACTTCATACAGTAGTATCAAGCGGGTTCCAGCCCAAGGCCGAGTTGGAAGAATTTCGCCCGGTGCGTATGGCAGATTTGGTTCCGGTGATCAATATATTGATTACCGCTCGGAGTGGTAAAATTGCTGAGGGCGTGCCCCTGAGGGAGCGCTTTGAGCGAGCGCATGACGCCGTTACAAAGTCCTTCAAAAGTCTCACGACGGAGGAAGCCCGTAAGAATTGGGGGCTGCTGTGACTTGGCTTGCTGGATCGGCACGCACCGAGCTGAACTCCACGGACTTTGCGACCGATTCAGCCGGCGGGTATCCAACCTTGTCGAGGCAGATCTGGAGTCCCTGGCCAGGCCCCGACGTTTCAGTAAGTAGTCTGATGCGCGATCATCTGCCGCCCAAATGGGTAGAGCGCCTAGTGCGCGAGGAGATTCCTGCGCAGGATGATTACGGATTGCTCAAGCTCGAGACCTTGGTGCGATTCGCTCAAGTCTGCTCATTGCTTCCACAGCAGACACCCAAGCCACTTTTTGGTGTGGGCGACGACGCAAC
Source organism: Pseudonocardiaceae bacterium (assembly GCA_050699875.1). Lineage (GTDB taxonomy): Bacteria > Actinomycetota > Actinomycetes > Mycobacteriales > Pseudonocardiaceae. The sequence goes on from JBOHFX010000167.1 coordinate 42,190, forward strand.
AATTGGTGCCGAGTGGGATCTAGGCAGATTTCATCTGGAAATCCAGGTCGGTAATAAGTCAGAGTTGGACAGCATCGTCTTCGAGGAAGACGGGGGTGCGCCAAGGGAACTTCCGCTGGAGGGCAACGTCGGGACGTTAGTTATCGTCATGGCGGCAATTATTCGTGGTTGACCAGAACCCAAAACCAGCAGTGGACAGCGAAAATCCAGAAATAGTCCCTCAAGACTGCACCGTGTATCGCGTGGCAAAGAAGGCGTATATCAAGCCAAATGGGCAGCCCCAAAGCGATTGCTTCTCCGACAAGGGTAACGACCCGGACTCATACTATATGTCGGTCTACTTCTTAGATGAGATGACGTTGGCGGGAAAAACGGTGACCGACTTACAGCAACATTGGGGCGACGGTTACACCATCCTAGCTTTTAGCGCTGCCGCGCTGCGTGACCAAGGTGAGCACATTTGGCGAGAACCAAACGATGAGTTTCCTGGACACGGTGGATGTAAGCGTGCCGACAGGTCGGAGCGTACCAGAGGTCAGAAACGGAACCTGGCAAAAATAGCGAAAATAGCGCCGGAGCTCTGTTGACGAGCGCAACTCAGGCGCGGCCGACCTTCGCGACGTGGTCTCGCAGGTCGGCGTTCAGCGCGGCCGCGACCTTGAACGATAGGTCACTGTGGCCGGTGCATTGGGGTATCGCGACATCGCCGCACTGGACCTCACGATCGAGGTTTCGGATAAAGCGATAGTCAAAAGATCGTCAATTTAATTGAATCGAAAGATTAATGATGATGCACCGCAGCCGACTGTGCCACTTTGTCATCGACGTGGCAGGCCTGGACGAGGGCGTCTCATTTTGGGCTGCGGCACTTGGCGTCACCGAAAACCCCTCGCCGAGCAAAGTTGCCACATTCATCGCCGTCTCCACCTTCCAGACTCTAATATCCGAATTTTGATACAGAGAACGTCGGACAAGAAAATCTCTAAAGAGCGTATGCACCTGGACATAGAAATCGACGACCTTGAAGCTGAAGTACGACGCCTTAGCGTTCGGAGCCACACGTTGGAATCAACAACGCGGCAGACCTCGCTGCTGAAAACCCTGGCGGGCAAACACCGATCGTCGGTGGCGAAGATGGCCCGTAAATATAAGACCACCATCGACACCCCGCACGGGCCACGAACGGCTCTGCAATGCGTTGTGGAACGTGGCGGCGGCAGGAAGCCTCTGGTCGCGCAGTTTGGTGGGATACCGCTGAAGAGACAGAAGAAGACCACAATAGTTGATCGATCGCCCAACCTGTTCACCACCAGCGGCAACGAGCTGATCGGACGGCTGCTCGCCGGTCGATGCGAACTATGCGGTTCCACGACCCGATTAGAGGTCCACCACATCCGCAAACTTGCCGACCTGAACAAGCCGGGGCGCAACGAGAAACCGGCCTGGATAAAGATCATGGCGAAAAGGCGACGCAAAACACTCATCACTTGCGCCGTCTGCCATGACAACATCCACGCCGGGAGGCCTACCGCGACACCGAAATGATCACTAGAAAGCCGGATGATCACGAAGGTATCATGTCCGGTGTGGCGGGAGGCCGTCGGAAAAGGACCAGCTCAAGTGGCACCTCGCTGGCGGCCCACCCGACCCCAAGCCTGGGACGAATGGCGGCGCGTCATGGCGGCTGCCGCCGCTGGGTACCGTCCATACCACCCCTGAGCGGCTGGACCACCTCACCGAACGCGAACGGCAGCTGCTCGCGCAGGTCGCCACCGGACGGTCCAACGGCGAGATCGCCGTGCGGCTGTCGATCAGCCCGGCCACGGCGCGCACATACGTCAGCCGGTTGCTGACCAAACTGGACGCCCGCGACCGCGCGCAGCTCGTGCACATCGCCTACGAAAGTGGGCTGGTCCAACCCGGCGACGGGAATTAGTTATCTAGGCCGTCAGGAGAGCTGCAGCCACTCTCCCTGGGATGGGACACCGCCGGCGTTGAGGACGAAGACGAGGTACCAACCGGGTGGGGCCAGCGTTGGCTCGGTGGGCAAGGCCAGGGTGAGGAGACCGGCCGCGTTGGTGAATGGCAGGTCGATGAGGCGCTGTTCGTTGTCGAAAGAATGCGTGGTGGCACCTGGGCGGATGAGGCTCACCGCCGACAGCGCGGATGCGCCAGTGGTCGCGGTCACGGTGCCGCCGTAGTGACCTTGGTCGCTGGTCAGCGTGAGGGTGGGCCTTGGCCCCCGGAACAGGTACGGCGGCCAATAAATCTCGATGCGTAGCTCTTCGGTCTTGCGGACCGGGTTCGAGCCCGCGGTCATGACCTTCCCGTCGGGCATAAGTAGAGCTACGGAGTGGTAGAGCCGGGGCACCCGAGCCGCCGCGCCCTGGGTCCAGGTCTCGGTGGTGGATGTGAAGATCTCGGGCTCGAGTGCGGCCACTGCGGCGTTCTCCTCCAGCGCTGCGCCGCCGGTGACGAGCACCGTGCGATCGGGCAGCAGCGTCGCGCAGAGGTGCATGCGCGCGTGATGCAACGGCGGGACGGTCCGGTAGACAGGTGCCGCAACTGTGAAGTCGACGATGCAGACGTCTCTGACCCCGGCGACTGGCCCGCCGTCGTGGTGATGCTGGGGCCCGCCACCACCCATGATCATGACACGCTGGTCTTGCGCAGGTGGGAGCAGCACGCTGGCGGCCTGGTTGCGCATGTCCGGTGCAGTCAGCCCGGGCACCACGGTGACTGCGCCGGAACTCAGATCCCAGACCGAGGGATGGATACCGAAGTTGCCGCCCCACTGACCGCCCGCGTAGAAGATCCGGCCGTCGCGGAGCAGGAACAGATGCGCGTACAGCGGCCATTTGCCCGGCGAGGGCACCGGAGACCAGCCCGGCGGGGTGTCGGTGTAGATCTCAGGTACCTCGTTGACGGCTTCTTCCTCGGCGTACCCGGAAACAGCGAGCATCCGTCCGTCCGCGAGGGGGAGCAGCGTCGGATACCAGCGTCCACCGGCCATTTGTGGCCTGGGCGTCCAGGTCCGTGTTGCGGGGTCGAAGACCAGCGCGTCACGCAGCCCGGAGAACTTGTCGTACTTCGCGGTGCCGCCAGCGGCCAGCATCTCCCCGTCGGGCAGAAATGCCTGGCCGGCGCAGAACAGGTCAATCGGCGTACTCGGAGCGTCGAGCTGGGCCGAGGGGTAATGCCAGACCCTGGTGCGGAAGTCGTGGGCGATGAAGCGGTCGACGTCGTTGCCCGATCCGGAGAACAGCAACACCTCACCGGTGCGCAGCAGCGCCGCGTGGACCGGATTAATCTGGGTGTCAAAATCCAGCAGCCGCCACACGCCCTTGGCCTCCGCCGTGTCGAGATCGGTGACGATGTCGAGGACGCGGTAATAACCGTCGTTACGTTCCACAGGGTTGTCGACGGCGAAAACGACCAGCTCGGGCCGGCCGGTGCCATCGAGATCGGCCACCGCCGCCGAGCCGCCCTGGTTCTCCCAGAACACCCAGTCTGGCACGGTGGTCCACGGGCCCCACCCGTCCTTGATTCGCCCGGTCTCGTCGAGATTCCAACCGACTGTGTAGTAGGCGCCGTTCTTTTCGACCGGATTGTCCACGGTGAACACCAGCAGTTCCGGCCTGCCATCGCCATTAAGGTCGGCTATTGCCGCACCGACCCCTTGGTTTTCCCAGTACACCCAGTCCGGCATTGCCCGCCAGGGCCCCCAGCCCCCGGTGACGGTACCGTCCGATGCCAAATCGCGACCGACTCGGTAGTACCCGCCGTTCTTTTCCGGTGGTGCGTCGACCATGACCACCACCAGGTCCGGATGCCCCGAATTGTTCAGGTCGGCCACCGCGATGTCGGCCCCGTGGTTCTCGTGGGAGAACCAGTCCGGCACCGTCAGCCACGGTCCCCACCCTCCGGTAACCATGCCGTCCGCTGCCAGGCGATGACCGATGCGGTAAAGGCCGCTGTTTTGCCCCTCCGGGGCGTCCACCACGAACACCACGAGATCGAGGTGCCCGTCGCCGTCGATGTCGTGCACCGCTAACCCGACATCCACGTTGATCCACCCGTACCAGTCCGGCACCGCAATCCATGGGCTCCACCGGGTGACCGTGCCGTCTGCGGCCAGCCCGTACCCGATCCGGTACAGCCCGGCGTTCTGCCCTGGTGGGTCGTCCGCGGTCAGAACAACAAGGTCCGGCCGGCCGTCGCCGTCGACGTCAGCCACCGCTACCCCAGCACCCGCGTTCTCCCAGAAGATCCAGTCAGGAACTGCTACGAAGCCGCTGGCCATCACGCCCCCGTCCGTCAGGACACCTACCGATTGCCAGCCCGCCACATACCCACGCAAATGTCCAGCGTCTAGGAAGACCCGGCGCCCCTCAGCGCAAGCCGATGAAGAACTCCGGGCGCCGACCTAACGTGTTCCCCGCCCGTGCAGGTCCAGCAGATGCTGCCGTGGCCCAGCGCGGGGGGCGGGCGGTCTTGTCGCCCTCCACCCCGCGCAGCCGCTCAGGATCGGTGGACCTGGACGAGGAAGAACCGGACCATCTCGGCGGAGGCGTCGGGCCCCATCGGGTCGGTGTACGACCCAACCGGGCTACCCCCGTACCACGCGTGCCCGCCGCCGTGCACCGTCCAGGACTCGGCGAGCACCGTGCCGTCGACGTCGGTGTGCACGGTCCGGGTGCAGTCGTGACTGGTCTGCCCGTTGAGGTGCGTCGTGTCCGAGACCGAGGTGGCGGCCGTGGCCAGCCGGGCGGCGACGAGGTTCTCGGCGTTCACCGGTGCCACGATCTCATCGCGGTCACCATGAAACACGATCAGCGGTACCCGCCCACCCGGCGCGGGTGAGCCGCCCGTCCGCATGGCAGCGAACGCGGACGCGACGTCGTGTGCCGCGCCGTAGGCGATCCCGGAATGCACCCCGACCCCGGCGTACAGCTCCGGGTGGGTCGCGGCCATCACCGCCGCCATCGCGCCGCCGGCGGAGAGCCCGGCGACGTACACCTGGGCGGGGTTGACCGCGTGATCGGCCATGATCTGGCGGGTGATGCCGGCGATGATCGCCGGCTCGCCGGCGCCGGGCTGCTGGTCAGCGGGGGAGAACCAGTTCCAGTAGCCACCGCGGTTGGCCACACCGGACTGCTGCGGGTAGGCGACGAGAAACGTGTGCTGCTCGGCGAGGTCGTTCATCCGGGTGCCGGCGGCGAAATCGGTGGCGTTCTGCTTACCGCCGTGCAGCATGACCACCAGAGGTACCGGCGCACCGGTGTAGCCGGTGGGGATGTAGAGGTCGTAGCTCCGGGTCCCGGCCGGCTCGGTGTGGCTGAGGTGGCGGATCTCGCCCCCGGGCGCGGCGGCCGCTGCGGCCGCGCCGGGGTGTGCGGTTCCGGTGGGCAGGTCACCAAGCAGGTTGGCCAATCCACCGGGCATGCCCGCACCCAGCGGTGAGCCCAGCGTGCCGCGGAACTTGTCGAGCAGCCCGCCGGCGGCCGGTGTGCTGTGCTGCCCCGCGGGCGGGATGCGGTGACCCCCGGGGAGCGGGCCGCCGAGCGGGAGCCCGGGGATGCCGGGGCCGGTCCTACCCGGCCCGGTCGAAGGTGCGGCACCGAGCGTGCGCTGCAGGAGCGCGAACGCCTCCGTCAGCTGCCCTGCGCGGGTGAGCCTCAGTGCTTCGGACATGCTGGCGGTGCGGTGGTCGTCCATGGCAGCCCCTTGGGGGTGGAAGTCGGCGTCGACCGGTCGGCCGACGCCGTACGAGGTGCTAAAGCTCAGGTGGTGATGCGGTCGTTGATAGTGATCTTTTCGGCTTACCAGCCGCGCCATTCATCCCCCTGACCATCCGAAAGCCATCCTAGCAACATCCCACAGGATGGCAACACCTGCTGTCGAGCACTGGCCCTGGTGACCACCTATCCGGCGGTCAGTCGTTGGCGTGCCGCTCAGCCAGCACCTTGTGCGGGACCTGCAACAGGCGCAGCAGGGTCACCAATGCCAGCCCACCGATGAGATTGCCGAGCGCGGCAAACGCGAACAGGCCTAGCCAATCGGCGTAGCCGAATGGGGCGCTGGCCTGCAGCGCGGCAAAGCACACGAGCGAGGCGACGATCGCGTGGTTGATCTGACCGGCGCCCAACAGGAAGCCCATCACCGTCGCAGGCACCAGGCGGACCCCGTCAGACTGCGTGGCGTGCTGCAGGTGCGTCATCAAGGTGATCAGCATTCCGCCGATCAGCGCCAGCGCGAAGGCATGCCAGGTGGTGCCCAGTTCGATGTAGGCACTAGCAGCATCAACCGCCGTGGTCCGCAGCGATGGAAAGCCCACCATCACGATCGCCGTCACCACCCAACCCCCGGCGAGGTTCATCACGATCGTCGTCGCCCACAGCCGCGCTAGCGACCGCAGTGGGGAACGTCTGGCCACCACCGCCGCGACGGGTATCAGGAAGTTCTCGGTGAACAGCTCGCTGCGCGCCAGGGTCAGCGCGATAAATCCGATGGAGAAGGCCAGTCCCGCGAGCAGGATGTTGTGCGTCACGCGCTCGACGAGCAGCAGCGCGAGTACCCCGACGCCGACGTCGAGGCCACCGAGGAAGCCGGTGGCCAGCAGACCCGGCCATGAACGTCCCAACCGCTGTTCGCCCTCATCGAGCAGCCGGTCGAAAGTCTCCTCGGAATCCTGCTGAGGGACATCAGGCTCGGTGATGTTGCGGCGCTTCATACTCCTCAAGGCTAGGGCTTTCGAAGGCAGCACCGGCCGGAGCGGAAGGCGGCCTCATCGGGTTGAGGGGACCGCCACGCGGGTCGTCGGTCCAGTCGATCGAGAAGGAGGCTGGACACCATGGGCACGGCCGATGAGACGACGGGCAAGCTGAAGGAGGCGGCCGGGAGCGTCACCGGTGGCGACGACCTCCGCAAAGAGGGCCAGGCGCAGCAGCACAAGGGCCAGCAGGAGGACAAGGCCGCCGAGGCCCGCGCGACGGCCGAGGAGCACGAGCGCAAGGCGGAGACTTTCGAGCGCGCGGAACGGGACCGTCAGGGCACCTGACGGGACGCTTCGTACGGCCCCCGGCGAGGCTGTTGGGGGCCGTTCGCTATGGCCGGTTCAGCAAAGTTTCCTGGGCGGTACCGACGGGAACATCGGGGAAGATGTGCTGGTCGTGTTGCCGACCGGCGGGCACAGGTGCGCGAACTTGTCAGGCAAGCGCGAAGAAAGGCTGGCAGAATCGTCACCTGTGGTCGACACGCTGCTCTTGCGCGAGTTCCTCCGTGACCCGATCGGGATTGCGGCGGTGACGCCCAGCTCCGCGGCGATGGCCGCGGTGCTGAGCGTGTCGATACCCGAGAGCGGTGAGCCGGTGGTTGTAGAACTCGGTGCGGGTACCGGAGCGTGCACCGGCGTGATCCAGCGTCGGCTCGGTGGGCGGGGCCGTCACATTGCAATCGAGGTCAACCCGATTTTGGCGAAGCTGCTGACCGAGCGGTATCCAGACACCGACGTCGTATGTGGTGAGGCGGAGGACGCACCGAAGTTCTTGGCGGAGCGGGGTGCGCATTCCGCGGACGTGATCATAAGTACGTTGCCGTGGGCGCCCTTTGCCCTGTCGGCGGTACAGCGACCCCTGCTGGCTATTCTCGCCGAGTCTCTGGCCGGCGGGGGCGCCTATACCCAGGCTGCATACTCCTGGACGCGGTGGGCTCCAGCGGCCCGTCGGCAAATGCAGCAGCTTCGGGCCAACTTCGAAGAGGTTGTGATAAGCGAAACAATCTGGCGCAATGTTCCCCCAGCTCGCGTCTACATCGCCAGACGCCCCAGACACGGCTGATTATCGCAGCCCCGCCGGGAACTCCTCGATATGGCCGGGGCTGCTCAGGCAACTTGCCGTGCTCCTTGGTGACTAGCTGACGTACCCGGTCGGATGGCCGCGGACGGTTGGCGCGCGAGAATCCGTAATGTCGTGATGTGAATTATCACGGCGAGTGGGAGCAGGAAGGTCGGGACAAGCACCTCCGGCAGCACCGTCATCGGGAGGGTGTTCGGTTCGCCGGTGAAGACTTGCAGGACCCCAGGAGCCGAGATCACACCCAGTGTGACGGCCATTGCAAGGTCCAGCAGACCCAGGGCGTGGAAGACGATCGCCGGGCGGCGACTAGCTGGGCGCTTCCACAGCGCGTAGGCGACAAACGGTGCGGCCAGTCCGATGATCACATCGCCGATCCCGGCAGGAAGCGCGAAGTGCGCTGGTAACCGGTTTTGCAGGTAGAGCGTGATGAACGTGAATCCCACGACCCGCCAGAGGTTGGCCAGGGTGAGTAGCGCAACCACCCGGGGAGCGGCGAGCGCGTCACGCACCGCGGGTATTCGCGTGATCAGGAGGCCGGCGACGATGGGGATGAGTACACCACCGGCGATGGCTGGCACGGCGTCGCCGGCACGGCCGAGGAACACTTCGGCGCCGCCGGCGGCCGCGGCGGCGGCGAGCCAGACAGCCAAAAGCGCGCCGACGCCAAGTGCCACATCCAGCGCCGTTCGCCGCCGTGAGCCACGTTGCCGCACAGCGACATAGCTGATGGCGGCCATCAGAAGAACCACGACGATGCAAACTGTGATCATGAGGGCGTCGCTGGAGATGCGTTCATGGGATCATGATCCTTTCAAGGAGTGGGTCTCACGTGCAGTCGTCGTTGCACCGTACGAAGAACTGTTAGTTTTATGATGAAACTGACTATAGGCTGTTCAGTTCGTTCACGCAACTAACTTTGTGGCCTGACCAGGGAGGTGAAGTGAGGTGAAGGTTGTTCCTGGGGTCCTGCCGTCCTCGTAATCTCACAGGAGATCATCGGCATGATTGATCATTGGCTAGGTGCGAGGAGCCGAATTGGATATCCGACACGGCACTAGGCCGGGGTCTGGATCGGCGCGGTCGGCGGGCCCTCGATGAGCGCCCCGTCCAGCGCGACCTCGCGAGCGGGCTCGGCCAACCTGGTGGCCCAGCTGTCCGAGCCCGTGCGCCGGTTCCTGCGCACCGAGGCGGCCGGTGCCGGGCTGCTGGTCGCGGCCACCGTGCTGGCCCTCGCTTGGGCGAACTCGCCGTGGGGCGGATCGTACGAGGCGCTGTGGTCTACGGAGCTCTCGCTGCGGCTGGGCCAAACGGAGATCACCGAAGACCTGCGGCACTGGGTCAACGACGGCCTCATGGTGTTCTTCTTCTTCCTGGTGGGGATGGAGGTCCGACGCGAGCTGTCGATGGGCGAGTTGACCGAGCGCAGCCGGCTCACCGTGCCGGCACTGGCGGCCGTCGCGGGTCTGGTCGTGCCGGCGCTGATCTACCTCGCGATCAACGCCGGCGGTGCGGGTGCGGCCGGCTGGGGCATCCCCATGGCCACCGATACGGCCTTCGTGCTCGGGGCGCTGGCGTTGCTGGGTCGGCACGTCCCGACCCAGCTCCGCGTCTTCCTGCTCTCGCTGTCAGTGGTCGACGACATTGGTGCGCTTTCGGCCATCGCGATCTTCTACTCGGACAACGTCGATCTCGGTGCGCTCGGTGTGGCGGCGTTGTGCGTGCTGGCCTTCATCGCCCTCGCCCGGCTACAGGTGTGGCGCGGTCCGGCCTACTTCGCCGTCGGGGTCGTGATGTGGTTGGCCATGCACGCTTCGGGGGTGCACACCACGATCGCCGGGGTCGTGCTCGGGCTGCTGATCAGCGCGTACCCACCCCGCCGGACCGAGGTCGAGCACGCCGGCGCGTTGGCCCGGGCATTCCGCCAGTCACCGCAGCCTGCGCTGGCGCGGGCGGCCAAGCTGTCCGTCGAGCGAGCCGTCTCCCCGAATGAGCGGATCGGCGCGCTGCTGGTGCCGTGGAGCAGCTACGTCGTCGTCCCGGTGTTCGCGCTGGCCAATGCGGGCGTCCGGCTGGACGGCGACCTTGTGAGACGGGCCCTGACCTCCCCGGTGACGCTCGGCGTGTTCCTCGGGCTGGTCGTCGGCAAGCTGCTCGGCGTGGGGCTGGCGTCCACGCTCGCCGTCCGGCTTCGACTGAGCTCGCTCCCGCCCGGCGTGGATCTCGGAAGTGTCTGGGGCGGCGCAGCGCTAGCTGGGATCGGGTTCACGGTGTCGTTGTTCGTCGCTGACCTCGCCTTCGACGATGCCAGGTTGCGCGAGGAGGCCACCGTCGGCGTGCTGGCGGCGTCAGTGGTCGCGGCGTCCCTCGGCGCCGGGTTGCTCCGGCTTGCCTCGCGGCGGCGGCCGGGAACCGCGGCGCGGCCGACCCGCCTCGACCCGCCGGTCAACCCGGAGGTCGACCACGTTCGCGGTCCGGTCGACTCACCGCTGACCCTCGTCGAGTACGGAGGACTGGAGTGCCCGTTCTGCGGGCGGGCGACCGGGGTGGTGGAGGAGCTGCGCGAGCGGTTCGGCGACGACCTGCGCTACGTGTTCCGTCATCTGCCGCTGCCCGACACCCATCCCCACGGAGAGCTCGCCGCGGAGGCGACGGAGGCCGCGACGGCACAGGGCGCGTTCTGGGCCATGCACGACCGGTTGTTCGCCCACCAGGACGCCCTCGAAGCAGAGGACCTGCTCGCCCACGCTGCCGCGCTCGGGCTTGACCTGGAACGCTTCGCGCGCGAGCTCGGTGACGGTACGTACGGCCAGCGGGTCCGCGACGACGTGGCGAGCGCGGAGGCCAGCGGTGTCGTCGGCACTCCGACCTTCTTTGTCAACGGAGTCCGGCACGAGGGCCCTACCGGAACCGAGGTGCTCGCCGCGGCCCTGTTGCGGACCGACCCGCGCGGCGCACCGGCCGACCTGCCACTCGTTGTGCCGCAGCCTGCCACGGCACCCAGCGCGTCGATAACCCTGTCACCGTCCGCCGTGCTGCCGGCCGTGGCCACCCTGGCGGAGACTCCCGACGAGACCGGCGCCTTCCCGCGCCTGACCGACGTTCAGCTCGCTGCGCTGCGCCGGGCGGGACGGCGCCGCACCACAGTCCCCGGCCAGCTGCTGCTGCGCGGCGGCGGCCCCGACTACGACTTCATCATCGTGCTCGAGGGCACCGTGGCCGTCGTCGAGCAGGAACCTGGCAACGAAACAGCGCCCCGAGTGATCGCCGTGCACGGGCCCGGCCGCTTCCTCGGTGGACTCAACATGCTCGCCGGTCAGCGACCGGTGCGCTCGGTGGTGGTGCAGGAGCCGGGCGCCGTGCTCACCCTGCCGGTCGACCGGCTGCGCGCCGTTCTCGCCCGCAACCCGGCGCTGGCCAGTCTCGTCACCCGGTCGTTCCTGCTCCGCCGGGCGATGCTCATCGGAAGGGCCAGCGGGCTGCGAATCGTCGGTGACCGCCGCTGGCCGGCCAGCCGACACCTGCGCGCCGTCCTCGCGGATAACCAGATCGTCCACCAGTGGCTCGACCCCGCCGAGGACCCCGCGGCGCAGACCCTGCTCGCCGAGATCGGGTTGGAGGTCGACCGCGAGCAGGACGCGCGTCCGGTCGTGCTCGCCGCGGACGGTCGCGTCCTGCTCGATCCGAGCATCGACGACCTCACCCGAGCGGCGGGTGCCACCAGCACGTGGTGACGATCAGGTGGCCGGGCGGACGTCGACACGGCCGCGTTCGGCCATCACGTCCCACCGGCGCCCGAAGGCCCACACCCCCCGTAGCGTGACGTCGAGGTCGTCGGGCACGCGGTCGGGCGCGGTGAGCGTCCGGGAGACGCGGTCTGGGGCGAGCCCGAGGACGGCGGTCAGTGCGCCGAGGGGCGCGGCCGCGGCCCAGGCCTGTGGCGAGCAGCTGGTCGGGTACAGCAGAGGGAACCGGGTGTCCGCGCGCGGGTGGCCGGTCAGCACCTCAGGTAATCGCCAGTCGACGTGGGCCGCGGCGTCGATCAGAGCCTGCAGCAGAACAGCCGCGTCCGCCCGCCAACCCCGCCGCGCCAGCCCGACGCAGGCAATGGCGGTGTCGTGCGGCCACACCGTGCCGTTGTGGTACGCCACCGGATTGAAGCCGAGGTCGGCGGTGCTCATCGTCCGCACTCCCCAGCCGGAGAACAGCTCCGGCGCCAGCAGCGCCTCGGCGAGGCGGTCCTGGCGGCGGTCCGCAGCGATGCCGGTCATGAGTAGATGGCCGATGTCTGAGGTCAGTGAGTCGACCCGGCGGCCGTCTGGGTCGAGGGCGAGGGCGTAGTGGCCACCTGCCGGTGTCTGCACCCAGAAGTCGCGGTCGAACCGCTCGCGGAGCGACCTCGCGTCCCGCTCCAGCTGGTCGGCATACGCCCGGTCGCCCCACACGGTCCGGGCGATACCGGCCAGCCCGAGCCGGGCGGCGTAGGAGTAGCCCTGCACCTCGCAGACCGCCAGTGGAGGCTGGGCCAGTGAGCCGTCGGCGAACAGCATCGACGTGCGGGAGTCCTTCCAGGACTGGACATCGATGCCGCGCTCGGACCGGCGGTGGAACTCCACGTAACCACGGCCGGTGAGGTCGGCCGGGCCTTCGATCCAGCTCATCGCGGCGCGCAGGTTCGGCTCGAGCTCGCGCATCAGCTCATCGTCGCCGGTCCACCGCCAGGTCTCGGCTGCCAGCATGACGTAGAGCGGGGTGGAGTCGACCGACCCGTAGTACGGCAGGGAATTGGACAAGGCGGCCACCTTGCCAACTCTGAGCTCGTGCAGGATCTTGCCCGGCTCGGCGTCGCGTGCCGGGTCGTCACTGGTGGCCTGCAGGCGGCCCAGCGCGCGCAGCGCGGTGCGAGCCAGGTCCTGGCCGAGCGCCATGGCCAGCAGGCAGGTGATGACGGTGTCCCGCCCGAAGATCGTCATGAACCAGGGCAGCCCCGCCGCGGGTAGCAACGCGTCGTGGTCGTGCTGGATTCCTGGCATGCGCAGCGCCGCCAGGTCGGCGACAGACCGCCGGTAGGTCTCAACCAGCGGCGCCGACGGCGTCGCCAGCATGGGAACGGTGCGCTGCCAGCGCTCGAGGCGGTCATGCGCTCGCCGCTCGGCGCGGTCGAGGACACCGCCCGGATCGCTGTGTTCGGCGTGCAGGTCGTCGCCGAGCAGCACGACATAGGCATCCACTCGCCACGTGGTCCGCGGGGGGATCGCCACCTCGAAGAAGACCTCGCCGTCCCCCGGCACGACCGGCTCGGAGAACGACACCTGGACGCCTGCCCGCCAGGCACCGTCGCGCAAGCTCTTGACGACCGCCGAGAACCGGTAAGCACCGAGCTTGGGCAACCACTCATGCGTGATCGAGGCAGGCGGCATTCGCCGGGCAAACAGCAGGTCGGGTTTGGCCAGCTCGCGGCTCTTCACCTCGAGCAGGTCGGCGAAGTCGGCGTCGAACTCGTAGCGGACCACGACCTGCTGGACCTGGTGATCGTGGTTGGTGACGGACAGCGTCTCGCGCAGGCCGGCCTGACTGATCGTCAGCTGCCGACGGGTGCTCAGGTGGAGAACGGGGATGTGCCCGTACACCGAACAACAGAAGTGGGCGCCGTCCTGGCCGCCGCCGAGCAGGGCGGGCCGCTGCCCGTTCACCTGCATCCGCCACCGGCGCAGCACCCGCACGTCGTCGGCGTACAGCCCCTCGCTGCCGCAGCCCACGTCACCGTACGAGTCGGCGACGTAGAAGCGGTTTCCCTCGAGCACGACGACGTCCTTCACTGGACCACTACCGCACGCCCGTCCCTGCTGCTGAGCAGCGCGCATTCGATCATCCGGATCGTGTCCCGGGCCTGCGTCGCGGGCACCGGCACCGGCGCCTCCTCGCGGATCGCGGCCGCCATCTCACGGTAGAACGACTCGTACGCGCCTGGGACGCCGGCGAGCCGGTCAGTGCCGGCTTCGGTGGTGAGCATGCCGTAGCCCTCCTCGTTGTCTATCCCCCAGCCGGGGTCACCTGGTCGCTTCCCCGCCAGCAGTGCCGCGATCTGGCCGTCGATGCCGTACTTGACGAACGATCCTGCGTCACCGTGCACCTCGAAACGGGGACCTGGCGCGCGCACCAGCGAGCCGGCGTGCAGGATCGCCCGCAGCTGCCCGTAGCCGAGCACGAGGTGGAAGTAGTCGTCCACGGCCGCGCCCTGGCGCTGCGCGAAGACGTCACCCAGGACGGTCTGCGGAAGGCCGAACAGGTGCAGTGCCTGGTCGAGCAGGTGCGACCCCAGGTCGTAGAGGACGCCGCCACCAGGTTGGTTCTGATCCCGGATCCCGGGGTTCGGGTGGAAGCGGTCGTAGCGGGCGACGTACGTGCTGACCCGGCCGAGCAGACCGTCCCGGACGTACCGCTCGACGGTCCGGAAGTCGCTGTCCCAGCGTCGCTGGTGAAACACGGCCAAGTGCCGGTCCTGCTGGCCGGCAATCCCGATCAGCTCGTCCGCCTCGGTTGAGGTGACGACGAACGGCTTGTCGACGACCACGTGTCGCCCGGCCAGCAACGCCAACCGGGCGAACTCGTAATGCAGCGCGTTCGGTGCCGCGACGACGACCAGCTCGACTGCCGGGTCGTCCAACAGCCGGCCGACCGTCGGCACTACCACCACCGACCGGAAGTCACGGTGCACTCGATCGGGATACCGGGAGACGACGGCACGCAGCCGCAGCCGCCGTTCGGCTCCAATCAGCGGGGCATGCAGAACCGAACCGGACGTGCCGTAACCGACGAGGCCGACGCCGATTGCATTCATTGGCGTTGATTTCATTTGAGCTGTTCCCCGTACACGAGAGCGACTTTCACCGCCCCCTGCGGGTGCTCGTCCAGCCACCGGTATGCGGCAGGGGCGTCGTCGAACCGGAACCTTCGCTCGAGCATCCCCTCGATCGAGACACGGTCCGTGTAGAGCAGCCGAGTGGCGACGTCCATAACCCGGCGCCGATCCCAGAGCGGGGCATGGCGGTGCGGCGCCCCCCACGCTCCGACCGACGCGATCAACGACAGCCGGTTGTGGTGGAACTCCTCGCCGAGCCGCAGATTCGCCGCGCCGCCCTGGTAGAAGCCCGCCGCCACGACTGTGCCACCCAACCCCGCCGCCGCCAGCGCACCCTGCAGCCCCTGGTCCGACCCGGACACTTCGATCGCCACGTCCACACCGCGGCCTTCGTTGAGCTCGCGGACCCGCAGGCCGAGCCGGGCGTTAGCGGGGTCGAGCACGTGGGTGGCGCCCAAGCCCGCGGCGAGCTCCCGCCGGTGCGGGTTCGGGTCGACGCCGATGACGTTCTGAATGCCCTCCAGCCGGCACATCTGAATCGCCAGTAGACCGATCACACCCAGCCCGTGCACGCTGACCGCGTCCCCGAGTTTGATCTCCGCGTCGTGGGCCGCCTGCAGCGCGACCGCGGCCAGGCTGATGAACAGCGCTCGTTCCAACCTCTCCGTTGTGGGCAGCACCACCAGCGGGTAGGTGGCCTGCAGCGACGCGGCCACCTCGAGCACCGTCTCCTCCTGGTGCGGCGTGCCGGTGTGCACCAGGTCGCCCACCTTGATGCCGGAGATCTCAGAGCCGACCTCGACGACCTCGCTGACCATCTCATAACCGAGAGTCACCGGGTACGCGGACGCGCTGCCGGCCGGCGGGGCAACGAAGGCGCGCGCGCCACGGTCGAACACCTTGTCGGCGAATGCGGAGGTCCCGCGGTACAGGCTCAGCTCGGTGCCGTGGCTGATCCCGCTCAGCCGGGCGCGCAGCCGCACCTCGCCCGGCTGCAGCGGGCGGGACGGCTGCTCGGACAGCTGCAACTGACGCGGACCATCCAAGACCAGCGTGCGCACCGAGCCTCCTTCGCACCAACTACGCTCATCCCGCGATAGGACGCACATCGTCTCACCCGGGGGAGAGGGGTCCGATGGGAATGAAGCTGGCGTGTCAGGAGCAGTTGCTGCCGGGTGACAGCCTCCAGGCCAAGTTCGACTTCGCCCGCCAGGCCGGTTTCGACGGCATCGAGCTGCGCGCCCGCGGGGACGGCCACTTCGCCGCCCGCCTGCCGGAGCTGCGTGCCGCGGCCCGCGGTGGCGTGGTGATGCAGACGGTGTGCCCGGAGACGGATCACTTCATCGGTGACTTCGACGCGGAGCTGCGGCGGGACGCCATCGCCCAGTTGCGGCTGCAACTCACGGTTATCGCCGAGTTGGGTGGCGAAGGTGTACTCACCCCGGCCAGTTGGGGAATGTTCAGCCTGCGGCTGCCGCCGTTCACCCCACCCCGCACCGCCGAAAACGACCGGAAAGTGCTGCTGGAGGCGCTGGCGGAGCTCGGCGAGCATGCCTCACGGGAGGGGGTCTGGCTCGCTGTCGAGCCGATCAACCGGTACGAGGACTACATGATCAACCGGCTGGAGCAGGCGGTCGATCTGGCCATGCAGGTGCAACGAGAACTCGGCTACGACTCCATCCGGGTATGCGCCGACCTCTTCCACATGAACATCGAGGAAGACGACTTGGCCAAGGCCATCACCGGCGCCGGGTCGCGGATCGCGCACGTGCACGTCGACGACTCCAACCGGCTCCAGCCCGGCACGGGTCACCTCGACTTCCCCGCCGCCTTCGGCGCGCTGCACGACATCGGGTACGACGGCTGGCTCGCGCTGGAGTGCCGGCTGCGGGGCGACCCGCAAACCGCGCTACCGGCCGCCACCGGTTACCTCGCCCGCTTCCTGTAGCGGCATGCGCAACCAGGTTCAACTGATCGCGTACGCCGACCGGCTCGGCGGGTCGCTGTCCGGTCTCGCCCGGCTGCTGGAGGGTCCGCTGGCCGGACTCTTCGGCGGAGTGCACGTGCTGCCGTTCTTCCTCCCCTACGACGGTGCGGACGCCGGCTTCGACCCCGTCGACCACCTCACCGTCGATCCGCGGCTGGGTACCTGGGAGGACCTGCGGCGCCTCGGCGCCTCGCCGGACACTCGGTTGGACGTGATTGCCGATCTCATCGTCAACCACGTCTCGGATCGGTCGGCACAGTTCCGCGACGTCATCGAGCACGGCGAGCAGTCGCGGTACGCCGGCATGTTTCTCACCTACGACCGGGTCTTCCCCGCCGGCGCGACCGAGGCCGACCTGCTCCGCATCATCCGGCCCCGACCGGGTCTGCCCTTCACGCAGCTTGCCCTCGGCGGACGGCAACGGCTGGCGTGGACCACGTTCACCAGCCATCAGATCGATCTCGACGTCCACCACCCGCTCGCCCGCCAGTACCTTTCGACGGCGCTACGTCGGCTCGCGGACTGCGGGATGGCGATGGTCCGCCTGGACGCCGTCGGTTACGCGGTGAAGACCGCGGGCACCTCGTGTTTCCTGACCCCGGAGACCGCCGAGTTCATCGTCGATGTCGCCGCCGAGGCCCGGCACCTCGGTCTCGAGGTCCTCGCCGAGGTGCACGCGCACCATCGGTACGCGGTCGAGACCGCCGCACACGTCGACTGGGTCTACGACTTCGTGCTGGCGCCGCTGATCCTGCACGCGGTCTTCACCGGAGACAGCCGGCCCCTACGTGACTGGCTGGGCCGCCGGCCCCGCAACGCGGTGACAGTGCTCGACACCCACGACGGCGTCGGGATGGTGGACGCGGGCCCCGGTCGGGAGCCGACCGACAACGGCCTGCTGTCCACCACCCAGATCGACGCCCTGGTGGCGACGATCTCCCGCAACAGCGGCGGCGTTGCCCGACCGAGCACCGTCCGGGGCGGGGGTGTCTACCAGGTCAGCTGCACCGCCTACGACGCTGTCGGTCGGGATGACCGGCGCTACCTGCTGACTCGGCTGATGCAGCTGTTCACACCGGGAATCCCGCAGGTCTACTACGTCGGCTTGCTCGCCGGTTGTAACGAGCCCGAGCTGGCAGCCCGTACCGGGGACGCGCGGGAGATCAACCGCCGCAGCTACACCGACGCTGAGGTAGCCGAGGCGCTCCGGCAACCGGTGGTCCAGGCGCTGACCCGGCTGATCCGCTTGCGTAGCACGCATCCGGCCTTTGGCGGCGAGTTCACCCTGCTCGACCGTCCCGCCGGGGAGTTGGCCATGGTGTGGCGCGCCGGTGATGCCCGAGCCGAGTTGTGGGCCTGCTTGGCTGACGCCTCCTACCAGCTGACGTTCACCGCCGACGGCACGACCCAGACGATCAGCGACATGGCGACGCTGGCCGGCTGACGCCGACGGCACTCGCCGGGCGAGCCGCTGGTAGCTTCGGCGGCCGTGGACCTGGTCGCGTCGCCGTCGCGCCGGTTGCTCGCGGGAGCCATCGA
The DNA here is from genome assembly GCA_050699875.1 of Pseudonocardiaceae bacterium. GTDB lineage: Bacteria > Actinomycetota > Actinomycetes > Mycobacteriales > Pseudonocardiaceae. Next base: position 60,431 of record JBOHFX010000167.1, read on the forward strand.
CGTCATGATCCTCATCGCAGCACGTTTGGGGTTGGATCGCCTGCGGGGCCGGCCGTGGCTCGACTCATCTCCTGCCGCGCAGCGGGAGGACTTGGCTGTCGCCGGCTGCTATTTCGTTGCAGGGACGGCGTTGGCCGGCCGCACAGCGGGTCAGGCTGTCCTTGGTCTACGGACAGTGAGTGAGGTCACGGGCCGGCGTCCGGGTTGGCGCGCTTCGATGATTCGCTGGGCGGTCCGGCTGCCGCCTCAGCTAGTGCTCATGGCTGTCTTCGGGTCGTCTTTTATGCGACGGAATATGGAGCAGATGCGGGAGGCGAAGACCGAGATTGATAAGCTGCGGCATGGGCATGGCCGAGATCAACAGGAAATCGATAATGCGCTGATCGACCTCTACCAGACCCGCCGGATCTCTCCAAGAGGCTGCTGGCCACTGCTGGCCGCCGTGCTGATCGGGGCGGCATATGACGGGATCGTAACGGTGGGAGTGCTGCGCCCACCCAAGCGGCAAGGCCTCCACGACCGCCTCGCCCATGTGCTGGTGTTGCAGGACGACGTCCAGCGATCGGCTACCTCGCGACCTTGAGCGCGGAGTTGTTAACACCGGGAAAAGCTTGTGGAGCTGTGCTTGGGGTTGCCGGCTGGAGCGTGTGACTATCGATAGCGTGGATGTGTCGGCTGCGGATTTCGCCAAGATTCCGGTAGGAAACGTGCGGGTTCCGCAGGCCGAGTTCGTCGCGCTTTGGCAGGCGGCTGAGCGGTTACATGACGAGCAAGTCAGGCGGGGTGTACCGGATTGGTGCGGCGCCGGCGTGGTGGAGACTTGCCGTTGGCTGGCGAACGCGATCGTCAGCCCGAAGAGCGGGCCATGGCGCCTCGCTCCGTCGCCGGTCGCAAAGAGCATCAGCGTCGCCTACGACGAGTTGATCGAGGCGGAATGTCTGGCCGCGGAGAAGCTCGCCGTGCACCGGCCACTGCATGCCCACCTGGCGGATCGGCCGGGATGGATTGAGGCTGTTGTCACGACGTTGAACTGGGTGTGGCGGCGATACGGAAGTCCGCCACTGAAATACCACTAACGGTCTGTATTCCTGCTCGGCGCCGGATGAGGGGAAGCAGATGACGGTGACCGCCCGACACGAGTCGAACGCTGAACCAACCAAGCGCCTGGACTTGGTGGCCGCCCACGCCGGTGTCGTCTCGGAGTCGCAACATCTTGCGTTGCGAGCCGATATCCGCCTGCTGTCGACGCTGCTCGGTGAGACGCTGGTCCGCCACGGCGGCGAGGAACTGCTCAAGCTGGTGGAGGAGGTACGGCGGCTGGCCCGGGCAGCGCCGCAGGACGGCAGCACGGAGATCAGGGCGCTGCTGTCCACGCTGGACATCGGCACGGCCGTCCAGCTCGCTCGAGCGTTCTCGATCTACTTCCAGCTCGCCAATGTGGCTGAGCAGCTGCACCGCTCTCGGGAGCAACGCACCCAGGTCGGCTGGCGGCAGGGACCGCTGCGCGCGGTGATGAACCGGCTGGTTCGAAATGTCGACCGGGCCAAGGTGGAGACGGTGCTGGCGCGGATGGAGCTGCGGCCGGTGTTCACCGCGCACCCGACCGAGGTGTCCCGCGCGTCGGTGCAGGGCATTCTGCGCCGGGTGGCCGACGTTCTCGATCAGAACTTGCCCAAGAAGCAGTCGCAACGGCGGCTCAGTAGGCTGGTCGATCTGCTGTGGCAGACAGACGAGATCCGACCCGGCCGGCCGACGGTTCTCGACGAGGCTCGTGCGGTCGCCTACTACCTCGAGCAACTCGGCACCCATGCTGTGCCTGACCTGCTGGAGGACTTCGAAGACGAGCTCGCCCGAGTGGCATTCGCGCTGCCGCCACGGTCGCGTCCGGTGGTGCTCGGCTGCTGGGTCGGGGGGGACCGCGACGGCAACCCCAACGTCTCACCGCAGGTCACCCTCGACGTCTTGCGGCTCTACGCGAACCGGGCGCTGAACATCCAACTGGCGCTGATCGAGCAGCTTATCCACGAGCTCAGTGTCTCCGTGCGCATGGTCGGCGTCTCCGAGGCACTGCGGTGCAGCCTCGCCCAGGATCGGCGTTTGCTGCCCGAGGTCTATGACCGCTACATCCGGCTCAACGTCGACGAGCCCTACCGCCTGAAGAGTTCCTTTATCCACGCCCGCCTGACCCGAACCCAGCAGCGGATTCGCGATGGCACCCCACACAAGGAGGGACAGGATTACCTGGGAGAAGAGTCCTACATCGCCGATCTGGAGGTGATGGACGCATCGCTGCGTGCGCATCTCGGGGAACGCATCGCCGAGGGCACGCTGGCCCGGACATTGCGTAGCGCCGGAGCGTTGGGCCTGCACCTCGCCGCCCTGGACGTGCGCGAGCACGCCGACAAGCATCATGTCGCCCTCGCGGCCCTCTACGAACCCCTCGGTGAGCTCCCAGCGCCCTACGCCGAACTAGATCGCGGGCAGCGGGCGGCGCTGCTGTCCCGCGAGCTGGCCGGACGGCGGTCATTGACCGCCCGCTCCGCCGAGCTGCCGCCAGCGGCGGCGGACGTGCTCGCCATCTTCGATGCGATCCGAACCGCCCAGCAGACCTTCGGTGAGCTGGCTGCCAGCACCTACGTCATTTCGATGTCCAAAGGTGTGGACGACGTGCTGGCCGCCGCGGTGCTGGCCCGGGAAGCCGGTCTGGTTGCGCTGCCGCCAGCAGGGGGACCGGCGGCCGGTGGTCGGTGCACGGTGGATCTCGTGCCGCTGTTCGAGACGGCTACCGAGCTGCGCCGGGCGGGAGAGCTGCTCGACATGATGCTGCGGGATCCCGCTTACCGGCAGCTGGTCCGAGCCAGGGGAGACCTGCAAGAGGTGATGCTCGGGTACTCCGACTCCAATAAGGACGCCGGGATCATCACCTCGCAGTGGGACATCCATAAGGCGCAGCGCCAGCTGCGTGACACCGCGTCCGCCCACCGGGTCCGGCTGCGACTGTTCCACGGCCGCGGCGGCTCGGTCGGTCGGGGCGGCGGGCCGGCCGGGCAGGCGGTGGCCGCCTCACCGTACGGCACGGTCGACGCCACGCTGAAAGTAACCGAACAGGGCGAGGTTATCTCCGACCGGTACTCGTTGAGCGCTCTGGCTCACGATCACCTCGAGGTCCTGCTCGCCGCGGTGCTGGAGGCGACCTTGCTGCACCAGACGTCGCGGGTACCCCCGGAGGTGCTGGCCCGGTGGGACGAGGCGATGGACGTGGTGAGCGCAGCCGCCCACGCGGCCTATCGTGACTTCGTCGGCCTTCCCGAGCTCAGCGAGTTTTTCTCCGCTGCCACCCCGGTCGACGAGTTGAGCTGGCTCAATGTCGGATCCCGACCGATGCGGCGACCGGGCAGCGGCAAGACCACGTTGGAAGGGCTGCGGGCGATCCCTTGGGTGTTCGGCTGGACCCAGACCCGGATGCTGGTGCCTGGTTGGTACGGCCTGGGCAGCGGCCTGCGGGCCGCCCGTGACGCCGGGCTCGGTCCGGAACTCGAAGAGATGCGGGACTGGGCGTTTTTCACCAACCTGCTCGGCAACGTCGAAATGATGCTGGCCAAGACCGACCTGCGGATCGCGGAGTCCTATGTCTCGGCCCTCGTCGAACCCCGTCTGCAGCCGCTTTTCGACAATGTCGTGCGGGAGTACGACTTGACCAAGCGCGAGGTGTTGCGGCTCACCGGCGATTCGACCCTGCTCGCCCGCCACCACCTGCTACGCCACACCTTGCAGGTGCGGGCCGCCTACCTGGAGCCGCTGCATCACCTCCAGGTCACGCTGCTGGCTCGGCGTCGTGAGGTGGACGAGCCCGACCCGGACCTGCGCCGTGCCTTATTGCGCACCGTCAACGGCATCGCTGCCGGAATGCGCAACACCGGCTGAACCGGCTAGCTGGGCGCTTGGTCGCGGAACTCGCGCACTGCGTCGGCGATCGCCTCCACCTCCAAAACGTCGACCATCAATCCGACCTGCTCCTCCCACACCTCGTCGGGAACGGCGGCGCGCAGCTCGTCTTCGAGGATGTGGTACACAGGGAGGCCCAACTGGACCCCAGCCAATGGTCCTGCCCAGCTCGGATCACCGAGCACCACCGTCTCGGCGGCGATCCCGGCGCTTTCCGCGTCCGGCGCACCGAGCACGACCAGCAGCGCGTCAGCGCCGTGCCGATCGGCCAGGCGCTTGATCGTCTCCTGGGTGGACAGGTCCATGGCCCCGGCAGCCGTTCAAACGAAGCATTCGGTGGCGACATAGGCCACCGGGGCGCCCGCTGCCTTGACACAGGCCGCAATCGCCGTCCCCGAAATCCCGTCGCGTTCCCCGATCGCGATGACCTGCTTGCCGTCGAACATTCACGCCTCCTTTGTAGGTAACTGCGCCAACTCCTCCGCCAGCCACGCATCCACCTGCTCGGCGGTCAGGTTGGGCTCGGAGATCCGCGCCACCTCCTGGCCGCCGGAGAACAGCAGGATGGTGGGAAGGCCGCGCACCTGCAGCGACATGCACAGCCGCCGCGCCTTACTGGCGTCCACTTTGAGCACAGTCAGATCTGGGTTCGCACTCGCAATACTCTCCATGTGCGGCCCCAGCAGCACGCACGGGCGACAGCTTTCGGCCCACACGTCCACGAGCACCGAACCTGACCCGACGAGCTCTTCGAAGTTCTCTTTCGTCGCTTCCGTCACAGCCATGTATCAGCCTCCGTTACGTTCCAGTAGCACGCTCATGCCGTCGGACCGTTGGCTCATTCGCCCAAGGAACAGGCTGCCCTTCGCTATCAACAACACCCGGTCGGCCGGTCCCGCCGTCAGCCGGTTCAGGGCATGGGGCAGGTAACATACCGCGGACGCAAGGTGACCCTGGGTAGGTGCGTAACCCGGCATACCACGGTCGGTGACGAATGGGGCGATCTCATCCCGGGTGATCTCCTTGCGGCGGGCGGCCAACGCCGCAATCGTGCGGTAGTTGCGTGCCGCGACGTCTCCCGAGCCCTGCGGCTCGGTGATCTCCGGGTTGTGCAGCTCGGTGGCGTAGTCATCGATGTCCAGCATTCGCGCGCCGATGGTCTCCAGCGGTCCCACAGCCAGGTCATGAAAGATCTGCGCCCCGGAACCGCCCGAGGACACCCGATGGCGCCCGACGGCGTCGAGCCTGATCCTGGGGGAAACGCCGTCATCGGCGGTGACCAGGACTGCAACCCCGCCGAGCACGTCTTCCAGTATGGGCAGACTGTGGCGCAGGTGCCCTTCGAACTTCATTCCCAGTTTGGGTTGCGAGCCGCCAGCGACTACCGCGACCTGCTCGACCACCCCCGCCACCACCAGGCTGGCGGCGATCACCAGCGCCGGGATCGGTGCCGCGCAGAAGTTCTTGACGTCCGCACCGGACGACTCCGTCAGGCCCGCGACAGACGCGATGGCCTTGCCCATGTTGCCCCCACCGCGCTGGTAGCGGTCACCGACGGCCTCCTCGGAGCAGGACATCGTGTAGCCGATGGACGCTGGGTCGACGCCGTGATCGTGCAGCAGGTGCAGCAGCGCCAGGGTCCCGGTGGCCTTACAGGCGAGGTTTTCCAGCAGCACGTGAGCGACCAGCGACTCGTCCTCCTCGTGCGCGCCGCGCATCGCGCCCGCGGGGTTGTCGGGCGCCAGGTGTACCGGCAGCGCGCCGCCGGCGACTGCAGCGGCAACGTCCCCGGCCGCTGCGGAGATCCGATCCCGCTCCAGGTAGGCCGCCATCGGATGGTCAGCCAGCCGCTTGGCAGCCAGCTCGGCGATCTCCGGAGCGAGTACCAGCAGATCGAACTCGTCGACTGCGGCCATCAACCCGAGGAACTCCTCCTCCGGCATCAGTTCCCCGAACGGCGCGAAGCGATCGGCGCCGGCCCACTTGGTCCCGAGCCACGGGCGGGGCGCCAACTCGCGCGGGTGGCATGCGCCCAAGAAAGCTTGGTGCGGCGGGTAGCTGACGGCATCGTCAAAACTGCGCAAGTTGGCCAGGAAACTGGTCGTGAGCTCCGCGTTACCGGCCAGCGTGCGCATCGGCTTGGAACCGTGCCGGGCCAGGCCCGGCGTATGCGCCAGTACGAGACTGGCCGCGCGGACCACCGCCGCCTCAGGCATTGACATCACCAACCTCAAAGATTGTCGGGCGTTCCACCGCGGTGGCGACCGCCTCCAGGGCGCGCCGCACAAGCCGCTGCCGCCATGCCTGCTCGGCGGGCGGCGGCAGATTCGGATCGCCTGACGGGTAAGGGATGCCTCGGCCCGGCACGATGCGCGGCGCACCGACCTGCTCGGCGATCGTCACCAGATTGGTGATCAGGGCGGTGGGGATACCGGCCCGCTCCAGCTCCTTGGCAAGCGTTGACCCGCAACGCGTCCCCGTTCCTCAAGTGGCGGTCAGGATCGCTGCCTGCACACCGGCCTTTCGCAGCTCCGCGGCCCACTCGACACCGAACCGCCGCGCGGTGGCCACCGGCGTCCCGTTGCCCACAGTGACCAGGAACTCGCCGTGCAGCCGGCCGATCAGACCCTCACGCTCCAGCCGGCGGGCAGCGTCCAGCGGCAGTAGCCGGTTCGGATCGGCATTGGCCGCGGTGGTGGCGAAGCCACCGGCCACTGATTCCCATACCCCGGAGGCGAGCTCGTCGACTCCCTCGATCTGGTAACGCAGCCAGCGGGTGGCGCGAGCCGACTCGAGCCGATCCGGGTTCCCAGCCGGCACCACAGCACCCTCGGTTACCAGTGCGACGGTCACGCTGCCCGATTTGTCCACCGGTGCGGCCGGGTCGACCGCGTCGAACCCGCCGACGGGGATCTCGGTCGCCTCTCGGTCACCGCCCAGCCGGCGAAGCACGAGCTCGACGGCCCGCGCGGCAGCGCGCTGCTCGACCAGCCGGCCGATCCGGGCTGGCTTGGTGACCAGGCCGTCCGCCGCGGTCAGTGTCGCGCCGGCGGCCAGTTTCACGACTGCGGCGGCGACCCGCTGCAAGGTCGGGCGCATCTCCCTGGCAGTGGCGCCCGCGGCCACCACCGGCGCTGCACCCGCATCGGTGATGCCGGGATTGTCCGGGTGCATCGTGGTCAATGCCGGCAGGCCGGTGGCATGGGCGGCGGCGACCAGCCGGGCGCAGGTCAGCCCGTAGCGCCCGCTGCCGAACGCGGGCCCCGCGACGAGAAGCTCGGCACCGGCCGCGCGGGCCATCTCGAGCAGTTCCGGGGCGACGGCCGTGTTCGAGGCCGCGTAGTCGTCACCGCACACGATGGTGGCCACGATCTGGTGCTCGTCCCCCAGCAATTGGGTCAGCAGCCGCCCGGGGCCGACCGTCCCTTCGAGCACCCGGGGGCCGAGACCGGCCGATTCCTCGCCGCCGAGCCCGGCGTAGAACTGGTTGACGTAGTGCACGATGCGCATCAGGCTGTACCTCCCGACCCCGCGCCGACCAGCTGCGGCTCTTCCCGACAGGTCAGGCGCCCGGCACCCAGCGGGCTCAGAGCGCTGAGGATCGCAGCGGTCGGGATCTCGACCGCAGCGGTCGCCTCCGCGTTGGCGATCTTCAGGTGGTCGCCGCCCAGCGCTCGCTCGACGGCCGGCAACTGCACCCGCTGGTCGTAGTTGCCGGTACTGATCACCGCGCCGCGCCGCGGGCCGGCCACCAGCGGCGGGCCGGTACCGTCCGCGCCGGACATCTCGGCGTACAGCGCCACCGCGGTCAGACCGTCGGCCTCCAGCGCATCGACCTTCAACATCAGGTCGTTGTCGGCGTTGCCCGCGCCCTCCTTGGTCACGATGACGGCGTCGAAGCCGGCAGCGCGACACAACCAGGCGGCGTGCGTGGAGACCAGTTCCTTGTCGCCTTGCTCCACCGGCTCCGGGCACAGCACCACACCGGCGAAGCACAGATCCTGGCCGTCGCGGGCCCGCAGTTCGGCAATCACCGGATGGTTCTGGTGCAGGTAGGTCGGGTTGCGCAGCGCCGGGTGCCCGTACTGGCCGCTGACCACGGCACCGTCCTCGATCTCCACTGGGTCGAACAGGGTGGGCAGGCTGCCCGCCATGCTGCGCCCATAGACGAAGACGTCCTTGAACGCGCCCTGGGTCTGCAGGTTGGTGATCACACCGACGCGAGGAAGCCCGCCGGTGGGCGTGCCGGGTTGGTGCGGTGGCGCCAGCTCCTCGACCGCGTCGGGCGCAGCGTCGACGGCGGCATCGGCGAGGTGCACCGCCAGCCGCAGCAACCCCCGGCGCACCGCGATCTCAGCGTCCTGCCATGAGGCACCGTCAGCGCGGTCGAACTCGATCACCGCATTGTTGGTCCGGCCGAACGGGGACAGCTGCGCAGCCGGACCCGACATGTCGATCAGGCCCTCCTGATTGCGTGGCAGGTGCCCCGCGGCCAGCACCGCCGCCCCGCGCAACACGTGCGTGTCGCCGCCACGCTTGCGGTTGACCGGCGCCATCCAACCCGGGAACATCCCTCCACCCTGCCCCTTGGAGCGCGGCTCCACCACGTCCATCGGCGCGATGATCCGAACCCGGTCGCCCGGCATCGTGGTATGCACCCGCACCGACGACAGCGCAGGATCAGCGAACAGCGCCTCGGTCTGATCTCGACCGACCACGAGCTGGCGCCGCTCGTACCGGGTGGTCGCGCCCAGCTCGACGGAGCTGACCTCGTGGACGATACGTCGCAATGCTGGCACGACGGTCTCCCCTCGATGGCTCCAGTTCACATCGTACGAGGGATTGTCCGCTGACGCAGCGAATGCAGGCTGAGGTGACACGGGCCCGCCTGAGCGGAAGGCTGGTGGCTATGACCGACCAGATCCTCTCCGTCCGATGACGTCCGCCCGCTACGAGTTGCACACCCACCGCGCGTTGGAGTCGCCGGTGCTGTTGCTGGCCACCGAGAGCTGGCTTGATGCTGGATTCGGGGCGCAGGGCGCCATCGCGGCGATTTTCGAGGCGATTCCGACCGAGGTGCTGGCTACCTTCTGCGCGGACGAGCTCATCGACTTCCGGTCCCGCCGCCCCATCGCGCGGATATCCGACGGAGTCCTCGCGGGCCTGAACTGGCCCGAGATCGAGCTCCGGGTCGGTCAGGACGGTGCAGGCAAGAGTGTCCTGGCTTTGGTGGGGCCCGAGCCTGATATGGCGTGGCATGCTTTCGTGCGGGCTGTCGTAGGGCTGGCCAAAGAGCTCGGGGTTCGACTCGTGGTCGGCCTCGGCGCCTACCCCGCTCCCGTTCCGCACACCCGCCCGGTCCGTCTGACGGGGATTGCCACCGTGGCCGAGCTGGCGGAGCAAGTGGGTGTGGTGCCTGGCGCCACCGAGGTGCCGGCTGGGATTCAGACCGCGTTGCAGGAGGGCTTCGCCGCCGCCGGTATCCCTGCCATCGGGATCTGGGCGCGGGTGCCCCATTACTTGGCATCATTGCCTTACCCGGCGGCCAGTGCGGCACTCGTCGACGCGCTGGCCGGCGTGGCCGGTCTGAAGCTCGACGCTGCCGAGTTGCATGCCGCGGCTGCCAACGTGCTCACCCAGATCGACGACGTCCTTGCCACCAGTGCGGAGCACCGCGAGGTGGTGCGCGGTCTGGAGGCCGTGTTCGACGGTGAGTTGGCCACGCCGCCTGACTTCTCGAATCTTCCATCAGGTGACGAGCTGGCCGCCGAGCTCGAGCGATTCCTCCGCGGCGAAGAAGGCAGCTGATTCACCAAGGAAACGGGAGAGCGCTGATCATGGTCTATATCCCGTATCACAGTGGCTCGTCGTCGCCTGAGCAGGCGGCGTCGGCACGCAGACTGGCGGCGCCAGAGGCGGTGGTCGCGCTCGCCTTGCCGCAAGTGGACGTCTTCCGGGTCTTCTTCCACACCGTCGACCTACGACCGAGCCACCGGGTGACCGTCCGCGACGCCGTCGACGGCTGGGACCGTGACATCTACGGCAGCTACCGGGACGGCGCTTGGCTGTTCGAGCTCGAACGCGACCGGTATCCGTCCCAGCTCGAGATGAAGCTGCTCCTCGACGGCGCGTTCTGGATGAGCGGCGCCAACCTGGAGCTGTCCACAGACCAAGACCACCACCTCGACGGCGCGACGGTGCAGTTCCCCCCAGCACCGCCGAGGCGGTTACTCGGCTTCGACAACCTCCGTGCCGAAGAGGGCACCTGGCAGCAGGAACGGCTGCGTGCCAACCATCTCGCCGGGCCCGACTACGACGTCGTCGTCATCGGCTCGGGCTTCGGCGGCGGTGTGCTCGCCGACGCGCTGTCCGACCGGGGACGCCGGGTGCTGGTTCTCGAGGCAGGCAGCGTCATTTACCCGACCCACATCACCAACCTGCCGGGGGACTGGCCCGCGCTGACGGGCTATCACCAGGTCGGCAACTTCGTCAACGAGCCCGGCTCGAGATTCCTGTTCGGCGTGCAGATGAATCTCGGCGGACGCTCGGTGTTCTGGTCAGGGCTGATCCCGCGGATGCGGGATTGGGAGCTGGCGTTCTGGCCCCAGCCCGTCCGCGAGCACCTCAGCGGCGGCGGTTACGCCGAGGCGGAGACCCTGCTGCGGCAACGCCGGACGCTGGGCCCGTTCCAGCGCAAGGCGGTCACCGCGCTGCGCGACCGCTTCCCCGCGCACCTCGTCGCGGACCTCCCCCAATCGTTGCACCAGCCGAACCTGCGCAACAACGACGAGCTCGGCAACGTGCTGGAGAAGTCGACCGGCATCTTCTCCACGGCCGACCTGCTCCTGGACTCGCTGGCCTACACCGGCCTGGCCGGCCGGGACAACCTCACGGTGAACCTCAACCACTACGTCGTTGGGCTCGAACGTGCCGGGGATACGGTCACCGACGTCGTGTGTTGGGATCTCATCGGGGGTGCCGAGCGGCGCTACCGCGGTCGGGTAGTCGTGCTCGCCGCCGGTTCGCTGGAGAGTCCCCGGATCGCACTGCGCAGCGAGTTGCCCGATCCCCGGGGCAAGGTCGGGCGGGGTCTCACCGACCACCCGGCGTTCTTCTCACGCGAGTACGGGTTGCCGCCGGACGGCGAGTTCGGGGAGCTCGGTGACCACGCCAAGATCCTGCTGTCGCACGAGCAGGCCTCAATGTCGCAGCACGGCTACAACGTCGAAATCCTGATCAACCCGAAGTACTGGGACGTTCGTCATCCCGACGACGATGTCCGCAAGCAGCGGATCGACTCGATCCAGCGGTCCGGCGTGCGGTTGCAATTCATCTTCGCCAGCCACCTCGACGACGGCAACACCGTCACTGACGCGGGTCCCAGTGACAAAGCGCGGGTGCGGGTCACACCCAACCTCTCGGGCTCCGAGTTGTTCAACGAGGTCCGCGACCTGCGCAATGAGATTGTCGGGTTCCTCGGTGCGGACCCCTTCGATCCGGAGGAGGGCATGCATTTCGGCAACGAGGGCACCCCGCATCACGCCGGCGGCACGCTGCGGATGAGCAGCGACGGCACCGGTGTCGTGGACACCGACCTCAGGTTCCAGGACCTTGACAATCTCTACGTCGCCGACAACTCCGTGGTGCCGTTCATTGCGGCAGCCAATCCGGCGCTCACGCTGTCTGCGTTGTCGCTACGCCTGGCCGCGCACCTGGACGGCATCCTGTGATCACCGGTTGCGGCACCATGAGACGAACCGTCGCACCCGCCTGCATCGCGGTGCTGTCGATCCTGGTCATGAGCATTCTCGGGGCGTGCACTCTGGACCGCGAGCCGACCGGCGGCGTGCCGGACGAGGTCGTCCTGGCTCAGGTAGAGCCGTCGGATCGCCGGACGATGGTCGACACCCAGATCGCCGCGAGGGGAGTGCAGGATCCCCGGGTTCTTGATGCGATGCGAACCGTCCCGCGGCACGAATTCGTGCCACCCGAGCACATGCATCGCGCATATGAGGACCGGCCCCTGCCCATCGGTCATGGGCAGACGATCAGCCAGCCCTACATCGTCGCGCTGATGACCGAACTGCTCGACGGGCAGGCCTGGGAGGCGGTCCTCGAGGTAGGTACCGGCTCCGGGTATCAGGCGGCCGTCCTCGCTGAACTGACCAACCGGGTCTACACGGTGGAGATCCTGCCGAAGCTGGAGCAGCGCGCGGCAGGGACGCTCGACCGGCTCGGCTATGACCGCGTTCAGACCAACAACGCCGACGGATATTTCGGATGGGCGGAGCACGGCCCCTATGACGGGATCATCGTCACCGCCGCCCCCGACCACATCCCCGCCCCACTGCTGCAGCAACTCAAGGAGGGAGGCCGCATGGTGATCCCGGTCGGTTCGCCCGGCAGCTACCAGACGCTGTGGCGGCTCACCAAGCAGCAGGGCAAAGTCATCTCCGAGAACATCACCGATGTGGCGTTCGTCCCCCTGCTCCGCGAGCCGTGACGGGAGCCGTGACAGGGGCGGTGACGGGCAATCGCGGACCGCGAGCAGCCAGTAAGGCGACCGCGTAGGACAGCGCCGCGCAACCGAACACGGCCTCGAAGCCCCAAGACAGCGCGATCATCGGCGCCAGGATGGCACCCACCACGGAGGTGAACCCGTTCACCCCCCAGGCCAGCGGCAACTGGCTGGGCCTGGCAGCGCCCAGCGATGCCAAACCGCGGGGGAATCCGATTCCCATCAACAGTCCCAGCGGGGCGAGCAACAGGAGCGTGATCGCGATGCGTATCTCCAAGGACGCACCGATAAATCCCGGAAGAACTGTCGCCAACAGCACCGGGTAGAGCGCCACGGCTGCCACCAGCGCGGTGAGCCCGGCGCGCCAGGGTATCCGGGGTGACCACAGGCTGCCGAGGCCGGAAAAGGCCAGCAACCCAAATCCCACGACGGCGAATGACCGGGCGGAATGGTCCAACAACAACACGAACTGCTGCACGAGGACCACCTCTACGAGGAGGAATCCGAGTCCCAGCGCCGCGAAGTACACCATCGGCGGCGCCCGATTGTGACGCTCTGTTCGGCCGGCTTCTCGCCGGCGGATGACGGCGGCCGGCACCAGGAGCAGCACCAGCGACAGGCTCGTGGTCAACACGAGCAGTGCCACCAGGATGAGGTACCCGCTTCCGCCGAATGGCTGCCAGGTCCTGCCGAGCAGGGCGATGACGGTCGGCGTCTGCTCCCAGGTGAAGAGGTGAAAGAAGAACGGCTGGGTGTCGCGCGGTGGCGCGATGTCGTACTCGTATCCGTGGTAGAAGGCCTGCTCGTTCGACAGCAGCTGCTGGAACGACTCGTGATAACGATCGCGGCGTAGCACGTTGGCAACGTTCGCTTCACCAGGTTGGATTCCCGGATACCAGACGAGATCGAACTGGCGCTGCCGGGCGAAGGTTTTCGCTGATTCGATCTCCCACTGGCTGAATGGTTCCTGCTTCGCGAGGATCAGCATCGTCGAGAACGACCGGATGGCGATGATCCGCATGGCGGGGTCGGTACCGGCTCGTCGCAGGGCGTCGGTCACCAGTGCCGCGGCGCGCAGTTCTTCGGTCGGAGGCAGCTGCAGCCAACGGTGGACGACCAGCAGACCTCCAGGTGCCAGCCGACCGAAGTAGGCGTCGAACGCTTCCGCGGTCAGTGGATAGGTCTCTGACAGGGAGAAGGCCCCAGCCGTCACCGCGCGGCGGTTCTCCGACAGGGCCACCGTGACGATGTCGAACGCTTCCTGCGAGCGGGACAGGTATCCCCGCGGGTTGGACACGACGAGTTGGACGCGCCGATCCGCATAGACCTCGCTCGCCCGGGCGAGCAGGTCGGCGGTGAGCAGCTCGGCGAGCAGGCGGTTGTTCTCCACAGCGACGACCGAGCGCGCACCGAGCTGCAGGGCCGACTGCACCTCTAGCCCCCCGCCCGGCTCGAGGACCAGGGTCCGGGACGCCGGCCGCAGACGGTGCGCCAGCGAGGTGGGCAGCCCGTCGACGAAACCAGGCGTCAGACCTTCCCTGGCGGTGACCGGGAGCACGATCTCGCCGTCGACAACCACGGCGCTCTGCTCGGGCAGGTCTGCCTGGTACTGGAGCGTCAACCCCGGCGCAGAGTGAAGGGCGGGGCTGGAGACGACGTCGATCCGCGACGCTGCACTGTGCTCGCGTGCCAGCACCCGGGTGCTGGGAAAGCTTTCCAGCTGGGACAACGGCTTGTAGGGCGACAGCCGGATCTCAAACCAGGAAGGCGTCTGCCACAACATCGCCAGGACCACGCCGGCTGCCGTCAACCCGACGAGGCGGTCCCGCCGGGTGGTGCGGCCGGTCGGCGCCTCGGCGGCGGATCGCGCGCACCCGAATGCGAGGGAACCGAGAGCGGCGGCCAACCCGGCCAGGAGAACGGCCACCGTGGGGTCCACCCGATCTAAGATGATCACTGCGACCCCCGCGCCGGCCGCCGAACCGGCGAGACCTGCCCCGTACAAGCCTGAGGCCCGCTGCGGCCACCTCATCAACGGCAATCCGAGAACCAGCCCGGTGAGCAGGAACGCAACGGCATAGCAGAGCAGGTATGCGGCCAGCAGGACAAGCTGGCTAAATTCCCAGCCCACCCGGTAGGGATCGAACGGAATTCCATTCGACACGGCGTAGCCGCACACCAGCGCCAGCGAAGCGGCCGCCGCAAGGCGGGCGAGCAGTGCTGGGCGCAAGGGCCGGGACGGGCGTCGACGAAGCCCCAGCAGAGTGCCGCTCGCGCCGAATCCCAGCAAGGTGAGACTTATGGCCAAAAAGGCGAAATGGTACCCGTAGGCGATAGCGAAGATCCGGGTGAGAGCGATTTGATACAGCAGGGTCGCGGCCGCCACCGCCCCCACTCCCAGATAGACGAGCATGTCGTCGGCCGGGCTGGGCGGCTTCTCAGCTCCGGCTCAGATCCGTGGAGCCGGGTTGGGCACCGGCCCTCGACTGTGGGCTGACGGTGAGTACCGCCCAGACGACCTTGCCGTGGGGAAAGCGGGAGGCGGTGCCCCACTTCCGGCTCAGCTTGTCGACGAGCACCAGGCCGCGACCGCCGGCAGCGCGCAGGCCGGGTACGCGCAGCCGGGGTAGGCGAGGGTCGCTGTCGGCCACCGCGACCGTGAGCATCTTGCCGCGCAGAGCCAGCCTTAACCAGCCCTCCGAACGTGCGTGGTGGACCATGTTC
Source organism: Pseudonocardiaceae bacterium (assembly GCA_050699875.1). GTDB lineage: Bacteria > Actinomycetota > Actinomycetes > Mycobacteriales > Pseudonocardiaceae. The sequence continues at coordinate 75,618 of JBOHFX010000167.1, forward strand.
TCGGTCAGTTCCGAGGCGACGACCATGGCGTCGGAGATCATTGGGGAGATGCCCCACTCACGGCACGTCTGCGCGACCAACCGCCTGGCCAGCCGTCCGCTGGCCGGATCGCACGGCAGCCGCAGCTGGCGCCGACGATGGCGCGGTGCAGCGTCGAGGCCGCTGAGAGCATCGCTGACGGAGTGGTAGGTGGGGACGAAGCGCGGTACGGCGCTAAGAGCGAGCAAGGCGCGCAGCTGTGGTGGCGCCGCAGCCAGCACGAGCGGCACTCCGGGCCAGTCGTTGATGCGGTCACCCACGGTCGGGAACACCGTCAGCAACGATGAGATGGCCACTTGCATGCCGGCCAGGTCGACCACAATCGCCGCGGGTTCCTCCGCCGCGTACCTGAGCAGGTCATCCCGCAGCCGCTCGTAGGTTTCTGGAGCCAGTTGGCCAATTGGCTGCACCACCAGCGTGCGGCCGCAGAAGTGGGTGTCAAGTTGAAGACGAGTAGTCAATGTCATGCTCCCGGTCCCGGAACCCATACCATCATCGGCGGCAGCCGACCAACTCGCCATCTCACCCACCCCGTCTTTGACATCGACCTACTCCGGTGACTCCTGCTTCGCACCATGTCTGCCAGTGGGTATCCCACTCGGCGGGTGTCTACGCCTGCCATCCGGGTGAGGGGCTTCGCACCGGTCGCCAGGCATGGATCGGCCCGCACCGGGTATGCAGAGAAATCGACGTCGCCACCGGGACCTCGGTGGCCGGTGAGCAAGGGTGGAGTATGGACCCCGGATTTGACGTCTCGGTGCGTCGCCATGGCCAAGTGGCGATGGTGCACCCCCGCGGATTCCTGACATCGCATGCCGCGACGGAGTTGCGCCGAGTCTTGGTAAAGCAGTTGCAGGACCACGGCCGGGTTGTGGTCGACCTTGACGGCTTCCAGTTGGGGCCCCAGAAGTCGTGGGTAGAGATTTTTCCCGCCGCCCTGGCCGCATGCGGCGGCTGGCCCGCGGCGAAGGTCGCGCTGTGCCGACCCGACGAGGAGATGGCTCAAGCGCTGGCAACCCAGCAGGTGCCCGTCTTCGTTCCGGTGTATCACCTGTTGCTGGAGGCCGAGGCCGCGATCGACCGCCGGCCCGACGTTGTGCGCATGCGGACCCGATTGCCCTGCGACCTGCGGGCCCCGGCGACCGCCCGGCAGTTGGTCCGCGACATGTGTCCGCTGTGGCAGGTCGATGACGAACTGCAAGACACCGCCCAAGTCGTGGTCAGCGAGCTGGTGGACATTACGGTCGGTCAAGCGGGTACCGCCGCTGGGTTGACCTTGGAGCGAGGTTCCCGCGGCCTGCGGGTGGCTATCCAGGATGCTTCCCCGCACAGGCTGCCCCGGGCTGAGAAGGGCTCCACCGACCCGTTGCACCGGGAGGCGGGATTGGGACTGGAGATGCTCGGAAACCTCACCACGGCATGGGGTGTCGACATTGCGCCCGAGGGCAAGACCGCGTGGGCGGAAATGACCAAGTAGCCATGGGCATATCCGGCGGGCCGGTACTGTCCCTCCGGTGGGCGACGAGTCGCGGGATGAGCCCTCCGCTGAGCAGCTCCTACGCATTTCGATGCGTCGCGAGGCGGCCACGATCGTGATGGTCGTGGAGGGCGATGTGGACATGCTCACCGTTGGACGGCTTCGAGCGGCGGCAGACGAGGCATTGCGAGACGCCGCGGGGCGGGCGGTGGTCGTCGATCTGACTGCGGTGACTTATCTGGGGTCCCACGGCTTGGCGGCGCTGGTTGAAGCCGCATCGAGAGCGGAGTTGCGACGGGGGCCGTTACGCCTGGTCGTGGACGCGACGCGGGCGGTGATCGGGCCACTGCAAGCCAGTGGTCTGGATGAACGGCTGGCGCTCTACTACTCGGTCGAGGAGGCCTTGCCTCAGTGAGTCGTCGCAGTGCCTCGTCTCGGTGCGCCGCCTCAGTGAGCGGAACGAAATCGGATAAGGCACGCTAGGCAGCGATGCTACCGCCACCATGTGATCACCATCAGCCGCCTGGTAGCCGACCCGGCCGCCAGGCAGCCGGGTCGGACGAGCCGCAGACGTGGCCAGCGGCCGCCTTCCACCTGGACCTCGTCGCGGAGCCGGCGGCGCTGTCGTTGATCCGAGACCGGCTTCGCGAGTGGCTCAGGGCGCATCAGTGGCCCGACGCTGAACTCGAGGACCTGATACTGGCCGTGAATGAGGCGGCATCCAACGTTGTGGACCACGCCTACCCGCCCGGCGTGTGCGGGAACATCGAGATCAATGGCCACGTCGCCATAGCATCGGATGGTGCCCGGGTGACCGAGCTGACCGTTCGTGATCGCGGTCGCTGGCGGCTGACACCCGCACAGTCGCAGAACCGTCGGCGTGGGATCCCGCTGATGAGGGCGGTGGTAGCCGACCTCATCATCAACGGCACGGATCGGGGCACGTCCGTGACGATGCGAGGTTGGTCAACCGGTCGGTAGGGAGCACGGCTGGTATCGCTACGTCTCCCACTTCAAATCAAATCCCAGAAGGGTTCGGTAGCGCTCGAGGAGCTCTTCGTCACTCAGTTCGGACTGAGGTGTGCGGAGGCTCTTGGGCTCCGGACCGTAGACCTCCGCCGCCACCTCCAGCTCCTGCTCGAGCATCCAATCCGTCGAGCTCTGCTGGAACTCGTCGAGAGAGTCGTCGCTCATGACACCTCCAAGGATGAGCCGCGCTACCTATGGTTCCATGCTCGTCGCTGGTAGCGCCCGGCTCGCGGTGCGCAGGGCGGCGACCGTGCGCCGGACCCGTGGATCGCGCTGCAGCTGCTCCAGTGTCACTGGCAGCGGCAGGCGCCAGTTCGGGTACTCGTCGACGGTGCCGGGCAGGTTGGGTTGGCGTATCTCTCCCACCACGTCGTAAGGGGAGACGAGCAGCAGCCGGCACGGCGTGCGGGCCAGCAACGCGTGCATCGCCGTGACGATGTCGTCTTCGTCCTCTGCCGCTTCGCCGAGCAGGCCCTCGGCGCGTAGCAGAGCGATCAACTCGGCGCGTTCGGCTCCGGCCTGGGTCCACTCCGCGGCTTCGTCGTTGAGCAGTTTCAGTGCCGCGCGCGCCCGCACGTGCTCGCCGCGAAGAAAGCCGGTCGCCGTGGGCAGGTCGTGGGTGGAGATGCTGGCCGCGGCCCATTGCGGCCAGTGCTGCGGAGCCAGCAGCGGCTGATCTGGATCGTCCTCGTCGCGGGCGAACCACAGCACCGCGCTGCCCAGCATCCGCTGCGCCGCCAGCGTCTCGGTGACTTCCGGCTCCACGGTGCCCAAATCCTCGCCGATCACCACCGCGCCGGCTCGGTGCGCCTCCAGGGCCAGCGCGGCGATCATCACCGTGGCGTCGTAGTTCACGTAGGTGCCCTGGTCCGGAGACGCGCCCGGCGGCACCCACCACAGTCGCCACAGGCCGGCGACATGGTCGATGCGCAACCCATCGGCATGCGCGAGCACGGCGCGCAGCATGTCCCGGTACGCGGCGTATCCGGTCGCCGCCAACCGGTCCGGGCGCCAGGGCGGCAGCCCCCAATCCTGTCCCTGCTGGTTGAACGTATCTGGCGGGGCGCCCACGGTCACTCCGATGGCGAGCACGTCTTGCAACGCCCAGCCGTCGGCGCCCTCGGGATCCACGCCAACGGCGAGGTCGTGCACCACCCCGATGGTCATCTCGTGGGCGGCGTTACGGGTGGCGGCCAGTTGTTCGTCACACTGTTGCTGCACCCAGGCGTGGAACGCGACCCGCTGCGGGTCCGCGTCGGCCGTCGCCGGGTGCCGCAGCTTGCTGGGCCAGCGTGACCAGCGCGGGCCGTATTGCTCGGCGAGCGCGCAGAACGTCGCGAAGTCGCGCAACCCCGCCGACATCGTCGGCCACGGGGCGCCGTCGGCGTGCCAGAGCAGCTCCAACGCGGCCCGCTTGCCCCGCCAGACGGCGTCGTAGTCAATCCGCTCGGCTCCCGAGTCAACTCGCAAAGCGTCTACTTCGGCCCGTAACGCCGGATCCCCACCGCGATAGGCGCCGATGTCGGTGATGCTGAGGTAGAGCGGGTTGACGAAGCGGCGGCTCGATGGGCTGTACGGCGAAGTTTGCACGGGCAAGGTCGGGGTCACCGCATGCAGCGGATTGACCAGCACGGCACCACCGCCATGCTCGGTGGCCGTCCAGGCGATGAACTCGCGCAGGTCGGCGAGGTCTCCGATACCCCACGACCGCCCCGAGCGCAGGGCGTAGAGCTGCAGCATCCAGCCCCAGGTGCGCGGCGACTCGGGCAACGCCGGGGCGGCCACCAGTACGGTGGTGTGCCGATCACCGCTGGTCAGCGAGTACCAGCCAGGCGCAAGATCGGCCGGTAGCGTTTCGCCGAACGGCGTGTGGGCGCCCCACTCATCGGTGAGCACGCCGGGCATCGGAAGCTCCCGGCACTGGCCCCGGCGCAACACCACGGTGGCGGGCAGCCCGGGCTGGTTGGCTGCGGTCAGCGCGTCGCGGACCTGCGCCGGGGTGTCTGCGCTGACGCCGAGCAGCCCGAGCACTCGACGCACCACCTCGGGTTCGACATCGACCCGCCGCCGCTGTGCGTCCCGGTACCACGTAGCGACGCCGTGTGCAGCGGCCAGCGTCTCCAGCGCGGTGTCCATGCAGGACATGTTTGCAGCCGTCCACGCCGTTGGCCGGTCGACCATGAAACTGGGCTGGTCCGCGGTAGCGCTCAGCGTGCTGGCTCGGGCTGCTCGGGGGCCTTGGTAGCCACCGGGGCGTGCTCGTCGGGCATCGCTGCGGGCGCCGGTGTGCTGCCGATGGAGAACGCCAGGCAGACCACCGCGGCGAAGAGGTAACCGAGCGCAACGCCAGGACTAGCTGCCCAGGACACCTGCTCGCCGTGGATCAGGCCGATGAACGACAGCACCGCCCCGGCCACGCAGTACCCGGCCGCCCAGTAGTAGCGCTTGTCGATCATGAACGCCGCGATCGCACCGAGCACCATACCGGCCAGGATCGCCCCGCCGCCCAGACTCTTGAGGCCGTCGTAGACGACGCCCGCGTTGGCCAGCGCGTCGCTACCGACCTCGGTCGCGCTGGTGCCGGCCGCGTTGAGGACATTGTCGATCTGCCCGGTGGCCCAGGCCGCGACGTTGGGGATCACCGCCAGGACGACGGCCACCGCATGCGCCTTGGGTACTGACACGAATGCCTGCGCACCGATCAGCAGCCCGATGTACAGCAGGATCGGCACGATGGCCGGCAGCGGGATCAGGGCGCTGAGCAACCCGAACAGACCCAAGAAGCACATCAGCGAGATCACCACGCCGGACGCCAGCGAATACGTGGTCCGGCCACCGGCCTCCTTCCAGCCGGGGTGCCCGATGTAGACGGCGGGCGGGAAGGGGCTGCCCAGCGCGGCGCCGGCCACCGCGCCGGTGCCATCGGCCAGCAGCACGCTGCGCAGGTTGTAGTTGTCCCCGGCGACCGCCGCGCTCTCCACGTTGGTCATGCCCTCGCAGAAGTTGTAGATGCCCAGCGGGATCGCGGTGGCCAGCAGCGGCGCCACCTCCGAGAGGCCGTTGATCAGCAGGTCGAATTTGAAGGTCGGCAGGCTGATGGCGATGTCCCTGGCGGCGGTGACCACATCCGGGGCGGACATATAGCCGCCGATCCAGCCGATCGCAGTGCCGACCAGCAGCGCGGCCAGCCCGATGGGGATGTTGCCGGGCAGCTGCCGGTTGGTGAAGAAGCCGATGACGATGATCGCGAACACTGGCAGGGCTATCCATAGGGCTTCCCACATCTGGGCGGCCGGGCGCATCGAGATGAAGGCGATCGAGATGCCGGCCAGCGTCCCGAGCAGCGCTGCCCGCGGGGTGAACCGGCGGATGTAGGGACCTACGAACGCGCCGATCAACACGATCAACCCGATGATGAACGACCATGCCAAGCCGGCCTGCCAGGCCCGGATCGGGTCCCCGGTGGCCAGGAAAATCGGTAGCATGATCACGAAGGTGACGATGAACATGTGCGGCACGCTGGGGCCATAGGGCATCGCACACACGTCGCTGCGGTTCTCCCGGCGAGCCAGTCGGCGTGCGAGGTAGGTGTAGTACCCGTTGCCGATCAGGAGCTGGATTCCCAGCGCGGGCAGGATGATCCCGAACACGTCACCCTCGGGTATTCGCACGACGGCCACGCACAGCGAGGCCAGTACCAAGACGTTGACCAGCACGTTGAACCCGAGACCGAACGCGGCGTTGAGATCACCGCTGACCCACCAGGGCAGCCGCTCGGTGGCGGTTCCGTTGTCCTTGGTTCGGGTGGCCATGTCGATCAACTCCGTTCGCGGCCGGTGGCCGCGACGACCGCGGCCGGGCTGGCTGCACTCAGCGCGTCGAGATAGGCCCTCGACGGGGCGACCCAACCGAAGATGCCGCCCTGGGCGGCGATCATCGCCAGCCCGGCTTGCTGGAACTCTGGAAAGTAGGACCCGACGCAGTCGGACAGCACGAGGCACTCGTAACCGCGGTCGTTGGCTTCCCGGACCGTGGTGTGTACGCACACCTCGGTGGTGACGCCGGTGACGATCAGGTTGTCGATGCCGGCGGTCGCCAGCAGTTGGTGCAGTTCGGTGGCGTAGAACGAGCCCTTGCCCGGCTTGTCGATGATGATCTCGCCGGCGAGCGGCGCAAGCTCATCGATGATGTCGTGGCCGTACTCGCCACGGATCAGGATCCGGCCGTGGGGACCGACGTCGCCGATCCGCATGGTCGGGTTGCCGCGGTTGAGCTTGGTCGGCGGGCAGTCGGTCAGGTCAGGGCGGTGGCCCTCCCGGGTGTGGATGACGGCCATCCCGACCGCTCTGGTGGCCGCTAGCACCGCTTGTAGTGGCGAGATCACCGTTCGTAGCAGACTGACGTCGTTGCCCAAGGTCTCGCCGAAGCCTCCCGCTTCGACGAAGTCCCGTTGCATGTCGATGAGGATCAGCGCGGTGCGCGCTGGATCGAAGCCGAACGGGTGGGGGTCGGCGGGCACGGTGACATGGTCAGCGGAAATCTGGTCAGCCGGCATGGTGATCTCCCGTGGTGGCGGCCACCACTGCCTCGGAGGTGGCGACGCAGCCGAAGACTCCGCCCTGCATGGTCACCATCCGCAGCGCCGCATTGTGATTGCCCAGCTCGGTCGCCCCGGTGCGCTCCGCTACCCACACTCCGTGGTAGAGCAGCTCACCCGCCTCCAGTAGCGGGCGGATCGTGGTCGGCGTGACTGACGCAGTCCAGCGACCGGCAGGCCGGCACCACGCCCGCGGTGCTGACCAGGCCCCGGGTCGGCTTGCAGCCGACGACTTCGTTCATCGCGGCGGGGACGCGTCCCGAGCCTGCCGTGTCGGTGCCCAGCGCGAAGGAGACCAGCCCGGCGGCTACCGCGACTGCTGAGCCAGAACTGGAACCGCCGGCGATGAGATCACCGCCGAGCACGCTCTGGCAGATACCGTAGGGAGAGCGGGTACCGGGCAGCCCCGTCGCGAATTGATCCATGTTGGTCTTGCCGATGATGATGGCGCCGGCATCGACCAGCCGCTGCACACAGCCCGCGTTGCGGGCCGGGCGATAGCTGAACGCCGGGCACGCCGCGGTGGTGGCCAGGCCGGCTACATCGATGTTGTCCTTCACCGCGCAGGGCACGCCGAACAGGGGCATACCCGCGGTGCCGCGCTCCAACTGGATCCGTTCCAGGTCTGCCGCTCGCTCCTGCAAATCCCGGTCGGACCAGCGGGAGATCCACACCGCATCCTCGCCGCGAGCTGCGATCCGCTCCAAGACGAGATCGACGACCTGCTGCGGCCGTAATTGCTCCGCTGCGTAGCTGACCTGGAGTGCACACACCCCGATCGGGGAGCTCGACGAGCTGGCAGCGGCTGAGACGCAACGCACTTCGTCGATTGTCGACCGAATAATGTCACCCGATGGTCTGAGTTGTTACGTCCACGTTACGCGCGTGCCGCGCGCGCTAGCGGGCGGACCGAATCGCAGATCGCGGGCTCGGTCAGCCGAAATACACCCAAGCGCCGTGATCGCTCAGCGCGGCCAGGACTTCGTCGACATCGCTTGCCGCCACCGCGTCGAGCAGTCGCTGGTGGCGCCGGACGCCGTCCTGCGGAGTCCGCATCTGCGCTTCGCGCCACAGATTGGCTGCCATGTACAGCTGCAGCTTGAGGATGACCGGCTCGTAGACCAGCAGCAGGTGGCGATGACCCGCCATGGCCACCAGGGCGACATGGAATTGCCGGTGTGCCTCGGCCTGCTCCAGTGCGGCTCCGGTGGCCGCTGCCTGCCGCATCGCGTCGAGCCGGTTGGCCAGCTCCGCAAGCGCCGGCGGGTCGGGTACCGGCGGAGCGATCTGCACGGCGAACCGTTCCAGGACCTCGCGAAGGCTGAACAGCTCGTCGACATCCTGTGGTGACAGGTCGGTCACCCGTACCCCACGGCGGGGCAAGTGCTCGACCAACCCCTGCTGGCCGAGTAGCCGCAGCGCCTCGCGCAGCGGCGCCCTGCTGGTGCCGAACCGCCGGGTGAGCTGCTCTTCGATCAGCCGCTCGCCGGGCACCAGCTCGCCGCTGAGGATTTCGCTGCGCAGCCGCTGCACCGCGAGCTCGACCAGGCTGGCCGGTGCCAGCATGCCGTTCGCGACGAGCTCGGGCTGAGCTGGCACAGCGCCTCCCTCCTCGCGGCGGGCAGGTCGCCCACTTCCACAGTGCCAGACATGGTGAGCGGCTCGTCCTGCGCGTCCATCAGGGCACTTGCCCGGCGCGTCAGATCACTCTTGTGTGGTAGCTAGCCACACCTCATACTCAGGCGATCGTGGGGGGCCTTCGCGCGATCGCCGTCAAAGCCATCATCGGCATCGTCGCGGCCCTGACCATTACCACCCCGGCAGTGGCGGCTGAGGCGCCCGGCGCCGCGGTGCCAGGGAGCTCCAGCGAAGCAGTGACAGGGGGCGCCAGCGAAGCGGTGGCCGTCGGCTCTGGTGGTGCGGTTGCCACCGTCGATGGTGATGCCAGCCAAGCGGCCCTCGATGTGCTCCGCCGAGGCGGCAACGCCGTCGACGCCGCGGTGGCGGCGGCTGCGACCCTGGGAGTCACCGAGCCATACTCCGCTGGCATCGGCGGTGGAGGATTCTTTGTCTACCACCAGGCTGGCACGCGGAGGGTATTCACCCTCGATGGCCGCGAAACCGCGCCGCAGGCAGTCCGCAGCACCACCTTCATCGATCCGGCCACCGGGCAGCCGCTGCCGCTGGCCGACGCCGTCACCAGTGGCCTATCCGTGGGCGTTCCCGGTACGCCGGCCACCTGGGCTCAGGTACTGAACCGGTGGGGGACGATCAGCCTGGCGAAGGCACTACAGCCTGCGATCAGCATTGCCGAGCGCGGGTTTGAGGTAGACGCCACTTTCCAGCAACAGACCGCAGACAATGCAGCCCGCTTCGCCCACTTCACATCCACAGCGGCGTTGTTCCTACCCGGCGGCCGGCCACCCGCGATTGGCCGCCTATTGCGCAATCCCGACTTGGCCCAAACCTACCGGCAGCTCGCCCGCCATGGTGTGAACTGGTTGTATCGCGGTGAGCTCGCGCGGAACATCGTGGAAACGGTGCGCCGCCCGCCGCTGGTGGCACCAGACCGCTACAACGCCCGCCCGGGGTTGATGACAGCGTCCGATCTCGCTACCTATCGCGTGATTGCGCGGGATCCGACACGTATGCGGTATAAGGGCTTGGACATCTACGGCATTGGCCCGCCGTCCTCCGGTGGCGCGACGGTCGGCGAGGCGCTGAATATCCTGTCTCATTTCAGCCTGTCTGCATCCGACCCGGTTGCCGCGTTGCACGTTTACCTGGAAGCAACCCGGCGTGCATTTGCCGATCGCAACCGCTACATCGGTGATCCGGAGGACGTCAGGGTGCCGCTCGCCAATCTGCTCTCGGCTGGCTTTGCCGCGGAGCGGGCCTGCCTGATCGACCCGCTGCATGCCGCGACCAATCCGGTGCCACCGGGCAACCCGGACGGTGACTACCGGAGCTGCCCGGTGCCGAGCGGATCCGCAGGCGGGCAGTCGTTCGAAGGCCGGAACACGACCAGTCTGGTGACCAGCGACCGATGGGGCAACGTGGTGGCCTACACGCTGACCATCGAGCAGACCGGGGGTAGCGGGATCGTCGTGCCCGGACGCGGTTTCCTGCTCAACAACGAGTTGACCGACTTCAACTTCGTCCCCACCCAGGGGGACCAGCCGGACCCGAACCTGCCCGGGCCGGGCAAGCGGCCAAGAAGCTCGATCGCTCCGACGATAATCCTCCGGCACAACCGGCCGGTCCTCGCGCTCGGGTCACCGGGCGGTGCGACGATCATCACCACCGTGCTGCAGATCCTGGTGAACCGGCTCGATCTCGGTATGAGCCTCGATGATGCAATAGCGGCGCCGCGGGCCAGCCAACGTAATGTTGCAACCACTGAAGCGGAACCTGCATTCCTGGACCTGTACGAGGCGGCATTGAAGGCCCGTGGCCAGCAATTCTCAACTATTCCGGAGATCGGTGCGGCAACTGGCCTAGAGTTCCTTGGCTCCGGCAAGGTCCTCGCGGTAGCAGAGCCGGTGCGCCGTGGTGGTGGCAGCGCACTGGTGGTGCATCCCAAGAACTGAAACGGTGGCTGAGGAACAGGCCTTTCCCGCCGCGTCGCTACGTGGTCGGACAGTTGCGGTGAGCGGAAGTGCGCGACCTCGCCGGTGACGATATCGAACTCACGCGATAGCGATCGGTGACGCTGGACCAGAAGTGGCTTTCCTTTCCGGCCTTCCGATCGACCGCTGGTCGCGGATCGGATTGCTGAAGTGGCGGCGCAACACTAATGCAGTTATGCTACACCCGAGTGAGTGAAACCCACTTAACTCACTGTCACCACTTGGTCCCGAATGTCGAACTGCAGGAGCTTTAGATGACCCCCGTCTGCACCATCGCGCCCGCTTCTGCGGGCAGTCCCAGCGGTGTCGAGATCGGCCAGCGCGGGGCTGAGGTGGGCTGAGTTCCCAGTCAACCCCGCCCAGTTCGCCAACAGCACGCACCTGGTCGGGGCCGTAGGCGGGGGAGGATACCGCCCTTGAGTTGCTGCTGGAGGCCCATGTGAATGCCAAGTGGCGCCCGTATGGCGCCTTGCTGTCGCGTGGGCGAGCCATGGCGGCGACCGCCTTCGTCGCTGCCCTCACCTTGACCGCCGGGGTGGCCGGGGTCACCCTGGTGGTCACCGATCCCGTCAACCCAGGTCTTGGCACGCTGCTCGGCGGCGTCGGGCTGGCGGCGGGATTCGGGATCGCCCGACGGCTGGCGATCGAGGTCGAGGTCCGCCGCGACACCGCACGGATCACTCCCACCGAGATCCCGTTGGTCATCGGTCTGTTGTACCTACCTGGCCCGATCGTCCTGGCTGCTTACGTCGGTGTGGTCGTCATCGCCCGGCTGCTACGCCGCGATAACTGGTCCAAGCTGCTGTTCAACGCCTCCTATGCGACCCTCACCGTCGCGATAACCGGCCTGCTGGCCCACCTGGTGTTCGAGCCGACCTGGCCTTGGCTGCCGCTGTGGACCGCGGTGTTCGCCGGGTTCGTCATCGCGCACGCTGTCACCTCCTGCCTGGCCTGGGCCTTCATCGTGCTGCTCGATCACCGGCGGCCCGGTGAAAGCGTGCGCCCGGTGGTGCACGTCTACCTGACCGGTCTGCTCAATGCCGCGCTCGGGATCACCGCTGCGGAAATGGTGGGGGTGGTGCCGGGGGGCACCGTGCTGGTGGGTCTGCTGGCAGTGACGGTGGCGGCGGTGTACCGCGCCTATTACGGGCTGCTGCGTGACCATCGTGACCTCGGCGTGCTCAACGACCTCAGCCTGCGGGTGGCCGCGGTGGGGCGAGGTGGGGTCGGACGGGGTGGCGACGGCACAGCGCACGAAGTGGATTCCGACGCCTGGAGCGCCGCCATGGAGCTGGCCCGCGTGCAGCTCAATGCGACCCGTGTCGTCCTGCACTGGCTCCCGTCCGAGGGCGGGCCGTACACCGTGGTGGCCGGCGTGCCGCTGCCTCGCCCGCTGGCCCAGCGCGATATCACTGCCATGCTGCCCGTCGATCCGCAGGCCGGATCCGGGCAGGTGCTGCGGTTGGCCGACGGCGGCTCGGACCCGCTCATCGCTGCTGCGCTCACCGCCAGGGCAACCTCGGACATGCTCGTGGCGCCGCTGAGGGGCGCAGACCAGCTGCTAGGTGTCATCGAGGTGCATGACCGGCAGAGCCGGGTGCTCGGCTTCGGCAAAGCCGACGTGCGGTTGGTCGAGACGCTGGCCAGCCATCTCACCACCGCGCTGGACAACCGTCGGCTGCTCGCCCGGCTGAGGCACGATGCCTACCACGACAGCCTCACCAACCTGAGCAATCGGCTCGGATTCCGGGAGGCCGCGAACGAGGTGCTGCGCCGGGACCTGGCGCCGTGCGCTGTGCTCGTCGTCGATCTCGCGCTGCTGTCATCGGTCAACGATGCGCTGGGCCCCGTGTGGGGCGATCGAGTCGTTCTGGGTGCGGGCGAACGGCTTCGCCGTACGCTGACCGACCAGGTGCTCACCGCCCGGCTTGAGCGGGACACTTTCGCTGCGCTGCTGGTTGATGTCGGTGCCCAACGGGCGCTGCAGCTGGCCGAGCAGGTGCAGGCGGTGCTGAGCGAGCCGTATCCGGTCGACAAGCTTGCCGTGGAGTGCAACGCGGTGGTCGGCGTGGCGCTCACCGGAGTCGAACCCACCCGGGACGCCGACACGTTGCTCCAACGTGCCGACGTGGCCTTGCGCGCCGCACGCGGCAGTGATGAGACCTTCCGTAGCTACCTACCCAGCATGGGCCAGATCCTGCTGCGCCGTTTCCAGCTCGTCACCCAGTTCCGGCAGGCGCTGGACACCGGGCAGGTTGATGTGCATTTCCAGCCCCAGGTGGCACTGTCCAGCCGCCGGGTGGTCGGAGTCGAGGCGTTGGTGCGCTGGCACCATCCGGAATTCGGGATGCTCGACCCGGTCGAGTTCGTCACCCTCGTGGAAACCACCGGCCTGATCGACCCGCTCACCGATTACGTGCTGGACCGCTCACTGGCGCAGTGCCGTAGCTGGCTTGATCGCGGGCTGTCGCTGTCGGTGGCAGTCAACCTCTCGGTGCGCAACCTGGCCGACACGAAGTTCCCGCGCCGGGTGACCGACGCCTTGACGCGACACCGGGTGCCCCCCGAGCTGGTGAGCTTCGAGCTCACCGAGTCAGCAGTGATGAGCGATCCGGAGCGCGCGCTGCCCGTACTGCGCGAGCTGAGCGGCCTTGGCGTCCGTATCGCGGTGGACGACTTCGGTACCGGCTACTCGTCGTTGGCCTACCTGCGGCGGCTGCCGGTCGATGAAGTCAAGATCGACAAGAGCTTCGTCCTGGGACTGGCCAGTGACCTCGGCGATCTTGCGGTGGTCCGCGCCATCATCGAGCTTGGTCACTCGCTCGGGTTGATCGTCGTTGCCGAGGGTGTCGAACAGGATGCCACCCGCGACCAGCTGATGGAGATGGGCTGCGACATCGCGCAAGGCTTCCTGATCTCTCGCCCCCTCGGACCGGACCGGTTCGACGCCTGGCTGTCCGCCCGAACGGTCCCGGGCACCGGAGCGCGCGACGAGACGGTGCTCACCCTGGTCCGGTGAGCGCGCGCCGGTCGGAGGTTGTGTAGAGTCGTCGTCGCTGCGCTCGCCGTAGCACGGTGAGAATGCTGCCCCAATAGCTCAGACGGCAGAGCGTCTCCATGGTAAGGAGAAGGTCTACGGTTCGATTCCGTATTGGGGCTCGGGAGGGTCGCTCTCGAACCATGGTGTGGCCCAGAGGCGGTGTAGCTCAGTCGGAAGAGCAAGCGGCTCATAATCGCTGTGTCGCCGGTTCGAGTCCGGCCACCGCTACCGTCGGCCCAGCACGCTAGGCGCTGGTTCCAGCAGGCTCCACCTGTAGTTGATTGACAGCTTCGGCGAGAGAGAGGCACCCGTGGCACGCGCCACCGACATCCGACCCAAGATCACGCTCGCGTGCGAGGAGTGCAAGCACCGCAACTACATCACCAAGAAGAACCGGCGCAACGACCCGGACCGGCTCACCATCCGCAAGTACTGCCCGAACTGCAACAAGCACCGGGCACACCGCGAGACCCGCTGAGCCGCCGAGCGTCGGCCGGTATTCTGCGCTGGTGGCACTCGATCCCGGCCTCATCGGACGGTGCTACCCCGCGGTTGGCGCTTACCAGGTGGGACGGGAGAAGATCCGGGACTTCGCTGAGGCGATCGGGGATGACGACGCGGTTTACTGGGATCCCAGCGCCGCCCGGTCCTGCGGGTACCCCGATGTGATCGCCCCACCCACGTTCGCGATCATCTTGTCGCTGCGGGCTCAGGAGGCATTGTTCGGTGACCCTGCGGTGGGTCTGGACTACAGCCGGATGGTCCACGGCAATCAGTCGTTCATCCACCACCGACCCATCCATGCGGGTGACGAGCTGGCCGCGGCGCTGCACATCGACGACATCCGCTGCATGGGGAGCAGCGACATGCTCACCGTGCGCTGTGAGATCACTGACAGTGCTGGCAACCCCGTGACGACGGCTCGCTCTCTGCTGGTCGTTCGGGGAGATGACCGGTGACCCGCCGCCGGCACACCGAGGTCACCGAGGGCGACGAGTTGCCCGGGCTACAGGTTCGGGTTACCCGTGCTGGGCTGGTGCGCTACGCCGGCGCCTCCGGCGACTTCAACCCAATCCATTTCAGCGATCGGGCGGCTCGGGATGTCGGGCTACCCGACGTCATCGCCCACGGGATGTTCACGATGGCGTTGGCCAACCGTTTGGTGACCAGCTGGGTCGGTGACCCAGGCGCCGTGGTCAGATGCGCAGTGCGCTTCAGCCGTCCGGTCGTGGTACCCGACGGCGCCGAAGGCGCGCTCATAGAGTTCTCCGGCAAAGTGGCCCGACGACACGACGACGGCACCGTCGTCGTCGCCATCACCGCTCGGTGCGCCGCCCAAACCGTCCTCGGCAACGCCACCGCCACGGTCGCCCTGGCCTGACGCGCTTTGCAAGGGCGAATTGTCCTTGCGTAGCGAATTGTCGTCTTGCGGAGAGAATATCTGCTAGCCCGGACGGAGTCTTTTGCTGTTACGTAGCAGACACCTAATCTGTACCTAGAGTCTATCGACCCTGGGGGTGTCGTGGACAAACGGTATGAACTCTACTGCCTGGTAGATCCGTTCTTCTATGACTCGACATCCCGGTTAGGCAAGCAGCCCAGGGACTTCGAGCTCGGCCACGCTCCGGTGCCCGAGGGCTGGGCAGCCGGCGAACTCGAGGACTGGCATGTCCAGCATCCAATCGACGTGGCGTTGCCTGCGCAGGGCTGGAAGGTTCATGTCTCGGCGTGCCTGGACAATGCCGAGCGAGTGCTGGCGGTGGTCGCGGACTACTGCCGGAACCGGCGAATCGGGTTCAAGTTCCGGCGCAGTCCCGCTGCACTGTTGCTGGCAAACGCCAAGTACGCACACCGTGGGTCTAGCGGAAAGTTTGTCACGATATATCCGGTGGGCGAGGCGCAGCTGGAGACTGTGCTCACCGAGTTAGGTGAGATGCTGGACGGGAGCCCCGGGCCATACGTACTCAGTGATCTGCGGTGGGGCAACGGACCGCTGTATGTGCGCTACGGGGGTTTCGCCCGCCGGTACTGCCTGGCAGAGACCGGCTCGTGGGAACTGGCGATTGAGGACGCCGAAGGACGATTGGTGCCCGACCGGCGGGGCACGACCTTCCAGTTTCCCGAATGGGTGCGCCTGCCAGCGTTCCTCGAACCGCATTTGGCAGCGCGAAACAGTGTGAAGGTGGACGGCCTACCTTACCGGATCGAGCGGGCGCTGCACTTCTCTAATGGCGGCGGCCTCTATGTGGGCCAGCACATTCAGACCGGTGTGCAGGTCGTGCTCAAGGAGGCCCGGCCACACGCCGGACTGGATCGTGATGGAACCGACGCGGTAGCCAGGCTGCGCCGCGAACAAAACATCCTCGAGCGGCTCGACGGGTTGGACGTCGTGCCGGCGGTGCATGGCTCGTTCACCCTGGGCGGGCATTACTTCCTGGCGCTTGAATTCATCGATGCCACCCCACTGCGGTCTGCCATCGCCGAGCGGTACCCGCTGGCCAAGCTGGACGCCGACGGGCAGGCCATCGCTGAGTACACATCGTGGGCCCTCGAGATACAAGCCAAACTCGAACGGGCAGTGGATTCGCTTCACGAGCGGGGTGTCGTCATGGGGGACCTGCACCCGTTCAACGTCCTGCTGCGGCCAGACGGCCGGGTGGCCTTGATCGACTTTGAGACCGCGGCGGGTATCGAGGAAGGGCGCAGGCAGACGCTCGCTGCTCGGGGCTTTGCCGCGCCGCGGGACCGTACCGGCTTTGACGTCGACCGGTACGCGCTTGCCTGCCTGCGCCTGTTCTTGTTCCTCCCGCTGACCCCCTTGATCGCGATCGACCGGGCCAAGGCGGCCGATTTCGCCGACGTGATCTCCGAGTGGTTCCCTGTTCCGGCGGCCTTCCTCGACGAGGCGGTGCAGACGATCGTCGGCTCGCCGCGCGCCGGATCCTCTCAGCCACGGCTTCCGCTGGACCCCGCGTTGGACGGCTGGGAACGAATCCGTGAGTCGCTGGTGGGTTCCATCCTCGCCAGCGCCACTCCGGACCGCGACGACCGGCTGTTTCCCGGCGATATCGAGCAGTTCCAGACCGGCGGTCTGAACATCGCGCACGGGGCGGCTGGGGTGCTCTACGCGCTGGAGGTGACCGGTGCCGGTCGCTATCCGCAGCACGAGGAGTGGCTGCTGCGGCGCGCTGTCCATCCGGCTTCGGGGACGACCCGGCTCGGCTTCTACGACGGCCTGCACGGCGTTGCCTACGTGCTCCACCACCTGGGTCAGCAAGCCGAGGCGTTGAAGGTCCTCGACATCTGCTCCGCTGAGCTGGATGGCAGGCTGGATCGGCTCGGTCTGGACCTGCACGGTGGGTTGGCCGGTATCGGCCTCAACCTGGCGCATTTCGCCACGGTCACCGGGGACCCGTCATTGCGTAGCGCGGCGGCCGACGTGGCGCAGGTGGTCGCGGACCGCCTGGGGGACCAGGACGCGGTCGGCGAGGTGAGCGGTGGGTCCTATCCCCACGCCGGGCTCATGCGTGGCTCCGCCGGTCCGGCCCTGCTGTTTGTACGCCTGTACGAGCAGCTGGGCCAGCCGGCCCTGCTCGACCTGGCGCGGACTGCCCTGCGGCAGGACCTGCGACGCTGCCGGGTCCGCGAGGACGGGAGCATGGAGGTCAACGAGGGTTGGCGGACCATGCCGTACCTGGCTGACGGCAGCGTCGGCATCGGACTGGTCCTCGACCAGTACCTCGCCCACCGCAACGACGACGAGTTCGCCGAGGCCACCGGCCGTATCCGCCGCGCGGCGCGTTCCCCGTTCTACATCCAATCTGGCCTCTTCCAGGGTCGGGCCAGCATGATCCTGTACCTCAGCCATGGGCGCCAGCCGCACGATCACTCCGTCGTGGATCAAATCCGGCGGTTGTCCTGGCACGCGGTCGGCTACCAGGGCTGCGCCGCGTTCCCCGGTGAGCAGCTGCTTCGGGCGTCCATGGACTTGGCCACCGGCACCGCCGGGGTACTGCTCGCTGTCGGCGCCGCGCTGCACTCAGCTCCCGTGCACCTGCCTTTCCTGCTTCCCCTATCGCCGACCCCGGCTCGAACCGGGGCCGCGGCACCAGCTATTCACTAGAGGAGGTGAACCACATGACACTTCTCGATCTGCAGGGTATGGAGACGCCCGAAGTCTCGAGCGGCAGGCTTGGCTTGGACAGCAGTGGCTGCAGCGACGACGGGAGCACCATCAGCCTGCTGCTGTGCGGCTGAACAGCCCTGGTGAGGATCGTTACCCGGCGCATCCTCACCGCCTGGATGACGCCCCGCTCCGGCCACCAGCCGGAGCGGGGTCCTGGTCACCGTCTGACCGGTTGATCTTGAGAACTGTCCGGCATGGCGGGGGCTGGACCTGCCTGCTGTTGGGCGCATCGCTCATCTTCGCCGGCGCTCAGACGGTGTTCCCGGCGGTGCTCGGTCGGACCGTCGACGCCGTGCTCGGTGGCAAGAACTCCGTGCCGTGGCTGGTGAGTTGCGGGCTGTTGGTCGGACTGCTCATCGTCAGTGATGCGCTTAGCGATGTTGCCGCCGGTACGAGCACGGCGCGGGCGACGGCGTGGCTACGAAGATCCATGCTTGACCAGGTCCTTGCACTCGGCACGCGTTCGGGGCGCCGGTTCGGGGTGGGGGACTTGACTGCCCGCATGGTCGGCAACGCCGCGGATGCCGGACGGATGGGTACCGTGCTGGTGCGGGTGGTCGCGACTGTTGGGCCTGCGCTGGGCGGCATCGTCGCGCTCGCGCTCATCGACCCCTGGTTGTGCCTGACATTTCTCGTCGGGGCTCCGGTGCTGCTGGTGCTGGTGCGCAGCAATGTGCGGGATGCTTCCGAGCTGGCCGACCACTACCTGCGGGTGCAGGGCAGCGTTGCCACCCGGCTGGTGGACGCGTTGGCCGGGGCACGCACCATCGCCGCCGCACGGACCACGGCCCGGGAGCGCCAGCGGGTGCTCGCACCACTGCCCGAGCTGCACGATGCCGGGATGGGCATGTGGCGGGTTCAGACTCGGCTGGTTGCCCAGCAGGCGCTGCTGGTTCCGCTGCTGCGGGTTGGGGTGCTCGCGGTTGCTGGCATTGAGCTCAGCCGGGGTGTGATCAGCGCGGGGGAGGTGCTGGCGGCCATCCAGTACGTGGGGTTGGCCGCGGGGGCCAGCGCGGCGGTGACCTCGGTGTCGCGCTTCGCCCAGGCCAAGGCGGCCGCCGGACGCGCCGCGGAAGTCCTCGCCGAGCCCGCGCCGGAGTACGGCACCCAACGCCTGCCCGAGGGCCCCGGGCAAGTGGAGTTCCGCGCTGTCACGGTCCGGGACCGGGACGTGCTGGTGCTGCGCAATCTCGATCTGGTGGTGCCGGGTGGCGCCCTGGTCGCGGTGGTCGGGCGCAGCGGGAGCGGCAAGTCCCTACTGGCCGCGCTAGTTGGTCGCCTGGTCGACCCCGATGAGGGCGAGGTGCTGCTCGACGGGGTACCGCTGCCCGCGCTGGACCGGCGTGACCTGCGTCGCGCGGTCGGCTATGGCTTTGAGCGTCCGGCGCTCATCGGGGACACCCTTTCCGACGTGATCGCACTCGGTGCGCACAGGCCCACTGGACCTGAGCTGGCTGCCGCAGCTGCGGCGGCGCGCGCCGATGACTTCATTCGGCGGATGCCGCACGGTTACCGGACGAAGCTGGCCGACGCGCCGATGTCCGGCGGCGAGGTGCAGCGGATCGGTCTAGCCCGCGCCTTCGCGCACGCCGGACGAGTGCTCGTGCTCGACGACGTCGCCGCAAGTCTGGACACGGTCACCGAGCATCACATCAGACGGGTATTGACCGGGACGCTGGCCGACCGCACCCGCCTCATCGTCGCGCACCGGGCGTCGACTGCCGCGCATGCCGACCTCGTCGTCTGGCTCGCCGACGGCAGGGTGCGCTGCGTCGCCCCGCACCACGAGCTGTGGAGCGAGCCCGCCTACCGCGACGTGTTCGACCAGGGGCTCCCATCGGGCGGCTCGTGGGCTGGGGAGACGGCGTGAGGCCCGGGAAGCCCAGGGACCCGCAGCGCGCCCACTGGCGCCTGCTGGTTGGCGTGCTTCGGAAGCGGCGCGGGTTGTTGGCCCGGCTGTTTGGCTGGTCGACTGCCATGGCGGTGCCGGCCTTCTTGTCGGGCCGCCTGGTCGCAGCCGTAATCGACGACGGCTTCTTGGCCGGTCGGCCGGCGGCTGGTTTCGGCTGGCTAGGGGTGATGGCGCTGAGTGCACTGGTGGGGGCGGTCGGGACCCGCCAGACCTACCTACGGCTCGCGGAGCTGGTTGAGCCGTTTCGCGACGAGCTCGTCGACCTGGTGGTGAGCGGTGTGCTGCACCGCTGCACCGCCGGAGGGGAAGCGGCCGACACCGCTGGGGTGGCAAGGCTGACTCGCCAGGTGGAGATGGTCCGGGAGTCGTTCGCCAGTGTGATCATGGTGACGCAGGCGTTCCTGGTGACCACGACCAGCGCGCTGCTCGGTCTGTTCACCCTCGCCCCGCTGGCCGTCGTGCTGGTCGCGCCTCCGCTGCTGATCGGACTCCTGCTCTTTTTTGCATCCTTGCGGGCCATGGCCAGCTGCCAGCGTGCCGCGATCATGGCGGACGAGCGCATCGCCGAGGCGGTCACCACGGTGGCCGGCGGGTTGCGGGACGTCGTCGCCTGCGGCGCCGAGGACCAGGTGCGCGCTACGGCAGGCAGCACCATCGACACCCAGGAGGCCGCGGCGACCCGGCTGGCTCGGGTCACCACGTTGCGGACCACGGCTCTGGGTATCGGCTCGTGGGTTCCGCTGTTACTTCTCCTCGTGGGGACACCGTGGCTCGTATCGCACGGCGCGACCACCGGCACGGTGCTCGGTGCAGTGACCTACGTGTCGATGGGACTTCGGCCGGCACTGCAAGTCTTGATCCGGGGTGTTGGCGGCAGCGGGTTGTGGCTGTTGGTCACCTTGCGTCGCATCGTCGAAGCTGCCGACCTTCCTCCCAGCGCTGGCGGCGACGGCGAGGCGCGCCTCGAACCGCTGGGTTTCGAACCGGCGCGGCATCCCCGTCCCGACGGATCAGTCCTGGAGCTGAGCGGTGTCTCCTTCGCTTACAGCGCCCAGGCCGATCCGGTGATCCGCGACCTCGACCTGACGTTGCCTGATGGCGACCATCTGGCCGTCGTCGGCCCGAGTGGGGTGGGCAAGTCGACCCTCGCCGGAGTCATTGCCGGTCTGCTCCAACCGCAGGCCGGTCACGTGCTCCTTGGCGGGGTCGAGCTGGGTGAGTGGGGGAGCCAGGACCTCGTCCGGCACCGCGTGCTGATCCCGCAAGAGGCCTACGTCTTCACCGGCACGGTCGAGGAGAACCTGACCTATCTGCGAAACGACTCAACTCTCGCTGAGATCGACCAGGCCATTGATGCCGTCGGGGCCCGGGAGCTCGTCGAACGCCTCGGCGGATGCGGCGCATACCTGGAGGTTGCGGCGCTGTCCGCAGGTGAGCGCCAGCTCATCACGCTGGCCCGCGCCTACCTGTCGCCGGCGCGGCTGGTGATTCTGGATGAAGCCACCTGCCACCTGGACGCGGTGGCGGATTCACGAGTCGAACGAGCCTTCGCCCGGCGTCCGGGCACGCTTGTGGTCGTGGCTCACCGCATCAGCTCGGCGTTGCACGCCAAGAGAATCCTCGTCCTGGACGGCAGCCGGGCGATGCTGGGCACCCACCAGGAGCTGCTGACCTGCTCTGAGCTTTACCGCGATCTGGTAGGGCACTGGCAACCCGACTTGATTCCCGGCTCGCTAGTGCAGGTCGACCTCGGCCAGCAGCTGCGCCATGCGCGTCACACCAGTGCGTAGGTCCTCGTCGCCGAGCGCGTAGGACAGCCGGAAGTAGCCGGGGGTACCGAAGGCTTCGCCCGGCACCACGGCCACCTCGGCGTGCTCCAGGACAGCCGCGGCCAGTTCGACGCTGGTGGCCACCGCGGTTCCGCGCAGGGAGCAACCCAGCAGACCCTTCACCGAGGGATAGACGTAAAAGGCACCGCGGGGCATCGGGCAGGTCACTCCCTCGATGGTGGACAGCAGCTCGACGATGGTGCGCCGCCTGCGGTCGAACGCCGCGCGCATCTGGTGCACCGCGTTCAGCGGCCCGGATACCGCGGCTAGTGCGGCACACTGCGCCACGTTGCAGACGTTCGAGGTCAGGTGCGACTGCAGGTTCGTCGCCGCCACCACCACATCGGTGGGTCCGATCAGCCACCCGACCCGCCACCCGGTCATCGCGTAGGTCTTGGCCACCCCGTTGACCACCACGCAGCGCTGGGCGAGCTCGGGCACAACCACAGGCATGGACCGTGCCTGGGCGCCGTCGTAGACCAGATGCTCGTAGATCTCATCGGTGACGACCCACAACCCGTGCTCGACTGCCCAGCGTCCGACGTCGGAAACGAGCTGCGGAGATGCCACCGCTCCGGTCGGGTTGGAAGGGGAGCACCACAGCAGGACCTTCGTGCGCTCGGTGCGGGCCGCCTCGAGTTGCTCGACGCCGGGCAGGTAACCGGTGGACTCGTCGGTGGGTACCGGCACGGTGGTGCCGCCGGCCAGCGCGATCGCCTCCGGGTAGGTCGTCCAGTAAGGCGCCGGTAGCAGCACCTCATCGCCGGGGTCGATGAGCGTCGCGAACGCTTGGTACACAGCCTGCTTGCCGCCGTTGGTGATGAGCACCTGGCTCGGTGAGATCTGGTAGCCGGAGTCCCTGGCCGTCTTGGCCGCCACGGCCTTCCGCAGCTCAGGTAGGCCCGCGGCCGGGGTGTAGCGGTGGTTGGCCGGGTCTGCGCATGCCGCGGCGGCGGCCTGCACGATCTCTGGCGGGGTGTAGAAATCGGGCTCTCCGGCGCCGAACCCGATCACCGGTCGACCGGCTGCCTTCAGTGCCTTCGCCTGGGAATCCACCGCGAGCGTGGCGGACTCGGAAATTGCGCCGACCCGGGTGCTGATGCGCCGGACGTCGATGCGTCGGGCGTCGACGGGTCGGACCTCGGTGCGATCGGGGGCCGCCATACCCGGCATCGTCTCACCCCCGGACGCATGTGGCGCGCCCGCAATGTTGTATCGGGTCCGCGGATCGGGGCCCTCGTGTGGGCAGTTGGGATGCACTGGCGCTGGTGGCCTACACTCTGGTTGCTGGCTCACCAGCGCCTCTCTCGTCCCCGGTGCGCGCCTGGGCATGAGTTGTCGGATGGTGCCAGTAGTGCGGCGTCGGTGAGACGTCGGTAAAGGGGTGTAGCTCAACTGGCAGAGCAGCGGTCTCCAAAACCGCAGGTTGCAGGTTCAAGTCCTGTCGCCCCTGCGTTGAACCTGAACCGGCGACAACCCAATCGCCAGCTGACCCGGCGAAGCGGAGGATCACAAGCGTGAGCGACGATCGCCCCCGCGAAACGGAGGACCTGCAGGATTCGGCCGAGGTGTCGTCGGATACCCCGCAGCCTGCCGCTGCCGTGCGCCGAGCGCGATCCAGCCGATCCACTCAGTCAGAACGGTCCGATGGCCTCGGCAAGGAGCAGCCGACCAGAGCTCGCGGCGCCACCGAGACCAAGGTGGGCCTACCGGCCCGGCTGATGCGATTTCTCCGCGAGGTCGTCTCCGAGCTCCGTAAGGTCATCTGGCCAACCCGTCGAGAATTGGTGGTCTACACCGCGGTAGTGCTGGTGTTCGTCACTGTCATGGTGACGTTCGTGGCATTGCTGGACATGGGGCTGGGTCGTGCTGTGCTGGCCGTGTTCGGCTGATGCTCCCGCGCAGCGCGGCACCGGTTGACGACCAGCACGCCATGACGGACAAGGGAAAGAGGACAACAGTGACTT
Organism: Pseudonocardiaceae bacterium; assembly: GCA_050699875.1. Lineage (GTDB taxonomy): Bacteria > Actinomycetota > Actinomycetes > Mycobacteriales > Pseudonocardiaceae. Next base: position 99,323 of record JBOHFX010000167.1, read on the forward strand.
CCCCCGAAGGGACCTACCCTCCGGAAGGGACCTACCCTCCGGAAGGGACCCACCTCCCGGAAGAGACCCACCTCGAGGGCACCTACGCCGAAGGAGCTTCGGCCCAAGCATCTGACCTTGCGGAGACCTACCCCGAAGGCGGGCAGGATCTGAACGGGCTGTTCGATGCCGATAGCCCCGAGATCACCGAGAACAGTGCCGAAGCGAACCCCGACGCCGGTGCAGCCGCGATCGATCCGGAGCCGGCCGACCCGGTCGACGAGTTGCGCTCTGCGCTGGCCACCGCTTCCGGCGCATGGTATGTGGTGCACTCATACGCCGGCTACGAGAACAAGGTGAAGGCGAACCTGGAGACCCGGATCCAGACCCTGGACGTCGAGGACTACATCTTCCAGGTCGAAGTGCCCACCGAAGAGGTCACCGAGATCAAGAACGGTCAGCGCAAGCAGGTGCAGCGCAAGGTGCTGCCCGGCTACATCTTGGTCCGAATGGACCTCAACGACGCCTCGTGGAGTGCGGTACGGAATACGCCGGGAGTCACCGGGTTCGTCGGCGCCACCTCGCGGCCCTCGCCGTTGACCCTGGACGAGGTGCTGAAGTTCCTCGCCCCGCGGGTGGCACAACCCAAGGTGCCAGTCGGCGCCGGCAAGCAAGCGGCAGGCGCCGGCGGCGCCAAGTCCGCAATCGAAGTCGACTTCGAGGTGGGCGAGTCGGTCACCGTTATGGACGGTCCGTTCGCCACGTTGCCGGCGACGATCAACGAGGTCAACATCGACGCGCAGAAGCTCAAGGTGCTGGTGTCAATTTTCGGGCGGGAAACTCCGGTCGAGCTCTCATTCAGCCAAGTCGCCAAGATCTGACCGGCGCGGCGCCGGTCGAGAACCACCAGGTGCGAGGAAGGAACCATGCCCCCCAAGAAGCGCAAGAGGCTCGCGGCCACCGTGAAGCTCGCACTAGAGGCCGGTACCGCGAACCCGGCCTCGGTCGGGCAGGCGCTGGGCCCGCACGGTTTGAACATCATGGAGTTCTGCAAGGCCTACAACGCTGCAACGCAGAACAGTCGTGGTGAGGTCGTTCCGGCGGTGATCTCGGTCTACGAGGACCGCTCGTTCGACTTCGTACTCAAGACCCCGCCCGCCTCGGTGCTGCTGCTCAAGGCGGCCGGAGTGGCCAAGGGATCGGCAGAGCCGCACAAGACCAAGGTCGCCAAAATCGGCCGCGATCAGGTCCGGGCCATCGCCGAGCGCAAACGTGAAGATCTCAACGCCAACGACATCGATGCGGCGATCAAGATCATAACTGGCACCGCCCGATCGATGGGAATCACCGTCGTCGACTAGCGAGTGTGCGTTCCGGGCTCGGGAATTCCAGGGGTCTGGCAATAGTCCTAGTACGTGTGGGAGGGCCAAGCGCTGGTCCGTACCACGACTGTTCGTCAGCGAAGAAGGGCAGTGACATGAAGCGCAGCAAGTCTTACCGCCAAGCCGCCGAGAGGATCGACCGCAGCAGGCTGTACAGCCCTATGGAGGCTGCGGCGTTGGCCAAGGAGACCTCTCCCAGCACGATCGACGCCACTGTTGAAGTGGCCATGCGGCTCGGTGTGGACCCCCGCAAGGCCGATCAAATGGTTCGTGGCACGGTCAATCTGCCGCATGGCACCGGCAAGGTGGTTCGCGTCATCGTCTTCGCCAGCGGCGACCGGGCCGCTGAGGCAGCGGCCGCAGGCGCTGACGCGGTCGGCTCCGAGGACCTGATCGAGCGCATCCAAGGCGGCTGGTTGGACTTCGACGCCGCCATTGCGGCGCCGGACCAGATGGCCAAGGTCGGCCGGATCGCCAGGATCCTGGGTCCCCGCGGCCTGATGCCCAACCCGAAGACCGGCACCGTCACGCCGGACGTCGCCAAGGCCATCGCGGACATCAAGGGTGGAAAGATCAACTATCGGGTGGACAAGCAGTCCAACCTGCACCTGATCATTGGCAAGGTCTCCTTTGACACCGACAAGCTGGTGGAGAACTACGCCGCCGCGCTCGACGAGGTGCTGCGGAGCAAGCCGGCAGCCGCCAAAGGGCGTTACCTGAAAAAGGTCAACTTCTCTACCACCATGGGCCCCGGCATCCCGGTCGACCCCAACCGCACCCGCAACCTGCTGATCGACGACCCTGCTGCCACTTCCTGAGCAAACCCGCCTCGCTCGCCGGGCCAGGCAAGTTGGTCGCCTCATGCAACCTCCTGCTGGCCGGTCGAAGGCCACAGCGGGGTCATTGCTAGGCTGACGGCAGTTCCACCGAAGACCGCTGGTCTGCCGTGCCGTTGGCACGGACGAAGGTCCCGCTGGTGCGGGCGGCCCGCGCAGGAGGATGTGGTCGTGCCGCTATGTCGCGCCGTCGTGCGCCGCTTGGCTACGCCCCGCGCCTACTGCGCGTGGGCGTTCGTCGTTTCCGGGCCCGGGTGTGGTGTGCCTTGCGGGCCATCCGACCAGCTGACGCACCACATCGATGCCTATACCGCCGGCTGAGCCGGCCTTGCACGACTTCAACGACAGGAGGCGATCCATGGCTAGACCGGACAAGGTCGAAGCCGTTGCCGAAATCGCGGACCAGTTCCGCACTGCCACGGCCGCGGTCGTGACCGAGTACCGTGGCCTGTCCATGACGCAGATGACCAGCCTGCGTCGTTCCCTTGGCGCCGAGACCACCTACCGGGTCGCCAAGAACACCTTGGTTTCACGTGCCGCCCGGGACGCCGGCGTGCAGGGTCTTGATGAGCTGTTCATCGGCCCCACCGCGATCGCGTTCGTCCACGGCGAGCCGGTCGTGGCGGCCAAGCTGCTGCGCGATTTCGCCAGGGAGAACAACGCGCTGGTGATCAAGGGTGGATACCTGGACGGCCGTGCGCTGACCGTCGCCGAGGTGGCCCGGATCGCGGATCTGGAGTCCCGCGAGGTGCTGCTGGCCAAGCTGGCCGGCGCGATGAAGGCCAACCTCAGCAAGGCCGCGAGGCTGTTCGCCGAACCGGCCTCCCAGGTCGCTCGGTTGGCCGCGGCCCTGAGGGACAAGCAACAAGAGCATCAACCCGCCACCGACGAGCCCGCCGCCGACTGACACCCGCACGACGCTACCGACAACAAGATCACAAAAGGAGAGCCGCCATCATGGCGAAGATGAGCACCGACGATCTGCTTGATGCGTTCAAGGACATGACGCTGCTCGAGCTGAGCGATTTCGTGAAGAAGTTCGAGGAGACTTTTGATGTCACCGCCGCGGCGCCGATCGCCGTGGCGCCGGGTCCCGGGGCCGGAGCCGCCGAAGCCCCGGTCGCCGAGGAGAAGGACGAGTTCAACGTCGTCCTCGAGGCCATCGGCGAGAAGAAGATCCAGGTCATCAAGGTGGTCCGGGAGGTCGTCTCCGGGCTGGGTCTCAAGGAGGCCAAGGACCTCGTCGAGAGCGCCCCCAAGCCGCTGCTGGAGGGCGTTCCCAAGGACCAGGCTGAGGCGGCCAAGGCGAAGCTGGAGGAAGCCGGCGCGAAGGTCAGCCTGTCCTGAGACTCGGCACCACCCACCGCATTCAGCGGGCGCAGCGGGGTGATATGACCCGCCCGCTCAGCCCGCTGAGTGTGGGGCCGGTCGGGTCACAGGAAGGTGCTGGTTGAGCCAGGTGACCAAGTCGGTGAGGATCGCCTCGCGTTCGGGCTCGTTGAACACTTCGTGGTACAGGCCCTGGTAGCGGCGCAGCGTTTTGTCCGGCGAGGACGCCGTGTCGTGCACCATCGCGGAGCCGGTCAGGGCGCATATTCGGTCGTCGGTGCCGTGCAGCAGCAACAGCGGCACGGACAGCCGGGGCAGCCGGGCAGGCAGCGCCACCATCGTCGCAAGGATCTCGGCTCCAGTGCGGGCTTTGACCTTCCCTCGGTACACCAGCGGGTCATCGCGGTAGGCGCGGACCACCTCCGGGTCCCTACTGATCTTCTGGTCGGCCGCGAGGGTGGCCACGGCGAGGTCGGGGACCAGCGCCGAAAGCACTCCTGCCAGCCGCCTTTGCAGCGCCGAGCCGACCATCACCTCCACGGCCGCCCCGGACACCACCAGTCCGTCCAAGAGAATGCTGGGTTCCGTGGCCCCCGGTTCGGTGGCCCAGTGCAGCGCGATCAGGCCGCCGACCGAGTGGCCGACCATGAATACCGGTGCGCCGGGATGACGTTGAGCCGCGAACTGCACAAATCGGTCGAGGTCATCCACGATCAGTGCCATCCGCTCGATATTGCCTCGTCGCCCGCCGGTTCGTCCGTGCCCGCGATAGTCGGCGGCGTAGGCCGCGAAGCCAGCCGTGGCCAGCCAAGAGCCGACGTGCGCGTAGCGCCCGGAGTGCTCATGGATACCGTGCACGATGACGACGATGGCCCGAGCCCGAGCCCGGGGCACCCAGGCCTGCCAGTACCCGGACCATCCGGCGCCGATATCCCGGTGTCCTTGTTCATGGCTGGTGCTCACGGACCACCTCCTCGCCGGCTACCACCGCCATCCTGCGGGCCTTGGGTGCCCGCGGCCACCAACCCCAGTCCCTCCTACCCTGGATGACCATGACCAGCATCGCTAGCCAACGGACCTCTCCGGGTCGGACCGGCCTGGGCGGCCCGCTCAGGACCATCACGATCGCGGTGGCGGTGGCCGCCGTGATTGCCCTCGCCGCCGCGGGCTGGTTCGGGTTGTCCTGGTACCGCGTGGCGCACGACGAATCGCTTGCCCTGGGCATGACCCGAGAAGCCGTGCTGCAGGACTCCCAACGGGCGGCGTTCAATCTCAACTCGCTCGATTATCGGAGTGTTCAGGACGGGTTGACGCTGTGGGAGCAGTCCGCGGCGGGTCCTCTGCTCACCGAGCTGCAGGCCAACCGGAACACCTATGTCGGCGCCATCACAGAGTCGAAAACGATCACAACCGCGAGGGTGCTCGACGCCGCGGTCGCCACCTTCGACGAACGTTCCGGTACCGCGCAGGTGCTGGCCGGGGTTGATGTCACATCGCAAACCGACCAACGCGATCCGAGCTGCGTGCACCGGCGCATCCGGCTCGAGATGATCCGGGTCGGAGACACCTGGAAGGTCGGCACGTTGGCGCCGTTCGGCGACATCTACCCGGAGCCAGGACCGTGTACCGCATCCTCGTCACCGAAGTAGGGAGACAGCCGACGTGACCATCCCGGCCCCCCCACAAACCGCCCCCGTCGGGGAGGTGGCGAAGCCGACCCGGCGTCTGACTGGCGTGGCGACGCTGGTGGCATTGGTCGCTGCGCTGGTGATCGCGCTTGGCCTGGGTTTCTGGTTCCGCGGCGAGGTCGACCAGTTGGTAGGGACCGGGGCGGCGAGCAACGACGCGCTGGTCGATGCAGGCACGACTGCCCAGGTCTCCAGCCAGATGGGCGAAGCGGTGCGACGCGTCTTCTCCTACGACTTCGCCCGGTTAGATGACAACGAACGGGCGGCCGCCGCCGTCGTCACCGGCCCGTTCGCTGAAAAGTTCCGGGAAGACTTCGCTCGGGTGCGCGAGATGGCTCCCTCGCAGCAGGCCGTGGTGGTGGCGACGGTGCCGGCGCTGGCCGTCAAGGTGCTCGAAGGGGACCGGGCGACCGTGCTGGTATTCGTCGACCAAGAGGCGCGCCAGGGCAGCCAAGCCCAGCCCCTGCGCGCCCCGGCACGGCTGGCCATCACGGCGCAACGCGTGGGTGGCAGTTGGAAGATCGCCGATGTGGAGTCCTTTTGATGGCCTGCGCACCTGCCCGTGCCGGACCTCAGCCAACTCGGGGGCCGATAAGCCGGACCGATCAGCGCAATAGCCGCTGACCGTACACATCCGACCACTGATCGGACGACGACCCCTTGACGGGGACCGTCTGGCAGGTCACTCTAGTGGCACGCTCGCGCCGAGTTCATACCGGCGCTGGACAGTCGCCGTCCTAGCGGTTAGACTGCTTCTTTGCGCTGCCCTCTACTCAGTTCCCTGCCCCAGGGGCCTATCGGGCTGCGTTAATTGTAACAACCCGAGGCATCAACCGAGGCACCTACCACAACTACATCTAACAACTGCACCATCACAGCGCGGGGAGCGCGGTCGCCGGACGACCACGCGGTCCTGCGCTCGGCAGCGCTAGTGTTCGGAAGGACGCAATCTTGGCAGTCTCCCGCCCGACCAAGACCTCTGCTGCGAACCACTCCGTACCCCGTCTCCCGGGGGCTCCGGCCCGTCCGTCCTTCGCGAAGATCCGCGAGCCGCTCGAGGTCCCCGATCTGCTGGACTTGCAGCTCCAATCCTTCGAGTGGCTGATCGGTGCCGACGAGTGGTTCAAGCGTCGCACCGATGCCGGTGACGAGCAACCCATCGGTGGTCTCGCCGAGGTGCTCGAGGAGATCTCCCCGATCGAGGACTTCTCCGGCTCGATGTCCCTGTCCTTCTCTGATCCTCGCTTCGATGAGGTCAAGGCCTCCGTCGAGGAGTGCCGGGACAAGGACATGACCTACGCGGCGCCCCTGTTCGTCACGGCCGAGTTCACCAACAACAACACCGGTGAGATCAAGTCACAGACGGTGTTCATGGGTGACTTCCCGATGATGACCAACAAGGGCACCTTCATCATCAACGGAACCGAGCGGGTCGTCGTGTCCCAGCTCGTCCGTTCCCCTGGCGTGTACTTCGACCACTCGGTGGACAAGACCACTGATAAGGACGTCTACAGCGTCAAGATCATTCCCAGCCGTGGTGCCTGGCTGGAGTTCGACGTGGACAAGCGCGACACGGTGGGCGTGCGGATCGACCGCAAGCGCCGCCAGCCGGTGACCGTGCTGCTCAAGGCTCTGGGATGGACGACGGAGCAGATCGCGGCGCGCTTCGCACATTCCGAGACGCTGCTCGCCACCCTGGAGAAGGACCACACCGGCGGCCCCGATGAGGCGTTGCTGGACATCTACCGCAAGCTGCGCCCGGGCGAGCCGCCCACCAAGGAGAGCGCGCAGGCCCTCCTGGAGAACCTCTTCTTCAAGGTCAAGCGCTATGACCTTGCCAAGGTCGGTCGCTACAAGGTCAACAAGAAGCTCGGTTTGGACCTGCCGTACCGCAGCGGGGTGCTCACCGAGGACGACATCGTCACCACCATCGACTACCTGGTCCGGTTGCATGCGGACGAAACGACGATGCCGACCGCAGCGGCAGCCTCCGGTGGAACGCCCGGCGACGTGGTGCCGGTGGAGACCGACGACATCGACCACTTCGGCAACCGCCGGCTGCGCACCGTGGGGGAGTTGATCCAGAACCAGATCCGGGTTGGTCTGTCCCGGATGGAGCGGGTCGTGCGGGAGCGGATGACCACCCAGGACGTCGAGGCCATCACGCCACAGACGCTGATCAACATCCGGCCGGTGGTGGCGGCGATCAAGGAGTTCTTCGGCACGTCTCAGCTGTCCCAGTTCATGGATCAGACCAACCCGTTGGCAGGGTTGACCCATAAGCGGAGGCTGTCCGCGCTGGGTCCCGGTGGTCTGTCCCGGGAGCGGGCCGGCTTCGAGGTCCGGGACGTGCACCATTCGCACTACGGCCGGATGTGCCCGATCGAAACCCCGGAGGGTCCGAATATCGGGCTCATCGGCTCGCTGTCCTCCTATGCCCGGGTCAACCCGTTCGGCTTCATCGAGACGCCCTACCGCAAGGTTGTCGGCGGCCGCGTCACCGAGCAGATCGACTACCTGACCGCCGATGAGGAGGACCGGCACGTCATCGCGCAGGCCAACGCGGTGCTGGCCGAGGACGGTCACTTCGCCGAGGAGCGCGTGCTGGTCCGGCGCAAGGGCGGCGAGGTCGACTACATCAACCCGCAGGGCGTGGACTACATGGACGTCTCGCCGCGGCAGATGGTCTCGGTGGCCACCGCGATGATCCCGTTCGTCGAGCATGACGACGCCAACCGGGCGCTGATGGGTGCCAACATGCAGCGCCAGGCGGTGCCGCTGTTGCGCAGCGAGTCGCCGCTGGTGGGAACCGGGATGGAGCTGCGGGCCGCGGTGGACGCAGGCGATGTCGTGGTGGCCGACAAGGCCGGCGTGGTCGAGGAGCTGTGCGCCGACTACGTCACCGTGATGGCCGACGACGGCAGCCGGCAGACCTACCGGATGCACAAGTTCCACCGATCCAACCAGGGCACGTGCATCAACCAGCGACCCATGGTGGCCGAGGGCGACCGGGTGGAGATCGGCCAGGTGATCGCCGACGGGCCGTGCACCGACTCCGGTGAGATGGCCCTGGGTAAGAACCTGCTGGTGGCGATCATGCCGTGGGAGGGTCACAACTACGAAGACGCGATCATCCTGAGCCAGCGTCTGGTGCAGGACGACGTGCTCACCTCGATCCACATCGACGAGCACGAGATCGACGCTCGGGACACCAAGCTCGGCGCCGAGGAGATCACCCGGGATATCCCGAATGTCTCCGAGGAGGTGCTGGCTGATCTCGACGAACGCGGCATCATCCGGATCGGTGCCGAAGTGCAGGCCGGGGACATTCTGGTCGGCAAGGTGACGCCCAAGGGCGAGACCGAGTTGACGCCAGAGGAGCGGCTGCTGCGCGCCATCTTCGGTGAGAAGGCGCGGGAGGTCCGCGACACCAGCCTCAAGGTTCCGCACGGGGAGACCGGCAAGGTCATCGGCATCCGGGTGTTCTCCCGGGAGGACGACGACGAGTTGTCACCCGGCGTCAACGAGCTGGTGCGGGTCTACGTGGCGCAGAAGCGCAAGATCCAGGACGGTGACAAGCTCGCCGGCCGGCACGGCAACAAGGGCGTCATCGGCAAGATCCTCCCGGTGGAGGACATGCCCTTCCTGCCCGACGGCACGCCGGTGGACATCATCCTCAACACCCACGGCGTGCCCCGCCGGATGAACATCGGACAGATCCTGGAGACACACCTGGGTTGGATCGCCAAGAGCGGGTGGCAGATCAACGGTGATCCGGAGTGGGCTTCCCGGCTGCCTGAGGAGCTCTACAAGGCGCAGCCGGGCACCGTGGTCGCCACGCCGGTGTTCGACGGCGCTCGGGAAGACGAGATCACCGGGCTACTCAGCTCGACTGTGCCCAACCGGGACGGCGACCAGATGGTCGGACCCGACGGTAAGGCGCGGCTGTTCGATGGTCGTACCGGCGAGCCCTATCCTTACCCGGTCGCGGTCGGCTACATGTACATCATCAAGCTGCTGCACCTGGTCGATGACAAGATCCACGCTCGTTCCACCGGTCCGTACTCGATGATCACGCAACAGCCGCTGGGTGGGAAGGCCCAGTTCGGTGGTCAGCGGTTCGGCGAGATGGAGTGCTGGGCAATGCAGGCCTATGGGGCAGCGTACACATTGCAGGAGTTGTTGACGATCAAGTCCGACGATGTGCTCGGCCGGGTGAAGGTGTACGAGGCGATCGTCAAGGGCGAGAACATCCCCGAGCCCGGAATTCCCGAATCGTTCAAGGTGTTGCTCAAAGAGCTGCAGTCGCTGTGCCTCAACGTCGAGGTGCTCTCCAGCGACGGGGCAGCGATCGAGATGCGAGACTCCGACGATGAGGACCTGGAGCGAGCGGCTGCCAACCTGGGCATCAACCTGTCTCGCAACGAATCTCCGTCGGTAGATGACGTCGTGCAGTAACGGCTTCCAGGCCGCGTCCGGCACGGGGGTGGTCCTCCCGCCCACCCTCGTGCCGGACGCTCCAGACGCAAATCAACGCAGACGCAAAATGAACGCAGACGCAAAATGAACACAGACTCGAAATGAGCAGACACTCTGCACGGACCCAACCCGATTTCGTCAACCTCATCCTGAAGACTGCAACACCAACATAGAAGGAACGAGACGTGCTTGACGTCAACTTCTTCGACGAGCTCCGCATCGGCCTCGCGACCGCAGAAGATATCCGCCAATGGTCCTACGGTGAAGTGAAAAAGCCGGAGACCATCAACTACCGCACGCTGAAGCCGGAGAAGGACGGGCTTTTCTGCGAGAAGATCTTTGGCCCTACCCGGGATTGGGAGTGCTACTGCGGCAAGTACAAGCGCGTCCGGTTCAAGGGCATCATCTGTGAGCGTTGCGGCGTCGAAGTGACCCGCGCCAAGGTGCGTCGCGAGCGGATGGGCCACATCGAGCTGGCTGCGCCGGTGACCCATATCTGGTACTTCAAGGGCGTCCCGAGCCGGTTGGGATACCTGCTCGACCTCGCTCCAAAAGATCTTGAGAAGATCATCTATTTCGCCGCCTACGCGATCACGGCGGTGAACACCGAGGAGCGGCACAACGATCTTCCCACGCTGGAGAGCGAGATCGGCGTCCAGCGCAAGCGCCTCGAGAATCGCCGGGACGCAGATATCGAGGCTCGTGCGCAGAAGCTCGAAGCCGACCTCGCTGAGCTGGAGACCGAAGGCGCCAAGAGCGATGTGCGGCGAAAGGTCAAAGAGGGTGGCGAGCGCGAAATGCGCCAGCTGCGCGACCGCGCCCAGCGTGAGATCGATCGGCTCGATGAGATCTGGGAGACGTTCACCAAGCTCGAGGTCGGTCAGCTCATTGTGGATGAGCTGCTGTACCGGGAGCTGTACGACCGCTATGGCGATTACTTCGTCGGTGCCATGGGGGCCGAGGCGGTCCAGAAACTGATGGAGAACTTCGACATCGACGCCGAGTCGGACAAGCTCCGCGAGATCATCCGCACCGGCAAGGGCCAGAAGAAGCTGCGCGCGCTCAAGCGCCTCAAAGTCGTCGCGGCCTTCCAGGCCACCCGCAACAACCCGATGGGCATGGTGCTGGACTGTGTCCCGGTGATCCCACCGGACCTGCGTCCCATGGTGCAGCTCGACGGTGGCCGGTTCGCCACCTCAGACCTCAACGACCTGTACCGCCGGGTGATCAACCGGAACAACCGACTCAAGCGGCTCATCGACCTGGGCGCGCCAGAGATCATCGTCAACAACGAGAAGCGGATGCTGCAGGAGGCCGTCGACGCCCTTTTCGACAACGGCCGTCGCGGTCGCCCGGTGACCGGCCCTGGCAACCGCCCGTTGAAGTCGCTGTCCGACCTGCTCAAGGGCAAGCAGGGCCGGTTCCGGCAGAACCTGCTCGGCAAGCGGGTCGACTACTCCGGCCGCTCGGTTATCGTGGTCGGTCCGCAGCTCAAGCTGCATCAGTGCGGTTTGCCCAAACAGATGGCGCTGGAGCTGTTCAAGCCGTTCGTGATGAAGCGCCTGGTAGACCTCAACCACGCGCAGAACATCAAGTCAGCAAAGCGGATGGTGGAGCGGCAGCGTCCGCAGGTGTGGGACGTGCTCGAGGAGGTCATCACCGAGCACCCGGTGCTGTTGAACCGGGCGCCCACCTTGCACCGGCTGGGTATCCAAGCCTTCGAGCCCCAGTTGGTGGAGGGCAAGGCGATTCAACTGCACCCGCTGGTCTGCGAGGCGTTCAACGCCGACTTCGACGGTGACCAGATGGCGGTTCACCTGCCGCTGTCGGCCGAGGCGCAGGCCGAGGCCCGGGTTCTGATGCTGTCCAGCAACAACATCCTGTCCCCGGCCTCGGGGCGCCCGCTGGCCATGCCCCGGCTGGACATGGTCACCGGGCTGTACCACCTCACCAAGCTGCGCGACGGTGACACGGGTGAGGGCCGCTCGTTCTCCTCGCCGGCCGAGGCGTTGATGGCGCTGGACCGCGGCACGATCGCGCTGCAGGCCAGAATCCGGATCCGGTTGCGCAACGTGGTCCCTCCGGTGGCCGAGCAGGCGGGTCTGGCCGAGACCCAGGGCTGGGCACCGGGAGCTCCCTGGATGGCGGACACCACTGTGGGTCGAGTGCTGTTCAACGAGCTGCTGCCCGAGGACTACCCCTTCGTCAACGACGTGTTGCCCAAGAAGCGGCAGGCGGCGATCGTCAATGACCTCGCCGAGCGATACCCGATGGTCGCCGTCGCCCAGACACTGGACAAGCTCAAAGACGCCGGTTTCCACTGGGCAACCCGTTCCGGCGTGACCCTGTCCAGCTCCGATGTCGTGGTGCCGGTCGGCAAGCAGGAGATCCTCGATCAGTACGAGGCCAGGGCGGACCAGGTGGAGAAGCGCTACCAGCGTGGTGTGCTATCGCACGATGAGCGCAACGGCGAGCTGGTGAAGATCTGGTCGCAGGCCACCGACGAGGTCGCCAAAGCCATGGAGGCCAACTTCCCCGAGGACAACCCGGTCTTCACGATCGTGTCCTCCGGGGCGGCCGGGAACATGACACAGGTCAGATCGCTGGCCGGTATGCGGGGCCTGGTCTCCAACCCCAAGGGCGAATACATCCCGCGGCCGATCAAGCACAACTTCCGCGAGGGCCTGTCCGTGCTGGAGTACTTCATCTCCACGCACGGCACCCGCAAGGGTCTGGCCGACACCGCGCTGCGGACGGCGGACTCGGGCTACCTGACCCGGCGGCTGTGCGACGTGGCCCAGGACGTGATGGTCGCCATCGACGACTGCGGCACCGAGCAGGGACTGTGGGTCAGCAAGCACGACAGCACCGGGCGGATGCTGGAGGACGATGTCTTCCGGGCGCGGATCACGGGGCGCTTCATGGCCTCGCCGCTGGCCCACCCGGAGACGGGCGAGATCCTGGTCGACCGCAACGAGGAGC
>JBOHFX010000168.1:0-5289 GCA_050699875.1 Pseudonocardiaceae bacterium
CCCCAGCGAGATGTGATCCGTCAGCCGGCCACCGGCAACCACCTGAGCATTCTCCGCCACAGCGCATGATCATCACAGTCATCAGGCAGACCACCCACGAACGACACGCCGACCCAAGATCGATTTACGCTAAGTGGCATTGCTCCGGGGGGCCACGATGCGAGGGAACGAAGCCATGGCCGAAGAAAAGGCCTCTGACGAGCCGCCACAGAGTAGGCAGCCTGAGCAGCCCGGTCGTCTCGGCAGTTTCAGTGTCACGCTGCCCGGTGGACTGGCGGTGAGCGGGACCGGCGTCATCGGTCTGACCGCAGCCGTCGTCTTGGTATTACTGGGCGCGTTGTTGGTCCCCAGAGCATTAGCTTCCGATGCCATCTACACAGAGCCGATTCAAACTCCCGGAACCAACGGCAACCCATTTATGCCCGCAGTTGGTAAAGATCAGGGTAGCGTCACCGCGCCACCGGGAACAAGCGGAACCTTCACTGGCAGCACCTCCGGCCTCTACGGTGGATCCCTGAACAACTCCACCTGCGACCGCCAGGCGATGATCCAATTCCTCCAAGCTCATCCCGATAAGGGCGCCGCCTGGGCGGCGGTGCAAGGTATCGCCCAAACCGATCTTGCCGGCTACATTTCTGGTCTCACCCCTGTGCTCCTACGTTCAGACACGTCGGTCACCAACCACGGATTCAGCGATGGTCGCGCGACAACCCTCCACTCGGTGCTGCAAGCCGGCACAGCGGTGCTCGTCGACAAGTATGGAACGCCACGCGCGCGCTGTTATTGCGGAAATCCCATCACGTCACCGGCACCGCCAACCAAGAAGCGCTACGTCGGCCCCACCTGGTCGGGCTTTTCGCCTGCCTCCATCACCACGATCAAGCCAGCCGCAACTGAAGTTACCGAATTCACGCTCGTTAACCCCCGCACTAACGAGGTCTTCTACCGTCTGGCTGGCACCGCAGGCGAGCACGACCGTCCTCAGACACCGCTACCCCCACCGAGCATCCCGGAGATCTCGCCCCCAACCGCCCCATCGGTGACACCAGAATCCAGGCCGCAACCACAGCCCGAGACGCTTCCTCCACCCCGGCCACGACCGCTTCCAGACCGCCAGCCACAGCCGCTTCCTCCACCCCGGCCCAACACTGTTCCTTCAGGGTTTATTGGAACATGGTCTGGCTCGGTTATCCAAGACGACTATGCCCAGTCCCCGTATCCGATCACCGTTCACATTACCGGCGGCAAGATTGGTGAAAAGGTGGCCAGCGGTGAATACCCCACCCTCGAGTGTCAGGTCCATTGGACCTTGACGCAAGTCGGCTCGAATGAGATCGTGATCCGAGAGACAGTCGACGAGGGACCGGAATGCTTGAATGTGGACGTAACACTGACACTTCTAGCTGGTGGAACAATGCGCTATATATTCGATGGCGGTCTTGGTCGTTCCGTCCTGGAGCGAGTCTCGTAACCCGGCGCGGGCAGTTGGGTAGACCGCGATTGCGCCGCCCAGTCCGCTGCCGATCACCAGCGCGCGGTGCCGCTGCCCGGAACCGCGGCGATCACGGTCATGGAGACCACGGCACCGCGCACGTCGTAGCGGTCACCGAGCGCCGATGCGCGACCGACGTCAGTGGTCGGGGACGCCGATCGATCTCGCGCCGGGGGTATCAGCACACCACCCTACGCCCTCTTGTGAACGGGACTGACTACGTCCTACGTGCACCGGGAGGAGAAGCGATGGGTCCACAAACGCGCTGACATCAAGACGTGCGCCATCCGGCGGCGATACCGACGACGCTCACGGAGCCACTGCGGCCACCCACCGGGGGCACTGGCGGCACCCACGGCCCCGCTGGGTGCCTTCGGCGGGTTGCGGCAACCGCCCAATTGTAGTCGATATCTGCCCTGACACACCGATCGCCGACCCAGTGATACGAGGAATCATGAAAACACGAAGACTTCCCACCCGGCAACCACCAGCCGGACAGAACACGTCGCTCAAACACCGGGAAGACGAGCTTCCCACAGACGCCGATCTGGCCCTGCTATGCAGCTTCCAAGAAGATCTCGACGGCGAACAGACCTACGATCAGCTGCACAAAAATCTGGTCGCTGCAGGCTTCCGGGCGCCCCTGGCGCGCTATCTGATCCGCAGCAGTGAAGTACTGCATCGAGCATCCAGGAACCGCTATCGCCTACGCGGATGCGCGCCACGCTTGCCCTCCACCGACCGCAGGGGCCATCTGGCTAAATCCACCGCACCCCTCCACCGAGCACTGAGAATGGAGTAGCTCACCATGTCCACGCGCATCAAAGCTATCCTGCTGACACTCGCCGTCGCCATCCCCGCGTTCCTGCTTGTAGGAGTATTCTTCCCGCCGCCGCCTGGGCCCGGCCCGAGCAGCGGCCAGCTGCCTTTCTTCCTCGTCCTCAGCGCCCTGGACTCGCTGCTGCTGGGGGCCGGGATCGCCTTCATCGCCTTCGGCTGGACCACGGTTCGACGAGTCGGCCCGGCATCGCGGGCCAGCGCGCTCGCGATATATGTGACGTTGGCGTGGCTGATGGTGTCCTGGTACCCACATATCGGGCTGCACACCAGCGCTTTCGGCAGCAACTTCGCTGGCCTGTTGGTAATCGATTACGCCTTCCACGTGCCGCTGTTCATCGCTCCCCTGGTGCTGATCTGGGGCTTTGCCGGATTGCTGGACGACCGATCCCACGACGTGCAGACAGCCATCGCCGAAGGCACCCTGAGCACCCGGTGAGGTCGACTGGCCGACGACGGCCCATCCGACGGTGAGCCAGGCTCAGCCTGGCTCAGGCTGCTGCGGCGTCGCGCCCGGTTGCCGCGTTCAGCGCGTCAAGGTAGCCGTCGCGGTAACCCGTCTGGTTGGGGTGATATGACCCGATGGAGGGGGGCACACTCGGGCCGTTGATCCACGGGTCGGCTGAGCACACCCCATGGCCGTCGAAGCGGCTGCGCACGTCGGCAAAGCTGAATCCGGGCTGCTGGCTGACGGTCTTCTGGATGACGGTGTTGAGCACGTCGGAGCCTTCGTTGAGCTTTTCGCGGCGCGCCAGGTTCGGCGTCAGTGGGTCGGGGCAGCTCGGTGGCAGTTCGAACAGCCGCGGGTAACCCAGCACGATTACCCGGGCGTCCGGCGCGGCGCTCCGGATCGCGGCGTAGGTGCGGGCCAGCCGGCCCGGCAGTGCGGACCGGGCAAATGCCTCCGCGGTGTCGACCGCGGCGAAGCATGCGCCATCGCTCTGCGCGAACGTGCAGGTTCCCAGCACGGCCCCGAAGCCCACGTCGTTGCCGCCGATGGTGATTGTCACCAGATCGGTGCTGGTCTGCAGGGCCGAGACTTGGTTGGCGAGCACATCGTCGGTCCTGGCTCCCGAACAGGCGACGAATCCGAAACTGTCAGGCTGGTTCTCCGCGGCCCATAGCGGCGGGTAGGACAGCGGGCTGCGAGCACAGTCCCCGCTGGCCGGGTCGTAGACGCCGGTGCCAACTCCCGAGGAGTAGGAGTCGCCCAAGGCGACATAGTCAACCGGCCCGTTGACCGGCGCCTGCTGCAAGCGCATATCGCCGACGTTCAACGCGACGGCGGCGCGGTCCCCCAAGATCGTAATCTGGCCGGCAGCTGCGATTGGCGGGACGGCTGTCACTGTCCCCACCGCCCCCGCGACGAGCGCCACCACCAGACGTGCCCGGTGGCCCACGCGCCGCCGCGGGACGTACCGCCCGACGCGCTTCTCGGGAACTACGTTCAGTAACCTCCGCGTCTCCCCCATGACGTGCTCCCCCAGCCCTTCTCGTGGCCAATGCACAGTGCGGATACCCAAAAGTGCCTGCTCAGCGGCATCATGCGAGAGTCGTTGACGCTAGGATCGACCGACCACAGGCACCTTGCAGGTGCAGGATAAGCATCGCCGACCGTAGCTGTCAGCAACTGTCGACGGCGAGTCGCTGATTCGCAGTCTCCTTACCCACATGGGACCTGCCACCACCGATCGAGCCAATTGGCGCACATCGGATGAACAGTGTAAGTAGTACCATCGAGTAAAATCGGGCCGAACAGGTGGTCCGCCGGGGGTTGCGAGGAGCGGGCCTTCCAGGAAACGGCGGACGCTGTCAGGCGCGGCGCTCGACCAGGCGCCGGAACCGAGGGGAGCGAACCGATGCCCAGCGTGACTACCTTCCCGCCGGATGTCGTGGAGTACCTGCGTCTGCATCACATCATCACCCTGTCAACGGCGTCGTTCACGGGCTTGCCTCATGCGAACACCGTGGCCTATGCCAACGACACAGGGGCGCTGTACTTCGCGGCTCTCGGCGGGACGACCGTGGTCCGGAACATCGCCGATAACAAATATGTGTCCTTTACCATCGACGACTACACCACGGACTGGCGAAAGGTCCGCGAGCTGCAAGGCGTCGGCGCATGCCAACCTGCCGATGAGCAGGAAGCGTTCGACGCCTCGGTCCTCTTCAAGGGCAAGTTCGCGAGATCGCACGTCGATCCCGTCGGGACCATACACGTCGTCCGGCCCATCGAGATGCACTTCGTCGACTACGACTACGACGTCGTCAGCGCTCTCGGCGAACGGCAGCAGGCCCCAGAGGTCACCAGCCGGATCCTCGCCATGGACGAGGCCGCCCGAGCGCCAGTACATGCGGCGGTCTCGACCAGCCTCGACCGTAGTTCCTTCGCCGCCGGCGAGGTGATCTTCCGCCCTGGGGACCCGGCTGGGCAGTACTACGTCGTCGTCGAGGGCGAAGTCGAGGTCCGCGGCGAGGGCTACGGGGCCGACCAGACCGTGACCCGAGTTGGGCCGGGCCAGCTCTTCGGCGACCAGGCCACGCTCAAGGGCCAGCGCGGCGTCTTCACCGCCCACGCCGTCGCGCCGACGGTGCTCCTCGCTGTCCGGCGCGAGGCGATGCGGGACCTGCTCCTGCCCCGTGAGGGCGTCGAAGATCGCCCGCACGGTTGACTCTCGAAGGTGGTAACCGATGCCGGCAGTCTGAAGTCGTCTCACTCGCCTACGAGCGGTTCTGACGTGAGTCGGGCGCTGGAACCGAAGTTTCGTCGGCGCGCCGGCCGAAGCGGCTCTCAAGCTGGGGAAACGCTGCCAGCGTGACTTTTCTGTCGCCAGCAGAGACATCCCAGGGCTTTATTTGTCAAGCCGCAACTTGTTGATCTTCGTTGGTGGTTGTGGGCCAGGCGGTGTCCTCGTCGTAGAGGGTGCGGGTCTTCAGGCAGCCGTGCAGGATGCCGACGA
>JBOHFX010000169.1:0-15264 GCA_050699875.1 Pseudonocardiaceae bacterium
CCCCCAGCACCATCCTGACCCACGAGCTCAAGCGAGCATCACAGTAAAATCGGCGTCCCGGACGGACGCAGCCCCCATTTTCCCGCCTCCACGGCGGCCCAGCGCAGCGGCCCTGGTTCCTGACCCGCTACTGTGCGCCCCGCCGTGAGCACGCAGCCCAATGACGAGGGAGATTTTCCGCTCGGCGACTCGGCGAGGGCGCGCCGAAGTCGCGGTCGCAATGCCGTCCGCCCCCTGCTCCAGGACGCCTGGAGGCTCCGGTTACCATCCCTCTGGATGTTGATAAGATGGTGATGTGGCGGAGGTCGACAAGAGCGAGAAGATCACCATCAACGTCGGATTGGTCGACCTCGGGCAGATCGACCTGCTCGTCGACGAGGGTTTCTTCGCCAACCGCACGGATTTCATCCGCACGGCCATCCGGCGCCAGCTCGAGAGTCGCGCGGATGCCGTGGCGGCCACTGTCGCGCGACGGACCTTGACCCTCGGCATGCAGCACCTCACCCGGGACCACCTCGAGCAGCTCCGCGACGCCGGCCGCATGATCGAGCTGCGCGTCCTGGGGCTTGCGACCATCGCCGACGATGTCGATCCCGAGCTCGCGCTCGCGACGATCGCGTCGGTCGAGGTCCTGGGGGCGTTCCGCGCTTCGCGGGCCGTCAAGGCCGCACTCGCCTCGCGCACCACCTGACCCGGCGCGTTCACCCCAGATCCCCGCATCATCCTGGTCGACAGCCGGCATCGCACCCAGCACGGGAACCCGCATGGATCACGACAAGAGCGCCGGCATGGCCGTAGCGCTGCTGGTCGCCTGCGTCGGGGCCTACCGCGATTGTTGTCAGTCCGTGCTCTCAACGGTCACATTGAGAGCACGGACCGCTTCGAAGAGCCGATCCGGGTCCCAATTCTGCTCGACGCCGTCAAGCAACGCAGCGGCTTGGCCCAGAGTGAGGGTGGCCATCCGGGTGCCGTCATCGATCTGGATGTAGTAGCTGGTGAAGGTCGGACGTCCAGCGCCGGCCGGAACCGTCTTGGGGCTCATCTGTTCGGACTTGACCGTGGCCTTTACTCCCTGGCAGGCGCCGGCGTTGAGGCGTTCCTCGATCGTGGCGGCGATCCTCCGGGCCTCGTCTACGAGCATAGGACTATCTCCTTGCTGCATCGGGCGGTTCCCGCCCGTCGGACTCTACCCGTGTGGTGACTGCCCGCAGCCGATTCCCAAGTCGGAGCGCCGGTCAGTGCTGGTTTCGCTTCCCACCGGAGGTGTACGGTGCTCGGGTAAAGCTACCGGAAGGTCATCCTTAGCGGGCAGCGACAGTCATCGCCGGAGATCGGCCGGCTAGACCGCGGTAGGCAGGCGACGATGAGCCGCGCGGATCGAGAGGTGTTCGCCCGGCGATGGGCCGAGGCGATCGCCGGGACGAGCTACGTGTCGATGGGACGCGATGAGCTCGTGGCACATCTGCTCGGGCTCACCCAACGGTTGGTCGAGGCGGCGTTGGCCGCCGAGTTCGACCCGTCGGCCGGCCGCCGCATCGGCGCCGGTCTGGTCGTCGCCCATTTCACCGGCACCGAGACGCTCGGCGAGACCCTGGCTCTCATCGTCGAGAAGCTGCCGGGTCTACTGGAGGAGGCCCCGCGAGAGATCGACCGCGCCAGCCGAGTTGCCCGGCTGACAGGCGGCCTGGCCGCCGGCTACGCCAGTGCGCTGCGCGAGCGCAGCCTCGACGAGCAGGACGCGATCTATCGCGCCGGGCTGTGCGCGCGCCGGCAGGCTGAAGAGGCAATGGCAGCCAGCGAGGCGCGATTCCGGGGGGTGTTCGACTCGTCTCCGGCGGCTATCGCGATCAGCGAATCCGATGGCCGGATCGTCCAGACCAACTGGTCGCTGGAAAAGCTCCTCGGCTACTCCTCAGGTGAACTGCTGGGACGCGAGCTGAGCACGCTGTTCGCCGCACGTGACCGGCCACTGGTGGAACGGCATTACCGGGACTTGGTGACTGGTCAGGATTCACGGTTTCGCGTCCGTGTCCCATTGCGTCTTGCCGATGGCGAGACGGCATCGGTATACCTGGACGCCTCGGTGCTGCTCGACGTCGAGCAGGCTCCCCGGTGCATTGTCACGGTGATCGACGACATCACCGATCTGCGCCTGATTGAGCAGCGGCTGCACCACCAGACGCTGCATGACCTGGAAACCGGTCTGCCGAATCGGCAGTACTTCATCACCCACCTGGAAAAGGTGCTTGGTCAGTTGCCGCCATCGGCCCTGATCACGCTGATCCACCTCGATCTGGACGGCTTCTCCGCGATCAATGACGGGCTGGGGCACCACGCCGGTGAGCAGATGTTGGATGTGGTCGCCCGGCGATTGGAAGGAGTGGTTGCCGACCGGCAGGCCATGGTTGCCCGGCTCGGCGCCGACGAGTACGCCATCCTCATCGAACCCGGGGATTCGGCGCTGGATGTCGGCGCCTTCGCGGAAATCATCAATGCCGAGCTCGCCGAGCCGTACTACATCGACGGGATCGGGGTGTCGGTCACGGCCACCATCGGTGTCGTGCAACGCGAGGCCGCCGGAACCAAACCCACGGACCTGATGCGCGCCGCGAGCGCCACGTTGCGTCGCATCCGCGGCCGGGGTGCTCGGCAATGGACCACTTTCGACCACCACATCGATGTCGCCGACCGTGCCAGGCTCCGGTTGGCCGCGGCTATGCCCGGGGCCCTGGAGACAGGCGAGCTGCAGGTGACGTACCAGCCGGTGGTCACCCTGGATGCGCACCGGCTGGTCGGCATCGAAGCGGCACTGAGCTGGCAACACCCGCAGCTGGGTGTGCTGTCCGAAGAGCAGTGCGTGCAGGCCGCGGAGCGCACCGGCGTCGTGCACGCCGTGGGTGAATGGTTGCTGCGTACCGCTGCGGAGCAAGCCGTGTCCTGGCGCCGACGCAGCGGTCGCAGTGTGGCTCCGGTAGTGCTGAACCTCACCCCCTCCCAGGTTCAAGACCCCGACCTGGTGGCGAGAGTCACCACGGTCCTGAACCAGACCGGCCTCGCGCCGGCTGAGCTTGAGTTGCGGGCACCGGTCGCCGCCATCCGCACGGTCACTGGTGAACTCGCTGGGGAAGGTGGCGGGCAAGCCGAGGACAACCTGCGGGTGCTCACCGAACTGGGCGTGCGCGCTGGGCTCTACGACTTCGGTGGGGACATCCACGTGCTGCGCTGCCTCACCGACCTCGCCATCGGCGTAGTCCGTATCACCCAACCGGCGTCTCGGCGCGTTGGAGACGATCCGTCGGGGACTGCGTCCCAAGCGGCGCAGGCGTTGGTGCAGATGGTCCACGCCGCCGGGGTCAACGTGGTGGCCTTTCCGGTGGACAGCGCTGAACAGGCCATGTGGTGGGCGGGTATCGGCGCCGACTGGGCGGTCGGCGCGCTGTTCGGGCCCCCCGGCCCGCCCCATCACATCGAGCAGCTGCTCGATGTGCCTGTGACGAACCCGTCACTGTCTGTGGAGGATCGGGTTTACCCCTGAACGAAATGGGGTAACTCACATAAATCCTCGCATTTGTGGAGCAGGCGCCAGAAGTGTAGACGGACGGGTCACTCTTCGGCGCCACGCAGTGTCGGAAAGGAGAAGTAAGCAATGCTTCGGACACCCGTCACCTCGATCCTTCGTGCGGCCAGAACCGTTGGCGCCGGGCTGGTCGCGGCGCCGCTGTTGCTACTTACGGGTGCGGAGGGCGTCGCGACCGCGAGTAGCACGCCGTGCGCTGCGTCGGCCCGGGCGTGCGTCGACTTGTCCTCCCAGCAGGCCTGGCTGACGCGTGACGGCAACGTCACCTACGGGCCGATCCGGGTGGCGAGCGGGCGGGCCAGCGCACCAACTGATATCGGCACGTTCCAGGTTTTCTGGAAGGATCGTGATCACCGCAGCTCGCTGTTCGATGACGCTCCCATGCCCTATTCGGTGTTCTATAACGGCGACGAAGCTTTCCACCAGGGAAGTCTGGGAAGCCGCTCCCATGGCTGCGTGCGCCTGACGCGCAGCGCCGCACAAACTTTCTATAACACTCTCCAGGTCGGCCACACGGTACAAGTCGTCCGTTGATGCTTGAGGCGTTGGTCACGATCAGCAGCGGACTGGCCGCGACGCAGGGTTGGCTGGATAGTGCCCTGGTCTGTACTAGGCACTACAGGTGTGGAAGCACGGAAAACGGGTAAGGGACCATTAGGAGTTACCGACTCGATACAGAGGCAGCCGCGATGGGCGACACCGGAACCGAGGCGCCGTTCACCGCACCCGGGCTTAACTCCGAGGTTCGGACCTGGTTGGCCACCCGGAGCAGCTGTGCCACCGATTGGCCGGCGCGGGCGTTGTTGGCGGCCAAGGGCAACACAACCGTCAGCGTGGTGCTACCCGCTCGCAACGAAGCCGCGACCGTCGGCGTCAATGTGGAGATGGTGCGGGAGATGCTGATGCGCCGCCACCCGTTGGTCGACGAACTCGTGGTGGTCGATTCCTGTTCGACCGATGCAACGGCAGAGGTGGCCGGCGCCGCCGGTGCGCGCGTCGTTCACCAGAACGACGTGCTGGGCCACCTCCCTCCCATGGCCGGCAAGGGAGAAGCTCTGTGGAAGGGACTTGCCGCCACGAGTGGGGATATCGTGGCCTTCATCGACGCCGACTTGATCGGATGCCCGCCGGAGTTCGTCACGGGACTGCTCGGACCACTGCTCATCGATCCAGCGATCGCCTACGTCAAAGGCTTCTACCGCCGGGCCCTGGTGCGGGATGGGCACACCGAACCCGATGGCGGCGGGCGTGTCACTGAGCTGGTGGCGCGGCCGCTGCTCAACCTGTACTGGCCCCAGTTAGCCGGTTTCGTCCAGCCGCTGGCCGGCGAATACGCGGGCCGGCGCGAGGTGCTCGAGGCGGTACCGTTCGCGACCCAGTACGGCGTCGAGGTCGGGTTGTTGATCGACCTACTGGAATTGCTCGGCCTCGACGCGTTGGCGCAGGTGGATCTCGGATACCGCCAGCACCGCCATCAGAGTAATGAGGCGCTCGCGCACATGTCGGCGCAGATCATGCTGACCGTGTTCGCCCGTCTGGAACGCCACGGACGTGGCGTGCTGCCGGAGATTGCTCCGGCCAGGCTCACGCAGTTCCGCCATGGCAATGCCGCCGACGGAACGGCCCGCGAGGTGGTGGTGAGCGACATCGAGGTACCGGAACGCCCGCCGCTGGCGACAATGTGGGGCGATGTGGACCCGGTACCTGTGGTGGCGGGGCCGTTGTGATGATGCGGGTGCTGATCAACCCCGGCCCGTGGCTTCCCGTCCCGCCGGATGGCTACGGCGGCATCGAGAACATCGTCGCTACCTTGGTCCCCGAATTGCGGCGCCGTGGTGTGTACGTCGCGCTTGGAACCGTCGGCGAAAGCGCGCTGACCGCCGACGAGAAGTTCTGCGTGTACGAGAAGCCGCAATTCGGCCAGCTCCAGCGCCCTTACAACCGTGCAATGGGTTGCGCGGTTGCGCACATGCAACGCATCGTGAGCGAGCTGCGCCGGCGCGATGACATAGATATCGTTCACGATCACCTCGAAGCAGTGGGTCCAACGGTGCTCGGCGCGATGGGCGCAGCGGCCCCGCCGGTGCTACACACCCTGCACTGGGATCTCGCCAAGCATCCGGAGCTGTATGGAGCCTTTGATGGGCAGGGCCGGATGTTCGTCAACGGCGTTTCCGCCGCTCAGCTGGCCGGGGCGCCCTACGCCCTGCGCGCGCACAGCCTCGGCCACGTCCATCTGGCCACACCGTTGGCCGAGGGCGCGGACTGCGTCGTCGGCCTGGATAAGGGAGAGTATTTCGTAGTGCTTGGCCGCATCACAGCGGGCAAGGGACAGCACATCGCCGCTCGGCTTGCCCATACAGCCGGAGTCGATTTGCTGCTGGCCGGCCCGGTCGGCCCCTACCGCCAGCCGGCTGCGCTGGCCGTGGCGCTCGCCACCGATCCGGAAGCCGCCCGGAATCCGGACGTGCGGTACTGGTGTGACGAGGTCATGCCCCATGTCGACGGGCACCGGGTTCGCTGGCTGGGCTCGGTCTGTGCGGCCGAGCGCAACGAGATCCTCGGGAAGGCCATGGCGAGCGTGTTCCCGCTGCAGTGGGAGGAACCCGGCGGCACCGCCGTCGTCGAGTCGCTGGCTCTGGGCACGCCGGTCCTCGGGTATCGCCGCGGCTGCCTACCCGAGCTGATCGACGAGGCGAGCACCGGCCTTCTCCTCGACCCAGGTGACGAGGATGGGCTCGCCGCGGGTTTCCGGAGTATCGCGGCGCTGAGCCCGGCGGCTTGCCGGCGGGCTGCCGCCGGACGCTTCGCACCGAGTGTGATGGCCGACAAGTACCTGAGCCTCTACGAAACAGTGATCAACCGATCTGGAAGCGTGCGGCGGAGCGCCGAGGTGGCCGCCGCGCCGGTGTGACCGGCTCAGGTCTACTCCTCGCCGCCGAAGGTGAACACGGCCTGCAGCACGTGGCGTCGGCGCTGGGCAAGTGCGGTGAGCAGGTCCGGCGCGTCCTCGACCGGCAGCACATCGGTGATGACATGCTGGGTGATCGAGCGGCCCTCGGCACGAAGCAGGGTGATCGTTTCGGCCGACAGCCGCTCCCGATCCCACAGGTGGGAAAGCCCCCTAGGCACCCGGCCGATCTGCGCGCAACGTACGGCAAGACCGTTGTGGTGGAACTCCTCGCCGAGCCGCACGGCGTCCGCTCCGTTTTGGTAGAAGGCAAGGTCGATGACCGTGCCCTGGGGCCGTAGCAGCCGCAGCGCCAGCGCCAGACTTGCCGCCTGGCCGCGGCACTGGAACACCACGTCGGCACCCCGGTCGCCGGGCCCGTGCCGCCAACGGGTCTTCAGCAGTACGGCGACGTCATCGGCATCGGGATCGAGCACGGCCAAGCCGAGTGCCTCGGCTACGCAGCGCCGATCATCCGTCGGCTCGATGATCACGACCTCCTGTGCGCCGTGCAGGCGGGCGAACAGTGCGGTCAGCAGCCCGACCACGCCCGCGCCGGTGACAACCACCCGGCGCCCGAAGACGCCATCGGCCAGTGAGCGGATGTCGGTGCCGTGCAACTCAGCAGCGGCGTGCAACAAACCGTTGGCGCAGATAGGGCCCATGTGCGCGACGTAGATGCCGAGCAGCGGATCGAGATCGTGCGGTAGCGGCACCACCCGGTCCACCAGCGGGTCGCCCCGGTAACCGCTGCGGTGACCGTACGTCATCGCCACCAGGGTGCTCGGCATCAGAGCAGAGGTCCGGCTCTCGACAACCCGGCCCACCTGCATGTACCCCCAGTGCAGGATGGGGTAACCGTTCTGCCGTCCCTTGCCGCCGAACAGCCCGAGCTCGGCGTCCCAGCCTGCGATCAGATTCGGATGGGTGCCCTTGAAGAAGCTGAGGTCGGTACCTGCAGAGAGTCCGCTGTAGACAGTACGGACCCGGAACGCGCCGGCGGGCAGTGGAGCTGCCGGCTCGGTGCGGAAACCTAACTGGCCGGGATGCTCCACCACCAACACCCGCTCACCCGATGACATCGCGGCTCTTCTCCAGCCGCACCGGAGCTCCCAGCACAGCCGAACGCGCCACGGCGCAGGCCAGCCGGTGCGTCTGCAGCGCGTCTGAGTACGGCGTCCGCACGTCGTCGCCTTTGCCGAGGACGGCGTCGACGAACGCCCGATCGGCCGCTCGCTTGGCGGCGTCGGGATCGACCGTACGGACCTGCGGGCCATCGCTGCCGTCGCGGATCTCCAGGGTGTCTTCGCTCAACGACACGGCCAATCCGTCGGCGTACACCTCCAGGCCGGCCCGGTGCTTCCAGCCCAGCAGGCAGGTCGCCGCGAGCGTGCCGACCGCGCCGCAGGCGAACCGGAGATTCGCCACCGTGGCACCGTCGATGTCGGCGTCCGGTGCACCCGGCGGTGTGCTGTCCGCGATGGCGTGCACCTCGGTCACCTCGCCGACCAGTAACCGGGCGAGGTCGAGCACGTGGATCGCCTGCTCGATCACCTGCCCGCCGGAGTGACCGCGGCGGGCCCACCAACTCACCGGCGGTACCTTGTCCAGCCAGGCGCCCATCGCCAGCCGCACGGGACGTTGTTCCAGTACCCGCCGGGCCCACGTCACCGTGGACGAGTATCGCCAGTGGTGACCTACCGCGGTGGCTATACCGGCTTCGTCCAGCACGCCCGCGATCCGTTCGGCGACCTCGCAGTCCAACCCGATCGGCTTCTCCACGAACAACGCCACACCGGCGGCCGCAACAGCGTGTTCAGCCGGTCCGTGCGCTGCCGGCGGCACGCAGACGTACACCGCGTCCAGGGTCGTCCCCATCAGGTCCTCGACCTTGGGCACGGCTCGCATTCCGTGATCGTCCGCGAGCGCCCGAGCGCGACGGGACTCCAGGTCGGTCACCGACACCAGCTGCACGTCCTCGAACCCGGCGAGCATGCGGGCGTGCCGTGCCGCGACCCCGCCGGCTCCGATGAATCCGATCCGGCATCTGGCCACGCCTACCCTCCAGGACGAACCGCGCCGCTGCGCCCAGCCCGAGGCATGTACGACTACGTCAGGGTAGGCCAACCCGTCGTCCGCGGCGACGGCTCGGGCGGCTCAGCGCTCGCGCAGGTATCAGCGGCGCGGTCCGTCTTCTCATGACATGAGATGGAAACGCTGAGCGAGGAGAGCGAGTGTCCGCGACGCACGAGGAACGCTGGGTAGCACGTCTGACGCCCGCCCCGAGCACCTCGACCGACGCACTGCTGGCTATGCCGCTGGGATTGGACGTCTGGGAACGCCACGGCGACATCCTGATCGTGGCGGCCAGCGAAGGTCAGCTTTCCGAGTTGGAGCGGCGCCGGCTCGTGCGGGTCGAGCGCATGTCTTCGGTCAGCGAGTTCACACGTCGAGCAGAAGGAGGCCGATCAGGATGACCGTGATCGCGAGGGTGACCTCGGAACATGCTCGAGCGGAGTTTTCCGCGCTGCTGCGGACACCCCTCGACCTGGACGTGTGGGAGACCCACCCCGCGCACGTGGTGTTACGCGCTCCAGAGTCCACCTTGGAGCGACTCCAACGCATGGGATACGGCGTCGAGCAGGTCGAGACCGAACAGCGGTACATCGCTGCATTCGGAACTGAGGCGGCGCTCGCCGGTTATCACTCGGCGGAGTCGCTGGAGAACGATCTCCGGCAGCTGGCCGAGCGCGAGCCGGAGATCGCCCAGCTGCGCGAGATCGGCCGAAGCGTGGAGGGACGGCCACTGTGGGCACTGCGGATCGGGCAGCGACGTGGCAGCACCCCCAAGGTTGCCTTCCTCGGCTGCCACCACGCCCGCGAATGGATCGCCGTGGAGGTCCCATACCTGCTCGCTGCGTACCTCGTCGACAACGCCGGAGCGAACCCCATCCAGGAATGGCTCACCCGAGGCGAGATCTGGATCGCGCCCATGGTGAACCCCGACGGGCACGAGTTCACTCGCACCACCGACCGGTTGTGGCGCAAGAACCGGCGGCCCAACGCCGACGGCAGCTTCGGGGTAGACCCCAACCGCAACTACGGATACATGTGGGGAACGCTGAACGTGAGCACGTCGAGCCACGTCCCGAGCGATCCGACGTACGTCGGTCCGCACGCGTTCTCCGAGCCCGAGACGGGTGCCGTTCGCAACCTCATTGCACGTGAGCTGTTCTACGGTGTGATCACCTACCACAGCTACTCCCAGCTAATCCTTTACCCGTGGGGATACACAGCGGATCCGGTACCAGACAAGATCGACCGCGCGTACATGGTCGCGCTGGCCGACACGATGCAGAAGCTGATCGGCGACGTCCACGGCGAGACCTACACCCCGCAGCAGTCATCTGAGCTGTACCCGACGGCGGGCGACACCACAGACTGGACCTACGGCGAGTACGACATGACGTCGTTCACCGTCGAGCTGCGTCCTGCAAGCGTCACGCAGGGCGGCTTTATCCTGCCGCCAAGTCAGATCCAGCCGACGTGGGAGGAGAACCAACCGGCTGCGCTGGAGTTCATCCGGCATTGCTTCGAG
The DNA here is from genome assembly GCA_050699875.1 of Pseudonocardiaceae bacterium. Lineage (GTDB taxonomy): Bacteria > Actinomycetota > Actinomycetes > Mycobacteriales > Pseudonocardiaceae. The sequence goes on from JBOHFX010000169.1 coordinate 10,126, forward strand.
CGGGAAACGGTACCTTGAGCGCCGCCGGACGCGGAGTACTCAGCGGCATCCTCACCCTCCGCGGGGGCCGCTGATCACGGTGGGATCTAGGCCGCGCCGAACTCGGTGCGCAATGCTGGTAGCAGCTGATCCCGGGCATAGTCGAAGAACGGTTCCTGATGCTGCGGAGCTCCGCCGATCTGCACCAAGGCGAGATCAGTGAATCCGGCCTCGGCGAATGGTCGCACCGCCGCCACATGCGCGTCGACGTCGGGCCCGCAGGAGATGAGCTCGGCGATATCGTCGGGCCGGATGAACTGGCCGGCGGCGGCGAACCCGGCAGTAGAGGGAAGCTCGGCGTTGACCTTCCAGCCACCGGCAGTCCAGCGGAACTGTTCGAGTGCCCTTGCGACTGCGGTGTCGCGGTCGGCGTCGTAGCAGATCGGCAACTGACCGATCCGACGGCTGGCGCCCTTGCCGGGCCGTGCGCCGTCCCACATCAAGCCCAGCTGTTTCTCCGGCTGGACGGCGATCATGTGGTCGGACAGCGGGGCGAACAGCTCGCAGGACTCGCTGCCGGACACCGCCACCGCGATCGGTACCCGCCGCGTGGGCAGGTCCCACAGCTTCGCCGAGTCGACTTGGTAGTACTGGCCGCGCCGGGTGACGTAGCCGCCATCGAACAGCGCGCTGATGATCTTCAGTGCCTCGACGAGCATTTCGTGTCGCACCGTGATCGACGGCCACCCCAGACCTATCACGTGCTCGTTGAGGTTCTCCCCCGATCCCAGGCCAAGGGTGAACCGGTTATCAGAGAGCAACCCCATGGTGGCCGCTTGCTGCGCAACCACCGCGGGGTGATAGCGCATGGTCGGACAGGTCACGTAGGTCATCAACTCAACTCGCTGAGTGGCGTGCGCGACCGCGCCGAGCACGGTCCACGCATTCGGCGAGTGGCCTTGAGCATCCAGCCAGGGGAAGTAATGATCGCTGGACACCTCGAAGGCGAACCCGGCCTGCTCGGCTGCCACCGCGTAGTGGACCAGGTCGGTCGGTCCGGATTGCTCGGTCATCAGGGTGTATCCGATTTCCATGCTCGCTCCATTCCCGCACGTCGATGACTCTGTGACAGTGTCGATGACGCTGCGATAGATCTCCTGTGCTGGATCCGACGCTGCTGGATTCGACGCTGCTTAATCCGACGCTGCTGATTGGACCCCACGGTTTGAACACCGAGATGGTGGTCACCGTGGTCAATACGATGATCGACACCGCCGATATGGCGACGATCTGTGCTGCGGTGCCGCCAGGCGGGGTTCCCTCCGGGAGCGTGGAGATCATCAGCAGCACGCCATCCCGGAGCCGGAGGCGGCGCCCCGGCACGCTCATGCTCAGGCTGGCGCAGCAGGCCCAGCGTGCGCCGCAGATCGGCAAGGGACTGCTGGTGGTGGTGGATCAACCGTAGCGCCTGCCGGGCTTGCTCGGGATCCCGATCGAACACCCGCAGCGCCGCGCCGGCCTGGATGCTGACCATCGACAGGTTGTGCGCGACCACGTCGTGCCTCGCGGATCACCCCGAGGGAAGAGAAACGCCGCGCTGGCACGGGCCGATCATAGGGTCGCGATCCGGTGCAGGTCATCGAACCGAGGGCGTACTACACCGGACGTAGATTAAGACGTTTTGTGCCGCCGGCGATACGCTCCTTCGGAGGTCGACTTGGGAGGTGATCCTTGACACCGGTCGATGCATTCTGCCACTATGTAGTGGTCTCATGCGCAATCCTTCATAACAATTTACGGCGGTTTCTTCGAGGGCCAGCGGAGGTCGAATATGATCGCTGTTGATCGGCACGGTCGCGTTGCCGGCGGGGAGCTCGGAAAGGTGACGCAGAGCACGCCGCCGCACAGCCGCCGCCAGTGGGTGGCGCCTACTTGGGAGCGACTCGAGACGCCGATGGAAGTCACGATGTATGTAAGTCGGCGCTGAGGTTAGTTAATCCGCAAGCAGATGCTCGTTCGTATCCTGGGCTCTGCGGCCGGCGGTGGGGTACCACAATGGAACTGCGGATGCCCGGTATGTACCGCCGCCCGTTCAGGTTCGCGCCCAGTGACCTGGCGACGCTCATCGACCATCGCCGTCGGCGACGGTAGCGGCGAGTGGTTTCTGGGCAATGCCGGCCCGGAGCTTGATGCTGCGATGCGCGAGTGCGCTCCCCTGTGGCCCGGACCCGGCGAGTCCACGGCACCACTACACGGCGTGTTCCTCACCGACGCCGAGCTCGACCATACGTTGGGTTTGCTGGCGCTTCGCCAGGCCGGCGAGCTGCATGTGTACGGCACCGCAGCGGTACGCACTCTGCTGTCGCAATGCGGTGTACTGCCGACCCTGGAGAGTTACACGGTAGTGACCTGGCACGAAGTCCGGCCAGGCGAACGATTTGCGTTGCAATACCGCCACGGCGCGGACTCGCCGCTGTGGTGTGAGACGTTCGATGCCACCAGCGGTCGGTTGCCTCGTTACGCTCGCGGCGCAGCTCCGACCTCGGGCGTGGTAATCGGCTACCGGATTTCCGACGAGCGTACCGCCCGCTCCGTGGTTTTTCTGCCGTCAGCTGCGACGCTTGACGACCGCCTTCTCCAGCATCTCGCGGGGACACATCTGGTCCTGCTGGACGGCACATTCTGGGACGATGACGAGCTGGCTCAGTGCGGGCGGGGCACCGCAACAGCTCGGTCGATGGGCCACCTGCCCGTTAACGGTGCAGACGGTAGCCTTCGGCTGCTTCGTCATCTGACCGATGCGCACATCGCGTACACCCACCTCAACAACACCAATCCGATGCTCGTTGAGGACGCACCGCAGCGAGCGCGCCTGACCAGTGCCGGGATAAGCGTCGCGCACGATGGCGCCGAATACGAGCTGTAGATGAGGGGAACAATGAGCGAAAGTCTCCCAGCGTTGAATCGCGATGAGTTCGAAGGCATGCTTCGGGCCGCCGAGCGCAGCTATTGGGATAAGCATCCTTTTCATCAGCGAATGGACGCCGGTGGACTCGATCCTGCTCATCTGCGGGCGTGGGTGACCAACAGGTGGTATTACCAACGGAATTTGCCACAAAAGGATGCCGCCATCATCGCGAACTGCCCGCTGCCCGACGTCCGCCGGCGGTGGTTGCCACGAATCGCCTACCACGACGGTACGGCGGACGGTAACGGCGGGTGCGCCCGGTGGCTGATGTTGGCCGAGGCGCTGGGATTGAGCCGAGCGGAGGTCATCGACGAGCGACATGTGGTGCCGGGTGTGCGATTTGCGGTCGATTCCTACGTCACCTTCGCTCGGGTGAAGCCATGGCTTGAGGGTGTCGCGTCGTCGTTGACCGAACTGTTCGCTCCGCAGGCGATGGCCGTGCGTACCACCGCATTGAAGCGGTACTACCGCTGGATTGATCATGACGCGCTGGGATACTTCGACTCCCGCATCGGCGCCGCCCGTGATGAATGCGCCGGCGCGTTGGACATCGTGTTGACACACTGCACCTCAAGGGAGAGTCAGGACGCCGCGGTGCGCGCCCTTGAGTTCAAGACCGACGTGCTGTGGGGAATGCTCGACGCGATCGAGCACTCCCTGCAGGCGCATCGATGACGGCAGTGTTGTCGCTTACCGATCGGCCGCAGCTGCGCCGCGGTGTGCGCCTCGGCAGCGACCCGCTCGATGACGAGACAGTGCTGCTGTTCCCCGAGGGGGTACTCATACTGAACGAGACGGCGGCCGCCGTCGTCCGGCAGTGCGACGGCTGCCGCACCGTGGCCGAGGTGGTGGCAGCGGTCCGCGAGGTGTACGACGGCGTCGCAGTCGACGACGTCGTGTCGCTGGTACGGGACCTGGCCGCGCAGGGTCTGCTGGTGGTCAACCGTGGATAGGCCGCTTGGCCTGCTCGCCGAGCTGACCTACAGGTGCCCGCTGCACTGCCCGTACTGCTCCAATCCTGTTGCTGCCCCCCAAGCGGCGGAGTTGACGCTGCCCGAGTGGTATCGGGTGCTGGACGAGGCACGGCAGCTCGGCGTGCTGCAACTGCACCTCACCGGAGGCGAACCACTGGCCTGGCCCGACCTCACCCCGCTCGTGACCCGGGCCCGAGGGCTGGGCTTCTACGTCAACCTGGTAACCAGCGGGGTGGGCTTGAACGAGCGGCGGGTGGGCGAATTGGCGCAGGCCGGGCTGGATCACGTTCAACTCAGCCTGCAAGATGCCGACCGCGCGGCAGCCGACGAGGTGGCCGGTGCCCGCGTCTTCCACCACAAGATCGCGGCCGCCCGAGCGGTCACGGCACTGGACCTGCCGCTGACGATCAACGTCGTGCTGCATCGCGGAAACATCGCCCGGATCGGACCGATCGCCGATCTCGCCGTAGCGCTGCACGCCGACCGGCTCGAGCTGGCGCACACCCAATACTACGGCTGGGGCCTGCTCAACCGGTCAGCTCTGCTACCGACCCGTGATCAGGCCGTCGCCGCGGATCAGGCCGTGGCGCGCGCACGTGCGTCCTACGGTGACACCCTTGAGATCCTTTATGTCGTCGCCGATTATCACGAGCCTTACCCGAAGCCGTGCATGCACGGCTGGGGACGGCGGCACATCGTCATAGCGCCGGACGGGCGGGCGCTGCCCTGCCCAGCGGCCGCGCAGATCGTCGGCCTCGACATCGACAACGTGCGCGAGCGGTCTCTGAGCACGATCTGGCAGCACTCCCCTGCCTTCACCCGGTTTCGCGGATACGAGTGGATGCGCGATCCGTGCCGCAGCTGCCCGCGAAAGGAGATCGACTTCGGGGGCTGCCGATGCCAAGCTTTCCAGTTCACCGGGGACGCGGCACGGACCGACCCGGTGTGCCACCTTTCGCCCGACCACCACTTGATCGACTCAGCCCTACAGCCTGCTGGGCCATCGCACCAGCCGCTGCATCCCCGGGTGAATCCACACCGTCGGTAAGGCCACTGCAGCGGCAGATGCGGTCCCTGGGAACTCTTCAGACCCGGATCAGGCGGCGCGGCGCGGTGAGCGCCGGCGGGTGGGCCGCCGTGGTCGGCGACGGGGTGTCTCGGCAACACCGTCTCGCCGGCGCCGCGCTGGCGCCGGCGCGGCACGGGGAGCGGGTGGGG
>JBOHFX010000170.1:0-6820 GCA_050699875.1 Pseudonocardiaceae bacterium
GCAGCCTAATGCGGGCCGGTGGAACGGCCCGCTCGTGAGTGGCAAACAGTGTCATGACACTGTTTGCCACTCACGAGCGGGCCGTTCCACCGGCCCGCATTAGGCTGCACCATGTCGCGGCTACTCGTGATAGAGGACGACGAGACCATCGGCAGTGTGCTGGAGTCCAGCCTGCGCGCTCACGGGCACCAGGTGGGGTGGCAGCGCACCGGTCGGGGCGCGTTGCGTGCCGCCTCCGAGATGGACTTCGATCTGGTGCTCCTGGATCTGGGGCTGCCTGACCTGGACGGCGTCGAGGTCTGCCGGCAGCTACGGGCCGGAAATCCGACGGCGGTGCTGGTGATTCTCACCGCCCGGACCGACGAGATGGATGTCGTGGTAGGTCTCGAGGCCGGCGCGGACGACTACTTGACCAAGCCGGTGCGGTTGGCCGAGTTGCTGGCCCGGGTCCGGGCGCATCTACGCCGGGTGGCGCCGGCGCCATCGGACTCCCTACCCATGCTCTCGGTGGGAGACCTGCTGGTGGACACCGGTAGCCGGCGGGCCACCGTCGCCGGAACGGAGATGCCACTGCGAGCCAAGGAGTTCGATCTACTCGCTCGTCTGGCTGCAGCGCCGGAGGCGGCGGTCAGCCGGGAGACTCTGATGGCACAGGTGTGGGACGAGAACTGGTTCGGTCCGACGAAGACACTCGATGTGCACGTGGCCGCGCTGCGCCGCAAGCTGGCTGGGATGGCCCCGCTGGGCTCGGTACCGCGGATCACCACCCTGCGAGGCCACGGCTACCGGTTGGAGGCCCCGAAGAGGTCGTGAGTGCGCGGAACCGGTGATTCCCGCAATCCAGTGCCCGCTGAGCCACTCACGAGCCGGTATTGCCGGCCTCCTGGAGCCCGGGCCGGGACTGCCGGTCAACCTCGTACGGGCGCATCCGACCGGTCACCGTGTTGCCGATCACGGCGCATTCCGTGGATCCAGCGCTGAGCTGTACCGCCCGATCGCTGGGGCCGGAGAAGCGGTTGCCGCGAATGATGACTCGCGGGAAGTTCTCCAGGAAGACTGCCTGTGAACCGTTCACCTCGCAGGTATTGTCCTCGAAAATGATCGCGGTCCGCCCTGCGGGCGCGGCTTGGGCACCGCGCTCGTTGGCAGTGGCGATCAAGCACTGCACGTCGACGTTCGTGCAGACATTGCCGGCGATGATGACGTCGTAGGTAGGGGGATCGTCGGCGGTGTTGTAGGTCTGGAAGCAGTCGGTGTGTGGGCCCTCGTCGCGGTAGCCACTGGCTTTGATGTCCTTGATCGTGTTCCCCGTCAAGCGATGACCGGATCCGAAGAACCGGATGCCGTCGGCATCGCCCTGGGTGCGCAGTACCGACTCGCTTATCGTGTTGCCCCGGGCTGTGATCCGCTCGCCGGCGAGGTAGATACCGGTCCCGTCGGCGCCTTGTACGGTGTTGGACTCGATGATTGTGTCCACGCACCCAAGGCAGGCCAAGCCGTCCTCGGTGGCGTTGTAGATCACGTTGTTGCGAGCGACCAGTCCGCGACCTGCCATCGTCAGCCCGTCTCCGTCTCCGAACCTCAGGCCTTGGATGACGACGTGGTCGGCCCTGACGTTCATGCTGCGCACGGTCGCCCCATCGGACACGATCGTGATTGGCTGTCCAGGCCGCCCCGAAACCGTTATCTGCAGCTTGGCGTCGGTGAGCTGGTCGCCGCTGACACACAGGGTGCTGCCGGGCTGAAGCCGTGCCAGCGCCGCAGCGGCCAGTCGGGCCTCGGTGATTGTGCTGGCGCAGTCCGGCGGAAGGGATCCGGTCCGGTTGTCGGAAGGGGGTGCGGCGACAGGTTGTTCGGGGATCGGGGCCAGAGCATCGGGAGCCGGGTCAGGGGGGGAATCCGAAGCCGTGCAACCGCTGACGATCAACACCGGTCCCATGACGGTGATGCCGACGACGCGCGCTATCCGGTTACGGACGGTCACCGCGTTCCCCCACCGCGTATCGGCCCCCATTGCCACGACCTTACCCCGGCGGGTAGAAGGGGCTCGTGCGGACTCGGATCGTCGGCCTCGCCGTGCTCGCCGCGGTGCTTGCCATCGGCCTGTTCGGGATACCACTGGCCGCTGGCGTGCTGAAATACGCGTTGTCCGACGAACGGACAAAGCTCCTGCGAGTGGCCGACGCCGCAGCGGGGGCCGTCGCGGCAGACGTGCTCCGCGGCGACACGCCGACCGATCTTCCTGACCCGAAAGATGAGACCCGCCTTGCGGTCTATGTAGACCGCGGTCTGCGAATCATGGGCACCGGCCCGGAAGGCGGCGACGCGCAGGTTCATCGCGCTCTGCGCGGTGAGATCAACACCGGCGACCTCAACGGTGATCTGGTTGTGGCAGTACCGGTGACCCATGACAGCAACGTGATCGGTGCGGTCCGCGCGGCAAGCCCCCGCGCCGCGATCTACCGGCAGATCGCGCTGGTGTGGTTGGGCATGCTCGGCCTGGCCGGCCTGGCAATCGGCACCGTCTGGCTGGTCGCCCGCCGCCAGGCCCGGCGGCTGGCGCGTCCACTCGAGGAGCTCTCGGAGGCGGCGCGGCGCCTCGGCCAGGGCGACTTCAGCATCCGGACCACCCCGGCGGCCATCCCCGAGATCGACTCCGTCGGCTCGGCGCTGAACAGCACCGCGGGTCGCCTGGACCACATGCTCGCCCGTGAACGCTCGTTCTCCGCGGATGCGTCGCACCAACTGCGCACTCCGCTGACCGGATTGCGGCTTCGACTCGAGGCAGCACTGGACCGTCCTGGGCAGGACCTCCGCCAAGCGATCACGGATGGGATCGCGGCCGCGGACCGGTTGGAGCAGACCATCGAGGAACTGCTCGCCCTTGCTCGGGACACCCGAAGTTCGAATGTCACCCCACTGGATCTCCCCGGCCTGCTCGAAGAGATCGAGCAGGGCTGGCATTACCGGCTGGCCGCCCAGGACCGCGCACTCCGGCTGGCGGTAGACCCTCAGGCCCCGACGTCACTCGTATCCACCGCCGCCGTACGGCAGGTGCTCACGGTGCTGTTGGACAACGCCGCCACCCACGGCTCGGGCACCGTATCGGTGGCGGTGCGCAATGCCGCCGACGCGCTGGCCATCGACGTGTCCGACGAGGGCACCGGCATCACGGCTCCCGAACCAGAGCTATTCACCCGGCGATCGCAACTCGCCGAGGGGCATGGGATCGGCCTCGCATTGGCTCGCAGCTTGGCCGAAGCGGAAGGTGGCAGACTCCGGCTGACCTGCCCCGCTCCGCCGACCTTCACACTACTGGTGCCCGCTCAGGGATAGGCCTGGTGGCGCCGCCGAGCCTGAACCTCGTGAAGTGAGTTCAGTGTTGGAGCGGGAAACCGGCGAGGCCCTTCCAGGCCAGTGCCGCGGTCAGGGCGACCGCCTCCTCCTTGGGCAGCTCCTGGCGGCGGGTGAGCCAGTAGCGCGCACCGTGCTCGCTGATCCCCACGACGCCGACCGCGACCAGCCATGCACGGTCGGTGTCCAACCCGGCATCGGCGACCACGGCCTGCGCGATCGCCTGCACACAGGTGGTGTACGTGCGCTCCACGATGGCGTGCACGGGCGCCTGATTACGCAGGTCGGACTCGAAGACGAGCCGGAATGCCCCCCCGTCACCGTCGACGAAGTCGAAATAGGCCCCGACCGCGTTGCGTACCCGCTGGCGGTTGTCGTGGGTCTCCTCGATCGCTGCCCGAACCCGGCGCACCAGCTCGTCGGTGTGGCGCTCCAGCAGCGCAACATACAGCTCGAGCTTGCCGGGAAAGTGTTGGTAGAGCACCGGTTTGCTGACTCCGGCGCGCTCGGCGATATCGTCCATGACGGTGGCGTGGTAACCGTTGCTGACGAATACGTCGGTCGCCGCGGCGAGAAGTTGAGCTCGCCGCTCGTCCCGGGGCATCCGCACTCCGCGAGGCACCGCTCTCGCCCCGGTCGACGCCGTGCCGGCCATCGGCCTCCTCCACCTCCCGCCTGACCCGACAACCCTACTCGTCGGTATCCACCGCCCCCTCAGGAGCGGGTGTTGCTTCGTCAGCCGTGGTGAGTGGGCCGGCCGCCTTGGCTCGGCGGGTGGCGCAGTGGCGAGCGGTGACGTGCCCCGCACTCAGCGTGGCTGTGCCATCCTTGCGCGGTGATCCGCCCGACGCGCGCCGACCCCGCGGTCCGTGCGCCCGCCGGCGGTCTCCCGCGACCGGTGGTCCCCAGCAGACCTACTGTTACGCACCGGGATGACGAGTGGCTCTCAGCGCGACGCCCCAACCGGTACATCGACTCCCGCGTCGTCGACGAACAGCCGCTGACTGCGGCCTGGGATCCACAACCCAAGCCGGGGCCAGGACACAGCGCCTCCAGAATGCGGGTTTCGGGACCCCTGACCCGGGCCCTGGCCGCCTACGGCTGGCGGGTCTATGCGTTGCCCATCCTCGCGGTACTCACCGTGCTGGCGGTTCTCGACGTGGTCAGATCGCCGCCGCTGCCGTCCCACCAGGCCGGTACGTCCGTCCCGGTGCGCAATCCGCTGATCCCCAACCCGGTGTCCGACCCTGGTTTCGACCCTCTCAAGGCGTCCGCCGAGCTGCCCGGTGGTGGGCCGTTCACGGTGCAGGGCGCGGGCACCTGGCAGGTGATCTCCGGAGCCGGCGCGCCGTTCGGGACAGGCCAGCTGTTCACCTACACCATCGAGCTTGAGGACGGGGTCGAGCTCGATGGCGGTCCGGCGGGCTTCGCCAGCACGGTGGACAGCACCTTGCAAAATCCGAAGAGCTGGATCGGCAGTGGACGCTACCGGTTCCAGCGGATCGACGACAGCCGGGCCGCGGACCTGCGGATCAGCCTCACGTCGCAGGAGACGACCCGCCGGCTGTGCGGCTTCCGGATTCCCTTCGACGCATCCTGCTGGAAGCCTGAGGGCAACCGGGTGGTGGTCAACACTGCTCGATGGACGCGGGGGGCAGTGGCCTTCCAGGGCAACCTGGTGCAGTACCAGCAGTATGTGGTCAACCACGAGGTCGGCCACGGGCTGGGTTTCCCGCACGTCGCGTGCGACGGGGACGGGCGGTTGGCTCCAGTGATGATGCAGCAGACGTGGGGGGTGGCCGACGACTACCTTGCCGCGTTGGGCACGGACAACGTCGCCCCCGACCGCCAGGTATGCCAACCCAATGCCTGGCCCTTCCCCACGATCAACTGACGCAACCGCAAACCGCGTTCTGGATGCAAGACTGCGGTAATCAGGCCAGGAATTACCGCAGTCTGCATGGAAGTGGGGCAGGGAAGAGCGGACGGCGTGGGGACGTTCAGGTGAATGAGACAGACAACGTTGTGAGGAGTGCGCTGATGAGCCTGCCGCCGCTGGTGGAGCCCGCTGCGGAGCTGACCAAGGAGGAGGTGGCCCGCTACAGCCGCCACCTGATCATCCCGGAGGTCGGGATGAACGGTCAGAAGCGGCTGAAGAACGCGAAGGTGCTGGTGATCGGCGCTGGCGGGCTGGGCAGTCCAGCCCTGCTGTACCTGGCCGCCGCCGGCGTGGGCACCCTGGGCATTGTCGAGTTCGACGAGGTCGATGAGTCCAACCTGCAACGCCAGGTGATCCACGGTCAGTCCGACATCGGTCGGCCCAAGGGCGAGTCCGCCCGGGACTCCATCCGGGAGATCAACCCGTTCGTCCAGGTGAACCTGCACCAGCTGCGGCTGGAGTCGGCCAACGCGCTGGAGATCTTCCGCGGCTACGACCTCATCCTGGACGGCACCGACAACTTCGCGACCCGCTACCTGGTCAACGACGCCGCGGTGCTGCTGGGCAAGCCCTATGTGTGGGGCTCGATCTTCCGGTTCGAGGGTCAGGCATCGGTGTTCTGGGCGGACGCCCCCGGCGGGCAGGGATTGCAGTACCGCGACCTCTACCCCGAGCCGCCACCTCCCGGGATGGTGCCTTCCTGCGCCGAGGGCGGGGTGCTGGGGGTGCTCTGCGCATCCATCGGCTCGATCATGGTGACTGAGGCGATCAAACTGATCACTGGGATCGGCGAGACACTGCTGGGCCGGCTGATGGTGTACGACGCGCTGGAGATGACCTACCGCACCATCAAGATCCGCCGGGATCCGTCGGCCGAGCCGATCACCGGGCTGATCGACTATGCGGAGTTCTGCGGCACGGTCAGCGACGCTGCCGCTTCGGCGGCCGCAGGCTCGACGATCACCGCCGTGGAGCTCAAGGAGATGATCGACTCCGGCAAGGACTTCGCGCTGATCGACGTCCGGGAACCGCTCGAGTATGAGATCGTCCGGATCCCGGGCGCCACGCTGATCCCCAAGGACCGGATCCTCTCCGGTGAGGCGCTGGCCGAGCTGCCCCAGGACAGGCCGCTGGTGCTGCACTGCAAGTCCGGGCAGCGTTCCGCCGAGGCGCTGGCCGCGCTGCACAAGGCGGGTTTCCGGGATGCGGTGCACGTCGGCGGCGGGGTGCTGGCCTGGGCCAAGCAGGTCGATCCGTCCCTGCCCGTCTACTGACTCGACGTGGCGCTCCGGATCCTTGCCCACCGTCGTGACCTCCGGCCCGGGGCAGTGGTAACGGAAATCGGAGGAAGGCGGCTGATGGACGATCAAGCGGAAGATCTCGAGCGGTTGCTGAGCCAGCCGGCACCCTGACCGCGGGGCCGGTGCCGCTGCAGCAGACTGACGTTATGAGCGTGGATGACCCGTACCAGTGGCTGGAGAATGTGACCGGTGAGCGAGCGCTGTCGTGGGTGCGGGAGCGCAACGC
>JBOHFX010000171.1:0-55510 GCA_050699875.1 Pseudonocardiaceae bacterium
GGGCGGCGATGATGTCGCCGTAGCGCTGCGCGATGACCCCGCGGCGAACCTTGCGGGTCCGGGTGATCTCGTCGTCGTCGGCGTCGAGCTGCTTGTGCAGCGGCACGAACCGGTGCACCCGGATCGCGTCCGGCAGATCGGTGTTGGCGCGGGCCACCTCCTCGGCGACCAGCACGCCGACCTCGGGCTTGCCAGCGAGGTCGGTGTAGGTGGTGTAGCCCAGCCGGGCCCGCTCAGCCCACGCGCCGACCGTCGCCGCATCGATGCAGATCATCGCGGTGATCCCGGACTCACCGTGAAACGCCACCGCCTCGGCGATGTATGGGGAGAACTTCAGCTTGTTCTCGATGAACGTGCTGGAAAACCGGCTCCCGTCGGGGAGGGTCAGCACGTCGGCCTGCCGATCGATGACGACGAGATGCCCGTCGTCGAGGTAGCCGGCGTCGCCGGTGCGTAGCCAACCCTCGCCGTCCAGTGCCGTCGCAGTGGCACCGACGTTGTGCAGGTACCCGGCGAACACGCTGGCCGACCGGAGCATGATTTCGCCGTCGTCGGAGATCCGCAGCTCGGTACCCGGGATCGGGGTGCCGACGGTGTGGAAACGCAGGTCGTTGTCGCGATGGACCACCGCGACGCCGCAGATCTCGGTTTGGCCGTAGACCTGCTTCAGGTTGACACCGATCGCGTGGTAGAAGCGGAAAATGTCCGGTGACAGCGGTGCGCCGCCGGTGTAGCACCGGCGGATCCGGGCCAGCCCGAGCTGGTCACGGACCGGCCGCAGCCCCACCGCGCCGGCAACCATGGAGGCCACCGCCAGGGCGACACCCGGTTTGGCGCCCCGTACCCGCTGCGCAGCGGCTCGATCGCCGACGCGGTACGCCCAGCCGAAAACACGGCGTTTGAGCCAGCCTGCCTCGTCGATGCGGACCTGGACGTCGGAGAGCATGGACTCCCAGATCCGGGGCGGGGCGAACATCAGATCTGGGCCGATCTCGCGCAGGTCCGACCGCTGGGTCGCGGAATCCTCGGGGAATGACAGTGTCAGCCCGCACCACAGCCCGCACGCGACGGCCAGCATCTGCTCTCCCATCCAGGCCAGCGGCAGGAACGAGACGTAACGCTGGCCGGGCTGTACCGAGTCCACGCTGGTGAGATGCTCGGCCATGGCGAGCAGATTCGCGTGCGTGAGCCGGGCGAGCTTGGGCAGCGCGGTGGTTCCGGACGTGGTGCAGATGATGGCGGTGTCATCCGGATCACCCTGGGCGATCTGCTCGTCCAGCCAGCCGGGGCGCTGCGCTGCGTCGCGCCGGCCGTCCGCCTCGATCGTGGTGAACGCCGCCAGGTACGGCTGGAGGTAGCCCCCCAGGCCGTGCGGGTCGTAGTAGATGACGGTCTCCAGCTGCGGCAGGTGCTCCTTCAGCGCGATGACCTTGTCGATCTGTTCCTGATCCCCGGCGACCACGACGCGAACACTGGCACCGCCCAGGACGTGCGAGACCTCGGCGCCGATGCTGGTCGGGTACACGCCGACGACGGCCGCGCCGAGGCACTGGGCGGCGAGCTCCGTGATGAGCCACTCCGGCCGGTTGTCACCGATGACCGCGACGACGTCACCCCGGCAGACGCCGTGGGTGGCCAACCCGTGTGCGAAGTCGCGGACCCGGCGCAGGTAGCCGGCCCAGGTCAGCGGCTGCCAGATGCCGTAGCGCTTTTCCTGCAGGGCGACCTGGGTCGGGCTGGCCCGGGCCAGCTCGGCCAGCAGCCGGGGGAAGGTGTCGGTCACAATGCCGCCTCCGCGGGACCAAGTGCGTCGGCGGTCACAATGCCGCCTCCGCGGGACCAAGTGCGTCGGCGGTCATGACTGTTCCCCCAGGTAGGCTTCGATCACAGCCGGGTCACCGCGCACCTCGCCCGGGCTGCCGTCGGCGATGAGCTTGCCGAAGTCGAGCACCGTGACCCGGTGGGCGATGTCCATGACCACGTCCATGTCATGCTCGATGAGCACGACGGTCACCCCGTGCAGCTCGTTCACGTCGAGGATGTAGCGGGCCAGGTACTCCTTTTCCTCAGCGTTCATGCCGGCCATCGGCTCGTCGAGCAGGAGCACCGCGGGCTGCATGCACAGCGCCCGGCCGAGCTCCACCCGCTTGGCGTAGCCGTAGGCCAGGGTGCCCACCGGCTGGTGACGGACCGCCTGGAGCTCGAGCAGGTCGACGACCTCCTCGACGTACTCCCGGTGGGCGATCTCCTGCCGCCGGGCCGGGCCGAACCAGACCATCGCCGGCAGCAGCGCCGTGCTCATCCGGGTGTGCCGGCCGAGCATGAGGTTCTCCAGCACCGTCAGGTGCTTGAACAGCTCGATGTTCTGGAACGACCGCGCCACGCCGAAGCGGGCGATCTGGTGTGGCCGGCGGCCCAGCAGGCTCACCGCCTCGCCGTCCCGGTGCAGCCGGATCTGCCCGCACTGCGGCCGGTACAGCCCCGAGATGCAGTTGAGCAGGGCGGACTTGCCGGCGCCGTTGGGGCCGATGACCGCGTGCACGCTGCCGGCGGCGACGGTCAGGCCGACGCCGTCCAGCGCCTGGATGCCGCCGAAGCGCAACCCCAGCTCGCTGATCTCAAGCAGCGGCCAGCCGGGCGGGACCGTGCTCCCGTTGAGCGGGAAGCGGTACGCCCGGCTCAGCACGCGATTGCCGCCCAGCCGCACCGGCACGTCGGTGGTGTCCGGGTCGTCCGTCGCCTCGAGCCTGGGCGACCGGGTCTGTTCGACGTCTTTGGCGCCCATAGCCCCCTCCCCACGGCGACATGCTCGCGTGAGGGGAGCAGCTGGCGGGATCGCCTGATACAGATGTACCCCATCGGGTGTTACCAGGCGCGACCGGTAATGGACTGGTGCGTGCCTGCACTCCTCTTACGGCCGGGAGCGTGCTTACCCACATTGATGCTGGAGGACGGGCCGTGGGGACATTTGAGGCGATTTATCGCCGCAGGCTGGAGAATCCCGCTGGCTTCTGGGAAGAGGCGACGCAGGGCATCGATTGTCGGTTCCTGCGGGATCGAGGTCGGCCGAGTCGTCGAGTACGCCCCACTGATCAACCGCGCGCTCGAGCTGGCTGACCACAGGCCGCAGTTCTGGTTATCTGGCTGATGCCGCTTCGTTTTCAACCGGCTCCATGAGTTTGGTCAAGACAATGCCCTATGTTGCCGCCCACGCTGCCGGCTGCATCGCCAGCCCCGAGGCCGGACTGGAATACGAAAAATTCTTCCGCGCCGAACGGAAGTGGCAATCACAGTGGCTGGCCGAGCACCTGGAATTGGCCACCAACTAACCGGTTTTATCGGAACCGCGCCGGCCGCAGCCGGCCCCCGTCCCGGACAGAGGCTCGGTCAGGCGCACGTGCCGGAACTTCCGCATCCCAGTGCCTTTCCCCATCTCGCAGGGCGCAGGGCTTTCGGAGATATGCCAGACTTGATGGAACCGATCGTAACCCTCTCGGCACGGACGGCGGTCACAATGGGGCGGCTCACGGTGCGCCATCCCGTGCTGCGGCTGTCGGCCGACCACCGCAGCAGGCGGCCCGATCAGCTCGCCGTCGAGGAACCGATGGAACTGCGCGTAGGCGGCCGCGCGCTCGCCGTCACTATGCGCACGCCCGGTCACGACGTGGAACTTGCCCATGGGTTCCTGCTCACCGAAGGCGCGATCGGATCGGTCGGTGACGTCGTCGCGGCCCGGTACTGCGACGCCGTTGACGGCGACGGGCGCAACACCTACAACGTGCTGGACGTGACGCTCGCACCCGGCATCGACTCCCCGCCACGCGGCGTGGACCGCAACTTCTACACGACCTCATCCTGCGGCGTGTGCGGCAAGGCGTCGCTGGACGCGGTACGCCTGCATAGCCGGTTCTCCCCAGCGGACGATCCCGCCTCGATCTCGCCGGACACGCTGTTCGCCTTGCCGGACGCACTACGGGCCGGGCAGCGGCTGTTCGATTCCACCGGCGGTCTGCACGCCGCTGGGCTATTCACCGTCGAGGGCCGCCTGCTCGCCGTGCGTGAGGACGTAGGTCGGCACAACGCTGTGGACAAGGTGCTCGGCTGGGCACTGCTCGACGGGCACATCCCGGCCAGGGGCTGCGTACTCATGGTCTCCGGGCGGGCATCCTTCGAACTCGTCCAGAAGGCGGTCATGGCTGGAGTCCCCATGCTCGCGGCGGTCTCGGCTCCCTCATCACTGGCCGTCGACCTGGCCGCCGAAGCTGGGCTGACGCTGGTCGGGTTCCTGCGCGGTACCACGATGAACGTCTACGCCGGAGCCAAGCGGATCATGGCCACCACCTCTACCGTGCATGGCTGAACCCCGGCCAACTGCCCCTCCCGAGGTATCCGGTGGGATGGCCGGGGTCTATGCCTGTCGGGATTTAGGGCTGGGGCCGGTCGATGTCACCACGCCAGGCGCCGGTCTGCTGGCCACGGTGTTCGATGAATTCCTTGAAGCGCTTGAGGTCTCCCTTGACCCGCTGATCCAAGATGCCCAACTTGTCGGCCACGTTTTCTGCGAAGCCGTCCGGGTCGATGTCCATCTGCGTGGTGACACGCGTGGTGGAGTCGTCCAGGCGGTGAAAGGTCACCACTCCGGCATGGGTGGGCCCCGACACCGACTTCCATGCGACCCGCTCGTCCGGGTGCTGTTCAGTGATCCGAGCGTCGAACTCGCGCTCCACTCCCGCGATCTTCATACGCCAGTGCGTCATGTCTGGGTCCTTTTGGTGGATCTCCTCGACACCCTCCATGAACTGTGGGAAGGACTCGAACTGGGTCCACTGGTCGTATGCGATCCGGATCGGGACATCAACCTCGATCGACTCGGTAATGGTGCTCATCGGTGTGTGGATTCCTTTCCTGCTGGCGGTGGAGGCCGCTGGCTTGTCAGCTGCGCTCAGGGCGTTAGCGGAGGTGCCGTGCCTGGCGCACCTCAGGTTGCCCGTTGCCGGCCCCGGTCAAACGTTGCACAACCGTTTCGCCTACTCGAGCACCGGCGGGGATAGACCGCCACCTGCCGATGCGCGGAGGGGAATCAGCAGATCAGCGCCGGGCCGAACCGGCGTTGTGCTCGTCGAGTTCGTCGGGAATGCCATCGTCGTCGGTGTCGGACAGCAGCGGGTCGATCCGGCCGGCTCGGACGGCCTCGAGCTGAGCCGCCAACGCGATCCCGGCGAGCAGGGCGATGCCCGTGAGGTTGGCCCACAACAGCAACGCCATCACCGCAGTGAGCGGCCCGTAGGTGTCGTCGAAGTTGTCGGCAACGGAGATGTACGCCCCGAGCAAGGAGGACACCACCAACCACCCCAGAACGGTCACCATGGCGCCGACCGCCAGCCAGGAAAGCCCAGGCTGCCGCCGTCGCGGGGCGTACCGGAACAGCGCGGTCACCGCGGCGAACAACGCGCCGAGCCCCAGCGGCCACCGCAGCACGTCCCACACCGTCTCGGCCGCATCGCCCCACCGGTAGACCTGCTCAATGGCCTCCCCGAACGCATCGCCGGCGACGATGCACAGCAGCCCGGCGGCCATGGCCACACCCGCAGTCGCCGTCAGCACCATCGCTCGGCCGTATTTGTGCAGGATCGGGCTATCCCGTTCGATGCCGTAGATGCGGTTGGCGCCGCGCTGAAGTTGCGCGAACGCCGAGGTGGCGGCGAGGAAGGCGGTGGCCAACCCGAGCACGACCACGACCTCGCCCCGCCTGCTGGCCTCGTCGGCCGCGTCGCTCTGGGTGATGACCTGCCGGAGCAAGTCATCACTGCTGCCCGGCGAGATCGCCACCACAGTCCGCGCCACGACTTCGGCGAATGACTCCGCGCCCAGCGCCGTCACGAGGCCTGCACCGGCGATAAGCAGTGGCACCGCGGCCAGTGCGAGCTGCAACGCGAAGGCGCGCGCGTGACTGAACCCGTCGCCGTAGCGGAAGCGGACGAATGCCGCGACCAAGAGACGGCCGAGGTGATGGCGCCGCACGGTGTGCCAGGCGTCGTCGGCGGACAGCTCCCCGCCACCCATGAGCTCGGTCTCCGGGACCGGGCGCACCGAACTCATTCCCCCACAGTAACCGCATGAGTTGCCCGTAGGCCGCAGCCATCAATCGCCGGCTGGCAGGGTCGTGCCCGCACCGTCGTGAGAGACATCCCGGACCTGCGGAGACCTCATCGCAGGCACCGGGGAGACAACTTGTGGCGGATGCTGCAGTGTCAGGTTACTTCTGACCAGATGACGAAAATGGTCAGTTAGGTCTATCATGGTCGGCATGGACATCAACATGGAGAACAGCAACGGCCGCCGGGTACTCGTCGTTGGTCTCGGCATCAGTGGCATCGCCACGGCCCTGCGGCTGCAGCGCGCCGGCTGGCGGCCGGTGATCATCGAGAAGGCGCCGGCCCGGCGTTCTGGCGGGTACTTCGTCGGGCTGTTCGGGGCGGGCCAGGCGGCCGCCGAACGGCTCGGCATCCTGGACCGGATGGCCGACCGGGCGCCTCGGAACGGCATCACGTTCGACATGGACCGGGAGGGCAACCGGCAGGTTGGCCTGGGCTTCCGGGACCTGCCGGGCCGGCCGCGGCTGATGCTGCGCGGCGACGTGGAGAAGGCAGCCTACGCCGAGCTGCCACCCGAAGCGGACATCCGCTACTCCACAGTGCCGACGCACATCCAACAAGACGCCGACGGCGTCGACGTCACGCTGCGGAACACCGCGTCGGGCGCCGAGGTGACCGAGCGGTTCGCCCTCGTAGTCGGGGCAGACGGGCTGCGCTCCACGGTGCGCTCGCTGGTGTTCGGGCCGCCCGAGCATTACCTGTACCGCCTCAACTACATGATCGCGGCCTTTGAGCTGCCCGACTCGCTGAGCGACCTGGCCCAGGGCGACGGCGCGACCCTGTTGGAGCCGGGCCGCTCGATGTGGATCTTCCCGTTCGAGGACCACCCGCCGACGGCGCTGTTCTCCTACCGCACCAACGACGTGGACGCGGAGTTTGGGCAGCCTCCGGCTGAACGGGTGCGTGCCGTGTTCGGCGGCGGGCCCACCGGCCGCTCCCTCGGGGAGGCCCTCGACGCCCTCGAGTCGGCCGACGAGCTGCTGTTCGACTCGGTCGAGCAGGTGCACATGGACAGCTGGCACCGCGGGCGGGTGGTGCTGGTCGGTGACTCGGCCTGGTGCGTGACGCTGTACGCCGGGATGGGCGTCTCGGCCGGCCTGGCCGGCGCGGATCTGCTCGGCACCATGCTCGAGCGGCACCCGGACGACCTAAAAAGCGCGCTCACCGAGTGGGAGACCAAAATGCGGCCGTCGATCGAGTACTACCAAGGCCTGGGCCTGGAGCAGCGCTCCTTCTTCACCCCGACCAGCCGGTTCCAGATCGCGCAGCGCAAGGTGTTGCCGCTGCTGAAGAAGCTGCCGCTGGTCGGGCGTCTGCTGGGGCGCTTCCAGGTGGAGGGCAAGGCCGGCCAGATGAAGGAGTTCGACATCGCGCGGGCATGATGTCGAGAGTCGCCACGGAGCGGAGGCGGTGAGCGAGCTGGTCGAACACGACTCGGTCAAGGCCGCACGCATCCTCTCCGTGGCCCGCGAGCTGGTCCTCAAGCGCGGCGTCCGCGGCATCACCATCGCCGAGATCGCAGAGAAGGCGCACGTCGGCAAAGGCACCGTCTACCTGTACTGGAGATCCAAGGAAGACCTGCTCGTCGGGCTGGTCGCACGCGACTTCCTCGCCGTGCTCGACGAGACCGCGGCGGCCCTGACCGCCGCTCCCGACGCGGTGCGCCCGGCCCAGCTGTGCGTACGCATGGTGCGCACGGCGCTGCTCCATCCGTTCGTGAGCGCGCTGCACACCGGCGACACGGACCTGCTCGGCCTGCTCGCCGGAGACTCGCGCAGCCAGGCCCTGCTGAGCACGTTCGGCCCCGGCGCGCAGCTGTACGTGGTCCTGCCGCTGTGGCGGCGCTACGACATGGCCCGCACCGACTGGACGCTCGACGACCAGGTGCTCGCGCTTCGGGCGGTGACGACCGGCTTCCTGGAGCTGACCGTGCGTCACGACCTCGTCCCTGACGTCCCGGCCGACGTGCTGGACCGGGTGGTCCCGACAACGGTGACCGCGCTGCTCGGCCCGGACCGGTGCAGCGAGGACGGCGTCCGGGCCGCGGCCGACGAGGGGCTGGGACTGCTCGCCGAGATGCGCCGGGCGGCGCTGGCCACGATGGCCACACCCACCTGATCCTCCTTGGCGGGGAACACATTGCGGTCTGGGGCGCTGTTGGTCGTCACCGAGCGAAGGAGCTCGTCGGGGTTCCGAGAGCGACGCCACGGCCTGGGCCTGCACCAACCCGTAGGGCGCAACCTCGGGAGTCGACACAGTCGACGACCAGTCGCGGGTCGCGCGCGACGGCCCGGCCCCTTGGCCGTGTCGGCTCGGTGTTGAACAGCAGCTCGCCCTCCTCCACGAGGAACCACACCGGCGCGACCAGCGGCCAACCCTGTTCCGGTGGGCCTGCGCGCGTGGTCACGCAAGCAGGTCGCGGGTCGCGCCGTCACCGCCGTTGCGTGTGGATGTCGTCGGTCGTGGTTTACTTCCGGGTCGCCGGCCAGCTTCGCGCCCATGCGCGGGTTAGCCCACCCCGCTGCCACGCAGCTCTGGCCGGCGTTGACGGGCATGACATCGGCATGACGCACGACGAATTCCACCAAGGAGATCACCATGACCCAGGAACCCCAGTCTCACACCAAGAAGGCTCGCCTCGATGATCTACTCACGACGATGGGGATCACACCCGATCAGATGAAGGGGATGACCGCCGAGGACCTATTCGCTGCCGCGACGCAGTGGCAGAAGGTGGCCACAATCGCCGCCGCCGAAGCTAAGGGTGCGGATCGGCTCTCCGACAGCCTGCAAGTGGGTCGGCGGGTCTAGCCTTGCGCTTTCGGACTTACCCGCGATTCGCGGTTGATGGCGCCATACCACAGTAATCACGTGGCCTGTACGATCGACCAGCTGCGCCTGCTCCAGGACGCCGTGATCCGCGCTCGCACCGTGCTCGGCGGCGCCGGCAGGACGCTCGAGGCCGCGATAGCCGTCGAACTGCAGGACAGGGGTGTCCCGGCGAGCAAGGTCGAGGCCGGCGCCGCGTTCGGCAAGCTCGAGACCAGGGTCGAGGAGAGGATCGACGGCGACAAGGCCACCGGCACCTGGTACGCCTACAAGATCAGTATCGCCTTCACCCCCGACACCGCCGTCATCGACGCCGATGAGATCGCGTTCATCCAGACGGTTCGCC
Source organism: Pseudonocardiaceae bacterium (assembly GCA_050699875.1). Classification (GTDB taxonomy): domain Bacteria; phylum Actinomycetota; class Actinomycetes; order Mycobacteriales; family Pseudonocardiaceae. The sequence continues at coordinate 9,331 of JBOHFX010000171.1, forward strand.
TCGTCGAGACCGCGAGCGGCTCGAACATGAATCCCGACGAGAAGACAAGGAAGCGCCAGACGCCGTTGGCCACGAGCGTGGACCGGCTCGGCGGTAAGAAGCACGGCTGGTACGGGATGATGATGGACAACGGGATGGGCAGCGGCACGCTGACCGTCTGGAAGCGGTCCACCACGGCCACGCCGGCCAAAATGCACGACCGCGCGAGCTGGAATCAGCCCAACACCACGTGGCAGTTCGAGGCCATGGTGGTCTGCCGCTCCGGCGCGGACGCCGGCAAGGTGTACGCGGTCGTCACGTGGGGCTTCAGCGTCGACGGCGACCTCAAGCTCACCGAGCACCAACGATCGGTGACGAACAAGCCGAGCATGGAGGCCACCACGGCGGTAGGCAAGTGGAACGATCAAGCCGCCGGTCCCGAAGCCGACCGCAACGCCCGGGACCAGGTGTTGCTGCCGGCACTGAAATGAGTGCCCTATCCGAGTCTGCGGCACCCGGGTACGACACCTCAGAGTGGCTCGCCAGGGTTGCGCCACGGCTGCCTTGTGGGTCAGGGTGTTCTAGACCCGTTCGAGCGGGTACCGGGTGGGGTACGAGTCGCCGACAATGGCGACCGGCGCGCAACTGTACGTAGTAGTGGACCACCGTAACGCTACTCCGCGCAGACCGATCTAGTCATATCGAGGCTGCGCTCAGTACCCTGGGCAATGCCGGCCACCACCACGAGAGGCCAGAAGTTGCACCAGCCGACGAGGATCCGCGCTCTGACACTGTCCAACTCACCTGCGCCTTCTTGCGCCGGCCGGTGCAGTAGCTGATCAAGGCCGGGTGTGGCGGTTGCTCGATCGTCCAAATGTCGCGCAGACGGCGCTGCTCACCGGTGCGAAATCATGAGTACCCCGGTGCCGTACGAGTCTGAGCTCAGCACGGCAAGGTTGGCTCGCGCGTGGGCGGAGGTCGCGAGCCAGAGCACCTACCTGGCGATGTCCGGAGGGGAGACCGAGCAGCTCCTGAAGCGGCTGGTCACTCGGCTGGTCACGGCGGCGACCGCGATACCTGTCGATGAGCGGGCGGCCATGGAGGTGGCGGCTGAGCTGGTCGCACACGATCTCACCGGGTCGCGGAGCATCGGCCGTAGCATCGAGGTTCTCGCCCACGGCCTGCCGCGACTGCCGGATCTCCGAGACGTCGACCGGCGGGACGGCGCTGTGCTGCAGGTGCTCGCCGCGTTGTCAGATGGGTACGCCGAGGCGTTGCGGCGCCGCACCCTCGACGAGCAGGAACTGGTCGCGCAGGCTCTGTTGCAGGCCAAGCTGGAGGCCGAGACCCGGTTCCAAGAGGTCTTCCTGGCGTCAACCGTGGGCATCGCAATCAGCACACTCAACGGCATCGTGGTCAACGCAAACCACGCCTTTGCCGAGATCGTCGGCCGCCCCCCTGCTGATCTCATGGGTGCCCCGCTGTCTACGCTGTTGCAGGCTGAGAACGACACGGCGGTGGCCGAGGCGTATCGCAAGCTTACCGACGGTGAACTCCCCCGCTTCCGGTACCGGCGACGGTTCACGGCCGCCACCGGAGAGGTCTCCTGGACTCACCTGAGCGGTTCGCTGCTGCACGACGCCGACGGGGTGCCGACTCACCACCTCACCATCGTGGAGAACATCACCGAGCTGCAACTGTTGCAGCAGGAGTTGTCCAAGCAGGCACTGCATGACGTTCTCACCGGACTGCCCAACGAGCACTACCTGATGTCCCGCCTCCAGGAAGCGCTCGAAAGGGCTGCCCCGTCTGCCCAGATCACGTTATGCCGGGTGAACCTGGACAACTTCTCGATGATCAACGAAGGACTCGGCCGAGCGGCCGGCGAAGCGCTGCTGTGCTCGATCGCCAACCGGTTGAGCGAGCTGGTCAAAGGGTATCCGGCGATGGTGGCGCGATTGGGTGGCGACGATTTCGCTGTCTTGATCGAGGACAGCCCCGGCAGTCCGGAACCCCGCGTGCTCGCCCCGAGCATCAACGAGGCGTTCAGCGAGCCCGTCTACCACGAGGGCCGCGGTCTCGCGGTGTCGGCGAGCGTGGGCATTGTTCGCCGGCGCGCCAGTGGGACATCTCCGGCTGAGCTGATCCGCTCCGCGAACACCACCCTGCTGCGAGCCAAGCGCACCGGCGGGGGGCAGTGGACCCTTGACGATCCACAAGCCGACGCGCTGGACCAGGCGATCTACCGGATGGCAGCCGAGATGCCCGGCGCCTTCGAGAACGGCGAAATCACGCTGGGCTACCAACCGCTCCACCAGCTGGATAGCGGGCGGATCGTTGCGATCCAGGCATTACTACGCTGGGAACGAACCGGCGATGACACGGTGGTGAAGCACCCCACGTGCCTCGCGCTGGCTGAGCAGAGCGGACTGTTCGGTCCACTGGGGCGCTGGATGCTCCATGAGGCCTGCCGCACGCACGGCCAGGTGTTGCCGGTCTCAGCCTCCGGAGAAATACCGCTGCGCGTCGACCTCACCAACCACCTAAGCCAAGATCCCGATCTGATCGCCGTGGTGCGCGGGACCCTGTCCAGCACCGGAGTGCGGGCCGAGCAGGTCCGGATCGGAGTGCCGCTGGTCGCCCTGGTGCGTGGTCGCGGTGACGTGATCGACAACGTTGGTGTGTTGGCAGAGCTGGGCGTCGAGATGGTGATGCTCTGTAACGTGGCCGGCCCCGAGTACATGACCTACCTCGAAGATCTCCCACTGGGTGCCGTGGAGATCTCTCCAGACATCGTCGCCCGGATCGCTGCCCGGCCCGGTGAGGACTCGGTGGTGGCCCAAGCCCTTCGTCAGAGCATCCCGTTGGTACAAAGCGCTGGCGCGACTGTGATCGTTCCCGGCGTCGATACCCGCGAGCAGGCTCAGTGGTGGCGTGACGCCGGGGCGGACATCGCCCGGGGGGCGTACTTTGGTCCGCCCGTGCGTGACTCCGAGGTGTCGCACCTGCTCGCAACCGCCTTTCTCGACCGCAGCCGCGACCTGTAGTCCTACCTCGGTCGCCGTGTCATCACTGGTCTTTCCTGCGTATAACCAGGCCTGAGCGGCTGGGAAGCGCGTCCCCTATGAATCGAACCCCGCGCGCAGCCACGCGCGGGTAGCTTCCCGATACTTCTCGGCGTTCTTGTGCAACGCTATGGAATGCCCTGACTCTGGAAGGACGAAGGTGGACAGCTCGGCGGCCGGGCTGAAAAACGGCGCCTCCTGTTCCCGCAACACTTCCGCACTCGAACAGTCGCGAGCGAGAAAACCGCAGAAAGCGAAATCATTGTCGCCGACCGCCAGCAGGACAGGAACATCGATACTGCGCGATGCGGGGCCCAGGTTGCCGAACACCAACGCGGCCCCCACGCCGAGGCCTGCTGCTTGATCCTTGGTCTCCTCGTCGGTCGCGATCACGTCAGGATCGGCGTTGCCGGCCACATAAAACACTGGCCCGCGTAGTCCGGGCCTGGTTGTGGAGTACCCCGGATCGCCACCGTTCTTGCGAAGTTGGGGGTCAAGCGTCACCGGATGCAGGTAGATGGTGAAGGACTTGACCACTTCCAGCGGTGACACCTGGTGGCTCGTGCCGGTCAGGATCACCCCGTCGACGTCGTGGTATGTGGCCGCTTCCACGGTCACCACGCCCGAGCCCAGTGAGTGCCCCACCAGGATGACGCGGTCGAAGCGCACCCCACCAACCCGGCCGGCGCGCAGATGACCAATGACCTGGTGGATCGATTCAGCCTCGACTCTGTCCAGCAGGGTCACGCTGGGCGGCTTGGTGCTCTGGCCGGTGCCGAGCCGGTCCACCGCGAAGGTCGCGTAGCCGTGTCTTGCCATGTCGCGCTGGTAGGAATAACGCTCGGGCTGGTAGGGGAAGTCCCAGTACAACCGGTTGTACGTGCCACCGTGAATCAACAACTGCACGGTTGTAGGAGTATTGCTAGCGGGCATGCAGAGCTGGCCGTGCATGGTCTCGTGGGGCGTCGGCACCGATATTGGTAAGTCGATCTCCGAACAGCGCACTGAGGGCGTAGCGGCGGCCTGCGGTGGGGCGAGACCACTGGCCAGCAGACCGATGCAGGCGAGTAGCGAGCAAGTCAGCATCGGCAGCAGACGCACAGACGGAACCTTTCAGGCCAACACGGGAAGTAACCCGAGTCTATAACGTTGTGCAGTCGAACCGACACGGTGGGTTACCACATGTGGTGAGCGCCTACTGTGGACGCCTCACGGGCGCCGCGACATTATGATCATGGGCAACTGGTTTGGACGCAGCGTCACCGTCAGCTTTGGACGGACGGGCTTGCCGGCTACCGGCACCAGCCGCCACCGGGAGGCAACTGTCGCCGCCACGATGGCGATTTCAGTTTCGGCGAAGGAGTATCCGGGACAGTGGCGCAGGCCTGCACCGAACGGGATGAATGCCCCCTTCGGAAGGCGCGCGGCCCGATCGGGCAGCCATCGGTCCGGGTCGAAGCGTGCCGGATCCGGATATAGGCAGGGATTGTGATGGAGTGCGTACTGGCTAAGCGCGACCTCGCTACCCGGCTGAATGTGAACACCGCCGAGGTCGACCTCCGTGCGGGCTCGCCGCATCAGGATCAGCAGTGGGTACTTGCGCAGGACTTCGCTGATGATCCGTTGGGTGAACTCCAGCCTAGGAAGATCGTCGGCGGTAGGCATGCGGCCGGCGAGAACGTGGTCGATCTCGGCGTGAAAGCGTCGCTCGACCTCGGGGTGCTGTCCGAGCTCATGAAAGAACCAGGCCAGTGCCACGGCGGTGGTCTCGGCTCCGGCGGTCAGGATGGTGACAACCTCATCATGAACCTGCTGATCGGTCATGCCGTCGCCGGTATCCTCGTCACGGGCCAGCAGCAGCATGGACAGCAGGTCACCGTGATCCTTACCCTCGGCGCGCGCCGCTGCGATGACGCCCGCCACGACCCGCCGGAATTGGGCGGCGGCAGCGTCGAACCGCCGATTTACTGGAATGGGTAACCGCTCCACGAACTTGGGCGAGAAGGCACGAACCACCACATACTTGATCAAGATCGGCATCGACCGCTGGACCTCAGCGATCGCGTCCCGACCCAGTTCGGTCGAGAAAAGGGTTCGCCCGACGATGGTGAGCGCCAGATCCTCCATACGCTTATCCACCGCAACGACATCATCCGGCCGCCATGTTTCGACTAGTTCCGCAGCCGCCCGGGCCATAGTGTGAACGTAACCGGAGATTTGCTTCCGATTAAACGCCGGCTGCACCAAGCGGCGCTGACGCCGATAGAAGTCACCGTTTGAGTTGGCCAAACCATTGCCGAACAGCGGGCGTACCTTGTCGAAGACCATTCCTTTGTCGAACCTGCCGGCGTCCGTGGCCAGTACCTGCCAGGCAAGCTCCGGGGTGGTAACCAGGTATACGGGCAGTGGGCCCAGGTAGATCCGTACCACCTCGCCATGCGAACGTAGCAACGACAAGAACCGGAACGGCCTGACCAGCAGCGACATCGTGTGACCGAGTAGCGGCAAGCGACCGGGAACAATCGGAGCGATGCCCTCTGCGCTCCGCGAGCCGCTACTCGTGACGTCCGGACCAGCTGCCATACCACCAACCTTCGCACGCCGACCTGCAAGGCCAACAGATGCAACGTCGTGATCGCGCTGCTGGTCGATGGCCGGTGGTCCTGGTGATCGCCTAAACTGCTCTGTGCTGACCGAGGGTGGTGACGTGCCTGATGGCCGGGAACTTGGACTGGGTGCCGTGCGGTGTCGAGACGACCGTGCCCAATGCGGCCCGAGTGTACGACTACTGGCTGGATGGCGCCCACAACTTCGCGGCCGACCGCGCAATGGCCGGCAAGGTCGAACAAGCCATGCCTGAGATACGGGAAGCCGTTCGGATCCATCGGTCTTTCTTGCGAAGAGTCGTTCTCTTCATGGTCGACCAGGGAATTCGCCAGTTCCTAGACATCGGTTCTGGTATCCCGACCGTCGGTAATGTGCACGAGGTCGCCCAGCGAGCCGATCCCCAGTGCCGGGTCGTGTATGTCGATAAGGAACCGGTCGCGGTCGCGCACAGCGAACTGCTGCTGGAGCGCAACGACCAGGCTGTGGCGATCCGGGCGGATCTACGCGACGCCGAAGACGTACTCGACCATCCTGAGACCAATCGCCTGTTGAACTTCGATCAGCCGATCGGCCTGCTCATGCTGCTCGTGCTGCATTTCGTCCCGGATTCTTGGGATCCGGTGGGAATTCTCACTCGATACCGGGACAGGCTCGGCTCGGGCAGCTACTTGGCGCTTTCGCACGTCACAGCCGACGGCAACCCCGCTGGGTTGGCCGAGGTCGTTCAGTTGTACAACAACACCCCAGAACCGCTGTATCTCCGCAGCCATCCGGAGGTGCTGCGCTTGTTCGACGGGTTCGAGTTGGTCGAACCGGGATTAGTTGGCTGTGCACACTGGCGACCCTCGGGACCAGGCGACATCACTGGCAACCCCGAGATGGGCAAGCTCCCCTACGGGGGCGTTGGCCGCAAGCTGTGAGCAAGGGCTGCCGGGATCTCACCGAGCAAGCGCGAGCGGCATCAGCCAAGGCCAGCTCACGCGGCTGGTGCGCCCCCGCGGCGGTCGATGTGTGACGTGATCACGTGTCTGGGAAGTCGGGGTTGACCATGACGCGCAGCGCGTTGGGGACGATGCAGATGCGTATCGGGGTGTGTCCGCGGATCTCGCCGTCGATGTCCAGGGGCAGGCGTGGGTCGGTTTCCAGCTGCAGCCCGTCGGTGGCGAGGAAGGGCGCATCGGTGAGGGTGCGGCGCCGTCCGGTGAGGATGTGGCGGAGGGTGGCAACCAGCAGGTGCCACCGTGCGCCGGCGCCGAGGGCGTAGGCGAGTAGCAGCCGATCGTCGGCGCTGGCGTCGCCGGTAATGGGGATACCGGCGTGGAAGCTGCCGTTGGCGATGTTGAGCTGGTGGGTGACCAGTTGACGGGTGTGCCCATCGGCGGTGGTGACGCGGGCCTGGAACGGTCGGTGCCCCGGTAGCCGGGTCAGGGCGGTGAGTGGGTAGGCGGCCCGGCCGACCAGCCGTTTGAGACCGGCCGGCACGTGGGCCGCGACCTGCGCGGACATGCCGACGGAGACGAGGTTGGCGAACAGATGATTGCCGGCCCGGCCCAGATCGACGTCGGCGACCTTCCCGTCGGTGAGTACGGCGATGGCGCCGGTGAGGGTGAGCGGGACGCCGAGGGTGCGGGCGAAGTTGTTGGTGGTGCCCAGCGGCAGCACACCCAGGGCCATGTCGCGGTGGGCGAGGTTGCGGGCGGCTTCGCTGATGGTGCCGTCCCCGCCGCCGGCGATGAGCAGGTCCGGTTGCCGGGCGATCGCAGCGGTGAGGGTAGCGGTGAGTTGGCCGGGTCGATCGACACCGAAGCAACCCAGCAGCTCGAAACCGGCCGCGGTGAGCTGATCTTGGGCGCTGTGGTAGTGGCGCTGGCCGCGTCGAGAGCGGGTGTTGACGACCAGCACCGCGCGCCGGTCTCGCCGGATCGCAGTCAGTAGCTCCGTCTTGCTGCGCATCGGTGCGGCTTGCGCCGGGGAGGCGTCGGACTGATGTCGCGGCGGGGGCAGCGGTTCAGGACTGCTCAACGGAACTCCTCGCGGCCCAGATCAGCTACAGCCGTGGGACATCCAGAGGGGCGGCGGCGTGCGAGCGTACGTAGCAAGCGTAGGCCGGATTAACCGCCACAGCCGCGGGTCGACAGGCTTACTCCGACGCTGAAGCATTAGGTCCTGTCTTCACCGTGGTGCCGAAACCGGCTCCGCGAAGGTGACTGTGACGTCGGAGAAGCCCAACGAGCCGGCCAGCGTGGTGAGCATCTGGCGGGTGTTCTCCTCGCCGCGCCGGGCCAGGCCGCTCGCCTTGGCGGCGCTGTTCAGCCTGGCCTGAGCGAGTCGGTACAGCTCTTGCTCGCCAGTCGGGCTGTCCTGAAACACGCCGGCGATCCGGTTCACGAGCCCACGCTCGCGGCCGACCACGCGGCTCGCGGCCGGGTCGACGACGGCAGGCGCCAGCTGCGCGGCGGGCAGGGCAATGATGACCGAGCGTCGGTCCGGGGACACCGTCACCCGATCCGCACCGACGTTGGCGAAGTCGACCGTCGCGTCGACCGAACCGATGCCCAGGAAGGTGGTGCGTTCGCCACTGATCAGCGACGGCATGTGCGGAGTGTCGCGTTCGACGTCTACCACGACCTGGAAGGTGCCGGTTGCGGCGCGGTATTGCGACAGGTCTTGCAGCGCCAGCAGCAGCGGCGCTGGACTGTGGTCGATGGTCTGCTGGGCGAACGGGTTGCTCCAGTTCGGGAGTACGTCCACGAACTGTGCAGAGACCGGCACCACGATCGCGATCCCGACGGCGGCAGCGAGCAGCTTGCGGCGGGGTGACCTGCGACGGTCCGATCCGGCCTGCAACCGGGCCGAAGGGTCGACTATTTCGCGCTCAAGTAGCTGCGGCATCCGAGTCTCCCACGGTTGGTTCGACGCTTTCCGGTCGGCGCCCCAGTAGGCCCCAGCCCCCACCGTCGACAGATCAACGACCGCTGTCAAGCGTTCGTTCCCTTACTGACGATCGGAACGCCACGACGCTACGTGATGCGACGTCGCCGACGCGTCAAGGCAGTGCGACTTCGTGGTTTACGGGGCCGTCCTCGAGCGCCCCTGTGATGGTCACTTTGTGCGCTTCAAGGCGAAGCGTCAAGCCTCCCTCCGGGAGCCGATGGCTCACAATTCTGTCGCTCGGACGTCCTTCCTGCACCGTGGCGCTGGCCGTGACATCCCCGAACACTGCGACATTCAACGTAGCTTGGCGGTCGGCTGGATGGACCGTGAGTGCGAGGTCTACCGGTCCGTGGGTGTAGTTCTTTTCAATGAGGTCGGCTTCCCCAGCTCGTGTCACTTCGTCCCCATGGAGTCGTGGTCTGTCAAGGTCCGCCCGTCGTCGAATTCGCCCCGAGGTTCTGGCACTCTGGCGTCTGATCGACGGCGGCGCGCAACTGCCGGTCGGTGGCCAAGGTGCCGAGTACCTGGATGCGGTTGCCGATCGCACCGAGGACGTTTCCGGCCACCGCAGCAAGAGCCAGGCCCATCGCGCTCGCGTCGTTGGGGTCGGCCCGGGTGAGGTGGGACAACGCGTCGTCAAGGTCTTCGCGCAGCTGGATAAGTTGGTTGCGCATGGTGTCCAGAACCTGCTGCCCGTTGTCCACCGGCGGGGCGCCGATCACGGAGATCCGATCGATCGCCTGTTGCGCGGCGTTTCGTGCATTGCCCAGGTAGTCGAGGTAAGCCTGCCGGGTGGCGACGGGGTTCGCGAGGTCGGGCTGAGGCGGCACATCGAGGTGGTCGAAGGCGGGGTCCAGCGCCTGGCACATCGATCTCGCCCAATCGAGGGCCGCCGGCTGCGGTTGTGCCGGCGGCGAGACCACCTCAGGTAGCGGAGGAGCCAGGGACGGCGCACCGGGTGTCTCATTGGTGGCACAGCCCGCGATCGCGAGCCCTGCGACGGTGACGAGTACGGCGAGCGGGCGGCGCAGCGCCGTCCTTGCAGCGGCTTTCGTGGTCTGCTTCACGAGCGCTCCTGGCTACCTATGCGATTGGGCATTCGGCGGGGCCGTCCCGTGGTGGTTCCCGGCTTGCGTGGAAAGTAAACAAGAGAACACGTCACAAGCCGCCGATCCGGACGGACTTCCGGATGGCCGGCCGTGCCATCCCGTCGTGGTGGCGTCCGGTGTCTGCGCGATGGCGGGGGCGAGGTCGGGATCTGTCAGGAGCCACTGAGTTTCTGCCGGAGATGCACATCTGCAAGGCTGAGCAGCTGGTCGATGTAGTCGCCCCTCGTGCAGTCGAGTCTGCCGACCATAGGCGGAGCAACAGCCGGCGCGCTGAGCTTTTCGCGCAGCGCAATGTCGGCATTCACAAGTAGACGGTCGAGTTTCCCGGCATCGTTGTCGGCTAATAGACTGCGCAGCCGCTGCAGAGCCCGGTGCTGTGCCACCCGAACCGCTCCAGGAGTCGAGTCCACAACCTCGGCGGTTTCCTCGGCGGACAGACCCCCCACGATCCGCACGATGAGGATCTCGCGCTGCTTGTCCGGCAGCGTGTCCAGCAGCTTGGTCATCCGCCGGGCCAATTCGTCCTGCATCACCCGGGTTTCCGGGTCGTCGGTCAGCTCATCCGGGCCATCGGGGACGTCCCAGAACGGGTCGTCGCGATTACGGGCCGAGGCCCGATGGGCGTCTGCCACCTTGTGTCTGGCGATTCCGTACACGAAGGCGATGAACGGTCGGCCTTGGTCGCGGTAACTGGGCAAGGCCGTGAGCACCGCGAGACAAACCTCCTGCGCTACGTCCTCCGCCGAAGCAGATGTCTCCTGGCTGCCGGCGCGGGCCCGGCAATACCGGAGCACGCGGGGACGGATCCAGCGGAGCACACCCTCAACGGCATCTCGCTCACCGTTGACGGCAGCACTGACAAGAGCATCGAGATTATTCGCTGCGATCATGATGCACAGTCGTCGTCATAAGATGTGACACCCAACATACCTCTCAGCTCCTGGCGTGCACGGCTGAGGGTTGTTGCGAAGTTTGTCGGTGTCATATTCAATTCTGCACGGATCTCGTCGTCGTTCAGTCCCAGAGCGCGCAATGACATCACATCGCGCATTCTGCCCTTGAGCTGAGCAATCGCGCGATATATCGTGAGTCGCTCATCCCTAAACAGTGCCTCTATCGCCGGATCTCGCCAACTTGAGCCCTCAATCGGAGAGTGGTCAAGCAGATGACTGGCGGGTGGGCACTCGGTCCATTGGCGACGCTGCATTCGTGATAGGTTTCGTGAGTGATTGGCGAGGATGCGAAAACTGTAACGACTTCGCTTGGGGTCGTCTGTGAACCCGGACATCTGCTGCCACTTCTGCCATATCGTCTGGCCTGTACGCGAGAGCAGTTCATGGAAGTCGATACAGTAAATGCGGGCCAATTTCAACGCTTGCAGTTCGATCTCCTGCTCACAGTTCTTGAGATAGTCCCTCAGGCCCTCCTCGTCATCCGGCCTAGTCATTTACGGTTCTCTCAATCGGCCGCAGGCCATGTAACGAGGCGGCATCACTCGGTGTAACCTTCAGAATGAGTGTGATCAGCCTGAGGACCATGGCCGGGCGGCTCCTCTGCGAGACTGTGCTTTGCCTGTCACTCCCTACATGTCGGTGGACGGTCACTTCGTCACAGTCCGCCGGAGTTACCTGCAGGTCGCATCTCGGAATGCGGTATGACAAGTCAATCGCTGTCCCTTGTGGGGTTTGTCGCAATCCCCTGATCGACTGCTGGACTCCTCTTGTTTACCTTCACGGGACAGCGTCCGACCTGAAATGCACGAGCAGATCTTCTGAGGAACATAGACTACTCCGGAACCCTTTGTATAAGGCCCGTGACAGCGAAGGCGCGTGCCGGGTGAGCCTGGATGTCGCGCCCGCTCCGCGCGCCGCAGGGGCCCCGCAGTGGTTTGTGCGGGTGCCCTGGGCCGGTTCCACCACACCGGAGCGGCTACGTCGCGTCGCCGCCGGCCTCGTGGCGGGTTGCCTGCTGATCGCCGTGGTCAGCATGCTGGGCGGCGTCGCCCGCGCCGATGCCGTGCACGAGAGCCGCACCCGCATCGCTGCGCTGACCGCCGGCGCCGCTGAGCTGTATCGATCCCTGGCCGACGCGGACGCGACAGCGACGAGCGGGTATGTCTCCGGAGGTCGGGAGCCTGCCCCGTGCGGGCCCGCTACGACGGCGCCGTTCTCCGCGCGGCCGACCGGCTCGTACACGCAGCGAGCATGCTTCCCGCCGGCGACCCGGCGGCTGTGCCGGTCGCAAAATAGGAACTCAGCTGCCGGTCTACACGGGGCTCGTCGAGACCGCGAGGGCGCACAATCGCCTTGGCCTGCCGCTGGGTCAGTCCTATCTGGACAGTGCGTCGCAGTTGATGTGCTCAACAATTCTGCCCGCCGCCGATGAGCTGCGACAGGCGCAGAACGCGGCACTGGCGGCTGCTTATCAACGGGGCAGCGCGATCCCGTTCGCGGTCTTGCTGCTCGGCGCTGCGTTGCTCGCCGGCCTGATCGACCACGCCGTGTTGGAGCGGCGGCGAACCAACAGGGTCGTCAACACCGGGCTGCTCGCCGCCGGTGTAGCGGTGGTGGCTGCGCGACGCCGCGGCAGCGCTGGACCAAGCGCGCATCGCCCTCCTCCAGGCCCGCAGTAACGAGAGTCTGGTGCTCGTCGCGCGCAGCGGTTCGTCGGAGCAGGGCTTCTCCGACCGGGTGGAGCCGGTGCTCAGCGATGACGGCCTGCTTGCCGCGGCTGTGCGCCACTCCCCCGACTCCGCGGTTGGCGTCGAGGCGATCCGGGTCGCCTTGGAGGACTGGCGCCTGGCTCATGGCCGCGTCCGGGAGTTGGACAACGGTGGCCAGTACCGCCAGGCGGTCGACTCGGTCACCGGGGCCGACCCGGCGAGTTCGGGTGCTGCGTTCGAACGTCTCGACATCGCGCTGGGCAGCGCCATAGACATCGAGCGGCGATCCTTCATGGTCGACGGCGAGCGCGCGGACTCGGCGCTGACCGGGTTGACGGCAGGCCCGGCCGTGCTGGCACTGCTCGCGGCGGCGATGGTGGCGGTCGGGATCGGCCGGCGGGTGGGCGAATACCGATGACAAGCGTCAACGCGTCCGGGGTGCCCACAGTCAGTGAGCACAGCGTCAATGCCCGCAGCCTGTCAGCTACCTGTGCGTGGCCGCCGCGCTCGCCCTGGGCAGCCTGCTGATCACGGGAGGCGGCACGTCGGCCGCACCCGGCGGGGCGCTCGGCGGCGGCACGCCGGTACCCGAAGCGTGCCGACTCCGTCGCCATGCACCCAGACCAGGGAAGGGTGCAGTACGTCGTGCTCGACATCGCCGACAGGGTGGAAGCGATCGAGCGGGGGCAGGTCGACGTCGTGGTCAACACCTTCACGGTCACCTGCGAGCGCCAGCAGAAAATTGAGTTCTCCACCGCATACATCGCCGCCGCGCAGCGGGTGCTGGTGCCCACTGGCAGCGAGGTGACCGAGATCGAGGATCTGGCCGATCAGCAGGTGTGCACATCGAGCGGCTCCACCACCGAGACGGTGCTGTGGTCGCTACCGATCGGCCTTGAGGTCGTGACACGGCGGGGCGTCCCGGACTGCATGGTGGAGCTCCAGCAGGGTCGCGTCGCGGCAGTCTCCACTGACGACGTCATCCTCGCCGGGTTGGCTGCGCAGGACCCGCAGGCCAAGGTCGTCGGCCGGCCATTGGACAGCGCACTCTACGCCGTCGGCATGGCCCCGAACGCGACGGATCTCGTGCGCTTCGTCAATGCCGTGCTGGAACGCGCCCGGTCCGACGGCAGCCTCGCGGCCAGCTACCAGAAGTGGCTCGGTGCGCTCGACCCGGTCCCGCGGCCGGCGCCCGCCCGCTACCGCGACTGACCGTACCGGCGCTGCAGGCGGTGAGCCCCGTGAACTCGACACCACGGACGTTGCCGCTACCTAGGACGTTGGTCGTGCCGAGTTCACGGCGTCGGATTGGCCGAGAACGTGACGGTGATCGTCGTCCAGGCGCCCAGCTTGATGCGGTCGCCGTCGGCCAGTGTTACCGGGGTGTTCGGCGTGATCGGGTCCGTCGCGTCGCCCAGTGTGGTGCCGTTGGTAGAGTCGAGGTCGACCAACTCCCAGCTGCCGTCGGGTCGGGCCTGCAGCAGCGCGTGCAGCGCGGAGACGCCCGGATCCAGCGGCGGCCCGGATAGGTCGATCTCCGGTTCGGTGCCCCGGGACCGGCTGCGTCGCCCGATCGTCAACCGGGTTCCGGATAACACGAATCGCCGTTCGGGGCAGTACTGCGGGTACTCCAAGGTCGCGGCGTCCGGGCCACCGCGATCGCAGACCTCCTCGAACCAGGACCTGTCGGCGCGGACGACCGCCGCCCACTCGCCGGGTCCGGGCACCGCAAGGGTTTGAGTTGTGCCCACCGGCTTGGCTGCGTCATGCCCACACACGTCGCAGAACCGCCCCTCGCGGGTCGCCCCGCAGCTCTCGCAGTGCTGCGCTGCGGCTGCCGATGGGACGTCGCCGGTCATCGGCGTGCCGCAGACCTCGCAGTAGTCGGTGGTGGGCGAGTCGTGCCCCGCTGGGCAGGTGATGGCCATCGCTTTAGACCTCGCCGCGGACCCGGATCGTCTTGGTGGATCGGGTGTCGAGGGTCATCTCGTCGGCCGGCGTCACGCCGGCGCGCAGCCAGACGGTCCCGGACGGTGCATCGATCACGTCAACCACGCGTTTCACCAGATGGGTGGTGTCGTCGTTGCCCGACTCAGCCGCCAGCGCGACGGCGCGGCCCAGTTGGACCGTCGCGGTGAGCTCGTCTCCCGCCTTGCGCGCGGCAAGGCCGTCCTGGATCGCTTCAGCGAGTTCAACCTGACCGGTGTAGTGGGCCACGCCACGGCTGATCCGGGGGGACAGCGTGGTGTCGTCGGTCCAGGTCGCCCCGCATTCGTTGCAGTAGCCGTCCTCCAACACGCCACCGCAGCTGGGCCGAGTGCACGAGGACCCGTCTGCCGCCGCGGTCATACCGTCGTGCCCGCGCCGTTACCGCCGACGGGCTGCACCAGCCGCTGGTACGCGGCCAGTGTGCGGGTCGCGGTGGCGAGGTCGCAGGGCCTGTTCCACAGCAGCTGCCGGAGGTTTTTGTCCAGCGCCAGGGCATCAGGGTGTTCGGCGCGCCCGAGCCGGACCGCCTTGGCCCGGTACGCCTCGAACCGCCCGCGGAGTTCCTCGCGGCGGTCATGCAGACCGGTGGCGCGGTCGCGGGCGGCGCGCAGCTCGCTCGCCGCATCGGTGACGGCGGCCCGGAGTTCTGCCAGGGCCGCCGCGCGCGCCGGCCAACCTTCCAGGCGAGTCGCAGCGGTCAGCTGGCTGCGAAGCACGATCAGCCGGTCGGGCGGCGCGGTCAGGCCCGTGTCGGCAATCAACTCCTGCGCGCGCAGCCTGGCTTGCTCCTCCTGCCTCCTGAGGGTGTCGATCTCCTGCAGGGTCGCCGCCAGCTCCGCCAGCCGGTCGTCCCAGCCGTCCCGAACCGCCGCGATCCCGGCGAGTTGCGCCGACACTGCGGCGATTTCGGCGTCCAGTGCGGCCAGCACCTCCGCGGCCGGCCGTCCCGCGAGCGACAGTGGGTCAGTGGCGCAGGCACGTCCCAAGTCGGCAATCCTCACGGCGAGCCTGGTGACGGTGGCCGCAACCGAGTCGCTGTCTTCGGGAACCAGGTCCCCGGCCAGCTCCCGCAAGGCTTGGACGCGCTCGGCCAGCGGCGGCAGACCGATGAGAAAGGCCTGGTGCAGTGCATCGCAGGTCACCACCACCTCGCTGACGTCGCCGAAGGCGGCGTCCATCCGGACGCTGAGTTGTTCCAAGGTGATCGTCTCGACCTGCTCGGCCGCCCCGGTCAACCGGCGCGCAGGCAGCGCGACCAGCGTCCGCGCCACCTCGACGGAAGGCTCCATCAGCAAACGGCGCAGTTCGGCGAGCTCACGGTCGCCGGGCCGGGCCCGCCGGGCCCGGACGGCGCGCGCGGCGGTCACCCCAGCCTGATAGGTCCCGAAGTCCTGCCACAGGCCGGCGAGGATGTCCCGCGCCGAGGCCCAGCGCTGCGCGGTCTGTCCGGTAGGGGTTGCCATCGACAGCAGGCGGTGCCCGGGATGGTTCTCCAACTCGACCAGTGCAGCGGCCATCCGGCCCTCGGCCTCGATGTGGTGAGTCAGCGCGGCGTCCACTGCGTCGCTGCTCTGGCGTCGATCAGTCATCCCGGTACCCCACCCTCCACAGTTTCTGGCCGCGAACGTCACAGTCGGCACCAGTGATCGACATCGTCGCCTCGGGGATGGCGACGGTGCCACGGTTGCGGCGCGGCGACCGATGAGATCCCGGCCGGCAGCGCACCGATAGCGGGTCAAGAGGGCGACTATCCACACTGAAATCGTGTCACCGTAATGGGTGGCGTTCCTAGTTCTAACGTACGGAGAGTGATTGAATTTATGCTAAAAAGCGTGAGCTTCGTCCCTAGTTCACCGTGGGTTCATCCCTTGAGCCACGCTGGATCTCAAGCGCTCCATGCCTCGAGCCGGGCACATGTTCCACTTGACGTAGCGCCTCCTCACACACTGACGTCGGTGACGGCCTCCCGGCCGGTGGTGCGGATAGGGCGTCAGGGTTCTGGAGTGGGGGGTTGCATGGACACGCAAGCGCTCAAACGTGCGCTTCCCGATATCGTCGAACGCCGGGGCCGAACGTACGTACTCACCGGGACTCTTGGCGCCCTCTTCTTCACACTCTCAGGTATCTTCTGGGATCGGCGGCCGTTCTTTGGCTCCCTATTTTTGGAACTGGGTGGGGGCGCCTTCATCGTGTTTTTATTGGAGTTTGTGCTGCCTGCCGCACTCGGTGCAACGGATAGCGTACTCAAGTTCAGAACTCGAATAGTGTGGGCAAGCTCTGCGCTGGGTGACCTACTGACCAAGGCGGATGAAGTTCAGCTGGACGGGACTCTTGCGGCAGTAAGGACCGACCGTCGACCGTTCCCGTCAAGGGCAAGTCGCAAGAGAGGGATTACGAAGATCAAAGGCTCTGATCTCAGGGCCTGGATCATTCCGGATCCCGAGATCGTGCTCGTCTACCGACTGAAACGCCGCAGCTGGCGGCAACGAGAAGCGATCATCGTCAGTGTCATGCGCACGGAAGAGATTGTCAACGAAGCTGCGAGGCAGGACCTGCTACGACGATACTCGTAGTTACGAGGCGAACATCGTCGGCAAGGCGGTCTCGATGATCTCTTCGTAGCCTGCTGCGATATGACCGTCGCGGAGCACCGCGATGACGACGAACCCGCCGTTTGGCCTCCGGCCAAGCTCACGATCGCGTGTCTTTCGAAAGACGATCAAGAACCGCCAGGCGCGCTCGGCCAAGCTGTCCACAAGGTGTTCTTGAGCGACGGCAAGATCGACTGCTCTACGTTGGGCCCGCGTGATCGCACGTCGCCATAACAACGGATGTCGTCCGAATCCACCGTCGGGCGGGTCGTGGAAGGGCAGTTCGGTGGACGCCACGCGAAGAATCTGGGAGGCGACGGCGCGGTCAGGAACTCTGTGGAGTAGTTCGACCACCGCATCATCGGTCCAGATAACCTCGCCCATATATCCTTGTAACCAAAAGAATAGGGATTGCGGAAGAGGGAGGACCGTCGCTCAGCCGTTCGGCCTAGTCCGCGTCGAAGTGTGATCGGATTCGCTGCGCCACCTCGTCGGAGGTCCAGGTCACGGGGTCGTCCTGCTCGGCGCGGTTGACGAGAACCCGCGCCAACCTGCCGTCGGTCAAGACCACGGTCTCGACGCTGACGCCGGCCAGCGGCTGGATGAGGGCGACGAACCGGCCGTGCTTGGTGACCACTGCCGGTTGCTTCGAGTCATTGATCGCGTCGATCACCTGAGCCGTGTTCTGATTGAGTTCACGCATCGTATAGACGTGGGCTTCCGCCACCTGCTCGGCTACCCGCTCTGTCAGCTTGGCCACGGCTCGGCCCTCCGCCCGTAGTAACTTTGTAGTACTTTAGCCGCCGGGGCGCACAGGGCGCTACCGCGAGACGTACGCCACCCATATGTAGCAACAACTACGCATATCGGCCGGTCGCGCACGTCGGCGTGCCTGCTGGACGGTTCAGGCGCTGCGTCGAGGACTACCGCGAGACGCGTGCTCAGTCGACCGCGGTCGCCTCCAGTTCGATCATCAGCTCGGGGAAGGCGAGCCGAGTTACACCCAAGAGCGTCATCGCCGGAGTGACGCCGGCCGCGCTGAGCCGGGCTCCCATAACTTCGAAATTCACCAACGTCTGGTCGACGTCGATCGTGTATATGTTCAGGCGCACAATATTAGCGAATGTCATTCCCGCTCCGTCGAGCACGGCTTCAAGATTGTCGAGCACCATGCTGATCTGGCTGCGCAAGTCACCTGGGTGCTGTGGATTACCGTCGGCGTCCATGGCTGTCTGCCCTGAGCAGACCAATAGTCGGCGGTGACCTTCGATGATCTCAGCTTGATTGTATCCGAGATTCAATGACCAGGGCCACGGGTTGATCGGCGTCCGTTCCACTCTGCCTCTTTCGGTGCTGGTCAGGGTTTGCGGCCGACGGCTCCGACGATGCAGTGCTGCACGGGATCCAGCGGCTTGAGCCGTGGGCCGTCGGGCCACCAGTCGGCACACCGGACGAGGCCGGGGTCGACGAGCTCCAGATCGCCGAACATACCCTCGATCTCGGCGCGGGTCCGGAAAATTCCGCTACCCATCGGGCTGTGCAGGAAGATCTGTTCCATTTTCCGAGCGAGTTCGGTCAACTCACTGGAAGTCTCGGGATCGAAGAAGTGGCTTATCGCGACGTAGGAGCCCGACGGCAGAGCATCGATGTACTCGGCCATGATGCTCTGCGGGCTGCGTGCACCGTCGTAGTGGTGCAGCGTCCCGAGTTGGAACAGTGCGATCGGCTCGGAAAAGTCAAGATGTTTGCGGACAACCTTGTCGTGAATAACCTGGCCTGGCTCAAAAATGTCGGCAGCGCTGAAGAAGGTTTGGTCGTTTTCCTCCAGCAGTGCCCGGCCGTGCGCGAGCACGACTGGATCGTTGTCGATGTATACCACGCGGGCGTCCGGCTTGATTCGTTGGGCAACCTGATGAGTGTTCTCTGCCGTCGGTAGTCCCGACCCGCAGTCGAGGAACTGGGCGATACCGGTCTGGCTTGCGATGAAGCGGGTCATCCGAATCAAAAAATTCCGGTTGTCCACTCCCAGTCTACAGGCTTCCGGTGCGACTTGCTGGATCCGCCGTAGCACCTCACGATCGATCTCGTAATTGTCTTTACCGTTCAGGAATGCGTCGTAGACTCGAGCGATACTCGCCTTGGTCGTGTCGATGTACGCTGGGGTGACATCTTCCGAGAGCGGGGCGTCAGTACCGGACATCGAGAGCCTCACAAGCGTTAGAGTACGGGTCTGGACGCAGTCGAGCGTAGGAGCGCGGGGGAGCGCGGTAAACCATTGGGTGCGAGATCGCCGGATGGCCACCGCGCGGTACGCTCAGTGACCGGACTGAAGAGACCGGAGGTACTCCCGTGGTGACGGTTGATCCCCGAGATACCTCTGACGGCGCTGCTGAGCAAGGCGGTAGCCCGACCGCCCGCCGCATCATGTTGGGCGCCCGACTGCGCCGGCTGCGGGAGGCTGCCGAAATCTCCCGAGCGGAGGCCGGCTATGCCATCCGTAGTTCCGAGTCGAAGATCAGCCGGATCGAGCTCGGCAGGGTCAGCTTCAAAGCGCGCGACGTGACTGACCTGCTGACGATGTACGGAGTGACCGACACCGAGAAGCGCGAAGAGTTCCTCGAGATGGTCAGGCGGTCCAACGAGCCCGGCTGGTGGCATCGCTATACCGATCTGGTGGCCGACTGGTTTCAGGACTACCTCGGGCTGGAGGAGTCGTCCTCCCGGATCCAGACATGGGAGCAACAGTTCATCCCAGGCTTGATGCAGACCGAAGATTACGCAAAGGCGATCGCCACCCACGGCTGGTCGCCGTTGGCCAGCCAGAGCGTGCCGCGCCAGGTCACAGTGCGGATGCGGCGGCAGGCTCTGCTGGGCCGACCCGATCCACCCAAGCTGTGGGCCGTCATCGATGAGTCCGTCCTTCACCGGCCGATCGGCGGCAGGCGGGTGATGCTGGGCCAGATCGAGCATCTGCTCGAACTCACCAAGCGCCCTCACGTGACGCTGCAGGCGTTGCCGTATCAGTTCAGCGGATACGCCGCCGAAGGCTCGTTCACGATGCTGCGCTTCGCCGAGCCCGAGTTGCCGGATGTGGTGTACATCGAGCACCTCAGCGGTGCGCTGTACCTGGACAAGCTGACCGATACCGAGTTGTACAGCAAAGTCTTCGACCGGCTCACCGTGGACGCCTACACTCCCGGCCACACCCGGCAGCTACTCGCGAAGGCGCGTGCTGAGATCTGACCACCGCCTGCAGCCTCGTGGTGGCCTGAGTTCAGCCGGCCGCGACCTGGGTATCCAGCGCTGTTTCGCAAGCAGATGCACGTGCATTGACACCTGCATAGGCGAGCGCTAGCTTCAATACGGTGCACGTGCAGGTGCATCTAGCTAGCCGAGGGGACGGTGTTCGTATGTCGCAGCCGGTGCGCAACGGTATGTCAGCCGCCGAACTCGACCGAGTCACGTGGCACAAGAGCAGACACAGCGGTCAGTTGGGCAATTGCGTTGAGGCGGCGGTACTGGCTGGCGGCGATGTTGCGATGCGCAACTCTCGTGATCCGCATGGCCCGGCTTTGATCTTCACTCGGGATGAGATGGCCGCCTTCTTGGCCGGCGCCAAGGATGGCGAGTTCGACGACATTGCCGGCTGAGAGTCATGAGTGACTCCAGCCGGTCAAACGAAACCGGTGCCGGTGCGGTGGTGGTGCCTGACGAGCCGGTGATGTTGGTCCGCCACCACGCTGGAGTCGCCTTTGACACGGCGTGCACCGTTCACCGGATTCCCGTACCGGATCGGTGGGATGCAGCCGCGGTCGGCACGTTGTGTGGCGCTCTCCTGATCCTCGACGAGATCGAGATCGTCGAGCCAGGGGAGGGCGTGCCCTGCACGTCATGCATTGTGAACCAGGGGACCACAGCTGCGGCCGGACAGGCACCTGGGGGCGGTCTCGCAACCGCAGACGACGGGCTCGTCGACTGGATCACCTACCACGGGTGGGGGTGGCCAGTGGCCCGGCACCGCGACCAAATACGGCTGCAGATGCACCACGACGACGCGTCGGCCATAGCGATCCCGATTACGCTCGCCACCGAGGTAACACAGATTCTCGCTAAGCGGCATTGCGCTCCGGCGGTGATGGCTAACCCGTGCGCCCCCGCACACGGCATTGTGTTGACGGGGGAACCATTCGCAACCGGGCTGCCTTGGCCGGCGGGCGTCCATCGAGTCATCGGCACGCTCGTCCTGCCGCCGACCATGACATTGCGCGGGCCGATCACCTGGATACAGCCACCGCAGAAGGACTCGCTGCGATTGTCGCGTGAAATCGACGTGTTCGGAGCGCTGCGCAATGTGCTCAGCCACTCACCGAAAGGCGAGAGCTCCGCGTCCGGAACGTGAACGGCGGTGGATCAGACCGCCAGCTTTCCGGTGCGGGTACCGGCCAGCACGGCCTGCCATTCTTCGGTCATGACGGCCAGCACCGGGCTGCCATCACCGAGCTTGCTGTCCCGGACACCGACCCACCCGGACAGCTCGGTGGTGATCTCCACACATTCTTGGCCGTCCGGAGACGAGTAGCTCGACTTCCGCCACTGAGTACATCTGCGGAGGGCGGTCTGGGCGATTTCGTGGTTCACGACATCTCCTCTCGGGATACCAACACGGCTGGTGATTCCTCAGCCAAAGATACGGGTGAACCATCTGCGGGGTGAAATTGGTTCGGCGAAATCCCCCGGTAGTGGTGCAACTGCGGATGCAAACGCCAGTGCAAACGATTGACATGTTCCCTGTACGACCGCCCCTGTCCAGCGGCGAGTGGTGTACCGTCGAAAAGTCCACCCCAGACGTGCGATGCTCGGCGGGTGTCGTCGCTGCTCGACCGCCTGCCCGAACCGGTGGCGCCGATGCTGGCGTCGGCCGGCGAACCACCGTCCGGCCCGGGCTGGGCGTTCGAGTTCAAGTGGGACGGCGTGCGGGCCATCGCTGCAGTCGCCGGCCAACAGGTACGGCTGTACAGCCGCAATGGCAATGACTTCACCGCCGGATATCCCGAGCTGACTGCGATCAGCGGGCTGGCAGGGGGCAGATCGGCGCTGTTCGACGGGGAGATCCTGACGCTGGGCGACGCCGGGCGCCCGAGTTTCGCGCTACTCCAGCAGCGCATGCATGTCCGATCGCCGAGCCCGGGCCTGGTGGATCGCGTCCCGATCTCCTACTACGTCTTCGACCTGCTTGAACTCGACGGCCACCGGCTGCTGTCGCAGAGTTACCAGCGGCGCCGGGAGCTGCTGGCAGAGCTTGATCTGGAGGGTAAGTCGCCGCGGGTCCGGGTAACGCCGCACCACATCGAGGTGGACGGCCGCCGGGTACTCGAGGTGGCGCGTCTGCACGGCTTGGAGGGGGTGGTGGGCAAACGGCTGGACTCGCGGTACCAGCCGGGCCGCCGATCCACGGCGTGGATCAAGACCGCGCTGTGGACTACCCAGGAGGTGGTGATCGGCGGCTGGACGACCGGGCAGGGCAATCGTGCCGGAACTCTGGGCGCGCTGCTGCTCGGGGCTTACGACGGCCAACGCCGGCTGCGCTACCTCGGCGACGTCGGTACCGGATTCACCGACCGGATGCTCCAGGATCTGCTGGCGCGGCTGGCCACCCTCCAACAGCTGGGCAGCCCGTTCGACGAGCCGGTGCCCCGGGAGCACGCTCGCCGGGCGCACTGGGTGCGTCCCCAGCTCGTCGGCGAGGTCGAATATCGGAACCTGACCGGGGACCGCAGGCTGCGGCACGCCGCCTGGCGCGGGTTGCGCCTCGACAAGGACCCAGCGCAGGTGACGCTGGTCTGATCCAGCGACCAACGAGATATGCCGCGCCGTTCGCGAGCACGTCAGTGGGGCTCGGCGGGCGGATCTTGGCCGGTGGCGATCGTCCGCTGGGCCCAGGCGACGTCGTGCCAGCTGTCGTGCTTCCAGCCGATTCGCCGGTAAGTGCCGACGGGCTGGAACCCCATGGCGCGGTGCAGGCCGACGCTCGCTTCGTTGGGCAGCGTCATGCCAGCGACAGCGGTGCGGAAGCCGCGCTCGGCCAGCCGGGCGAACAGCGCTTCGTACAGCGCGCGACCGCCGCCAGTACGCCGCCGACCGCGCTCGAGGTACACGCTGACCTCGCACGACCAGCGGTACGCCGCGCGTGAGTTGAACGGACCGCCGTAGGCGTAGCCGACGACGGGGCCCTCGTTCTCGAGCACGACCCACGCGTGCGTGCGCACGGCGGTAGCGATGCGTTTAGCCATCTCCCCAGGCAGGGGCGGGTCGCTCTCGAACGTGATCGCGGTATCGGTGACATATGGAGCGTAGATCGCCGCGCATGCCTCGGCGTCACGCTCCGACGCGTCTCGAACGTTCAGGCCGCCGGCCCCCATAGCTACTATAGTAGCGCTTTATGCCTCTATAGTGAACAACTATGGTCGACCCGCTCTCCGCGTCCCTCGCAGCAACAGTGCACGCCGCCCGGCTCGCACGCGAGCTTTCGGCCAACGCCCTCGCCGGGCGCTCTGGCGTCTCGCGGGCGATGATCGGCAAGATCGAACGCGGCGAAGCACAACCCACCGCCGCCCTCCTCGGCCGCCTGTCGGCCGCGCTGGGCATGACGCTGTCCGAACTCGTGGCCCGCGCCGAAGGCGACGGCCGGCGACTCGTGCGCGCCGCGGACCAACCGACGTGGACCGATCCCGACAGCGGCTACCGTCGTCGCGCGGTGTCGCCGGCCGCTCGCGGGCCACTCGAGCTCGTCGAGGTCGATCTGCCCGCAGGCGCGGAGGTCTCCTACCCCGCCGACGCCTACGCCTTCATCCACCAGCAGATCTGGGTGCTCCAGGGCCACCTGCGTTTCCGCGAAGGCGGCGCCGAGCACGAGCTCGATGCCGGCGACTGCCTCCAGCTCGGCCCCCCAGCACCGTGCTCGTTCATCAACCCGACCCACGAGACCTGCCGCTACCTCGTCGCGCTCACCAAGCGCCACCCCTAACCGGCCTCGGCGGTCTGTCATTCTTGGCAGCTTTCGCCGTGCTGGTGGGACAAGTCCTGGTTGCCGACGGGGCGTCGCATCGTGACGCGGGGCCATCTGGCAAGGCCACGAGCCTGCTCGTGCTCGCAGATACGACGCAGCCCATCGCCGATCTGGCTCTCCGCCATGATCTGGAATCCGAGCCGCTGGTAGTAGGGCGCATTCCACGGGACGTCGAGGTACGTGGTCAGAGTCAGAGCGGCCAGGCCACGCTGCACGGCCCAGGCTGCGGCCGTGTCCAGCAGCGTCTTGCCGAGACCCTGCCGAGCATGATCAGGATGCACGGAGACCTGCTCGACATGGGCGTTCCCGTCGACCACGTCGAGCAGGAGGTAGGCAACCGGACGATCGGCACTGTCGGTGATGACCCAGGCCCGACCATCCTGTTGAAACGCGGCCAGCTCTGTGACGGAAGGCGGTTCATCGTCGGCGACCGCAGCCATTCCCAGGTCTCGAAACGCTGCACCGGCCGCTCGCTCGAGCTCGCGCAGGGCCAGCAGATCGTCCTTACGGGCGGTCCGGGGCACGCCGACATTCTCCGTCAGGTCACTCCCGCTGGCGCGGCGCGTCTGGTTGACTCGCCGACTACCCCGCCAGCCGACGAACCGTCACCCTTGGAGCAGGACACGTGAGGGCGAAGTCAGCGGGGAGTGCGGTCTGGTGGACCTTGAGTCGGTGGCTGACGAGTTGTATTCGCTACCCCGGGACGAATTCACTGCGGCCCGCAACACCGCGGCTGCGCGGGCCCGTGGCCGGGGCCACCGCGAGCTGGCCGGTCAGATCAGTGCCCTGCGCCGGCCCTCGACAGCCGCGTGGCTGGCCAACCTGCTCGCCCGTGAGCAGCCTGATCAGGTGCGCGCGCTGGTAGAGCTGGGTGACGGGCTGCGCGAGGCGCAACACCGGCTGCAGGGCGAGGCGCTGCGCCGGCTGTCTCAGCAACGTCATGACCTGGTGCATGCCCTTGTGCAGCGGGTGCAGGAGCTGGCCCGCACGGCCGGACACCCGGCCGGCCCGGCGGTCACCCGCGAACTCGTGAACACCTTCACTGCCGCGGTGAACAGCGCGGCTGCGGCGCAGGCGCTCGCCGGTGGGTGTCTCACCACGGCGCTTGATCCCGCCGACGCGGCGGCCGAAGTATTCGCCGGAGCCGGTACGACCGTCAGGCGTCCCCGCGACACCGAAGACCGCGCTGACCGAGTGGATGGCCGAGACGAGCGGCTGTACCAGGACCTGGAGCGTTTCCGCGTGGAGGCGGCCGACGCCGGTGCCACCCGCGACGCGGCGCAGCGCGCACTGACCGGTGCCGATCGGGCAGCGGCCGACGCGGCCACGACGTGGCAGCAGCTGCGTGCCCGTCTGGAAGCAGCCGAGCGCGCCCAGCACGAGGCGCGCCGCCGAGCGCAGGCAGCACAGCGCCACTTCGAGGCAGCCGACCGCGAAGCCCGCGAGGCGCAGCGGCGGGTGCATGATCTGGAACGTCGGCTTCCCCTACCCAACGGCGGGTGAGCGACGCGTCGAGCGGGTACTCGGGATCTGAGGAGGTCAACAGCGATGGCACGACCCATCTGGAGCGGGTCGATCAACTTCGGCTTGGTATCGATCCCGGTCGGGTTGTTCAGCGCGACTGAGGACCACACCATCCACTTCCACCAGTTCCAGCGCGGCACCGCTGACCGCATCCGCTACCGGCGGATCAACGAGCGGACCGGCGACGAAGTCGACTATGGCGACATCGTCAAGGGCAGAGATGTCGGGGGTGGCGACTACGTGATGGTCGAGCCGGAGGAACTGGACGCCGTCGCTCCCGGCCGGTCCCGGAGCATCGACATCACCAGCTTCGTAGACCTGGATGAGATCGATCCCGTCTACTTCCAGAAGACCTACTGGCTGGCGCCCGACGGCGAGCAGTACGCCCGTCCCTACGCGCTGCTGCTCGAGGCAATGGCGCGCACCAACCGCGCCGGTATCGCCACCTTCGTCATGCGCGGCAAGGAGTACCTCACCGCCATCCGCGCCGACGACGACATGCTCGCCCTGCACACCCTGTTCTTCGCCGACGAGATCCGTAATCCGATCGACCAGCTGGACACGCTCCCGGAACGCACCGCGGCTCGTGGCAAAGAGCTCGACATGGCGACGGCACTGGTCGAGTCGATGAGTGGACCCTGGCGCCCGCAGGACTACCGGGATACCTACACCGAACGGGTGGAGCAACTCATCGATGACAAGCGCCGCGGCCACGAGCTCGTCACCGCTGCAGAGCCACCGGAACCTACCGAGACGCCGGACCTGCTCGAAGCGCTACGGCGCAGCATCTCGTCTGCTCGCGACGGGCACCGGTCCCACCGCGAGCCGGATCTCTCCGAGGCCAGCAAGGCGGGGTGACGGTGCTGTTGGCTGCTCCCGACGTGCTTGCCAGGCAGGGTGACGAAACCACGGGTAGGGTTCGCGGCACTTGGTCAGGAGGACCGCGATGCTGAAGAAGATCCTGAAGTTCTGGTTGCTCAAGTGGTTGTGGGATCGCCTCCGGGGTCGTCGCGGCCGGCACTAGCTGACGCGCCTTGGAGACGCTGTTTTCGGCAGCGTCCCAGAGGGTATGGCGCAGGAATGGCTGACGCATCGATGGGCACACCCGAGAAGGATCGCGAAGACTGGGTCACCGGCGACGAGCCGCTGACCGGACCGCAGCGCAGCTACCTCGAGACGCTGGCCCGAGAGGCTGGCGAGAACGTTCCGGCTGACCTCACCAAGTCCCAAGCGTCCGAGCTGATCGACCGGCTGCAAGAAAAGACCGGCCGCGGGCGCTAGACATCGCTCGGGTAAGTCCGCGGGGTTTTCCGCAGCCGCTTTCAATCCGGCTGAAACCCCCGCACGGCGGCCGGTATGTCCGGCATGGGGATCGCTTACTACATGGCGATATGTCGCATTTGGGCGTATGCTGGCGGCATGGAGCACTGGCTGTCCATCGAAATCTTCGACGGGGAGTTCCCGGCGAGCAGTTGGCGGCGGTCCCACGGTGACAGCCTCACTGAAGCCGCGGTCACCAATGGGGTCCTGTGGTGGCAGTGGCACGAACACGGTTGGGGGGTTGTCATCGAGTTGGAGTTCACCGACGAGGAGCAGCGCGACCGCTTCCGCGAATTGCCCGCGGTGCTCGCCGCACTCGATGCGGTGCCCGACCCGGTGTCCGGCCTACTGGTGTATCCAGGTCGTGGTGGGGGATCCGGCGCGCGAGTACCGCGCCGCCCACGCCCGCTGCCGATGTGCGGCGCGGGCGCGCGACCGGAGCCGTATGAGGAGCAGTACGTCCAGCTCGCTACCCCGGCTCTGAGTTTCACCGCGGGTTAAGGCCACCTCCGACAAAACTGGGCGGCCCACGGACCCGCGAGGAAGGTCACGCAGCACCACCGAGCTCAGTAGTAGTGCCGCCGGCCGCCGATGGCGCGCCCGGTGGTGCCAAGCAGCAGCAGGATCACTCCGACCACCACGAGGATGATCCCAAGGGTCGTGAGGATCGGAATCCCGAGCAAGTACCCGACTACCAGTAGGACAACGCCAAGAACGATCACGATGTCTCCCCACGCGCTCCGGTTGGCCCTCTTACAATGATCTTACAACACCATCACCCGATTTGTCCCATACCCAAGCGGACCCTGGATTCCCCCAGGCCAGCGGCCTGAAACCAGGGTGCCCACTCCAGGAGACCAGACGGCCTAAGCTCGGTGCATCCCTTCCCGACCGCACGAAGGGCGCCGATGGCAGCCAGCAACATGATCCAGCGGGTGAGCGACACCCAGGGTCGACCCGCCTGGCTGGTGTCAGGACACCAGCGGGTGCGGGATCTGCTGGCTGACCCACGTCTGGGCCGCTCGCACCCCAACCCCGGGCACCCCGTCCGCCTCACCCAGCCCGGTCTGTTCGGGGGGCCGATTCCCAATCCGGAGGGTGAGCTGGCCGATCTTCACCGGATGCGCAAGCTCCTGACGCCGTCGTTGTCGGCCCGTCGCCTGGAGAGCCTTCGCCCCCGTGTCGAGGCGATCGTCGACGAGTTGCTCGACGAGCTGGCCGAAAGCGGGCCCCCGGCCGACTTTCACGCCGTCGTCGCTTTCCCGCTGCCGGCCCTCGTCATCTGCGAACTGTTTGGTGTGCCCGTCGAGGACCGCGAGGATTTCTGCCGGTGGCAGATCGAGGCGAAGCAGGTCAGCAAGCCTGCCGTCGCCCGGGGCGGCCTGCAGTCGCTGTGGCGGTACCTGGGCACCTTGATCGAGCGTAAACGTCGGCTCCCCAACGACGACGTCATCTCGGATCTGCTCGACGCTGCCAAGCTCGACGCGAAGCTGACCGACGACGGGATCGCCCATCTCGCCGCCGGCATGCTGTTCGCCGGGCATGCACCCGTCGTGGCCATCATCGACCGGGGGGTGCTGCTGCTGCTGACCCACTCCGAGCAGCGGGAGGCGCTACAACGCGATCCAGCCATCGTCGGCACCGCCGTCGAGGAGATCCTTCGCTTCGCCAGCCCGATCGAGCGGTCGCGAGCCGTCCGGCGCGGCGGCCTGACCCGGTACGCCTCCGTCGATGTCGAGGTCGACGGCGTCATCATCCGCGCGGGGGACACGGTGATGTTCGCGGTGCAGGAGGCTAACGAGGACGAGGGTGTCTTCCCCGATCCGCAACGTTTCGACATCACCCGCGAGCGCATCCCGCACCTGTCATTGAGCCACGGCGCCCACTTCTGTCTTGGAGCCCATCTGGCCCGGGTGGAGCTCCAGTACCTGTTCATCCGCCTGTTCGAACGCTTTCCCGCGCTCCGCCTCGCCGTCGGACTTGAGGAGATCCAGCCCGTCCGTGAGGCCGTAGCCGGCGCCGTCGCCCACCTGCCCGTCACGTGGTAGCCCGAACCGATGGTGCCCCGCCAGATGGATCCCCGGGTCCCTCGATAACCTGACCCCGAACGCGTTGCCTGAACCATGATCCCGACCCGGGCCGGCACTAATCACAGGGAGCACCAAGATGGGTATCGAGGACCCCGACGTGGACGTGGCCGAGCAGCACATCTCGCTTGCCGGTTTCGATGACGATGGCGAGGAGTTGCCCGACCCGTCGCAGCTGCCCTTCGAAGCCGACCCCGCCGACTTCGCCGACCAGCACCGCGGCGTCCCCACTAGCGACGACGACATCTGATCCGGCGGTCCCAACCGCACAGCGGTTTGGGACCGTTCCGAGGTGAACCAGGCAGCGGTCGCCTCAGCTCGGTGGCAGTACCCGGAAGGTATCCACGACCCGATTCACCGAGGGAAGCACGATCTTCGGGTCTGAACCGGCAGCGGTGAACACCGTGATGCCGTAGTTGGTGGGCTCGTTCTCAACGGTGATCGCGAGAAAGCGGATGCGGGTGTTCTGCGCGTTGTTCCCGATTCCGCCGTAGACCAGAGCGGACCGTGGGCCGACCTGCTTGGCATCGGGCGGAATCACCTCGACATCACGGTAGTTTCCCGCAACCTGCTGGAAGAGCAGCGTGCCGGCGAATGGCAGCGGGCCGCTACGGCCCAGGCCGAGAGTGATCACGGTGGACTTATCGGGGCTGGTCACTGTGGTGTTGCGGCCCTGCTGTGTGGTTGACCAGCCATCAGGCGCCTCGAAGCGGTACCGACCATCGGCGTTGACCACTTCCCGGGTATTGATCGTGCCACTGGTGCTGCCGCCGCTCATTGCGGCGATCACCGCGAAAGTGCCGGCCAGCAGCAGCGCGACGATACCGATGAGGGAGAGGACCGGTCGGCTGCGCAACCGGGACAGCCAGGGCAGCTTGGAGATCAAGGTAGTCATGAGGGCGCCGATCGTAGCGGGGGTGCGGAGTGCATACCTGTCAGGGGCCGGACATGCCAGCGGGGGCCGACGAATTGATCGCCGACCCCCGCTGAAGGTGTACTGGAGAACTTCCTAGCTACTCACAGGGTGTGCTTGCCGACGCGACGCCGGGTGGCGGCAACGGTCAGCACGCCCATTCCGGTGAGCAGGAATCCACCGGCCAGCAGTGCTGCGACATCGGCACCGGTCTCTGCGAGTTCAGGGCCCTTGCCCTCGTCCTTGCCGCCTTCATCTCCCTTGTCGCCGTGATCACCCTTGTCGCCGTGATCCTTGTCCTTGTCGTCCTTACCACGGTCGGTCTCGTGCGCGAGGCTCTCAGCCTGGCCGAGTACCACCAGAAGGAACCTGTTGAGCACGTCGAGGCGCAGCATCTCCTGAACACTGCCAGCACCCTTGTACTTCGGGTTCTCGAAGATGACCGACTTGCCCTGGTTGAGGAACAGGCACAGGATCGCCGAGTCACCACAGTCATCCGGCAAGGTCAGTGCCTCAGGCCCGTCGAGCAGGTAGGTGGACTCACCGTTGAGGTCGAGACCGAGCAGGTACGAGTGGCGCTCGGTATCCGGCTTGTCCGAGATCGACCTGGAGTCGGCGTGCACCGCCTGGAGACCGATACCATCACACGCCTCGGTCAACTTCTCGCGCTGGCCGATGCAGAGGTTGAGCAACTCATTGGCGGAGTCGGCCCTGGTGTGACCGAACTTCGTGTCCCGTTCTGCGATGCCCAGGCCCTCGGCAAGACCCAGGGACAGCAAACCATCGCACTCGTAGGTGGCGGTCACATCCTCGTCGTCACCGCCCACGCACAGCGCCAGCACACCCCCGCGAGCGGCGGCAAGCGACGAGTCGCGCTCTTCCTTAGCCACCGCATCGTGGTAGAGCAGGCTCAGGCAAAGCACACCACCGGTGCCCTCGCAGAGCGAGAGCAGGTCGCCTTTGTCGCCTTCCCTGTGATCGCCGTGCTCCGAAGATGCCTCGGAACCGACGATCGATTCGCCTCCCAGGCCGAGCACGGACGACTCGGCGTGAGCGCTGTCGTCGTCTTCGATGGTGGCGTCGTACTTGGTGATGTCGAGCAGGTGCTCCTTCAACAGGTCGACCCGAGCCACCGCACCGGACGCGTGGTCGGGACGATCCGGGTCATCGAGGTGATCGCTGTCCGGGCTGTCGTCGCGGCGCTCACCGCCGTACCTGTCGTCGTGGCCGTTCCTGTGCTTGTCCTTGTCGTCAGATCCCCTCAGGTCCGGAGCGTTGAGACCGTCGGGAGTAGGCACGGTCGTTCCGCCGGGCAAGGGAACGGGAAGCTCGGGTAGCGTGGGGCCGTTGGGGTTAGGAGCCACCGGATCACCAGGGGGTACCGGCTCAGCGGATGTACCCGCAATCTGCGGTGCCGAGTGGACCACCTGCGCCGAGGCAGCACCAGGCAGCAAAACCAGCGCGGCTGCCATCCCGGCGGCCATGAAAGCCAGGCGGCGGTGCCTCCTGGGCGTGCGTGACGTCATGTTCCGGTGTTCCTCCTCGTTCGAGATCTCTCCGCGAGAGGGCGGTACGGCCTTCCCCCACGGGGCCGTGGATCCCTCGTACCTGGCGTTAGACGCTCCGACTCCACCGGTGGTGGCCGATCTCCGGGCATCCAGGTACCGGCTCAACGAGGTGAGAGTCGGCACAGATACGACTGGGGCCTGGACTATTCCCCGAACGATGTTCCTACCCTCTGCCGGTACCGTCGTTGAATACTCAGACTGGTAACTGCATCACCCGCTTGCGGGTTTTCGTCACACGAACGGCACAGTGACGGCTGTTGGACGTGACTCTAGGTGGCAGTTCGGCGTCGTGGGACGAGTTCGGCGTGGCAGTCCGGTTGCCGCATCGCGGGCATGGTTTACTACGCGACTACATGTCGCCAGCGCGCCACCGCAAGCTTTTGACCGTCTCCGTCAGCCGAAGGCGGATCGCTGCCGCCTTCGCGGGCGGGTTGCTCGCCGTCATGGCGGCGGCCTGTGGTGCTCTGCCTGTCACCCCGGCGCCTGACAGCGTGAACCCGGCCGAGCCGTCAGGTGACGATCCGAGCCCGGCTGTGGCGCCGCCCGCACCGCAGCCGGTGGCCGATGGGCCGTGCCCCTATCTTTCGGCGGCAGCCGTAGAGGCTGCGAACGGGCAGCGGGTTGGCGCGGTACGGATCTCGGGAACAGCCACCGACCGGCCACATCCGGCTTGCTTCTTCCTCACCACCAACCGCACCACGCAGGTGCGCACCTGGATCGTGGTGGCCACGCCGAAGGTCGCGCGGGCAACGCTCGACGCCGCCGCGCCGGTGGCGACCTCCGATTTGGTGGCGATTCCGGGCGGTTGGTCAGGCGGTTCCCAGCCGACCACCGAGGGAGCGGTGGTCGCGGTAAACCGGCAGGGGACCACGGTTGTGGTCACGACCAACCAGCCACAGACGATCAGCGCCCGCCGGATCGCCGAGCAGGTGATCGCGGCACTCGATCTGTAGGCCGGTGATGGTCAGGTACGTCCTGATCAGTCGGTGCCTGCCGAAGGGCGTTCCGCACGGACGACGCCGTTGCCGGTCGGAGAGCGTCCGGTGGCGACCTGGTTGCGGTACTGCGAAGTCGGTTGTCCGGTCGGCCGGATCGGCAACCGCTGCCGCGCGACCTGCCGGGGCCTGCGGTTGCGCACCACGGCGCCGGTGACTCCGGCGATCCCGAGTAAGAGCGGGACCAACCATGCCCAGCGCCTGCGGTGGCGAGGCCGGGCTCCGGGCCGGGGGCCGTTGGAGTGCTCTGTCCCCACTTCGTTCACCTCCTCATCCTTGTTCCCGAGTAATCTTTGTTCCCGAGTACGCCCATCCTGCCCCGGCCACACCCTTACCTGCGTGGTGGCAGGATGGGTCCGGTGACTGAGCGCACGACCGACAAGACGCAGGTCATCCTGCATACCAGCGAGGGTGACATCCGCCTCACCCT
Organism: Pseudonocardiaceae bacterium; assembly: GCA_050699875.1. Taxonomy (GTDB): domain Bacteria; phylum Actinomycetota; class Actinomycetes; order Mycobacteriales; family Pseudonocardiaceae. The sequence goes on from JBOHFX010000171.1 coordinate 42,170, forward strand.
CTTCCCAACCCACGCGCCGAAAACAGTGTCCAACTTCCTGGGCCTTGCCGAGGGCAGTAAGGACTACTCTCAGCGCAACGCCAAGGGGGAACTGTCCGGACCGTTTTATGACGGCTCACTGTTCCACCGCGTCATGGACGGCTTCATGATCCAGGGTGGTGACCCGACCGGCACCGGTCGGGGCGGGCCCGGCTACCGCTTCGGCGACGAGATCCACCCCGAACTGCAGTTCAACCGGCCATACCTGTTGGCAATGGCCAACGCGGGCCCGAACACCAACGGTTCGCAGTTCTTCATCACCGTCGGCCCCGCAACTCACCTGAACCGCCGACACACCATCTTCGGTGAGGTGGCGGACCAGGAGTCCCGCGGCGTGGTGGACGCGATCGCGCGCACCCCGACCCGTGGTGAGCGCCCGGTGGACAACGTGGTGATCGAACGGGTAACGGTCCAGCCGGTCGGGGTGTGACAGGGATGTCGAGTCCCGTGTGTGTCCGGCACCCGGGCCGCGAGACGGGAGTGCGCTGTACCCGCTGTGATCGTCCCGCCTGCTCTGCTTGCCTGCGTGAGGCGCCGGTGGGGTACCAGTGCGTGGACTGCGTCGATCAAGGTCGTTCTCAACAGCGTGTCATCACCGCTCCGTGGGCCAAGCCCACCAGCCGGTCGGTGGTGGTGCCGATTCTGATCGCGATCAATGTCGCGGTCTTCGTGGTCACCGTCGTGCAGGCCGGTAGCTTGTCCAGCAACGCCGAAGCGCCGCTGTTCCAGCAGTGGGCGCTGTGGCCCACTGCGTTGGCCGCCGGCGAGTGGTGGCGCCTGTTTACCTCAGGATTCCTGCACTTCGGGCTGATTCACCTGGCCTTCAACATGATCGCCCTATGGGTGATCGGCCAGGACCTCGAGCAGGTGCTGGGTCGAACCCGCTTCCTGGTGGTGTACCTGGTCTCACTGCTCGGCGGAAGCCTGGCGGTCTTCCTGCTCGGCGCCGAGAACGCGTTGACCGCCGGTGCCTCCGGTGCGGTATTCGGGCTGATGGGTGGGCTGGTCGTCGTGTTGATCTGGATGCGCCGCAGCCCACGTCCGGCGCTGACCATCATCCTGTTGAATGTGGTCATCACCTTTGTGGTGCCGGGAATCTCCATTCTCGGTCATCTGGGTGGGTTGGCGTTCGGTGCTGCGGTCACCGCGGGGATGGTGTACTCCCCTACCAGACGCTAGCCGCCCGGTTCTCCACAGGTTGCATCCACAGTGGGGACGAATCGCACGCGTGTCGTTTCGCGTCAGGGTCAGCGCCACCGCATGGTCATCATCAGCCCGGTGACCATCAGCGCGAAGCCGATCAGGAAGTTCCAGTTGCCGAGCGCAGCAAGCAGCGGGATCTTGTCTACGGCCAGGTAGTTGACCACCAGCCACAGCAGCCCCAGTAGCATCAGCCCGAGCATGACCGCGATGTAGAACGGATGCGAGGGGCCCGCGGCGCGGACGACCTTCGCCGGCCCGAGCGCGTCGCCCGGCGGGGAGTAGACCGACTTCTTCCGAACCTTCGACTTCGGCATGTCATCCTCGTTCGACGTGCGGGCCGCGTTGCTACCGGGACGGGCCCACTAGGCGGGGCTCAGTGGAGGGGCACTGCCATCACGCTAACGCAAGGTACTACCGTCTCGGTGCTCGACTGTCGCCGAGTTTGACGCTAGAGCTGTTCCACGGCAGCGGGGCAGCTCTGCCGCCGAGCTCGGCGGCAGCAGGGCGTCAGGCGGCGCGCTGGTGGAGTGAGGAGATTTCGTGAGCCATGTGCTATCCCGCCCAGCGCGGGGTTTCCGGCCACCACGACGGCGGCCGGACCGGGTGCGGACGGCGATCCGCGGGGTGGGTGAACTGCTCTTGACGGTGGGCTTGGTGGCGTTGCTGTTCGTGTTCTACGCGGCGTACGTCACCGACTGGTCCTCGGCGCGCAAGCAGCGTGAGGCCACCGCCGACCTGGATGACGCCTGGCGGAACCCGCGGGCTCTGGCGGACCGGCCAATCAGCGGTGCGGGTATCGCCAAGATTTACGTTCCGGTGTTCGGGCCCGATTACGTGTACACCGTGCTGGAGGGCACCGGGCCGGACACGCTGGCAGTCGGGCCGGGGCACTACGAGGGTACCGAGTTGCCCGGCCAGCTGGGGAATTTCGCGGTGGCCGGGCACCGGGTCGGCAAGGGGGCGCCGTTCAATTCCTTGGACCTCTTGTCGTCCTGCGACGCCATCGTGGTGGAGACGGTCGACCACTGGTACGTCTACCGGGTGCTGCCGCTGCAGGGTGAGTCCAGTGGCTGGGCGGAGGGCAAGGGGACGCAGTCGCAGTGTCGAGGCGTCGAACCGCTGCCCGGTCGGTACGGGAACGTGGTCGGTAAGGCGATTGTACTGCCCTCGCAGACCGATGTGATCGCTCCAGTGCCCGGTCAGGTAAGCCAATACAAGCCTGCCGACAAGCTGATCACGCTGACCACGTGTCACCCCCAATTCTCCGCCCGGGAGCGGCTCATCGTGCACGGTGTCCAGGTCGCTTCATACCGCAAGTTTGAGGGTGAGCGGCCCGTCGAGCTGACCGCCGGCGCCTGAGGAGGGCTCATGTACGGCTGGATCTGGCGCCATCTGCCGGGGCCATTCCCGGTGCGTCTGCTGCAGGCGCTGCTGCTGACCGCAGGGGTGGTGGCACTGTTGTTGCTGGTGGTGTTTCCCTGGGTGGAGCCCCGGCTACCGTTCAATGCGGTGACGACGGGCTGAGCCCGCCATCACCCTGCTCGTGAGTAACGGGGACGGCTACGCTGGCCCCGGTGCGGATCTTAGTGATCGACAACTATGACAGTTTCGTCTACAACCTCGTGCAGTACTTGGCGCAGCTCGGGGCCCAGTGCGTGGTGCGTCGTAACGACGCGGTCGAGGCCGACGACGTTGCCGCTGCGGACGGGGTCCTGATCAGCCCCGGCCCGGGCACTCCAGAGCGTGCCGGAGCGAGCATGGACGTCGTCCGGGACTGTGCGGAGCAGGGCCGCCCCCTACTGGGTGTCTGCCTCGGGCACCAGGCGATCGGGGTGGTCTGGGGCGCCACGGTGGCTCGGGCCCCTGAGCTGCTGCACGGCAAGACGTCGGTGGTGCACCACGACGGCGGCACCGTGCTCGCGGGGTTGCCGCAGCCGTTCGTCGCCACCCGGTATCACTCGCTGACCGTGCTACCCGAGACCATCCCGGACGAACTCGAGATCACCGGCCGCACCGAGTCGGGGATCGTGATGGCGCTGCGCCACCGGGAGCTGCCGGTGTACGGGGTGCAGTTCCATCCCGAGTCGGTGCTCACCGACGGCGGGCACCGGCTGCTGGCGAACTGGCTGCGTATCGCGGGTGCGAAGGTGGACGAGTCCCGGGTGATCGAGCTCGAGACCGGGATGCGCAAGCTCGCCTCGGCCGCGCTGGTGCGCTGACCCCGTTGGAGGTCAACGGGATCAGCGTGGCTCGGGGGATTCGGTGGGTTCGAAGATCCCGTTGCTGTCGGGGGTGGTCGTGGTGGTGGACGTGGTCTCCTGCCCGACCGTGATCGTGATGGTCTGATCACGGGCGAACCCGGTGCCCGGCGATACGTCCTGACCGATGACGAGGCCGACCTGGTCGGGGTCTTCGACCGGTGTGAAGACTTGCCTCAGGGTGCCGGCCCATCCCAGCGTTCGTAGCGTGTTCGCCGCCTGGTTGGGGTTCTGACCGCGCAGGTCCCGCATCTCGAGCTGGTTGCCGCGGGACACCGTGAGGGTCACCGTGCTACCTACCTTGACCTCGGCCCCCCCGCCCGGGTTCTGCCTCAGGACCTGGCCCCTGCTCGCTGTGGAGTCAACCTCCTGGATCTGCGCGGTGAGCTGAGCCAAGCCGATGTTGCGCTGGGCCTGCTCGACGTTGGTGCCGACGACGTCAGGCACCCGCACGACCTGCGGTGGCACCCCGACGGTGATGACCACCGACTTGCCCTTGGCCAGCTGCCGCCCGGCGGGCGGATCCTGGCCGCGTACCTTGCCGACATCCCTCTCGTCCTGGACGACTTCCGCGCGCTGGTCCGGTGACAGCACCAGGCCCCGCTGCTGCAGGGAGGCTTGGGCCAGCGCGCGGTCCAGCCCGAGAAGGTTGGGCACCTCCACCTCGGCCGGGCCGGCACCGACGTCCAGCTGGATCGGTGTCCCCTTCGCTGCCTGTCCCTTAGGGCTCCAGTCCACCACGCGGTCGACGTTCTCCGGCGTTGACTCAACCGGGCGGCGCCCCCCGATCTGGAAACCGGCGTCGATGAGGCTCTGCTCGGCCCGCACCACCGGCTGACCCCCCACGTTGGGCACCGCGACCTGTTCGGGTCCGCCCACGAAGACATCGGTGAACAGCAGCAGGAGCAACCCGACGATCGCGGCGGCCACGACTGTGGTGAGAATCCCGATACCCCGCCCGGACCGCCGCGTGTCCACCGGCGGTGCAGCGCTGGGCTCCTGGCGCAACCGGCTGGTCCGAGCGGGCCGAACGGGACGCAGCGCCACGGTGGCGCCGGTATCGAGCATGAGGTTACGGTCGGCGTCGGTCATGATCACCGGCGCCAGCTGGCGCTGGCCGGACAGCACGCGGATCAGGTCCGAGCGCATCTCGGCAGCGGACTGGTAGCGGTTGGCCGGGTTCTTGCTCATCGCCTTGAGCACCACCGCGTCCACTGCCGGCGACACGTCAGGGTTTTGACGCGACGGCGGTGTGGGGTCTTCCCGAACGTGCTGGTAGGCCACCGCGACCGGGGAGTCGCCGGTGAACGGGGGGTCTCCGGTGGTCAGTTCATAGAGCACGCAGCCCGCGGCATAGACGTCCGACCGGGCGTCCACCATTTCTCCGCGGGCCTGCTCGGGGGACAGGTACTGGGCCGTGCCGATCACTGCGGCGGTCTGGGTCACGCCCTGCCCGTCGGACAGCGCCCTGGCGATACCGAAGTCCATCACCTTGACCGCCCCAGCGTTATTGATCATTATGTTGGCCGGCTTGACGTCCCGGTGGATGATGCCGTTGCGGTGGCTGAAGTCCAGTGCGGCGCAGACGTCAGCCATCGTCTCCATCGCACGCTGCTCGCCCATCGGACCTTCGGTCTTGACGATGTCCCGCAGCGTCCGGCCGTCGACGAACTCCATCACGATGTACGGCAACGGGCCGTAGTCGGAAACCGTCTCGCCGGTGTCATACACCGCGACGATCGCCGGATGGTTCAGCGCCGCAGCGTTCTGGGCCTCCCGACGGAAGCGGTGTTGGAATTGGGGGTCGCGGGCAAGATCGGCGCGCAGCACCTTGACCGCGACATCGCGGCCGAGCCGGACGTCGCGGCCGCGATGCACTTCGGACATGCCGCCATAGCCCAGCGTCTCGCCCAGCTCATAGCGTTCCGACAGTAGTCGGCCGGTCGTCATTCCTGTGCCGCCCCGCTCGTCGTGCGTGACCCGCGTCGTGGCCGTGTCCTGGTCCATAGTTGGGCCCGGTTCGGGCCCCATCATGCCCCCCGACCGGTTGTCACCCGATGGGGGGCGACTGCTCACCGGAACCTCCTACAGGTCAGCTCGAGAGTCGACCCCTGGGGTACCAAGCCCGCCAGCGGGCGAACCCTTATCACCTGGCATCGTGACCGCCAGTCCCGATCCACCTGTTGCCCCTCTTCGTCGACCACCCGAGCCACCAGGCCGCGAGACTTCGCGATGAAGGCAGCTTCGCTGGCAGTCTCGCCCCAGTAGTCGGTCGGAACCACGAGCACTCCTCCCAGCGGAAGGCCCCGGGGGTTGATGGGCTCCGATGAGAACTCCTCCTCGACTGGCTCAGGCTCGAAGGGCAGCGGTGATGTCTCGCGCGGAGTGGGCACTGCGACGACATCGGTCGGACCTTCCCCGGAGGCCACCCCAGCGGGAGCCGCGGGTGGGCGCAGCGCCTCGCGGGCCAGGTAGCCGCCGAGCACCAGCACCAGCACGCCGAGCAGGCCCATTGCGATCCGCAGTGCACCGCGCCGCTGGACATGGCGCTGCGGTGGCGGCAGCAGCGCGGTGGCCGGCGACTGGTGGGGCAGCACTCCGGTCAGAGCCGCTGTGGCGGTGTGCCCAGCCACTCCGCTGGGCGGTGGCAGCCGGTGGCCGGCCCGGACCGCGGCGACGGCGGCGGCGAACTCACCGCCGGTTCCGTAACGCTGCCGTGGGTCCTTGGCCAGGGTGGCTTCGATCAGCCCGCGGGCACCCGCGGGCACATCAGGGGGCAGCGGGGGCGGCTGGTCGCGGATGTGCATCATCGCGACGGTGACGGTGTTGTCCGCCGAGAATGGGCGTTGCCCAGCCAGGCACTCGTAACCCACCACGCCCAGTGAGTAGACGTCGCCGGCCGGACCGGTGTCATTCCCGGCGGCCTGCTCCGGGGCGATGTAATGGGCGGTGCCCATCACCATTCCGTTACGGGTCACCGGGGCCGCGTCGACAGCTCTGGCGATGCCGAAGTCGGTGAGCTTCACCTTTCCCGCGGGGGTGATCAGGATGTTGCCGGGTTTGATGTCGCGGTGCACCAAACCCCGCTCGTGCGCGGCCTGTAGCGCTTCGCCGGCCTGCTCGAGGATGTTCAAGGTGCGGTCGGCGGGCAGCCGTTGATGCCGCAGCAGTATCGTGGCCAGCGGCTCCCCGTCGATCAGCTCCATGACCAGGTAGGCCTCGGGGTAGCCGCCGGGAGTGGCCGAGTCCGGATCGTTCGGCGCTTCGCCGTAGTCGTGTACCGCGGCGATGCCGGGATGGTTCAGCGACGCGGTCATCCGGGCCTCGGTCTGGAAGCGGTGCCGGAACTCTGCGTCACCGGACAGCTCCGGCTTGAGCACCTTGACGGCGACCTGGCGATCCAACCGGGTGTCGGCAGCCTGCCACACCTCGCCCATCCCACCGATGGCGATGCGCCGGCCCAGCCGGTAGCGCCGCGCCAACAGCTGCCCGGTACTCAACCCCATACAGCCACCACGGTGCGGCCTGCCATCAGCGACCTCCCTGCAGGGCGGCGGCGATGACGGCTCGACCGATCGGAGCGGCCAGCGAGCCTCCGGTCGCCTCCAAGTCCCGGTCTCCGCCGTCCTCAACCACGACTGCGATCGCCACCTGCGGGTTGTCGGCGGGCGCGAAGGCCACATACCAGCCGTGCGGGGGGGTGTTCTTGGGGTCGGCACCGTGCTCGGCGGTGCCGGTCTTCGCGGCGATACCGACGCCGTTGATTTTACCTTCGTCGCGGTAGCTGTTCTCGGCGGCGACCATCATGTCCCGGATCCGGGAGGCGGTGGTCCGAGACATCGCAGTGTCGGACCGCTGCGGCGTGAACTTGTCCAGCATGGACAGGTCCGGGGCCAGGATGTTACGAACCATCTGCGGTTTCATCCGAACCCCGTTGTTGGCGATCGTCGCGGCGATCACCGCGTTCTGCAACGGAGTCAGCGCCACATCGCGCTGCCCGATGCCGGACTGTTGCAAGGCGGCGACGTCGGGGATGGCGCCTACCGTCGACGGCGCCACCGCGATCGGGACGGCGAGGTCCTGCTGCCCGATGCCGAGCAGTTGGGCTTGTTTGCGTAGGTCGTTCTCGCCGACGGTGGCGGCCAGCTGGGCGAAAGCCGTGTTGCAGGAACGCACCAGTGCCGTCTTGAGCGTGGCGGTGTCATCGTTGCCGCATCGCTGGTCGGCGAAATTTCCCAGTTCTGTCCTGGTGTTCTGTAGCTGCAATTGGGGGGCGGCCGTCAGCCGGGTATCCGGGGTCGCTTTTCCGGCTTCCAGTGCGGCTGCGGTCACCACCAGCTTGAAGGTCGATCCCGGCGGGTAGGTGGACCCGACCGCGCGGTTGGTCAGCGGCGAGCCACGCGGCTCCGACGTGGCCTCGTTCCATGCGGCCTCCTGCACCGAACCATCGTGCGCGGACAGCCGGTTCGGGTCGTAGGACGGGGTGGAAGCCATCGCGAGAATCTCCCCGGTACTGGGCCTGATCGCCACGACGGCGCCGGTGTACCCCCGGCGGGTCAGCTGGTCGTAGGCAACCCGCTGGATGGCGGTGTTGATGGTGAGCTCGACGCTGGCCCCGCTGGGTTCACGTCCGGTGACCAGGTCCGACAGCCGCCGCACGAACAGCCGACCGTCGGAGCCGTTGAGCACCGAGTCCATCGCGTTTTCGGTGCCGCCCGCGCCGTAGCGTAGCGAGTAGTAGCCGGTGACCGGGGCGTACAGCGGGCCGTCGAGGTAGGTACGCAGGAATTGCAGCTGCCCGCCGGTCTCCACCGAGCTGGCCACCGGCAGCCCGCCGGCGATGATCTGGCCCCGCTGGCGGCTGTACTCGTCGAGTAGCACCCGCCGGTTACGCGGGTCGGTGCGGTAGTCGCTGGCGCTGACGACCTGGATGTAGGTGGCGTTGGCCAGCAGCAGGACGATCATGCCCATGACGGCCAGCGCGACCCGGCGAAGCGGTGTGTTCATGGGCGCTGCACCATCTCGGTGCGCGCCTCGGCCAGCGGGGCTACCGGCTTGCGGGGTGCGGAGGGGGCTGCCGGCGATCGGGCCGCGTGCGAAATCCGCAGCAGCAATGCCACCAAGATATAGTTGGCCAGTAGCGACGAGCCGCCGTAGGACAGGAACGGCGCGGTGAGCCCGGTCAGCGGGATCAGCTTCGTCACCCCACCCACGACGATGAACACCTGCAGGCCGATCGCGAAGGAAAGTCCCGCGGCGAGCAGCTTGCCGAAGGTGTCCCGGACGGTGAGCGCGGTGCGCATCCCCCGCATCACCACCAGCAGGTAGGTGAACAGCACTGCGGCCAACCCGACGAAGCCCAGCTCCTCGCCGATCGCGGCGGTGATGAAGTCGGTGTGCGCCTCAGGCACCAGGTCGGGGCGGCCGGCGCCCAACCCGGTACCGAACACCCCGCCGGTACCGAGCCCGAACAGCGACTGAGCCATCTGGTAACCGGCGCCGTCATAGTCGGAGAACGGATCGAGCCAGGCGGTCACCCGGCCTTGCACGTGGGCGAAGAGCACGTTGGAGGCCAGCGCGCCGCCGATGAAGAACATCAACCCGATCACCAACCAGGCGATCCGCTCGGTGGCGACGTAGATGAGCACCAGCACGATGCCGAAGTACAGCAGCGAGGTCCCCAGGTCCTTCTCCAGCACCAGCACGCCCAGCGAGATTCCCCAGGCCATCAGCAGCGGCGCGAGGTCCCGGGCTCGGGGGAACTCCATGCCCAACACTTTTCGGCCCGCCGTGGTGAACAAGTCCCGCTTGGTCACCAAGAACGCGGCGACGAAGATCATGAGCAGGATCTTGGCGAACTCCCCCGGTTGGATACCCAGCCCGCCGAACCGCAGCCAGATCTTCGCACCGTTGACTTCGGAGATGGCGCTGGGCAGCAGGCCGGGAAGGGCCAGCAGCGCGAGCCCGACCAACCCGCAGGTGTAGCCGTAGCGCGCCAGCATCCGGTGGTCGCGAACCAGCACCAGCACCGCCACGAACAACCCGAGTCCGAGCGCGGTCCAAGCGATCTGGTGGGGGACGTTGCCAGCCGGCAGCGGATCGCCGACCGAGGCGGCCGAGGTCCGGTCGGCGATGTCGAGCCGGTGAATGAAGACCAGCCCCAGCCCATTGAGCAAGGCGACGCAGGGCAGGATCAGTGGGTCGGCATAGGGCGCCAGCGATCGCACCGCGATGTGGGCGGCGCCGAACAGGGCCAGGTAGGCGACTCCGAAGTACAGCAGTGAGTGGGTGACACCCTGCGGCTGGTTGAGCTCCACCAGCACCAGCGCCATGGTCACCACAACCGTGGCGAAAGCCAGCATGAGCAGTTCGATGCCCCGTTTGGTGGGGAGCTTGGCAGGGGGTTGGGATCCGGGCTGCGGGCTCGCGTCCTGGGCGGAAACCGGAGTGACCATCAGCTCACCATCCGGCAGTCCACTCCGGGCTCCGAGGGCTGCTCCGGCAGCGGTGTGCCGATGGTCGTGGGCTCGGTCGGAGGCTCGGAAGTGGCGCTCGGGGCCGGGTCGCTGGTGGTGGTCGGGAACGCCGTGATCGGCGATTCGGCGGAGGCAGCCCCGGTACCGTTCAGTGGGCCGGTGCCATCCTTTGGACCCGTGCCATCCTTTGGACCCGTGCCATCCGTTGAACACAGTGGCAGCAGATCGTTGGTGCGCAGCCGACCGATGATCTCGCGGGCACCATTGAGCCCACCGGTGCTGAGCATCCCTCGGTGCACCTTGGCCTGGGCGTACGGTTGGAGATCGCGCAGGTACATCGTCTCGCAGCCGCGCACACCGTCCCGGCAGCTGCCCTCCGCCCAGGTGTGCAGCGGCAGGCCGAGGAACTCGCCCCGCACGCCCTGGAATACGGCCACCTCGCCGTTGCCGCCGGCCCCCACGTAGTACTGGCCACGAACCAAGACCAAACTAATCGCGACGATGCTGCCCAGTAGCCCGGCGAGCACTGCAAGCCCGATCAGCCTGCGCCGTCGCTTACGCTGGTGTACTCGGGGATCGGGCGCCACGGGCTCGACCCGCGTGGGCGCTGCGGGGCGGCGGGGCAGGGTGGTCGTCGCGGCCCGGGAGGCTGCCGAGTCCGGCTGTGGTTGCTCGACGCCGTCGCCGGCCGCTCCGCCGATGATGGGCGCGTCCTCACCGTATTCGACGTCCACGACATCGGCGACGATGCAGGTGATGTTGTCCGGGCCGCCACCCTTGAGGGCCAGCTCGATGAGACGGTCGGCGCAGGCGTGCGGGTCGGGGATGGTCAACCCATCGGCTAGCGTCTCGGCGCTGACCACCCCGGAAAGCCCATCGGAGCACAGCAGGTACCGGTCGCCGGCGAAGGCCTCCCGAACGGTGAGCGAGGGCTCCACGTCGTGCCCGGTGAGCGCCTTGAGCAGCAGCGAGCGCTGCGGATGGTGGCTGGCCTCGTGCTCGGAGATGCGGCCCTCGTCGATCAACGACTGGACGAACGTGTCGTCGTGGGTGATCTGGCTGAACACACCGTCGCGCCGCAGGTAAGCGCGCGAGTCGCCGACGTGCACCAAGCCGATCTTGTTCCCGCCGAAGAGCACCGCGGTCAGCGTGGTACCCATGCCCTCGCGTTCGGGGTCCTCGCGGACCAGCTCGTTGATCGCGGCGTTGCCTGCGAGGGTAGCCTCGTGCAGCTGATCCAGTAGGTCGTTGCCGGGTTCGTCGTCGTCCAGTGGAGCGAATGCGGCGATGACCACTTTGGCTGCCATGTCGCCCGCCGCGTGGCCACCCATCCCGTCGGCCAACGCCAATAGGCGCGGACCCGCGTAGACCGCGTCCTGGTTGTTCTGCCGGACCAGGCCGCGATCGCTTCGGGCTGCGTAGCGGAGGACCAGAGTCATGAGCGCAGCTCGATCACCGTCTTGCCGATGCGGATCGGGATCCCAGGAGGGACTCGGGTTGGTCCGGTGACCTTAGCTCGGTCGAGGTAGGTGCCGTTAGTGGAGCCCAGATCTTCCAGGAACCAGTCCCCGCCCTGAAAGCCGAGACGGGCGTGGCGGGTGGAGGCGTAATCGTCATCGAGCACCAAGGTGGAGTCGTCGGCGCGGCCGATGAGAATGGGTCTGCCGTCCAGTGAGATCCGCGTACCGGCCAGTCCACCCGCGGTGACCACCAGCTGCCGGGGTGTCCGGTTGCGCTGTGCCCGAGCGCCGCGGCGGGACATCGGCAGGCCGGCGCGCAATCCCGAGGCCGCGAAGAGGTCGGTGCGCAGGATGAGTAGCGCGGCGACGACGAACAGCCAGAGCAGGAGGAGGAAGCCTGCTCTGGTCAGCTGCAGTACCAGCTCCGGCACGCTGAAGGTCGTCTCTGTTGGGTGGCGTCGGGTCGATCGGGTCAACCTTGGGTGCGGAAGACCAATTGGGAGTGTCCAACTCGCACTACGTCACCGTCGGCGAGCTGCCACGTTTGTACTGGGCTGCCGTTGACCGTCGTGCCGTTGGTGGATCCGAGGTCGGCGAGCACAGCGGTCCGGCCGTCCCAGGTGATTTCCAGGTGACGACGGGACACGCCGGTGTCCGGCAACCGGAATTGTGCTTCCTGGCCGCGGCCGACCACGGTGCTGCCCTCGGTCAGCTGATACTGGCGATTGGATCCGTCGTCCAGGACGAGCGACGCGGACAGCTGACGGTAAGCACCATGGTCATAGCCGGACCCCGGATGTGCGCCACCATACTGGCCGTAGCCCTGGTCGTAGTCCTGCTGGGCCGCCTGCTCAAGGGGCTGCTGGCCCTGCTGGTAGCCGTCGTATCGGCCTTGGCCGTATCCCTGCGGGTAGCCGCCACCCTGGTCATAGCCGTACTGGCCGTAGTTCTGGTGCGCGTCCTGACCCTGCGGGTACTGGGAGTCCGGCGGGTACTGGGAGCCTTCGGGTGGCTGCACATAGCTCGGTTCGACGTCGTGGCGGTACTGGCCTAGTTCGTCGTCCCGAAAGTACTCGCCCTGTTGTTGGCTCATGACTCGGTCTCCTACGGTACGAGGTTGCGGGGTGTCGTAGTCGACAGCCGAGCTGGTGCGGAACTGTCCTGTGTGTAGCGTGGCAGATCGCTTGAGGGCCACCGCAACGTCTCCGTAGACATCCCAGCCCTGCTCTGTCAGATGACTCTGGATGCAGCTCGTGAGCATCCGGATGATCCGCTGCTCGTCGCCTGCCAGCCGGTCGTAGTCGGCGGCCCCGAGCCGCACCGTGTAGCGGTTAGGCGCAAGTACCCGCCCGCCTGCAAGCGGACGCGCATTATCGTCGGCTTCACGCTGAAGCGCCTGGGCCACTTCCTGGGGCACCACGCTACCGCCGAAGACCCGGGCAAAGGCATCGCCGACCATACCCTGCAACCGACGCTCGAACCGCTGCGCCTTGCCCACGGCGACCTCCTCTCCCAGGTTCGTCCAGGGCCCTGCTGACGAGCCTGCCCCGATCGTATCGGGGCGGGCCAGCGGGCTGAGTCCGCTGCGTCAAGGACGTTGTCCTAGGGTGCGTGCTAGCATTCCGCGGTCACTTGGGCGAGTGGCGGAATGGCAGACGCGCACGGTTCAGGTCCGTGTGTCCGTAAGGACGTGGGGGTTCAACTCCCCCCTCGCCCACCCGAGATCACCGTGTTCCGGCGCCACGTGATGCGCAGCGTAGCCGACGTCGGCGAGCGCGCTATCCCAGTAGTCATGCGGCGTCTTTGCCGTCGTCACCGCCGTTGGTGTCTGCCTGGGGTCGCGGCCCTTCCAGTTGAAGCAGTTGACTCTCCGAAATAGCTGGAGGGGTGGCCGCGTTTGCGGCC
>JBOHFX010000172.1:0-37329 GCA_050699875.1 Pseudonocardiaceae bacterium
CGCACAAGCGCCACCTGTGGCTTTGCAAAGGAGGGTCGACTCAAGTTGCGATCAGGCGCGCCATCGTCCCTGCTTGGCGCTTGCGCACCCACTCTGAGCTGGGCAAACCTTAAGTTAGTGGCATTGCTCTCTGGAGCCCGACTCACGCCGAGCGCCGGAACGTATGTTTCCTGATCTTCCGTCGGTGGTACCGATTGATGTCAACGGAGACAGCAGAAGGGATCTGATGATGACTGACTCAGAAGCCACCCAGCAGAGCCCAGGAACCGATCCGGACCCGTCAGCCGACCAAACAACGGCCAACATCGAAGACCCGGACTCGTCAGCCGATCAAGCGGCCCGCATCGAAGAGGCCGGTGAGGAGGGTGTGGCCGCCGACTACGAGACACGCCTCCGCGAGTTCGACGACGTCGATTCAGTGCCGATTGTATCGGTGCCGGTCCAGTCATCTGAGCTAGAGCGAAGCGATCTGGAGGTGCAGTCACCCAGCAGCCAAAGCGAGTGACCGTGTCGAAGACGCGTTTCGCCGCTAAGGGATATCTTGGTCAGGGACTGAAGTTTGCTGAGGCGCCGTGAGCTTTCGCCCTGAATGTCGCCGCGGGTCGTACTGCAATCGTACCTCCGCTCCGTGTCGAGACCGACTTTGGCCAGGGCAGATGCGGTAGAGGCGAGGTTCTGCAGCGCCAGTCGGCCGAGTGGGCCCGTGCTTGGAGCGCGGGCCGGTGCTCGTCGTCTGCGGTCACAGCGTCGTCGAGGCGGAATCATGCAGCGCCGTTGTCTGCGGACGCACGTCACCGGTCTCCGGCGCGCCGTCCACCAGCGCAGTTGACCGGGCAGCGTACGGCTGGATCACCGACGGTTGCAGCCGGTCGACGCTGAAGAACAAGCCACGGACTTGTCGAGCTGCCCGAGCACGCTGGCCTGTTGCGCGGACGTAACAGTAGGGTCAATCTTGCAGGGTATTGCACAGATTTCTCACTCGAATGAGGGAGCCAAAGATGTCTCGAGGAACGAATCTAGGGGCGGGCAACGAAGAGTCGCATCCGGCCACGGATGAGAATCCCCCGGATCAGACAAAAGCGGGAGATGCAAAGAGGGAGAAGGAAGGGGCACCTGATACCGAGGCCGAATCCGGAGTCGGAGGATCGGACTGATAGACCCGGTCATTGCAGTGCTCGCCATCCTGCTCACCTTCGTGTTCGCGTCAGGATGCGAATAAGGTGCTTCCGGGGGTGGTCCGCCCGCTCGGTGTTTGAGACGGGCGGACCATTCCAAGGGGCGTCCGAAAGATTCGAAAGACCGCGCGACAATGAGCCTCCGGCGTTCCTGGTACCTGACGCACGTGTCGTTGGTGCTTGCGCGTGCCCGTCCGGCACGCAACGTCTACCGTCTGGGACAAGCGCGACGGGAGTTGACGTGTGTGGGGCGTCTGCCTAAGTGCAGGGCGTGTGATCCCCAAGTGGTTCCCAGAGCGCACCCCGCAGTGACTCGGTCTGCGGCGGGCTGTGCGTGATGGGCGCCGCAGCGTTGCCGCGCTCGACAACGAGGAGGCGGCTTTGTGCCGGTCGGCTGATGCCCCTCCCGGCTACTCAAGGGACCGCCGGATGGTGTCGATGAGGATGTCGATCAGATGGCGGCGGGCCTTGGGACTCATGCCGTTGAGTGTTGCTTGCAGGCGTGTGGCGGTGCGCGGGTCGGTGTCGCCGATGATCTGTTGAGCGTCGGCGGTGAGGGTCAGCCGGACGCGGCGCCGGTTGTGCGGGTCCGGCGCGTGGCATACCAGCCCGGCGCGGGTCAGCCGATTGACCATCGCGGAGGTAGCCGGTGCTCTCGTTCCCAGGGCTTGAGCCAGATCAGTGAGACTGACCGGAGCCAACGCGGCAATGAGGTGCAGCGCGGTGAGCTGGACTAGCGTCATCCCACGGCCTGCCCAGACAGCGGGGCTGGCCACAACCACCGCCCGCAGGTGCGCGACGAGCCAGTCAACGTCCTGCGCCGTCACCATCCCCGCGTGGTGGGCCCCTAGTACACCACCGCCGCTGGACGCGCTGATGCTGGCCAGTGGCACACCGCCAGAGTCAGGACTCCGCCGTGCGCGCTTATGACTAGCCCTCATGTGTTCTCCCCGGCGCCAACACCGACACTTCTCCCGCCCCCTCGCGCGCGGGCGACACCTGTGACCGACCGCGCGCTGTGTCCCACTGACGAAGTGAGACGCGGAGTGTCCAAGCAGATACATGGGTCCTGTGGCAAGCGTTCTCGCCGCGATCCGGTCATGCCGTGGTGAGCGGTCCCCACGTCCGTCCGAGTCGGCGTGACGGTGGACACCCTGTGTCGAGGATCGCTCCTCCGGGCCCGCGAGCGGGTACCAACGAGCAGGTGAGCACTCGACTTTCCTGGGACTGTGCCGGATCCGGCGAACCCTTGCTGCTGCTACACGGCATCGGCACGACCCGCGAGGATTTCTCGGCGTTGCGGCCCGCGCTGGAGACCGACTACGAAGTGCTGGCCGCGGACCTGCCGGGGCACGGCGACTCACCCGCGCTGTCGGAGCGACCGACGGTCCATGCCGTCACTGAAATGATCGAGGCAGACCTAGACGCCCTGGGCATGGACCCCGTGCACGTTCTGGGCAATTCCTCGGCGCCCGCATCGCCCTGGAACTCGCGCGACGCGACCGGGCCCTCTCGGTTGTGTCGATCGCGCCAACCGGCCTCAATGTGCTATCCGAGCGGATCTATCAGGATGATGCGCTGTCTGCGTGAATTGGGCGGCCACCCACCGGGTCGCGGATCGAACCGCGCCAGGCTGGTCATCCATGCGATGCCGTAGACGATCAGCCCGAATGATCAGCGGAACTAAGGGCCACCAAAATGGCCCGCCACCCGCGGCGTCCGCCGACGCGAAAGGACACATCGTGAAGCCTCACGCAGCATCAGGCGAGCAACCGTCGAGGCCGCGGCTGGCGACTACATAACCGGGATGACCCAGGCTGGATCACCGGTCTTGACAAGGACAACCTGGAACACAGCCGAGAGTGGAACAACCGTCCCGAAGTAGATCGTCAGCCCGCGCCGCGCTTGCAGCCGGACACGAGCCGCCGATCGAACAGAGGCGTCAGCAGTGGCCCTGTCGAACTCCTGGGCGCACATGACGGCGGTCCCTTGCTCGGGGGAGACTTCGACCGGTGCCGCCACCATCGCGATGGCGATACCCACACCGGTTACTGTTGTTCTACGATTCATGGGCCACCTGGTGTCCTGCGCAGGCTTGTTCCTGTATGACAAACACTGCCTGCCCTAGGTAGTAGACGGGGACGTTTAGGTAGCGGATGGATGTTGTCGCGTGACTCTCCCCTTGCCATCGTGGCTCTGTACCTGGCCCATCGTGGCCCAACACTGGGGGGATTCAATGTCTGACGTACTAAGTCTTGCCGAGATCACCGAACAGCGCGCGGAGCTGCTTCCCGCACGTGCGGTCATGTCGTCCCTATTCGTCGCCCAGGAGGGCGGCGATCCGGTCGGTGGCCTCACCGGCGGGGGCGACCCCGTCAGCAACGTCACTCAAGGGAGCCCAATGCCTAACCTGGAACAGATCAACCTCCTGCCTAGGTGACGTTCTAGCCTCCGGCGACGGCGATGGGTGCCTTAACCCAGGTTGGACTCGTTACGAGACACCCCAGCCCACGGGCTAGGGCACCCACCCCGGACGGGCGAGGCGGATGCTGGGTCGGCGCTGGCCGGGAGCAACGGGGGAAGCTCAGGTATCGACCGGCCGCCAGAACCTACGACCTTCTTCGCAGATCGGGCACCGCGCACGGCGGGGTCGCTGGCCGCTCGGGCGGGGTGGTGTCGACCTCGAACAGGTCGTTCGGGCTGCACTCCAGCGCGGTGCACAACGCCAGCTGTGGGGTTCCAGAAGCCGGCCTGTGCCGCTGACCTGGGTGCTCGGTGTGCTCGGCCGGCAGGCATGATCGCGAGCCGTGTCGTTGCGGCTACTCTACCTGATCTTCCTCAGGCTGTTGAACCTGCTGTTGTTGCTCGGTCGCTCGTCGGCGTCTAAGGATGTGGAACTTCTGGTGTTGCGCCACGAAGTCATGGTGCTGCGCAGAGCCAATCCGAAGCTGCGCTTGGACTGGGCGGATCGAGCGGTGTTCGCCGCGCTGGTTCGGGCCTTGCCCACGATGCTGCGGAAGCATCGCTTGGTCACGCCGGGAACGATCCTGCGCTGGCATCGTCGCTTGGTCGCCAAGAAGTGGACATATCCCCACCGTCTCGGGCGTCCACCCGTCGATGACACGGTGGCCTCGTTGATCGCGCGCATGGCCAAGGAGAATCACCACTGGGGATACAAGCAAATTCAGGGCGAGTTGCTCAAGCTCGGTCACCAGGTGGGAGCGTCCACGAGCCGCCGCATTCTCCAGCGGTTACGGATCCCTCCGGCGCCGGCCCGGGACACCGACACGACCTGGCGGCAGTTCCTTCGCGCGCAAGCGTCGACGATGCTGGCCTGTGACTTCTTCCATGTGGACTGCGCGGTGACACTCCAGCGGATCTACGTGTTCTTCGTCTTGGAGGTCGCCAGCCGATCCGTGCACCTGCTGGGCATGACCTCGAACCCGGACGGTCGATGGACTACCCAACAAGTCCGCAACCTGGTGATGGATCTTGGCGATCGCGTCACCCAGTTCCGTTTCCTCATCCGAGATCGGGCCGGCCAATTCACAGCATCGTTCGATGCGGTCCTCGCCGATGTGGGCATCCGCGTGGTCCGGATTCCTCCGCGTTGCCCGCAAGCGAACTGTTTCGCCGAACGGTTCGTGCGTACGGTCAGAGCCGAACTCACCGACCGCATATTGATCTTCAATCAGCAGCACCTGCGTGTAGTGCTCGCGGAATATGTCCGGCACTACAACGGCCGACGGCCGCACCGCAGCCGTGACCTTCATCCACCGCAACCGACCCACCCCGTCGCGGACCTGAGCCACGAACGCATCACACGCCGGCCAATTCTAGGTGGTCTGATCAACGAGTACGAACGAGCAGGATGAAACCGCTGCTCACCATAGGTGACCGACTTCTGGAACCCCACACCCAGATGCAGTATCAAGAACTGCGCGGACACGCCAGAGACGTGAAAGTTAGACCGTCACGGACACCACCACGAAGGGTTGTGAGATGTCACCTCATGGTGGTCAGTCCTGATGACAAACTGATGACAAATGATCAATGGGCCAGATTCCCGAGGTGAGAATCTGGCCCCTGACCTGGTAAAATATGGTCGGGACGACAGGATTTGAACCTGCGACCCCTTGACCCCCAGAAGCGAGCAATCCTGCTCTCCGGCTCCGATCTGCGATTCAAACCCGGTTCCGCACGGTGCTGGTGGTGCCGGGATGTCGTCTGCGTTGTCGTCACCGCTGTCGTCAGCTGACCGCCAGACAGGACTAGACTTGCTTCCCTGGCCATCTCCTGTCCCAGATTAGAGTCCTCGACATGGCAGCGACGTCAACGACACATAGACCATCGCTCACGCCATCGACGGCGACGTTGCGGCAGGATGTTTCTGTCGTTTCAACCATTGCCCGGCTACCAGCCTGGCAGGAGAAGGTCACCTAGCTCCGCGTTGAGCTTCGCTTCTAAATCCTTAATTCTTCCGTATTTGATAACTCGCTGACCGCGAATGTCGAATGCTAAATCATTGCAGTTTTCGCCACAAAGTAAAACTGTCGGTATACCCTTTCCCGAGGCAAACCCAATCTCTAAGTATACGTTTGGATTGCCGCTAGAAACTTCCGCCAAGACAATGTCGGCAGAACTGATCCGCTCCTTCATGTACTCAATAACGTCACCAGTAAACTTCTGTTGATCGACTCGTTCGCACAGTAGGCCCCGACCTCGGACACTTGGAAGTATGGCATAGTCGTAATGATCCTCAAAATCACCATTAAAGGGCATCGCCACAAACGCATGACTCTTCGTGCGAGAGTCGTAGCCTACCGATCGCAAGCGTTCGATGTTGGTGGTTCTCTTTTGGTCCTGGGCGGCAGGTCCTTCCGATTCAATTAGTTGACTCAACGTCCGTTGCATCAAATCCGCACGTCTTGCAGACCGCTCTACGAATGTTATGCGACTGAGCGTCTCTGGGACATGTCCCTCGCGAACAGCGTCTAGCAGTCCGGCAACCTCAGACTCAAACGCTTCTAGCTCATCCAAGCCATAACCTGGCCCATGAAGGGTTAAGGCAACCTCCTTAGCATTTGGCACTTCTTTGGCTGTAACAGTTAATGCGCGCCGCGCAAACTCCCGGATCTCGCGATATTCAAATTTATGGAGAGGTTCGACTCCAAGAAACAGTAAAGCGTCGGCCGCCACTCCAGTTGGTGCTCGAAACAAACTGTGCCGATTAATTCCAGGCATATTCGTAAAGTTTAGCCTAGCAACAGTTGCTACTTTCTCGTCAGCGCCATACAGGTCCTGCGCATACTTTAATACGAGAACGCTCGCCGGATGTGTTATAACGTCTGCCACGAGAACGCGAATTTCAATTCCGTCGAACATTTTCTGCACTCCGCTGGTCTGGTATCTAGATCCTAGGGTTTCACTAGGCCGGCGGTCCAGCATACAACCCGACTACTATGCTTCATGCATGTGGGCCGGATCGGTCACTGAGCCGATGGTTACTGTCACCTAAAGACCCGAAAATTACAGTCGGTCACGCTGCGGTATGCTGTAGTAACTTTGGCTTTTACTCCTCTGGCGGAACGTTCACGCTACGCACCGATCCCCCCTCGTAATCAGCGCTGATTATGCCTGCACGCCAACCGCGGGATACACGGAATTGTTTTGACGCGCATCGCCCTCACGTCACGAACAGCTCGCTAACGATGACCGCGCAAGAGCCTCGGTTTGGGAAGGCTGCGCCCTCAGAATCGATTGGTGGTCAGTCTGGGGTACAGCGTCCCGCTGTTGACGTGGTTAATCGCCTATGCTGGCACACGAATGGAAACACACGGCGTGGTAGCCCGGAAGACAAGGGTACGGAAGCGGGTATCCTGTCGCGCCCGGGTGCCCACCACCTTCATTTCCCGTCGGAACCCATCCGCCGGAGGCCAGATTCTTTCTTTCTTGAATCGGTTGACCTCTGTTGTGAACGCTGATTGGCCGTGCGTCTGTGTACCTGAGAGTGAGGTTGTGCGTCGCTGAGCTGCGGCTGCGCACCGGTGTCGATTGACCAGTGCGGCCTCGTCGTGTCGCTTTTGCTGACGATTCGCTGACGATGATCACCGGTGAACCCCCGTTCGGAAGATCTGGTGACGATCATGGTGATAGCGGTAACGAGGGGCGGTCGTGCAGGGTCTGGCGAGATGATCGCGTTCGGCGTAAGGTCGCCCTGCAACGGGTTCGCCCGCGACATCCGGAGGCCTTCCCGGGGCGCAGGTCCGAGTCGATCGTTCAGGCGGTGCCGGCCGTGTCGCCTCCGGATCCTCTCCGCAAATTTCAGACGTGGAAACCCGCCCGTTCCGAACGGAGATGACGAACGTGGCACCTCCAACCGTCGACCTCCTCCACACCCACCCTCTGGTCGAGGAGATTCTGGACAGCCATCGCGAGCACGCCGCCGGTGACGAGCGCGGCTGGGCCAGTTACCGCGGCCACGTCTATCGAGTGCTCAACCTGGCCCGCGCGGTCGTGCCCGACCGCGACGACCGCGACGGCAAGTTAGCGATCGCCGCGGCCTTCCACGACATCGACGTGTTTACCTCGCTGAACTATCTCGGGCCCTCCATCCGGACCATGGATGCCTGGTTACAGCGCACTGGACGCGGCGCCTGGGCCGAGGAGCTCGCGGTCATCATCGCTAAGCACCACCACCTCACCCCCTACCGGGGCCCGCACGCGATGCTGACCGAGGCCTTCCGGCGAGCGGACCTCAACGATCTGAGCCAGGGCCTCGTCCGCTCCCGGCTGCCCCGCGACCACGTACGCGCGGTGCGCCAGTCGATCGACGTGGGAGTCTTCTTCACCCGCACCCTCCCCCGCGCCATCGTGCGACACCTGATCCGCCATCCCCTCGACCCACTACCCATTGTGCGCGCCCGCCGCGCACTAGGTGAGGCCGGATATGACAAAGCGGACCGTTAACCGCTGATTCTCGGACAGTCGTAGTGGTTATTCGTGCATGGTGCTGATTACCTGTGAGTTTCGCGACTGCGAACGCTCGTCGTCGGCGGTCGTTTTGGGTTATCTGGATGTGTTTTGTGACCGTAAAGTGTCCGAACGAGCAATGGTTCAGTGTGGTCACTGATGATTTTGGACGCCGGGGTGTGTGGCATCCCGTCGGTCTGGCGTAGCCCGACCACGTGGCGGCGCGGGGGGCAGGCCCTCGATGGGACCGGTGCGTGCGTCTGCTCTGCCCCCGAGCCGCCGTGTGGTAGCCCTTGAGGGAGGCCGGGGGGATGCCACACCCTGCGCGCCTGGCCCAGCCGCAGCCGTTCTGGACGCACTCACTGTTTTTCAGTCTTGTCAATGCTGCTCAACGTTCGTGACCCACGATGGCCAGCCTTCGTTGCGCGTCGTCATGCGGAGCTGGGTGGTCATCTTGAACCCTCCTGCTGCTCGTGATCGTCAAAGGCGATCAGGGGTGGGTGCTGCGACGTGCTTCCGCGGTGAGCTGATGGTCCGCGGTCACGTAGTTACCACGGCAGCCGTCCCCTGTGGGGTTTGACGTAATCCCTTGGTTGAGTGCTGGACTCCGATAGTTTATCCGCAGGAAACAGGGTGAGACACGTCGGTGTGGGGCCAGCAAACGCTGAACCAGCGAACGCCTGCCATGTGAGCGGACACACATATCGAGCGGGAGACCTGTTGTGGAGCTGAACCATGACGAGCAGAAATTGCTTGAGCAGCTCCCGCGAGACGGCAGCGCCGTAGGTAACCGGACGGTCCAGCGCGGTTTGCGGTGGAGGGATAGCCGGTATTGGGCCGTTCGTGACTCGTTAGTCGATAAGGGATTAGTCGCTCGTGGCAGGGGACGTGGCGGGAGTGTCCGCCGTACCGAGATCGAGAATGTGGTGGATACGGTGAGCGTTCCTGTGGCCGTTGGAACCGGCGGCATAGCTGGCAGCGGTGATCAGATCGAGTCAGCGATTCGACGAGAGATCGAACTCTATAAGCCGATGGCTGATGTTATCCGACACGACTGGGCCCGTGACCGACGTGCGAGTCCACTCGCCGTCGAAGTCACAGCACTTCAAGGCCGTCGGGCTACCGGCGGGATCTGGTCGCGACCCGACATCGTCAGTGTCGAACTCAAGACTTACGACTACGTGCCTGGAAAATACCTGGAAGTTGTCACATTCGAAGTTAAGCACATCGATGCAGTGAATGTGCAAGCGGTCTACGAGGCTCTTGCCCACCGACGGAACGCTACCCACTCCAACGTTGTCATTTATGCACCAAGGGAACCAATCGACGACTCGGTCCCCATGATCGCGGATCCGTGGGCCGTCGCGAAATCACATGGAATCGGGCTCATCGTCGCCAGCAAGCCGGATGACTACGACACATGGATCGAGTGGGAGGACGCCCAACGAGTCGAGCCCGACCCCAGTTGCCTTGACGAGTTTATAAAAACACAACTGAGCGAAGCGACTAGAGAGAAGGTCGCTCGTGAGCTCAGATCACCGCCCGGCCGTTAATGACGAGTCTTCTGGGCGAATGGAGGCTACATCGGAAACCGTCGATGAAGTCATCGCGGCGCTGCAGACGCCGTTGCGCACCATCGACGACGCGGTAGCGTTGCTGCCACAAGCCAAAGGCTTGTACGCGTGGTGGGCTCCGACGAATGTCCTGCCGCATCTACCAGGGCCACCGTTCCCAACAGACACTTTCATCCGGCTGCTCTATGTTGGTCTTGCGACGAACCTACGCACCAGGATCACCCACAGCCACCTAAGACGATCGGGCAGCTCGACGCTGCGGCGCACGTTGGCCGGCCTGCTGCTAAAAGAACACGGTCTCCGTACTCGATGGATCGACCGTGTCGTGCTGATCGATGACGACGAGCTCCGTCTCACAGGCTGGATGCACCAGCAGTTGCTGCTTTCGTGGTGTCAGCACAGCAAGCCGCGGCAAGTGGAGGCCGATGTCATCACACGGCTGCGACCCCCACTCAACGTCGTCCACACCAGTGGTCCACTCCGCGAAATCATCCGCGACGCGCGGGCCCGCTTCCAGGACAGCGCAGGACCGCGCCCGAAAGACATAGGCCGCTAATGGGAAAGGCGGCTTGTAGCCCGCAGGCAGGCTATAGGACTACCCCACTCACCACCGTCCGTGCCGCCGAGGTGGTGCCTTGAATCCTTAGGCCAGGTGAAAGCGTCTACCAGGCCGGATAGTGGGCCGCATGGATCAAGCCCAGAACCCAAGGATTTTCCGACCGCCATCGTTGTTGTAGTGGATAATGCCGGTTATCTGGGAATTTCGTTAAACGCTCATCGTCTGCAAATTGTCCGGCTATCCAGATTGTGTTTAGTGACCGAAAGTGCCCAACGATCATGGTGGTTCAAGCCCAATTCTACGGTGCGGCCGTAGGGCGTTACGCTGCGACCTCCGCGGCTTGGCGGAGCACGGCGACGGACTAGGGCCGACGATGAGGACTCCGGTTGAGACTCATCGGAGATGGATGCGGCGCAGGAATCACGGCTAGGTCTCTGCTGTGGTCACCCAGCCCCCATCGTCGCTGAGCAGCAGCGAGCAATGCTTGAAACCTGTGGATGAGCAAGATCGAGGAGGGGTCGTACCCTCCCGATCATCCTGAAGGTCCTCAAGCCAAAGGCCGGCGCGGCAACGCCGGTCGGGAAGGTAGGACCCGTGCTGACCGTAGTCCCTGAGGAGTCCGGCGGCCGCGACGAGTCCGTCGCCGCGTCGATCACTGGTCCGATTGCTGAGTCCGCGTCGCTGATCGATGAGATCGTGCGCGAGGGTGCCCGGCGGATGCTGGCCGAGGCGTTGCAGGCCGAGGTGGCCGCCTACATCGAGCGGTTCGCTCACGAGCTCGACGAGCAGGGGCGGCGGCTGGTGGTGCGCAACGGCTTGCATGATCCCCGCACCGTGCTCACCAGCGCCGGGGCGGTCGAGGTGGTCGCCCCGCGGGACAACGACAAGCGGGGCGACCCGGATAGCGGTCAGCGGCGCCGGTTTTCCTCGGCGATCCTGCCGGCGTGGGCCCGCAAGACTCCGAAGGTCACCGAGGTGCTGCCGCTGTTGTCCCTGCACGGGCTGTCGAGCAGCGACTTGGGGCCGGCGCTGGGGCAGTTCCTCGGCTCGGAGGCGGGGCTGTCCGCACCGGTGATCACCCGGTTGACCGAGACCTGGCAGGCCGAGCAGCGCGCCTTCGCCGAGCGGGATCTCTCCGGAGTG
The DNA here is from genome assembly GCA_050699875.1 of Pseudonocardiaceae bacterium. Classification (GTDB taxonomy): domain Bacteria; phylum Actinomycetota; class Actinomycetes; order Mycobacteriales; family Pseudonocardiaceae. The sequence goes on from JBOHFX010000172.1 coordinate 11,424, forward strand.
GACTATGTGTACCTGTGGGCTGACGGGATCCACGTCAACATCGGCCTGGAGGAGCACCGGCTGTGCCTGCTGGTCATGATCGGAGTGCGGGCCGAGGGCCGTAAGGAGCTCGTCGCACTCACCGACGGCTACCGGGAGTCGGTGCAGTCCTGGGCGGATCTCCTACGCGACTGCGCGCGGCGTGAGATGCGCGCCCCGGTGCTGGCGATCGGGGACGGGGCGCTGGGGTTCTGGGGCGCGCTGCGCCAGGTGTTTGCCGAGAGCCGGGAGCAGCGCTGCTGGTTCCACAAGATCTCCAACGTGCTCGGTGCGCTGCCCAACCCGCCCATCCCGCAGCGAACAAGGCGATGGCCGAGATCTGCAACGCCGAGGACCGGGCCACGCCCTTGACGCCGTGCGCGCGTTGAGACCGTCTACGGCGTGAAGTTCCCAAGGCCACCGCGAAGATCATCGACGACCTCGACGAGCTGCTCGCGTTCTACGACTATCCGGCCGAGCACTAGATCCACTTACGCACCACCAACCCCATCGAATCTACCTTCAAAACGGTCAGGCATCGGACCAAAGTCACCAAGGGGCCGGGATCACGCGCGTCTGGGCTCGCCATGGCGTTCAAACTCATCCAGGCCGCCCAGGCCCGCTGGCGCGCGGTCAACGCACCCACCTGGTCGCCCTCGTCCGCGCCGGCGCCGAGTTCTGCAACGGCAAGCTCGTCGAACGCCCCGGCACCCCCACCGCCGCCGACACTGCCCAGGCCACCGAAGCAGCCGCCCAAGCGGCCGCCTAAAAGATCTTCATCCACAGATCTTGACAATGCTCGTCGGACGGAGTCGAACGGAGAGCCTTTCATCAGCGAAATCACCCTAACTGAGTCGTGGACGGTCGGAGGGAGTTTGACGACATTGGCTCCCCGGATTGGCTCCCGTGGCTGTCTCTTGGTCGGGAGAGGGGCCCCCATGGCACCATCAAAGACGAAAAGGCACTGATGCATTAAGCGATCGGCCTACACTGCCTCCTCCACTCGCCACCCAGAAGCCATACGGTAGGCCTTCGGATACCCGGTTTGTTTACGGTTCTCGAAGGTGCCGAAGGGCTTCTCCACTTTGGCACATGGCGAGGCGTCCTTCGCCTTAATGCGACAGCGGATGTTGTGGGTCTCGCAGCGAAGGCCTACATGTTACTGGAAACGTCACACCGGACACTGAATTCGGAAACCCTCAGATAGCGCTGGCTTTAGAGATCAAGAGCCGCATGGAGAGCGTTGTCGACGGCCTGCTGTTCGTCTGGGCTGATGACGCCAGTTGGTCCGTCGAGACGGGATTTGATCACTTGCTCGATCGTGGTGATAACCGCCCAGCCGTGACCTTCAAGTCGCACCGACAGGAGGGAGTCAGGGTCGCGATCGACGACCTGCAGCCCGAGCACCACAGGCAAGGGTGACTCGTTGAGCGGGTCTGCGGAGACGATCAAGCGCTGTAGCGATTGGCCGGGCCGTTGAAGGACTGGTTTGTAGGGGTAGACGGCCCCCCGCCGAAGAGACACTCAGCCGGCCTCGTCAAGTGCAGCTGCAGTCTCAGCCAGCGAGTCTTCGACATAGGTGGGATTGGCCGCATACCAGCGCGCCATACTGTTGGCTGCTTCCCGCAGAGCATCAGCTCGAACGAGGCTCTCGAGGTAGCCCGACGCCCCCCCACGCGTGCGAGCGCCGCACTGGCGAACCCTTGCCGCCACAGGCTGATCCAGAGAGATCGTTAAGCGCTCACGCTTGTTCATACGCGGCAGTGTACCGTGATACGTAAGGGGATGCACCTGGGTGTCGCAGACTGGTGCTGTTGAGGCCGTGAACATCCGTTGGAGCTGGTCTTCTAGCTCAGCGACGTTCACGACCTGCCCTATTGCGCTGCCCCTAACTCTAAAGCTGGCCTGACACACGAGACTTCCTGCGGTACAACTAGCGCCACCTGGTAAGGGGTCTTGATCCAGACTGCGGTATGGGGATCACTCGGGCACGAGGCCGACCTGGTTGAGGTAGGTGCTCATGTTCCAGTAGTCGCGGTTTTCTCTGATTTTACCGTTGCGGAGGATGCCGATGGAGACACCGGGGATTTCGAAACGTTCTCCGGTGGCGGGAAACCCGTGCTCTTCATCTGCACCGTCGTTGGTTGTCCCAGGCATATGCGTCGTCGGTGACGATGGCCATCTCCAGCTCGAAGCGGTAGTTCGACGAGAAGCCTGGTTCCATGCCTGCGACGAAATCCCGCACTGCGTCGATACCCCGGTGCTCCTCGCCAAGCCCGAAATCGGCGTAGACCACGTCGTTGGTCATGAAATCCGTGACGGCGATCGGGTCGTGCGCGTTCCACGCTGCGACTAAGTCGTCGATCCACGCAGCTGCCGGATTCCGGCGAAATCCCAGTCTCATGGCCGTCTCCATATCTATTGCCGGAGCTTTATCAGACACTAATCGCCGCCACACCGCTGGTGGTACCCAGGTGGCACGCAGATAGGCGTGCTCTCCACCCAGCGTCGGCGATGCCAAGTGAGGGAGGCTCCGCATAATGCGTGTCTCCCTCCCCCGGACGCAACCACGGCGCGACCACAACCTCGTGTCGCGCGCCAGCCGCCCGGCGCGCTCGCGGAGCGGAGCGAGAGCGAGCGCTGGCCGGAGCAAGGGCGGCGCGTCCGAGCCGTGTCAGCCCGGCTTGAACCGTACAAACGTACAGAAAGTTGTCACCGGACGAGACCAACCAGAGAGAGACCAACCGACACGGCCATCCCGGAGCTAAGGCCCGCTGGAGGCGCAGGATTTGTTGATCTTAGACTGTTCGACCGTACGTCGGGTTCCCCTGGAGTGTTGCTACGTGCCGCTGAGTGCCAGTTATGTACTTTTGTGGATCTGACGAGTGCGACTCATCACATTGCTTCGCTGACGGCTCGCTGACGGGTCACTACCGCGGCCGCTGTCACCCACCACGACAACGGCGTTGTCTCCCGGAGAAGGCCACTCAAGCACGGTACACGTCACCTTGCTTCGCTCCGTCGTAACGAATCGGCCGCTGTCCGAGATGAATCTTCGAGTGGCTGCGGACTGGTTTGGAGCTCAGACCCGCCGCCAACGCTATCTTGTCGAACGTGTCACGAAGTATCCCAGTGTTCTCGGGTTTCCGATTTCGGACCTGCGGGCTGGGGTGGAGGCTCTTAATCAGAGCGACGTGCGACGGAATAATCGGACGAGCTTCTCGCCACAATTGTTCCGCCACGTTACCGAAGAGTACAATGACTCGCACTTCTGGTAGTAGCGCCAACACTCGAGGTAGCCAGCGTTGAGCGGCTCGCCGTTCGTCGCGATTGGGGCGACCACCCTTAAGCACGGGAAACGGTACAGCGTTCCAGTGGACTACTCGTGTGAGTGGTACGCCAACGCGGTAGTACTCATCATGGCAGAATGCTGCCGACTCATCGTTGTTTTCCATCGACAGCAGCCCGGAGCCGCCTCTATACACTACTGCCCTAGGGCCGGGGTCAGAGGCCAACCCGAAAATGTCAGCACGAACCCCACCCAGGTCAGGGTCAACGTAAGGCACCCTCCCACGCGGTAGCCCTTGCCATTCCGCGATCTCATCAGCCAGCTGATTAAGGTCCGCCACGTGCGGCGCATGAATTCGTTGCATCTTTTCCTGAACGTGTCCAGGGTCGCGATTTGCTTTCCTAGTCACTCTGCCGGCTCCTCGCTTGACGCCCATTTGTCCCACTGATGGAGTGCTCGGCGCGCGTCACTGGAAAGCCGATGCGACGTCACTGCCCAGAAACTGTCCCGACCCGAGCGCTATCAAGGCAGACCGGCCGGACTAATGGCCAGTATCGCAGACATGCCAACGTTGCATGTCGAGTTTTGTACGGATCGCTTCAATGCCACACAAGCAACGTCCCCGACGTTCACCACGTCTGCGTCCCTTCTTAACCTTTCGATGATCACTGGCCGTGCACACGCGGCCGGTGCGTCGTCCGGAGCAGAGACGTGGGTTGATTACCGTCGTCAGCGGCGGCGTGACTCCTGCCGTCGATCCACCACCGCCCGTCGGGCTGGCACGCGCGAGCACGGCCGTCAGGCCGCGCGCAGCAAGCGGGACCTGCCCGGCGGGCACGCGAGCATGGCGACGGACTCAGCCACCTCCGCCGCCGCAGGCGGCCTTGATCCGTTAGAGGCTAATTCTGCAACACAGGCTGTAACTGTTACGCGACGTTAGTTACAAGCACGGTGAGTGAGAGGGTGGCGATCGTTCGGCAACTGTGGATCTTCGGTCGCGGCGGTACGGATCCCTCGCTCCCAAAGTTTCGGCAGACCGTGTGCTGCGGTGTGTACGGGACGGATTACCTGTGCCGGTGCGGTGGCGAAGCTTTCCCGCGGTGGTCGCCGTCGGAGGTCGTTGCTACACGGCTGCTACATGGTCAACTTCGACACGGGCACCGGTTGCCCTGGGATCAATGGGCGAAGTGATGTTGAGCAAGAATGCAAACAAAGCTGCCACGTGTCGTTTGGAGCTGTGTACCTCTGATGCAGGTTGCTAACTGAGGATGGAGGAGTTTATGACTGATTCGTCTGTGTTTGCCGATCCGGTGGACAACGCTCCGGCCGGGGACGCGTTCTATACTCCGCCCGTGCCGTTACCCGACGGCGATCCCGGCGACCCGATCTACCAGCGCCGATTGGACAACGCGATCGCTGCGCTGGATGACGGGGACAACTGGTTGGTGTTGTACCGCTCCCAGGACGCGCACGGCAACGCGGTGGCCACCTCGGGGATCATCGCCCTGCCCCGCACCACACCGCCCACTGGCGGCTTCCCGGTGATTAGTTGGGCGCACGGCACTGTCGGGGTCGCCGACTTATGCGCCCCGTCGCGTGATCAGCCGACCTCGCAGGCCCATCCGATGAACGTCTATGTCCACACCCTGCTCAACGCATTTTTGCGGGAAGGGTGGGTAGTGGTGATGACCGACTACGAGGGCCTGGGCACCACCGACCGGCGCCACCCCTACCTGCTGGGCGCCTCTGAAGCCGCCGGTGTCCTGGACATCGTTCGCGCGGCCCGGCGCCTGTTCGGTGCCCGGATCAGCTCTCGGTTGGCCATTGTGGGCCACTCGCAGGGCGGCCAAGCTGCCTTATTCGCCGCCTCACGCTCCCCCACTTGGCCCGACCTCGATCTGGTCGGCGTAGCCGCGATCGCCCCGGCCAACCACATCCTGGGCGCGGTTCATGCCGGCGCGCTGCTTCCGGTCAAAAATGAGGGATACGGATTCACGCCGCTGCTGCTGTGCGGCGCCCTGGGCGGTGATCCACAGATCCGGCCTGAGCAGGTCCTGTCCGACACCGCCTTCACCCAGTACTGGCCCCATGTAGACCAGCGCTGCCGAGCCGGGCTCAGCCGAGACGACTCCTGGGGAGGACTACTCGGAACCCAGCAATTCAAGCCGCCCTACCCCAACTTGCCCAACGACGACCAGCGCCGCTTCGACGCTCAACTCGACGCCATGAACCCCGCGGTCCGCCTCACCGTGCCTGCTCGCATCACCCAGGCTGCCGACGACCAGCGCGTCCGGGCCAATCCCCCCGCCCCGCTGCAAGGCACTGACCAGCTAGTCATCGAACTGCAAAACCTCAACAGCAACACCGGACAACCCCTCATCTACCAGCACTACCCCGAAGGCGAAGTCACCCCCGACGACCAACTCGGCGTGCACTTCGCCACCATCAACCACGACCTCCCCCACCTCATCACCTGGCTACAACCCCTCCTGCAACCGGCGAGCTAAGCAGTGCACCGCACGCGCTGAGCGTTCAGTTCTGATGGGCAGGATGCGACCCACAGGTGGTGGCACCTCGCACCGCCTCCATTACCCTTCGTCGCGGGATCCGGAGATCGATGGAAAGGGAACACCATGGCATTCGACATCGACGACCGCACGAGCTGGGCGTGGAAGCCGATTAGCAGCACGGGTGTGAAGCTCGGCGACTACCTGCCCAATCCGACCGACAGGAATTCGTTCTACCAGTTTGCTCCTGCCGGCGACGGATCGTTGCGACCGGTGCTGCACCAGTGCCCGATAGAGTCCGACACCACCCGGTAGGTATTCAATCCCGAACTTAATGTCTGCGACTGGAACCTTGAGAGCGACGCCAGCATCTATGAGTACTGCCTCCAGCAAGGGTGGCTTGAAAGGGACGAGCGGTAGGACAGACAGTGAAACCACCACTGGGAGCAGCGCGGTGCGATGTACCTTCGCGGTGGCCCACGCACCTGTGACCTGATTGGTGACGTCGGGATCTGAACCCAAGATCACAAGATCGTTCCGTGACTACTTTTTGCAGCGGGAGACCGTCGCGCCATCCCGTCGACCTGACTTCGCCCAATTACGTGGACCCCGGTGGGGGCAACATCTCGCCGAACCGCCTGCCGATGATGCCAACCTTGCCCCCGCCGGGGCCCACGCGCTGCATCAAACCAAGACCAGCACCTCCGAGCGAACAATCCCGCTTCCTCAGCCATTGATTCGGGCACTGCGCGAGCACCGTCAGCGCCAGCTCGAAGAGCAGTTCATCGCCGGTGCCGTGTGGGAAGATCACGACCTGGTCTTTTGCACAGCCCAGGGCCGGCCGATCGAACCCCGCAACATCAACCGGGCCTTCACCGCGCTGTTGTGCAAGGCCAATCTGCGGTCGATCCGGCTTCATGACCTCAGACACTCCTGCGCCACTCTGCTCTGCGCTCAGGGCGTCGAGGCTGCGACCGTGCAACGCATCCTCGGGCACAGCTCGATCACCGTCACCACAAGCACCTACGTCGACGTCATCGAACAGGTCCAACACGACGCACTAAGCAGGCTGGATGTCCTGTTCGAAGACGACGACCAGAGCAGCAGCTGAGCCCACGTTGTCGTCAGAACTGTCGTTAAACGACGCAGAGGCGGTGCCCAATCGCTCGGACACCGCCTCTGACCTGGTCGGGACGACAGGATTTGAACCTGCGACCCCTTGACCCCCAGTCAAGTGCGCTACCAAGCTGCGCCACGTCCCGGCCACGCCCCGCAGGGCGCCTGCTCAGAGTAGCGCAGGTGCAATGGCTACCGGGCCGCCACCGCGCCGTTGAGCAGCCGCAGCAGACATCTCTGCTATCAGGAGCTTCCAAACTCGACGGAACGGCTGTCGCAACGCCGCCGGATAGCGCTGCGCCCCGCGGGTTACCGTGGCGGGCGCTCCCGGACCCGGACGGAGATGCGCACCGGGCTGCCGGTGAAACCGAACGTCTCCCGAAGGCGCCGCTCCAGGAACCGGCGATACCCAGCCTCGAGGAAGCCGGTGGTGAACAGCACGAAGGTGGGCGGCCGGGTGCCGGCCTGGGTGGCGAAGAGCACCTTGGGTGCCCGGCCTCCACGCGCTGGCGGGGGTGTCGCCGCGATCACCTCGGACAACCATGCGTTGAGCTGGCCGGTGGGTACTCGCCGGTCCCAGGATTCCAGGGCGGTGCGCAGCAGCGGCGCGAGCTTGCCGACCGATCGCCCGGTGTGCGCCGAGATGTTCAGCCGCTCCGCCCAGCGCACCCGCGCCAGGTCACGGTCCAGTTCCCGGGTCAGCTCACGGCGCCGGTCCTCGTCGGTCAGGTCCCACTTGTTGAACGCCAGCACCAGCGCTCGACCGGACTCGATCACCGAGGTGATCACCCGCTGATCCTGTTCGGTGATGGGCTCGCTCGCGTCGATGAGGACCACCGCGACCTCGGCGGCCTCGACCGCCGCCTGGGTGCGCAGCGACGCGAAGTACTCGGTGCCACTCGCGGTCCGCACCCGTTTACGCAGGCCGGCGGTGTCCACGAACCGCCAGGCCTCGCCATCAAGATCCACCAGGGAGTCCACCGGGTCCACCGTGGTACCGGCGACCTCGTGCACCACCGATCGCTGCTCGCCCACCAGCCGGTTGAGCAGGCTGGACTTGCCCACATTGGGCTTGCCGATCAGCGCGACCCGGCGCGGTCCCCCAGCGCGGCCTGCGACGTCCCGCGGAGCGGATGGCAACACCGCAAGCACGGCGTCGAGCAGATCGCCGGTGCCGCGGCCGTGCAGCCCGCTCACCGGATGCGGCTGGCCCAACCCCAACGACCACAGGGCCGCTGTGTCGGCGACCGCCCGCTCGTCGTCGACCTTGGTGGCAGCGAGCACGACCGGAGTGGATGAGCGGCGCAACACCCGGGCGACCGCCTCCTCCGCCGCCGTAGCTCCGACCGTGGCGTCGACCACCAGCAGCACCGCATCCGCGGTGCGCATCGCGAGCTCCGCCTGCCCGGCCACCGCGGCCTGCAGACCGCGCGCGTCGGGCTGCCATCCCCCGGTGTCCACCACAGTGAACCGGCGCCCGTTCCACAGCGCGTCGTAGGCGACCCGGTCCCTGGTCACCCCCGGCACGTCCTGCACCACCGCCTCGCGGCGCCCTAAGATCCGGTTGACCAAGGTCGACTTGCCCACGTTGGGTCGGCCCACCACGGCGAGCACCGGCTGGTCGAGTGCCACATCCTGCTCGGCGTGCGCGACACTGCTCATGACCCTCCCTCCGATCGCGCCGTACCTGATCGGTCCAGACCACGGATCCTGTCCAGCTCGGTGACCAGCGACAGCAGCCGGTCACGCACCTCGTCGGTGGCAGCGGCCAATGCCGCTCGCCCCCTGCCCTGCAGTATTCCGAATGGCTCGCCGACCAGGACATCGACGCGTGGCCGGAACCGTCGGTTACTGCCAGGCGGGCGGCGGGTGCCGCGGATCGCGACCGGCAGCAACTTGGCGCCGCCGGTCCGGGCCAGCCACGCGGCACCCTGCTGCGCGTTGGCCACATCACCAGTGCCGCGGGTGCCTTCCGGGAACACCACTACCATCCCGCCCGCACGCAGCAGCCGGACAGCGGTGAGCAGCGGCGCACGGTCGGCCTCGCCGCGGCGCACCGCCAGTTGGCCGATCCGGGGAAGTATCCAACCTAACGGCCCGCCGAACATCTCCTGCTTGATCAGGAACGACGTGCGCCGTCCCAGCAACCCGTACAGCAGCGGACCGTCGACCATCGCGCTGTGGTTGGCCACCACCACGACGGGTCCGGTTGCGGGGATCCGCTCCCGGTGCCGGATACGCAACCGGTAACTGACGAAGAAGCACCAGGTCCCGATCCAGCGTGTGAAGTCCTGCAACCACGGCCAGGTGCCTTCCGGGGCCGTCATCGGGGGATTTCCAGAATTCACGCCCGGCCCCGAACTGCCAGCAGTCCCCGGGCCACGGCCAGCTCGTGCAACCTGCGAAGGACGGCATCGATGTCCAGCGCGGTGGTGTCCAATTCGATGGCGTCGTCGGCGACGCGCATCGGCGATGCAGCCCGGCTGGAGTCAAACCGGTCCCGGCGCTCGACGGCGCGGCGGACCGCCACCAGGTCTTCGACACCGTCCTGTGCCGCCCGGCGCGCTGCGCGCTGCGCCGCGGTCGCGGTGAGGTAGACCTTCAGCGGGGCGTCAGGTGCCACCACAGTGCCGATATCGCGTCCCTCCACCACGATCCCGCCACCGCCGGCGGTGGCGTGAGAGATGATCCGGCGCTGCTGCGCGACGAGCAGCTCGCGCACCGGCGGCATCGCGGAGACCGGGCTGACCGCGGTGGTCACCGCGGGACCGCGGATCTCCGTGGAGACGTCCTCACCGTCCAGCAGGACGCGGGGGGACTCCGGATCGGTGCCCACCTCGATCTGCCGCCGCGCCACCACCGCACACACCGCGGTGGACTCGGTGGGGTTAACACCAGCCCGTAGGGCACCAAGCGCGGCCGCCCGATACATCGCACCGGTATCCAGGTAGCCAGCGCCTAGCAACGCCGCCAGCCGGCGCGCCACGGTGGACTTGCCGGTGCCTGCAGGCCCGTCCACCGCCACTACGCCGTGCAAACCGTCGCCTTGCTGCACCCGGCTGACCTCCCGACTCGCCACCGAGACCCATTCTGCCCGCAGCAGCTCGCGCGCTACCTGCCGACCGCGCGGTTGAGGGCTCCTACCTCGGGACGGGACAGCACCCGCACCGTGCCGGGACGCTGCTCTCCGAGCCGGACGTCGGCGACCGCGGTGCGAACCAACCGGTGCACCGGGTGCCCGACCTCGGCGAGCAACCGGCGCACGATGTGTTTGCGCCCCTCGTGCAGCACCACCTCCACCAGGGCTTTGCCGGGCAGGGCCTGCACAACCCGGAATCCGTCGACTGCCACCGGACCGTCGTCGAACTCGACCCCAGCACGCAAGATCCGGCCCAGGGACCGCGGTACTGGGCCGGGTACCTCGGCCAGGTAGGTCTTGAGCACTCGGTAGGACGGATGCATCAGCCGGTGCGCTAGTTCACCGTCGTTGGTGAGCAGCAGCAGTCCTTCGGTGTCCGCGTCGAGGCGTCCGACGTGGAACAGGCGCTGTGCGCGGTCGGCCACGTAGTCACCGACACAAGGCCGGCCGCGGTCATCGGACATCGTGGAGTGCACCCCGCGGGGCTTGTTCAGCGCCAAGTGCTCCACGTCGGAACGCAGCTCCAACCGCATCCCATCGACATGGATGACCGAGCGTTCGGGGTCGACCCGCACACCCATTTCGCGCACCACGGCGCCGTCCACCTGGATCCGGCCGCGGGCGATCATCTCCTCGGCGGCACGCCGGGATGCCACGCCGGCCTGGGCGAGCACCTTCTGCAGCCGGGGTAACGCAGACACCACCTCAGACAGCGTAGACACCGCCTTGGGCTGGGGCATTTCAGATGGGGACATCGTCGATGGTGTCGATATCGGGCAGCAGCGGAGCGATCGGGGGTAGATCCTCCAACGAGGACAGCCCGAGCCGCTCCAGGAACAGCTCAGTCGTGCAATACAGCACACCATGAGTATCCGGGTCGCTTCCGACCTCCTCGATCAGACCGCGCGCCAGCAGCGTGCGCATCACCCCGTCGACATTCACCCCACGCACCGCGGCGACCCGTGATCGGGTCACCGGCTGGCGGTAGGCCACCACGGCTAGGGTTTCCAGGGCAGCGCGGGTGAGCCTGGCCCGCTGCCCATCCAGCAACAGCCGCTCCACGAACGGTGCGTATACGTCGCGCGTGTGCAAACGCCATCCCTGCGCCACCTGACGCAGGTCGATACCGCGTCTGGCGTGGGCGTAGCCATTCCGCAACCGTTGCAACCCCTGCACCACCCGCGCCACCGGCTGATCCAACGCGCTGGCCAGTACTTCTTCGCCGGCCGGGCAGTCCACCACCAGCAGCAGCGCTTCCAGGGCGGCGTCGAGCTCATCGTCGGTGGACAGCGTCGGCAGGGTCTCCGTCCCGGCGGACGTGTCCATCACCGCGGGTTCATTCACCGCCCTGTTCCCCGTCTCTACCGGGCTCCGCCGCAGCGGCGGCCTGCTCGGCGCCACCTGTCCACCGAACACACAAATCGCCCAGCGGATCGAGCTGATCGAATACCACCACCGCGGCACGGTACAGATCGAGCAACGCCAGGAATCGGGCGACCACCTCTCTGGTGTGTACGCAGTCGGCGACCAGGCTGCGGAAGCTGGCCTGGCCATCGCGGGCCAGCCGACTGCGCAGGAGCGCGGCGTGCTCGGGCACCGAGACCCGGGGGGTGTGCAGATGCTCCAGCGACACCGTCGGCGGCGGCGGTTTGGGTCCAAACACCGCAGCCGCGGTCTCGGCGAACCGGGCGGCGTCGACACCGAGCAACACCTCGGGTAGCAAGGCAGCGAACCGCTCCTCGATCGCCACCGACCGCGGATAACGGCGCAGCGCCGCAGCTTCGAGCTCGGCGAACAAGGCCGCGATCTGCTTGTACGCCCGGTACTGAAGAAGCCGCGCGAACAGCAGGTCGCGTGCCTCCAGCAGCGCCAGGTCTGCTTCGTCCTCGACATCGGCCGACGGCAGCAAACGAGCAGCCTTGAGATCCAACAACGTCGCTGCGACAACCAGGAACTCGGTGGTCTCGTCCAGGTCGAACGACTCGCCCAGCACCCGAAGATGCGCGATGAACTCGTCGGTCACCTGGTGCAGCGCCACCTCGGTCACGTCCATCTGCTGCTGCGAGATGAGCTGCAACAGCAGGTCGAAGGGACCCTCGAAGTTTTCCAGCCGCACCGTGAAGCGACTGGGTGCAGCGGGGAGGGCAGGAAGGACGGGATCATGCACCGCAGTCATCGGGCGATCACCTCGCAGGCCAGCGCACGGTACGCCTTGGCGCCGGCGGATTTCGGAGCCCACCGAGTGATCGGCTCGCCGGCGACGGTCGTCTCGGGGAACCGGACCGTTCGGTTGATCACGGCGTCGAACACGGTGTCGCCGAAGGCCTCCACCACGCGGGCCATCACCTCCCGGGTGTGCAGTGTGCGCGGGTCATACATGGTGGCGAGGATCCCGGTGATGGTCAGCTTGGGGTTGAGCCGCTCGCGCACCTTGTCGATGGTGTCCATCAACAATGCCACCCCGCGCAGGCTGAAGAACTCGCATTCCAGCGGGATCAGTACGCCATCCGCGCAGGCCAGCGCGTTGATGGTGAGCAGGCCCAGCGACGGCTGGCAGTCGACGAGGATGTAGTCGTAGTGCGGTACCAGCCCCCGCAGGGCCCGGCCCAGCGCCTGTTCCCGGCCGACCTCGGTAACCAGCTGCACTTCCGCGGCGGACAGGTCGATGTTGCTGGGCAACAGGTCCATGCCTGGTACCGAGGTCGGCAGGACGACCTCGTCCAACGAGACACCCTGCTCCATGAGCAGGTTGTAGATGGTGCGGTCCAGGTGGTGCGAGGCCACCCCGAGCCCGACCGACAGTGCGCCCTGCGGGTCGAAGTCGACCAGCAGCACCCGGCGACCGTACTCGGCGAGCGCGGCCCCGAGGTTGATCGTCGAGGTGGTCTTGCCGACGCCGCCCTTCTGGTTACAGATCGCCACCACCCTGGCCGGTCCATGCCGATCCAGCGGGGCCGGCTGCGGCACCGCTCGACGCCGCCGACCGGCAGGATCGCTCCCGTTGTCGACGGCCCCGTCGTCGCAGGAGCTCGGCGGGGTCGGCACAGCCAGCGGCTGCTGCGCGGACGCCCAGGTCGACATGGATCGATTCCCTTCCAGCACGGTGCGATCCTCCGAGGAGCCTAACGGCGCCCTGTGAGTGGCGATGCGAGCTATTGCCCGTGTCGCCACTCGGCTTATCCCCGAGCCCGCGGATGGGCGGTCGCGTAGACCTCACGCAGGTTGTCCACCGTCACCAGCGTGTAGACCTGCGTCGTGGTCACCGACGCGTGCCCGAGTAGCTCCTGCACCACTCGCACATCCGCGCCGCCCTCCAGCAGGTGGGTGGCGAAGGAGTGCCGCAGGGTATGCGGTGATACCGCAGCGGCGATCTCGGTTCGCGCCGCGGCATCCCGTAGCACCGCCCAGGCGCTCTGCCGGGACAACCGGGCACCGCGCGCGTTGAGGAAGACTGCTGGAATGCCTCGCCCCCGAACGGCGAAGGCGGGGCGGCCGCGAACCAGGTATCCATCCAGCGCGGCCAGCGCCGGTCGACCAATCGGCACCAGTCGCTGCTTACCACCCTTGCCGTGCAGCAGCACGGTGCGAGCAGCACCGTCGATGTCGTCGCGGTCCAGCCCGACCGCTTCGGAGATCCGCGCGCCGGTGGAGTACAGCAGCTCCAGCAGCGCCCGGTCACGGAGGCAGCGGGGTCCTCCTTCGGCTGAGAACACCTCGAGCAACCGCAGCACATCCGGCACGCCCAACGCCTTGGGCAGCCGCTTCGGTGGGCTCGGGGGGTGCACCTCAGTCGCGACGTCGGCCGGCACCAGACCCTCCCGAAAGGCGAACCGGTGCAGTCCGCGAGCCGCGACCAGCGCGCGAGCCGCGGAAGACGGTGCCAGCGGTTGATGGCCGGCGGCTCCGTCGCGCAGCGCCGCGAGGAATCCAGTCACCTGCTCCTCGCGCACCGCGGCGAGTCCCGCAATCCCGGCCGCCGCCAGGTAAGCGCCGTAACGACGCAAATCCCGGGCGTAGGAGCTCAGCGTGTTGGCCGACGTGCCACGTTCCACCGCAAGATGATCCAGGTAAGCAGCGATCACCGTCGCCAGCGCCGGTGGCAGCTCCGTCGCTGGCGGGGGCGCGGGAGGATCTGAGCTCACCTGAGCGCCTCGGCCAGCGGCAGGTACTCCCGGCCGTGCGCGTTGGCTACCTCGGCGAGCACCACTGAGCCTCCTACCACGTTGACTCCCCGAGCCAACGCCGGGTCGTCCTGGGCGGCCTGCCGTAGTCCCTTATCGGCCAACGCACAGATGTAGGGCAGGGTGACATTGGTGAGCGCATAGGTGGACGTGTGCGGTACGGCCCCGGGCATGTTGGCCACGCAGTAGAACACCGAGTGGTGCACGGTGAAGGTGGGCTCGGCGTGCGTGGTGGGCCGCGAGTCAGCAAAGCAACCGCCCTGGTCGATGGCGATGTCGACGAGTACCGAACCCGGGCGCATCCGGGCGACCAGGTCATGGCTGACCAGAGTGGGTGCCTTGGCGCCGGGCACCAGCACGGCCCCGATCACCAGATCAGCCCACACGCAGGCCTTCTCCACCTCATAGACGTTCGAGGCGATGGTTTGCAGGTGGCCCCGGTAGCTGAAGTCAATCTCCCGCAGACGGTTGATGTTGGTGTCCAGCACCACCACCTCGGCCTGCATGCCCAGCGCGATGGTGGCCGCGTTCATGCCCACCACCCCGGCACCGAGCACCGTCACCTTGCCGGCGGGCACCCCGGAGACACCGCCGAGCAGCACCCCGCGCCCGCCCTGCATTCGTTCTAAGCAGTGCGCCCCTACCTGGGGAGCCATCCGCCCGGCGACCTCGCTCATCGGAGCCAGCAATGGCAGCGAGCCGTCCGGCAGCTGCACCGTCTCGTAGGCGATCGCGTCGATCCCGGCGTCGATCAGTGCAGTCGTACACTCCCCCGACGCGGCCAGGTGCAGGTAGGTAAATAGGATCTGGCCCTTGCGCATCCGGTGGTATTCCTGCGGCACCGGTTCCTTCACCTTGAGCACCAGCTCGGCCTCGGCCCACACGTCGTCGGCCTGCGGCACGATGCGGGCACCCGCAGCGAGGTAAACCTCGTCGGGGAATGCGCAGCCGACTCCGGCACCGCGCTCCACGAGTACCTCATGGCCACGGCGGGTCAGCTCCAGCACCCCGGCAGGGGTCATCGCGACCCGATACTCGTGGACCTTCACCTCTCGCGGGACGCCTATCTTCACGGCAGCGTGCCTCCCTGCTCTGCCCGCTCAGTGACATCGATCGGATCAGCGAGTCGTTCCGGCGGGCGGGTGCTGGAAGGTGACCACCGCAAGACGTTCATCCGTTATCCCACCGATCGGCAAAGCGGGTCGGTCGATCTGGCCACGACGCGCCCAGCGGCCGTGGCTGTGCGGTACCCGCCAACACAGCATGCACGGCAAGCAGCCCGGCCACCGCTGACGCGTTGACGATCTCACCGGCCAGCACCTGGCGGACCGCGTCGGCCAGCGGCACCCGGACCACGGACAGGTCGGCTTCCTCGTCGCGGCCACCGGAGGGCCGGCCGACCTCGGTCAGCCCGCGAGCCAGAAACACCCGCACCGCTTCGTCGCTGAACCCCGGTGAGGGCACCAGGTCGACGAGCACTGACCAGTCCCGCGCTGTGCAGCCGACTTCCTCCATCAGCTCGCGGCGCGCCGTCGTCACCGGATCTTCGTCTGGCGCATCGAGCAGTCCGGCAGGCAGTTCCCGCATCCGGCGACGTACCGCATGCCGGTATTGGTCGACCATCACCACCGAAGTGTCATCGTGCAGTGGCAACACAGCCACCGCACCAGGGTGCTCGACGACCTCGCGCCGTGCCGCGCGCCCACCGGGCATCACCACCTGATCCAGCCGTAATGCGAGAACCCGCCCAACATGGAGGGTGTCGCTGCCCGACACCGCGAAGTCGTGACGCGGATTCACTGCAGTCACGCCGGTAGCTCGACGGGCAGCCGGTCTGCGGCCCGGAAGCTCAGCGCGGCATGGACGAAGGCGACGAACAACGGATGCGGGCGGGTGGGCCGGCTGGTGAGCTCGGGATGGGCTTGGGTGCCCACGAAGAACGGGTGCGTGCTTGTGGGTAGTTCGACGAACTCGGCCAGATGCCCGTCGGGGGACACTCCGCTGATCACCAGGCCCGCCGCAGCGAGTTTGTCCCGGTAGGCGTTATTCACCTCATACCGGTGCCGGTGCCGCTCGCAGACCTCGGTGGTGCCGTAGGCCCGGGCCACCACGGATCCCGGTGCCAGCGACGCCGGACAACTACCCAGCCGCATCGTCCCGCCCATGTCCCGGTGCCCGGCCACGACGTCGGTCTGGTCGGCCATGGTCGAGATCACCGCGTGCGGCGTGGCTGCGTCGAACTCCGTCGAGCCGGCGCCGTCGAGCCCGGCCAGGTTCCGGGCGACCTCGATCACCATGCACTGTAAGCCCAGGCACAGGCCCAGCGCGGGGATCCCGCGGGTACGGGCATAGTGAATGGCGCCGATCTTGCCCTCGATCCCGCGCACCCCGAAGCCACCGGGCACGAGCACGCCGTCGACTCCTGCCAGGGCGGCTTCCGCGCCGGCTGGGGTGTCGCAGGCGTCCGAGGGCACCCAACCGATCTCGACTTTGGCCCGGTGCGCGAAGCCTCCGGCGCGCAGCGCCTCGGTCACCGAAAGGTACGCATCCGGCAGGTCGACGTACTTACCGACCAGGGCGATCCGCACCACCTCCACGGGGGAGTGCACCCGATCCAACAGGTCGCCCCACTCGGTCCAGTCCACGTCGCGGAAGGGCAGCCCGAGCCGGCGCACGACGTACGCATCGAGGCCCTCGGAGTGCAAGACCTTAGGGATGTCGTAGATGGACGGCGCGTCCGGCGCCGCGACCACCCCGTCGATGTCCACATCCGACATCAAAGCGATCTTGCGCTTCAGCCCGTCGGGTATCTCCCGGTCCGCACGGCAGACCAGCGCGTCCGGTTGGATGCCGATGTTTCGCAGGGTGGCTACTGAGTGCTGGGTCGGCTTCGTCTTCAGCTCGCCGGCCGGGGCAAGGTAGGGCACCAACGAGACGTGCAGGAAAAAGCAGTTGTCCCGGCCGACATCGTGACGCACCTGGCGGGCGGCCTCCAGGAACGGCAACGACTCGATGTCTCCGACCGTTCCCCCGATTTCGGTGATCACCACGTCCGGCGGACGGTCGTCGTCTCCCGGCTCGGACATCGCCAAGATCCGGGACTTGATCTCGTCGGTGATGTGCGGGATGACCTGCACGGTGTCGCCGAGGTACTCCCCGCGCCGCTCCTTGGCGATCACCGCCGAATAGACCTGTCCGGTGGTGACGTTGGCCTTGCGGCCCAAATTGCGGTCCAGGAACCGCTCGTAGTGCCCGATGTCCAGGTCGGTCTCGGCGCCGTCCTCGGTGACGAAAACCTCACCGTGCTGGAACGGGTTCATCGTGCCCGGGTCGACGTTGAGATAAGGATCCAGCTTCTGCATGGTCACCCGTAGCCTGCGGGCAGTCAGTAGCTGACCGAGGCTGGACGCGGTGAGTCCCTTGCCTAGCGAGGAGGCAACACCTCCGGTGACGAACAGGTACCTGGTTGGGCGGACGGGCTTGACCAAGACCTTCTCCCGTGGTCCGGACCGGCCTTGCATCGGCGACCGGTTACTGCAGCTAGTGGCACGCCACAAAACAACTGGCGGCACGCCACCGACCACGGAGTCTCACGGTAACACTACAGGCGGTGGCCTCGCGGCACCGCCTCGCCGGTCAGCCCTGGATCGCGGGAACCACGGCCTGCGCGTTGCCGCCGGTACCGTACCGTCCGGCCCGGCCTTGCGCCTGTTCGGCCAGCGCCAGGACTGTGACCACCTGTCCTGCCGCAGTGCTCACGTCGTCGACGGTGGACAACACGGACGCCGCCGCGGTGTCCGCCCGCACCACGCCGATCGGACCATTGCCGTCGGCGGACCCCGGCCTACCCGCGAGCACCGCGCCTCCACCAGTGCGGTCCAACTGGGTGGCGAACCGGCCCAGGATGCCGGCGCGATCCCCGCTGCTGTTGCCGCGCGTCTCACCTCCGGTGAGCACCACGACGAGCTGCGCAGGCTGCACCTGGGGGCCGACCCTGAGGAAGCCGCCGTCACCGAGCCCGGCGAGCACGGCAGTGGTCTCAGTGGCTGTGGCCTGAGCTTTACCGTTGGTCGGGTTGACCAACAGCAGCGACCCGAGTAGCCCACCGGCCAGTGTCCCGGCGTCCGATGCGGTGGGCAGCTGAAGCCCAGCCGGCAGCAGGCGGGTGCACAGCTCGCTGAGTTGATCGGAGCGGGATGGGTCGGTAAAGGCGTCGGTGAGCTGCAACTCGCCGGTAACCGCGGCCCCTGCGCTTCGCACCAGGCCGGTCAGCGAATCCCGATCGGCCGGATGGGCGTCCGCCGTGGTGACGAGCACGACGGTACGACCACGAAGTGCGCCGCTCACGACACGGGGGCCGACCGCCGCGTCGAAGCTGTCCGCATCGGCCAGTCGGGCCCGCAGCTCATTGCGTTCAGCCTGCAGGTCACTCACCTGCCGGCTCAGCTCGTCACGGTTGGTGCTGAGCCCGGACAGCAGGCGGTCGCTGATCGCGGTCGATCCGAGTACCACACCGAGCGCGAGCGCCAAGAAGACCGCTGCAATGGAGATCACGTGGTACCGCAGTGAGATCACGGCCTATTTCACTCCCTTGACCCACTCGCCGAGCAGCACGCTGACCGCGCTACCGACATCGGAAACCACTAGCGCCGCAATCACCGCGGCAAACGCAGCAAGCACCATGAGGAGCACGGCACCTGCCGATACCCGGCTGCGGTAGAGAGCAGCGACGGCGTGGCCATCCACCAACTTGCTGCCCAGTCGCAACCGGGTGAGGAAAGTCGACGGGTTGGACCCTGAGCGTCCCCGGTCCAGGAACTCATGCAGAGTGGCCTGGAAACCAACAGCGATCACCAGCTCGGCGCCGTGCGCCTCGGCCAGCAGCAGTGCGAGATCCTCTGGATTGCTCACCGCCGGGAAGGTCACCGCGCCGATCCCCAGGTCCTGGATCCGTTCCAGTCCCGGCGCAAATCCGTCGGGCTGGGCAGGCACCACGACCTCGTCAGCCGATTTGAGCGTGTCGGTCTGCACCTGATACGGGTCACCGACGATGAGGTGCGGCCGATGCCCAGCTGCTCGTAGTGCATCGGCGCCCGCCTCGACACCGATCAGCACCGGGTGGTACTCCCGGATGAAGTGCCTGAGCGCGGCCAGATCCGCGGTGTGGTTGTAGCCGGCGGCCACCACCAGCACTTGCCGGCCACGGATCCGCACCTCCACCTCAGGCACCCCGACGCGATCGATGATCAGCGCTCGCTCATGCCGAAGGAACTCAATGGTGTTCGCCGAGAACGCCTCAAGTGCAGCAGACAGCCCGGACTTGGCCTCGATCATCAGGTCGGCGATCGAGTTGACCGTCTGCTCAACCCCGCGAGCCACCTCGGTGTCCCCGACGTACACCCGACCCTCGTGCAGTCGCAACCGGCTGCCGTCCTTGATCCGCAACGCCTCTGCACCGGCGCCGTCGACCAGCGCGATGCCCGCGGAGACGAGGATCTCGGGACCGAGGTTCGGGAACCGGCCGGAGATCGACGGTGCGGCGTTGACCACCCCGACAACCCCGGCAGCCACCAGCGCATCGGCCGTTCGTCGGTCAAGGTCGACCTGGTCGAACACCGCGATGTCACCGCGACCGACGCGCCGCGCCAACGCATCGGCGCGGCGGTCCACCTTGGCCAACCCGGTCACTCCAGGCAACTCACGCCCGGATCGGCTGAGCAGGCCAGAGATCTTCATGCCAGTGATGGTGGCAAATGAGCTGTCCCTCGTCGCGTAGGCGCGCCGAGGGACAGCGCGTGAGCGGCATCGAGTGCTATAACACTGTTACGCACTCACGCGCTCTTTGTCCGCTGTCGCGGACAACAGCAATTCTTCGGCGTGTGCGCGCCCGGTGTCGCTATCGCCCAACCCGGCCAGCATTCTGGCCAGCTCGCCAACGCGGGCAGCCCCGTCGAGCTCGCGGACCCCGCTGCGCGTCAAGCCGGTGGCGAAGGTCGCCTTGTCCACCACTAGGTGCCGATCGGCGTAGGCCGCTACCTGGGGCAGGTGTGTGACGACGACAACCTGGTGGCTGCGAGCCAGCCGGGCCAGTCGCCGCCCGATCTCAACCGCGGCCCGCCCGCCGACCCCGGCATCGACCTCGTCGAAAACCATCGTGGGTACCGGGTCCGCGCCGGCCAGCACTACCTCCAGCGCCAGCATCACCCGGGACAACTCTCCTCCGGAGGCGCCCTTGTGTACCGGCAGCGATCCGGCGCTGGGGTGCGGAGCGAGGCGCAGCTCCACCTCGTCGACGCCATCAGGACCAACCCGTAGCCGCGTCCCGGCAACGGTGAGTGCGGCGTCGTCGCCGTCGGTGGCCGGCGTCGGGTGGACCACCACGGAAAGCTGCGCCTGGCCCATCGCCAACCCGGTGATCTCGGCGGTGACGGCCATCCCGAGCTGCCTGGCGGCGGCGGTCCGGGCCGCGGTGAGGGCGGCAGCGTGCCGGGCCAGCTCGGCGGCCAATGTGTCACGTCGGGTCACCAGTGCCGCGATGGCCTCATCAGAGGTGTCCAGGCCGGCGAGGCGCTGCCGGGCTTGCTGCGCCCAGGCCAGCACACCGTCGACATCAGCACCGTACTTACGAGTCAGCCGCTTGAGCTCGGCCTGGCGTGCCAGCACCTGCTCCAACCGGGCCGGATCGGCGTCCAGGCCGTCGAGGTAGCCACTGAGCTCGGCACCGACATCGCCGAGTGTCGCTGCGGCCTCCCCCAACCGTTCGTCCAGCGCCTGCAGCGCAGGGTCGTCCACCGCCTGTAACCGGCGGCGAGCCTGTCCGACCAGGCCGATCGCGTTGGGCTGGTCGGGAGCGCAGTCGGCTGCGCCGCGCACCGCGGACTGCGCGATGGCAGCGGTCTCGCGCAGCGCGTCGACGTCGGCCAGCCGCCGCGCCTCGGCCAGCAGAGCGCTGTCCTCCTCCGGCTGCGGGTCGATGGCGGTGATCTCGGCGAGGCTGTGACCGAGCAGGTCGGCCTCCCTGGCCAACTCCCGAGAGTGATCCCGCCGGGCGGCGAGCTCAGCGCAGCAGCGCAGCCATTGCTCCCGGACGCGGCGGTAGGCATTCAGCGGTTCGGAGACATGGTCGCCGGCGAATCGGTCCAGCGCGGCCCGCTGCTCGCCGGCACGCAGCAACCGCAGCTGGTCGTTCTGGCCGTGTACCGCCAGCATGCCGTCGGCCAGCTCGGCCAGTACGCCTGCCGGGACCGAGCGGCCACCCAGGTGCGCTCGGGATCGGCCGTCCGCAGTCAGGGTGCGACTGGCGATCAGGCTGCCGTCCTCGTCGGCGCGGGCACCCACCTCACCGGCCAGCTCTACGGCGGGGCTGCCCTCAGGTGGTCGGAAGCGGCCCTCCACGATGGCCCGGTCAGCACCGCGCCGGATGCGGGAGGCGTCGGCCCGGCCACCGGCGAGCAGCTGCAGGCCGGTGACCACCATCGTCTTACCTGCGCCGGTCTCACCGGTTACCACGGTCAGGCCGGGGTGCAGGTCCAGGGTGGCCTCATCGATCACACCGAGGCCTTCGATGCGCATCTCGGTGAGCACGGGGCGCACCCTAGCGCGCCGCGGTCACCCTGCGAGGTAACCCGGGGTGGTCAGTTCGGCCGGGGGCCACGCCAGCCGTGCACCGGCAGCTCGAACTTGCGCACCAGCCGGTCGGTGAAGGGGCAGTCATTCAGGCGCACCAGCCTGATCGGGATGGCGCCACGGACCACCTCGATACGAGCGCCGGCTGGCAGCGCAAAGGTCCGCCGCCCGTCGCAGCACAGCACCGCGGCGTGCCCGTGTGGATCGGTCTCCACCGCCACCACCGAGTCCGGCGACACCACCAGCGGACGGGCGAACAATGCATGCGCGTTGCTGGGGACCACGACGAGAGCGTCGACGTCCGGCCACACTACTGGACCTCCGCCGGAGAAGGCATACGCGGTGGACCCGGTGGGGGTGGCGCACAGCACCCCGTCGCAGCCGAAGCCCGAGACCGGCCGGCGGTCCACCTCGAGCACCACTTCGAGGATCCGTTCCCGCCGGCTCTTCTCAACGCTGGCCTCGTTGAGCGCCCAGGTGCGGGCCATGGTGGTTCCGTTGAGGCTGGCGGTAACGTCGACAGTCATCCGCTCGTCGACGAGGTAGTCGCCGGCGACGATGGCGCGCACGGCCTCGTCGAGGGAGTCGAGGTCGGCCTCGGCGAGGAAGCCGACCCTGCCGAGGTTCACGCCGAGCAGCGGGACGCAGCAGGGCCGGGCCAGTTCGGCGGCACGCAGCAGGGTGCCGTCACCGCCGAGAACCAGCACGAGGTCCGCGCCCGCGGCGGCCTCCGGCCCGGTGGGCACCTCGTGGTAGCGCAGCGCGAGATCGAGGTAGGTGGCCTCCTCGGCGAGCACCCGCAGCCCGATGTTCGCCGCGCCAAGCCGGCGGGCGACCTGCTCGACGATCGGCAGGTTCTCCGGATGTCCGGTGTGCAGCACCAGCAGGACCTCGCGCGCGAACCTCATTGCGGTCCCCTCCGCACGACGGTGTGCACCAATTCCTCGAGCGGACACGACGAGGCGGCCGTGCCGCGGCGCAACCACAGGAAGTATTCGACGTTGCCCGACGGTCCGGGCAAGGGGCTGGCCGTGGCATCGACCAGACCGACGCCGAGGTCTGCCGCGACGGTCAGCACGTCCAACACGGCCCGTGCGCGCAACATCGGGTCACGGACCACACCGCCGGCACCCAGGCGTTCACGGCCGACCTCGAACTGTGGTTTGACCATCGGGAGCAGGTCGCCCTCCGGTGTGGTGCAGGCGACGAGGGCCGGCAGTACCAGGCGTAGCGAGATGAACGAAAGGTCGGCCACAGTGAGCTCGACGCAACCACCGATGGTCTCGGGTTTCAGCGTTCGCACGTTCGTCCGGTCATGCACCCGGACCCGCTGGTCAGTGCGCAAGGCCCAGGCGAGCTGCCCGTAGCCGACATCGACCGCGACGACCTCCTGCGCTCCGCGGCGCAGTAACACGTCGGTGAAGCCGCCGGTTGATGCACCGGCGTCCAGGCAGCGCCGACCCGCCACCATTGGGCCCCCGCCGATGAGGCCGTTCAGTGCGCCGTGAAGCTTTCGGGCGCCTCGCGACGCCCAGTCGGGTTCGTCGTCCCTCGCGCGAACCAGCAGCGCAGTGTCCACGTCGACACCGGTAGCCGGCTTGGTCGCCGTCACCCCGCCGATCCGAACCCGGCCCTGCGCAACGAGCTCCGCGGCGTGGTCGCGGGATCGGGCCAGACCGCGTCGCACCAGCTCCGCATCCAGCCGGGCCCTGCGCCCCATCAAGACCTCCGGACCGCCTAAACCTCGTCGATGCTGGACAGAGCCGCGGTGAGCGAGTCGTGGACGACACGCAAGCGCGCCAAGTGATCCGCAGTCGGAAGCTCGTCGAGATCCTGCAGGCCCGCGAGCGCGTCGCTGATCGCGGCCGGCATGAGCGGTTCGGGTGGGGGTGGCTGCGACGTCATTTAGCTGGTCTCCTGGGCCGCTGGGTTCTGCACCCACGCTACCGAGCGGCCAGCGACGTGACGAACCGCAGTCACCGGAGGCCCACCGCGGCCAATGCGCTCGCCGCGATGTCGTCACAGGCGCGCACCTGCACAGATCCGGCATGCTCGGTCCACCAGGTGGCGCAGAGGGTCCGCAGCGCGTCGAAGGGGTCGCCGACGGTGCCGTCGCCGTGCAGCACCAGGTCGCCATCGGCGGCCTCCACGCGCCAGCCGAGTCTGGCGTGGATCCGAGTCTTCTCCGGGGACTCGAGCAACACCCGAACGTCGGCGCCGAGGTGAGTTGGTCGCTGCTCTGGCGGAGCCGCAAGCAGTGCCGCGGCGTCGGCGACCCCAGAGAGGACCAACAGCGAATCCAGCCCGGCGGCCCGCGCGCCGGCGATATCGGTGTCCAGGCGGTCGCCGACCACCAACGGCCGCTGCGCGCCTGCGTGGTGCATGGCAGTATCGAGCAGCGGGCGCGCCGGCTTGCCGGCCACCGTGGGGTCCTGGTCCGTGGCCGCCTGCAATGCCGCCACCATGGCGCCGTTGCCGGGCAGCAAGCCCCGCTCGGTGGGCAAGGTGCGGTCGGTGTTGCACGCGATCCACATCGCGCCACCGCGAATGGCCAAGCATGCTTCGGCCAGCAGCGTCCATCCGGTGTCCGGAGAGTGACCCTGTACGACAGCGGCCGGCCGTTCGGATGCTGCAGCTACTGGGCGAAGCCCCGCTGACCGCACCCCGGCGGCCAATGCTTCAGTGCCGACGACCAGCACGGGAGCGCCTGCTGGCAGCTGGGATTCAAGCAAGGCGACCGCGGCCTGGCCGCTGGTGGCCACCTCTTCGGACGCGGTCGGGACGCCCAGCGCCGTGAGGTGCTCAGCAACCTCGGCGGGCGCTCGGGATGCGTTGTTGGTGATGAACTGAACCGCCCAGCCGGCCCGCCGTAGCTTATTGACCACGTCTGGGGCTCCTGGCACCGGTTGGGCCCCCCGGATCACAGTGCCGTCAAGGTCAAGCAGCACCGCGTCGTAGCCCTGCAGGGGCCCGTTCACGGCGGTTCCGGCCGCTCGCTGAGCTCGATGGCCCGCTCCGCGGCGTCTGTCACACCCTCGACGTCGGCATCCGCAGCCGCCAGGAACCATCGGATCGCGTCCTGTTCGCGACCCGCAGCCTGCAGGTTGTCCGCGTACGCGTAGCGCAACCTCGCCCGCCACTGCTCCGTACCCGCTGCGTCCAGGTCCGGGCCCTGCAGTGCGACCACCGCCGCGTCGAACTGGCCGAGGTCACGCCGCGCTCCGGCAGCGACAATCCGGAGCTCCACCGCCTCGTCAATGTCGAGCTGCTTCGCCTCTGGACTTCGCGCGATCTCCACGGCGCGCTCTGGGCGTCCCAGAGCGCGTTCGCAGTCGGCCAACAGCGCGAGACGCCCCGGGTCTCCGCCCAGCCGGCGCGCGGCGCGAAGTTCCGCGAGAGCCTCCGACCATTCCCCGGCACGGTAGGCGGCAACGCCGGCGGCCTCCCGTACCGCGGCAAGTCGACTCGCCCTACTGCGGGCGAACCGGGCATGCGCCAGGGCCAGCTGCGGATCATCGTCCAGCACCCGACCGGCCGCCACCAGGTGAGTCCCAACAAGGTCGGCTAGCCCTTTCGGCAGCGTCAACAGCTCCTTGCGCACGTCCTGATCCAGCTCATTTGGATCAACGTCCTCCGGAAGTTCCGGGCGCGGAACAACACGGTCTCGGGGAGCCCCGTCCTGGGGCCATGGCTGCGGAATTCCGCCGTTCACCGGTCGACCGGCCCGATCTTTTCGGCTACCAGTTCCAGGCCGCCGGTTAGGTACCTTCCTTTTGGACTCGTCCATTGTGCGCCGCTCCGCGGGCTCGCGAGGCTCACGACCATCGGGTTCCGCGCCTCCGGTCAGATTCCCCTCGGCTGACACGGCTCGGAATCCTCTCGTGATCACAGAGTTAAAGGGGCCCCCCGGGGTGTGGTGGGGGCCCCTTTTGTGTGGGGTTGTGTTCGGCGGTGTCCTACTCTCCCACACCCTGGCGAGTGCAGTACCATCGGCGCTGGAGGGCTTAGCTTCCGGGTTCGGGATGGGTCC